>NZ_JAUZUZ010000001.1:0-974927 GCF_031844345.1 Curtobacterium sp. BRD11
CCGGTCAGGGGTTTCCTGCGTTAACGGGCCGACCCCGGCGAACTGCAGCGCGATCGCCGGGGGAGCGGTCGGCAGTATGATCGGCCGACGACGAAGGAGAGCGATGAGCGATCACCGCGAGGTCGCGCCGCCGGAGCCGGGAGCCGCATGGCCGGCGTTGACCGATGCCACGCGAGCAGCACTGCGGGAGATCCTCGTGCACGGAGTGCTGTCGCGTGCGGAGATCGCCCGGTCGCTCGGGCTCTCACGCGCGAGTCTGACACGAGCCGTCCGGACCCTGCAGGAGCACCGGTTCGTGACCGAGGTCGGCACGGGTCTCCGGGGCGTCACCGGGCGTCCCTCGGAGCTGCTGCGAGCGAGTTCGGGCGCGTGGGAGTTCCTCGGCATCAAGTTGACCGCGGACCGCCTCTACGCTGCCGTCACGGACCTCGGCGGACGTGTCCTGGCCCTGCACGAGGAGGCCGTGACGGACACCGGACCGCAGGCGCTGGTGCGGCAGGTGACCGAGGTGGTCCGGGAGCTCCGCGCAGCGTCGCCGGCGATCTGTGCGCTCGGCGTGTCCGTGCCCGGTGACGTCGTCACCCGGGGCGGTGTCTCCGTCGTCGAGGTGTCCCAGTTCCTCGGGTGGCGCGACGTCCCGCTGTCGGGTCTCCTCGAGACCGCGACCGGGCTGGTCACGTACGCGTCCAACGACGTGGACGCCCTCACGGCGAAGGAGCACTGGATCGGTGCGGGCGACGGGGTGCGGTCGATGGCGCTCGTCACCGTCGGGACCGGCGTCGGGTTCGGCCTCGTGACCAACGGCGAGGTGTCGGAGGGTGCGCACGGGCGTTTCGGCCGGGTCGGCCACCTGCCGGTCTACGGCGGCGGCCCCGACTGCGGGGTCGGGCACCACGGGTGCGTGTCGAGCTACCTGCCGAGTTCGATCATCGCCCGGAACGCGGGGGCGGTCGACGAGGGCTACGACGAGGTCGTGGAGCGCGCCCGCACCGGCGAGCCGAGGGCGCTGCAGGCGCTCCGGGACGCCGGTACCGCCCTCGGCGCGCTGTTGTCGACGGTCGTCACGCTCGTCGACCCGGAGTCGATCGTCCTGACCGGCGACGGCCTGCCGGTGTACGACATCGCTCGGGCCGAGGTCGACGAGGCCTTCCGGCGCGGGCTGCGTCCGTACGAGGCGGCCGTCACCGTCGTCGTGCAGCCGTTCGAGTTCTCGGAGTGGGCCAGGGCGGCCGCCGTGCTGGCGATCCGGCGGTCGCTTCGCTCCTGAACGGGCTCGTGCAACCGCTTAGTTACACAAGTTGACAAAGGTCCTCGGCGGACGGGATGCTGGTCGTGTCCACCGTCGAAGGAGATGTCGTGACCGCTGCTCGTTCCGTGCCCTGGCCCACCGGGGGGCTCTCCTTCGGTGGTGACTACAGTCCCGAGCAGTGGCCGCGCGAGGTGTGGGACGAGGACGTCCGCCTGATGCGCGAGGCCGGGGTGAACCTGGTCACCGTCGGCGTGTTCTCCTGGGCGCTGCTCGAACGATCGCCGGGCGAGTACACCTGGTCGTGGCTCGACGAGGTGCTCGACCTGCTGCACGCCAACGGCATCGCGGTCGACCTCGCCACCCCCACGGCCGCTCCGCCGAACTGGTTGCTCACGGCGCACCCCGAGGTGCTCCCGGTCGACGCCACCGAACGGCGCGAACGCCCCGGCGGCCGACTGGGCTGGTGCCCGGCGTCCGCGGTGTTCCGGGCGCACGCGCTGCGCATCGTCGACGCGATCGCCGAGCGCTACGGCCGGCACCCGGCGGTGCGGCTGTGGCACGTCAGCAACGAGCTCGGTGGCGGCAACGCCCGCTGCTACTGCGAGGTGTCGGCATCGGACTTCCGGCGGTGGCTGCGCGAGCGGTACACCGACGTCGACGCGGCGAACGCGGCCTGGGGCACGGCCTTCTGGGGCCACACCTACACGTCGTTCGACGAGGTCTCGCCGCCGCGCGGTGTCGGCGGCGCGCCGAACCCCGGCGTCGCACTCGACTTCGAGCGGTACTCGTCGGACGCCCTCCTCGCGCACTACAGCGCCGAGCGGGAGGTCATCGAGCAGTACTCGGACGTGCCCGTCACGACGAACTTCATGGTCGGGGCCGGCTCGCACGTCGTCGACTACGCCGCGTGGGCTCGCCACGTCGCCATCCCGGCGAACGACCACTACACGCTCGTCGACGACCCGGACCGGGCCGAGGACCTCGCGGTGGCCGCCGACCGGATGCGCGGCATCGCGCGCGGCCGCACGCCGTGGCTGCTCATGGAGCACTCGACCGGTGGCCCGAGCTGGCAGCAGCGCAACCGGGCGAAGGAGCCCGGCGAGCTCGTGCGGAACTCCCTCGCGCACGTCGCTCGGGGCTCCGACGGCGCGCTCTTCTTCCAGTGGCGCGCCTCGACCGCCGGGGCGGAGCAGTTCCACTCCGCGATGGTCCCGCACGCCGGCACCCGGACGCGGGTCTGGCGGGAGGTGTGCGAGCTCGGCCGAGCACTCGCGGCGCTGGCGCCGGCGCAGGGCGCACCGGTCGAACCAGCCCGGGTCGCGATCGTCGTCGACGAGGTCTCGGGCTGGGCGCTGCAGGCCGGGCTCAAGCCGCACCGCGGGCTGCGGTACGGGCACGAGGTCCGAGCGTGGCACACCGCGTTCTGGCGTCGCCAGGTCACCACCGACGTGGTGCCCCTCGACGCCGACCTCAGCGGCTACGACGTGGTCGTCCTGCCCACCCTGTTCGTCGTCGACGCCGCCTCGGCAGCGCGGATCCGTGCGGTCGTCGACCGCGGTGCGACCCTGCTCGTCACCTACGCGTCGGGCATCGTGGACGAGACCGCTCGGGTGCTGACCGGTGGGTACCCGGGTGCCTTCCGGGACGTCCTGGGTGTCTGGGCGGAGGAGTTCGTCCCGCTCCAACGCGACCAACACGCGCGGCTCGACGACGGCACGCGCGTCACCGACTGGGCCGAGGACCTCGTGGTGGAGGACGCCGACGTGGTGCTCGGCCACGTCGACGGTCCGCTCGCCGGTCGCCCGGCGGTCACCCGCCGCGCCGTCGGCGGCGGCGCCTGGTACGTCTCCGCGATGCTCGACCAGGACGGCGTGCAGCGGCTCGTGGACCGGATCGTCGAGGAGCGGGCGGTCCCGCGGACGGTCACCGCGCCTCCCGGCCTGGAGGCGGTGCGTCGCGTCCGCGACGACGGCTCCGGCCTCCTGTTCCTCCTCAACCACCGCGACGACGACGTCACCGTCGTCGCGTCCGGTACCGACCTGCTGGACGACTCCGAGCACGGTCCGGAGACCGTCGTGCCTGCCGGCGGCGTCCGCGTGCTGCTCGAGGCGGCGACGGCATGACCGTCGTCGATCGTGTCGGCTCCGCGACCGGGGTCCCGCAACGGGTGGTGCACGCGCTGCGGGGTGGTGGCGTGGGGCTGGTGCTCGCGACCCGACCCGACGGGCTGCCCGAGGTGCTGCACTGGGGCCGTGATACCGGAGCGCTGCCGGCGTCCGACACGGCCGACCTCGTGCTCGCACAGGACCGGGCGGTGTCGCCGAGTGCCTACGACGCCGCGTGGCCGCTCACGCTCCTGCCCACCGAGCACGACGGGTGGGAGGGACGGCCGGGGATCGCGGGGCAGGTCGGCGGACGGCCGCTCGTGCCGGTCTGGGACGAGGCCGCGGTCGCCGGGACCGACGCCGAGCTCGTCGTCGACGCGACGTCGGACGAGCTGACGCTGTCGATCGTCCTCGCCCTCGACGCCGCTGGTGTGCTCCGGGTGCGGCAGACGGTGACGAACACCGGCGACGAGGACGTCGAGTTGTCGGCACTCGAAGCCGTGTTGCCGATCGGGGACCGTGCGGCCGAGGTGCTCGACCTGGCGGGGAAGTGGACGCGCGAGCGGACCCCGCAGCGGAGGAGGCTGACCGACGGGGTGCACGTGCGCGAGAGCCGTCGTGGCCGCACCGGACACGACGCCCCGACGCTGACGGCGCTCGGTACGGCCGGGTTCGACGACGCACTCGGCGAGCTGTGGGCGGTGCACCCCGCGTGGAGCGCGGACACCGTGCACCGCATCGACCGGTTGGCGGAGGCGCGGACCCTGCTCGGCGCGGGCGAACTGGTGCGCGCGGGCGAGGTGGTCCTGCGACCAGGTGAGACCTTCTCCGCTCCCGAGACGGTCTTCGTCTGGAGCGACGCCGGGCTCGACGGGTTGTCCGCTCGGTTGCACGACTCGCTGCGAGCGCGGTCCGGGCACCCGACCACCCCGCGACCGGTCGTCCTCAACACGTGGGAGGCGGTGTACTACCGGCAGGAGCTGGAGCCGCTGCTCGACCTGGCCCGAGCGGCGGCGGACGTCGGGGTCGAACGGTTCGTCCTCGACGACGGCTGGTTCACCGGCCGCAGGTCCGACACCACGTCGCTCGGTGACTGGACGGTCGACGCCGCGGTCTGGCCGGACGGGCTCGGCCCGCTCGTCGACGGCGTCCGGGCGCTGGGCATGGACTTCGGGCTCTGGTTCGAGCCGGAGTGCGTCAGCCCGGTCTCCGCGCTCGCCGAGGCGCACCCGGACTGGTTCCTGCAGGACCCCGGCGCATCGCGGACCTGGCGGCACGAGTACACGCTCGACTTCGCCCGCGCCGAGGTCCGCGAACACGTGCTCGACCGGATGTCCGCGGTGATCGAGGAGCACCACGTCGACTTCGTGAAGTGGGACCAGAACCGCGACGTCGTGCAGACCGTGCATGCGGGACGGGTCGGCCTCGGCGCCCACACCCGCGGGGTGTACGCGGTGATGGACGAGCTGCGGCGACGGCACCCGTGGATCGAGATCGAGGCGTGCGCGTCCGGTGGTGCCCGGGTGGACCTCGGTGTGCTCGAGCGGACCGACCGGGTGTGGGCCTCGGACTCGAACGACGCGATGGAGCGACTCGCGATCCAGCGGTGGACGGAGCTGCTGCTGCCGCCGGAGCTGATCGGCTCGCACGTCGGCCCCGAGGTCTCCCACACCACGGGCCGACACCTCGACCTGGACTTCCGGATGGCGGTGTCGCTGTTCGGCAGCGCCGGCATCGAGACCGACGTCACGCGCTGCACGCCCGCCGAGCGGGACCGGCTGCGGGAGTGGACGGCGCTGTACAAGCGGGAGCGCGGGCTGCTGCACTCCGGGCGCGTGCACCACGTGGACCTCGGCGACGCCGGTCTCGCGACGACGGTCGTCGTCGGTGCCGACCGCGACCGGGCACTCGCGCGGGTCGTGCGGACCGAGACCGGACCGCGGGCGCTCGCGGTGCCGCTGCGCTTCCGCGGGCTCGACCGCGAGCGGCGCTACCGGGTGGCGCCGGTGAGCGGCCTGCGCGTCCCGGAGGGCGTCGACGTCACGCGGACGCCGTGGCTGGAGCGGGGGAGCGTCGAGCTGTCCGGAGCCGTGCTCGAGGACCTGGGCGTCCGGCTGCCGTCGCTCGCGCCCGGGACCGCACTGGTGCTCGAGGCGCAGGCGGTCTGAGTCGCGGTTCCCATCCGACGGCCGCCGAGCCTCGGCCAGGCGGACACCTTCGCGGTCCAGGACCGCGAAGGTGTCCGGCTGCGCGAGCCTCGGCCGGAGGGGGCCGTCTGCGGCCGCCCCTCAGTGCAGCAGGTCGCCGGCGTGCCGGAGGACGAGCGGGCCGACGAGCGCACCGGCGTCGACGCCCGGCGCACGCGACACGGTGAACACGGCCTGCTCGCCCGGCAGCAGGGACACCAGACCCTCGTCCACCCGGGCGCTCGCCACGAGCCGGTCCGGGAAGAGCGACAGGTCGCGGACGTAGCCGGTCGCCGTGACCGTGACCCGGGCGCCGTCGTCGGTCGGCTCCACCTCGGTCGTGAAGGGTCGGCGTGCGAGGCGCTGGTCCACCACCTCGGTGAGGTCGTGCACCCGTCGTCCGGAGGAGGTGCCGGTGACGACGAGGACCTCGCCGGCGGGGTCCTCCGACCGGGCGACCTCGGCCGACAGCGGCACCCGGACCGCGTCCGCCGGCGCGACCGTCACGGACGCGCTCGTCGTCGCGAGGACCGTGCCGTCGAAGGACCACCGCTCGACGACGAGGTCGTCCACGACGGGCCCGGCGCCGGCGTTGACCACGACGACCTCGGTGCCGGTGCCGTCCTCCGACCGCTGGACGGTGGCGACAACCGGACGGTACGCCTGCCGGACCGCGTACCAGACCGGCTTGCGGTGGCCGGCGTGGTCGACCAACGCCCACGAGACGACGGGCCAGTCGTCGTTCAGCTGCCAGACCACCATGCCGGTGTTGTCCGGCGTGCGGGAACGGAACCAGTCCATGCCGAACCGGATCGCATGCGCCTGGTTCAGCTGCGCCGCCCAGTGCCAGTCCTCGATGCTCCGCGGCTCGGGCAGGTGTCCGCGCATGCCGTCGGCGAGCTTCCGGTTGCCCTCGTGCGCCTTCTGGTGCACGAGCATCTCGTGGCCGTCCGGGTCGAGCGGTTCGTCGTGCACCACCGCGGTCAGCGTGGACCAGGCCGGCGGCCCCTGGTACCCGAACTCGGCGACGAACCGGGGGTGCCAGTCGGCGTAGGCGGTGTAGTCCTTGGTGTTCCAGACGTCCCAGATGTGCACGGTGCCGTTGCGGTCGTCGTTCGGGTGCAGGTACTCGTCGAACGAGAACGGGGACCCGGGCGTGTACGGGCGGGTCGGGTCGAGCTCGGCGACGATCGCGGGCAGCAGGGACCGGTAGTACCCGTTGCCCCAGGTCCGCCCGACGAGCGACGGGCGCCAGCCCCACTCGGCGTACGCGACGAGGTTCTCGTTGTTGCCGTTCCAGACCACGAGCGAGGGGTGCGGGCTGAGCCGGGTCACGGCCTCGCGGACCTCGGGCTCGACCTCGACGGCGAGCCAGGGCTCCTCGGCGTAGGCGGCACAGGCGAACAGGAAGTCCTGCCACACGAGCACGCCGAGTTCGTCGCAGCGGTCGTAGAGGTCGTCGGACTCGTAGATCCCGCCGCCCCAGATCCGGAGCAGGTTGACGTTCGCCTCGACCGCGTCGTCGATCCGTTCGGTGTACCGCTCCGGGCTCATCTCGGTGAGGTACGCGTGGTCCGGGATCCAGTTCGCTCCGCGCACGATCACGGGCTCGTCGTTCACCCGGAGCAGGAACGGTGCACCGCCCGCGTCGGCAGCGGTGTCGAGCGTGACCGTCCGGAAGCCGACGCGGCCGGTCCAGACGTCGTCGCCGACCTCGACGCGGACGTCGTACAGGGGCTGCTCGCCGTGGCCGCGCGGCCACCAGACCGCGACGTCGGGGAGCTCGAGGCGCACGGCTGCGGACCCCGCGGCACGACCACCGGTGACGGGACGCGACCCGGTGACCGACGTCCCGTGTCCGGAGACGGTGACCCGCGCCTCCAGGCCGGTGCCGGTGGTGCCCGCGACCTCGGGCGCGGAGCCGATGTGCTGGCGGAACCCGCCCGGGGTACGGGCGTGCTCGACGTCGACGTGCGCGCTGAGCACGCCGTTGGTGCCGTCGACGTCGACGAGGGGGCGGACTGCTGCGATGCGGGTGCCGCTCCATGACTCGATGCCGATCGACCGCCAGATGCCGCTCGTCGCGACGTCGACGCCCCAGTCCCAGCCGAAGTTCGACGCATTCTTCCGGAGTGCGTTGTACGGGTGGTGGTTGACGTGGGGGAGTTCGCCTCCGTGCTGTTCCGACAGGCGGACGGCGGCCGGGACCGGCGCGTCGAACGTGACCACGAGCTCGTTGTCGCCCGGTCGGAGCAGGTGCCCGACGGGGAACCGGTACGAGCGGTGCTGGTTCGCGCTCGTGCCGACGACGAGCCCGTTCAGTTCGATCGTGGCGAGGGTGTCGAGCCCCCCTGCCACCAGGTCGTGTCGTTCCTCGGTGCGCTCGCCGTCCCAGGTGAAGGTCCGACGGTAGCGCCACACGGTGTCGCCGATCCACTGCGTCGCCGCCTCGCCGTCGCCGTCGAACGGGTCCGGGATCCGTCCCGCGCGGAGCAGGTCGGTGTGCACGCACCCCGGCACCACCGCCTCGGTGGGGGACCGGAAGGGCTCGGACTCCGCCGGTCCGGTCACCGCCTCGAGGGTCCAGGGGCCGTCCAGTGTAGTGCGCTCCATCGCGCCTCCTCAGATCGTCGTGCGGATGCTTGACCGGGTTAGTTTAGCCGTGTAACAATCGCCGTCAACGAACTGGACTGCGACGGAGCAGCCCGAGAGGACAACGATGTCAGCACTCAACCGTTCACGGCGGCTCGCCATCGCAGCCGCGGCCCTCGTCACCACCGCAGGACTGGCACTCACGGGGTGCAGCTCGAGCGGGAACGCGGCGTCGTCCGACTCCGCATCGACCCTCGTCGCCTACACCGGACAGTCCGGCGACTACCAGATCAACTTCAACCCGTGGTCCCCGTCCAACATCGGCGGCATCGGGACGATCTACGAGGGCCTGTTCTTCGTCACCAACGCCAACACGAACGAGCCGAAGCCGCTCCTCGGGGAGCGCTACGAGTGGAACGCCGACGGCACGCAGCTCACCATCGAGCTCCGCGACGGCGTCACGTGGAGCGACGGCGAGCCCTTCACCGCGAAGGACGTCGTGTTCACGCTCGACATGCTCGCGGAGAACAAGTCGATCAACTCGATCGGCTACTCGGGCACGGCGAAGGCCGAGGGGGAATCCACCGTCGTCGTCTCGTTCGACGAGCCGTCGTTCGTGCTCGGCCCGAACCTGCTCGGCAAGACCTGGATCGTGCCCGAGCACCTCTGGAAGGACGTCGACCCGGCGACCGACGTCATGCGCGAGCCCGTCGGCACCGGGCCGTACACGCTCGGGAACTTCAAGGCGCAGGCGTTCACCCTGCAGGCGAACGAGGACTACTGGGGCGGCGCACCCGCCGTGAAGACCGTCCGCTACCTGTCGCTCTCCGGCAACACGGCCGGTGCCGACGCCCTGAAGCAGGGTTCGATCGACTGGCAGACCGGCCCCGTCCCGAACATGGACGACATCAAGGGCAACTACCCCGGCTACGACGGCATCACGATCGGGCAGAACCAGATGGCACTCATCACCTGCGCCGACACGGCGCTCGGGTGCTCCGGCCCGCAGACCGACCCGGCCGTCCGCCACGCCGTCGCCGACGCGATCAACCGCAAGCAGCTCAACTCGCTGGCGTTCGCGAACACCGCCAGCGACATCTCGCCGACCTTCGCGTTGACGACGCTGCAGGAGGACATGATCTCGAAGGACGTCGAGCCGGCGGTGATGGCGAACTCGCCGGACCTCGACGCGGCAGCCGCCACCCTCGAGGACGCCGGGTGGGCGAAGGGCTCCGACGGCATCTACGCGAAGGACGGCCAGCGCCTGTCCATGACCGTCGAGGTCGTCACCGGCTGGACGGACTACATCACCGCCATCGACACGATGACCCAGCAGCTCAAGGCCGCCGGCATCGAGCTCAAGGCACAGCAGTCGTCGTGGAACGAGTGGACGGACAAGAAGACCAAGGGCACGTTCCAGCTCGTCATCGACTCGCTCGGTCAGGGTCCGACCGCGAACCCCTACTACCTGTACAACAACAACCTCGCGACGTCGAACACCGCGGAGGTCGGCGAGGCCGCGTCGACCAACCGTGCGCGGTACAGCAACCCCGCGGTGGACGAGGCGCTCGCGAAGCTGAAGACCATCGACCCCGAGGACACCGCCGCGACGCAGCCGGAGTTCGACACGATCCAGCAGCACCTCGTCGAGGACATGCCCTACATCCCGATCATGACGGGCGGCACCACGAGCGAGGTGCACACCGCCAAGTTCACCGGTTGGCCCACCCAGGACGACCTGTACGCCTTCCCCGCGATCTGGGCGAGCCCGGACAACGCCGAGGTGTTCAAGGCCCTGAAGCCGGTCAAGGGCTGACGGCGGACCGCGACCGAGGAGCACGCGCATGCAGTACTTCCTGCGCAAGATCGGCTTCTACGTCGTCGCCCTCTGGGCGGCGCTGACGCTGAACTTCATCATCCCCCGGCTCCTGCCCGGGAACCCGGTGGACATCCTGCTCGCCAAGCTCCAGCAGCGCGGCGGCCAGGTCACCCCGGAGACCAGGGAGGCGTACCAGCTGCTCCTCGGTGGCGACTCCTCGCAGCCGCTCATCGCGCAGTACGGGCAGTACCTGGGCAACGTGTTCCGCGGTGACCTCGGGGTGTCGGTGAGCTACTTCCCCGCACCCGTCACCGAGGTGATCGGGAGCTCGCTGCCCTGGACCATCGCCCTCGTCGGCATCGCGACCGTCCTGGCCGCGGTCATCGGCGTCGCCCTAGGGGCCTTCGTCGGCTGGAAGCCCGGCACCTGGCTCGACTCGTTCGTCCCGGCCACCACGCTGCTCGCCGCGGTGCCGTACTTCTGGCTCGCGCTCATCCTGGTGTACTTCTTCGCCACGGGGATCCACCTGTTCCCGGCCCAGGGCGGCTACGACGTCGTCCTGGACCCGGGGTTCAACGGTCCGTTCCTCATGTCCGCGCTCGAGTACGGCGTGCTGCCGGCGGCGACGATCGTGCTCGCATCGCTCGGCGGTTGGTTGCTCGGGATGCGGAACATGATGGTGTCGACGCTGTCCGAGGACTACATCACCACGGCGCTCGCGAAGGGCCTGCCGCCCGGCAAGGTGCTCCGCAACTACGCCGCCCGCAACGCCGTGCTGCCGTCGGTCGCCGGGTTCGCGATCTCGCTCGGCTTCATCGTGTCGGGGTCGGTCGTGACCGAGCAGGTGTTCTCGTACCCGGGCATCGGGTCGAAGCTCCTGTCCGCGGTCACGAACAACGACTACGCGCTCATGCAGGGCATCTTCCTGTTCATCACCCTCGCCGTGCTCGGCGCCAACCTCGTCGTCGACCTGCTGTACGGGCTCATCGACCCGCGCACCCGGGCCCGGAGCTAGGAGGACTCGACCGTGACCAACATCCAAGAGGAGACCGAGCCCACCGTCGGTGCGCTCGCCGAGGAGGCCGACGGCCACTCGACGCGCAGCATCGCGACGGCACGCTCGGCGAAGACCCGCGGCGGCCTCCGCCGCTTCCTGCCCACGATGACCCCGTGGCTCGTCACCGGCATCGTGCTCATCCTCGGCGTCACCGCGTTCGGGCTGCTCGGCCCGTTCCTGGTCGGCGACCCGAACGCGATCCGCGACTCCGGCATGCAGCCGCCGACCGGCGAGAACCTGCTCGGCACCACCCAGACCGGTCAGGACGTCCTCGCGCAACTGGCCTACGCCACCCGGGGCAGCCTGCAGATCGGGCTCATCGTCGGGGTGCTCGCGACCGTGCTGTCGGCGTTCTTCGGCATCCTCGGCGCGTACCTCGGCGGGATCATGGACGAGGCGTTCTCGCTCTTCTCGAACGTCTTCCTGGTGATCCCCGGTCTGCCGCTCGTCATCGTCATCTCGGGCCTGGTCCCGCAGGAGGCGCGTGGGCTGTGGACGATCGCGATCGTCCTGGCGATCACGTCGTGGGCCGGGTCCGCCCGCGTCCTGCGCGCGCAGACGATGTCGATCCGCAGCCGCGACTACGTCTCGGCGGCGCGGGTCGCCGGTGAACGGCCGTGGCGGGTCATCGCCGTGGAGATCCTGCCGAACCTGCTGCCGGTGCTCGCATCGCAGTTCGTGTTCGCGGTGATCGCCGCGATCCTCGGCGAGGCCGGCCTGTCGTTCCTGGGGCTCGGCGCGTCGAACTCGTCGACGCTCGGCACGATGCTCTTCTACGCGCAGAACGGGTTCGCGCTCGCCCAGGGCGCCTGGTGGTGGTTCGTACCGCCGGGCTTGCTCATCGCGCTGCTCGGCATGGGCCTGTCCCTCGTCAACTTCTCCATCGACGAGGTCATCAACCCGCGGCTCGCCAACGTGCGGGCTCAGCGTCGACGTGAGCGGAAGGCGCGGCGCGACGTCAAGACCACCGACCGGAAGGGGGTCGCCTCGTGACCCGAGATGCCGTCCTCACCATCGACCACCTCGACGTCGTCTACGAGACCGAGCGACCGGTGCACGCCGTCAAGGACGTGTCGCTGTCGCTCGCACCGGGGGAGATCCTCGGCCTCGCGGGGGAGTCCGGCTGTGGCAAGACGACCCTCGCCTACGCCATCACCCGGTTGCACAAGCCGCCGGCCAAGGTGGCGTCCGGCAGCATCACGTTCCACGACCGCGACGGCACCGACGTCGACCTGCTCGGACTGAGCGACGAGCGGCTCCGGGCGGTCCGCTGGTCGAAGCTGTCCATGGTGTTCCAGGGCGCGATGAACGCGCTCAACCCGGTCACCACGATCCGGGCGCAGCTCGACGACGCCCTCGTCGAGCACCGGAAGGGCATGCCGAGGAAGGAGCGTCGGGCGATCGCCGAGGACGCGCTCCGACGGGTCGGCGTCGACCCGTCACGCATCACCGCCTACCCGCACGAGCTGTCCGGCGGCATGCGGCAGCGCGTCATGATCGCGATGGCGATGCTGCTCGAGCCGCAGGTGATGATCATGGACGAGCCGACCACCGCGCTCGACGTCGTCGTGCAGCGCGAGATCCTGCGCGAGATCGTCCGGCTGCGGGACGAGCTCGGCTTCGCGGTCGTGTTCATCACGCACGACCTGCCGCTGCTGCTCGAGATCAGCGACCGGATCGCGATCATGCTCCGCGGCGAGGTCGTCGAGTGCGACACCGCCGCGCGGATCCAGCACGAGCCGCAGCACCCCTACACGCAGCGCCTGCTGCGGTCGTTCCCGAGCCTGTCCGGAGCCCGCGGTGACTTCATCCGCACGGGCCTCGGTCTCGAGGAGGTCGCATCGTGACCAGCGTCACCGTCAACCACCTGACCAAGGACTTCCACGTCCGCAAGGGCCTGCGCCGGAACACGCTGCGCGCCGTCGACGACGTGTCCTTCGAGCTGCTGCCCGGCCGGACCGTCGCGCTCGTGGGGGAGTCCGGCTCGGGCAAGTCCACGATCGCCCGGATGCTCGCGAAGCTCGAGTCCGTGTCGAGCGGGACGATCGACGTCCGGCTCGAGGACGGCACGCCCGTCGTCGGGAGCATGTACCGGCGGCACGTGCAGATGGTCTTCCAGGACCCCTTCGCGTCGCTCAACCCGTTCCACTCGATCGAGCACCACATCGCCCGGCCGCTGCAGCTCCACCACCGCACGCGCGGTGCGGACGAGACCCGGGAACGCGTCCGCGAACTGCTCGACCGGGTCAACCTCGACGAGGACTTCGCCGAGCGACGCCCGCACGAGCTCTCCGGTGGACAGCGGCAGCGCGTCGCGATCGCCCGTGCGCTGGCACCCGGTGCGCAGGTGCTCATCGCCGACGAACCCGTGTCGATGCTCGACGTCTCCATCCGCCTGAGCGTGCTCAACCTGATGGGGCGGCTGCAGCGCGAGGACCACCTCGCCGTCCTGTACATCACGCACGACCTGGCCACCGCGCGGCACTTCTCCGACGAGATCCTGGTGCTCTACCGCGGTCGCGTGGTGGAGCGCGGTCCGTCGGACGCGGTCATCCTCGACCCGCACCACGACTACACACGCCTGCTCGCCGACGCTGCGCCGGACCCCGAGCGGGTGGACCGGAGGGTGACGGCCGGGCCGGTGGTCGACCGGTCGACGATCGACAACAGCACCTGCTACGACCACACCCTGGGGGCGTGGGTGGACGCACCTGCCGCACCTGCCGCACCTGCCGCGCCGGCGGGGGTGCGCTGACCGGCCCCGAGCGGGCAGGGCGTGCGGACGCCGGGACGTCGTCGGTCCCGGTGCCGTGCGCGCGGGCGCCTCGTGTCCGGACCGAGGGGGCGGACACGGGACGCCGGCGGGCGTGCGCCGGATGGCAGTCGGCGTGCGTCACGGTGGACGGGAGGCACGGTGCGGGCAGGCACCGCGCCTCCCGTCCATCAGCTCCCGAGCGCTGCCCGCAGGTACGGCGCCGTGCGGCTCGTGGCGGACGCCGCGACCTCGCGCGGTGTCCCGGATGCCACGACCTGGCCGCCCTCGTCACCACCGGCCGGACCCATGTCGACGACGTGGTCCGCCTGCGCGACGACCGTCATCACGTGCTCGACCACGACGACGGTGTTCCCTGCGTCGGTGAGCCGCTGGAGCTGCGCGGTGAGGAGTTCGACGTCCGCCGGGTGCAGGCCCGTGGTCGGCTCGTCGAGCAGGTAGAGCGTGTGACCGGTCCGTGCGCGTTGGAGTTCGGTGGCGAGCTTGATGCGCTGGGCCTCGCCGCCGGACAGCTCCGGCGCGGGCTGCCCGAGTCGGAGGTAGCCGAGGCCGACGCTGCGCAGGGCATCCAGCGCGCGGGCGGCGGCGGGCAGGTCGGCGAGGGCGTCCGATGCCTCGTCGACGGTCATGCCGAGGACGTCCGCGACGGTCGAGCCGGCCCGGCGGACCTCGAGCGTCTCGGCGTTGTACCGGGCACCGTGGCACTCCGGGCACGGCGCCCAGCTGCCCGGCAGGAACAGGAGCTCGACGGAGACCGAGCCCTCGCCCTGGCAGACCTCGCAGCGGCCGCCCTCGACGTTGAACGAGAACCTGCCGGCGGTCCAGCCGCGTTCCCGGGCGTCGTCGGTCGCGGCGAAGGCCTGGCGCACTGCGTCGAACATGCCCGTGTAGGTCGCGAGGTTCGAGCGGGGTGTGCGGCCGATCGGCTTCTGGTCGACCTCGACGACGCGGGACACGAGCGGGTGCCGCGTCGCGACCGACGGCAGCACCCCACCGACGAGCGACGACTTGCCCGAGCCGGAGACCCCGGTCACCGCGGTCAACACCCCGAGGGGCAGGTCGACGTCGAGCCCGTTCCCGTCCTGGCCGCGCAGGTTGTGCAGGGTGAGGCCACGGAGTTCGAGCGTGCCCACGGGTTCGCGCTGCTCGTGCTCGACGGGCGAGGTCCGGGGCTGCAGGTAGCGCCGCGTGACGCTCTCGGGGACGCCGGCCAGGCCCTCGGGCGGGCCGCTGTACAGCACCCGCCCGCCGCCCGGACCGGCACCGGGGCCGACGTCCACGATCCAGTCCGCACGCCGGACGATGTCCATGTCGTGCTCCACCACGAAGACGCTGTTGCCGCTGGCGCGGAGGTCGTCGAGGACCTGCACGAGGGACTCCGCGTCCGCCGGGTGCAGCCCTGCGCTCGGTTCGTCGAGCACGTAGACCACGCCGAACAGCCCCGACCGGAGCTGCGTCGCGATCCGCAGGCGCTGCGTCTCACCGGGGGAGAGCGTCGGCGTCGCCCGGTCGAGCCCGAGGTACCCGAGGCCGAGTCCGACGAGCACCTCGACCCGACCGAGCAGGTCCGTGGCGATCGACTTCGCGACCTCGGACCGCTCCCCGGACGTCACACGACTCTGCGCGGGCGACGGGTCCTTCAGCTCGGCTGCGGGGCGCAGGACCTCGGCCACCTGTGCGAGCGGCAGTGCGTTGAACGCGGCGATCGACAGGCCGCCGAACGTCACCGCGAGGGCTGCCCTAGTCAGCCCGGAGCCGTGGCAGAGCTGGCACGGGCCGGACTCGACGAAGCGCAGGGCCTTGTTCCGCTGGGTCTCGCTCTGGGAGTCGGCGAGGGTGTGCAGCGTGTACTGCCGGGCGCTCCAGAACCGGCCCTTGTACGGCTTCGCCACCCGGTCGCGCTTCGGGTGGACCTCGACGACGGGCTGCTCCTCGGTGAAGAGCAGCCAGTCGCGGTCCTCCTGCGGGAGCTCCCGCCACGGACGCTCGATGTCGTAGCCGAGCACCGCCGTCACGTCGCGGAGGTTCTTGCCCTGCCACGCACCGGGCCAGGCGGTGATCGCGCCCTCACGGATGGACAGCGACGGGTCGTGCACCGCCGAGGCCTCCGTCACCTCGTGCGCGGTGCCGAGGCCGTGACAGCGCGGGCACGCCCCGGCGACGGTGTTCGGCGAGAACGAGTCGGAGTACAGCTGCTCGGCGCCCTCGGGGTAGGTGCCGGCGCGCGAGTAGAGCATGCGGACCGAGTTGCTCAACGTCGTCAGGGTGCCGACGGTCGAGCGGGTGCTCGGGGCGCCGCGGCGCTGCTGCAGGGCGACCGCCGGGGGCAGACCCGTGATCTCGTCGACGTGCGGTGTCGAACCCTGCGCGATGAGCCGTCGGGCGTACGGCGCGACGGACTCGAGGAAGCGACGCTGTGCCTCGGCGAAGACGGTGCCGAAGGCCAGGCTCGACTTGCCCGAGCCGGAGACACCGGTGAAGGCGACGATCCGGTCGCGGGGGATGTCGACGTCGACGTCCTGCAGGTTGTGTTCACGGGCGCCACGGACGCGGATGAACCCGTCGGACGACGACGGCTGGTCGGCAGGGTGGTGCGGGGCGGGCATTCGTTCGAGCGTAGGCGGATCGGCCGGGCGCCGTTCCGGACCGCTCGTCCGCACCCGGCGGGTGCTGTTCGGCAGGCGACCGGGAGACGGACGGGAGGCACGGGGCGGGCTGGCAGCGGGCCTCCCGGCCGGTGCGTGCGGACGGGAGACGCGGGGCGGGCTGGTCACGTGCCTCCCGGCCGGTCGGTACGGTGGTCGTGGGGGACGGGGGATCGATGGTCGACGACGTCGCGTGGTCGCCGCCGAGGCGGCGGAACGGCATCTGGTGGATCGTGGCGAGCGGGCTGCTGCTGCCCGCGGGGTGGATCGCGTGGCTGCTCGTCGCGCTCGCCGGGTACAACGGCGCGGGGAACTCCACCCACACGCTCTCGGGGCAGACCGGGGGGAGCATCGTCGTCACGGTCGTGTGCGCCGGTGTGCCGCTGACCGGACTGGTCCTGCTGCTCGTGCAGCGTCGGCGCGACCGGTCGGTGACGCTGGTCGGGCCGATCGGGTGTGCGGTGTTCGTGGTCCTCGCGGCCGTGACGCTCGGGTACCCGACGACGCGGGTCGCGCAGAGCTGGGCGGCGGAGGAGGAGCAGCGGGCGCAGCCGCCGACCGCGACCGAGACGAGCCGGACGCCGGCGCAGGCCGAGCGGGACCTCGCGGCCGTGGGGGAGCGCGCGGTGCGGGCGATGGGCGGTGACCCGGAGACCGGCGACGTCGTGCAGTTCCCACGCGGCTGCTCGCTGTCGAACCTCGAGCAGGGCACGGAGTACACGTGGCGGTGGTCGTTCCCTGCCGATGAGGACGCGGACGAGGAGCCGCAGACCGAGGCGGAGCGCAAGGCCGACCTCCTGCCGCAGGACCAGGCCGAAGGGCGTCTGGCTCCGGTCCGCGAGGTCTTCCTCGACGCCGGGCTCCGTGACGCCGATCCGCTCGGGTGGGACATCAGGGTGGTCGGTGACGACTGGCTCGCGGAGGGGAACGCGGGCGTGACCCGGACCTCGGGTGACGTGATGATCGAGACGACCTGTCTGGCCGGAGGGCCCGGTGACGGGTACGACGACGATGCGTGAGCGCGTGACGGCCGCGGCGCCGGGACGTCGAGCACCCGTCAGCGTGTGGGTCGCACTCGTGGTGGCCGCCGGCTGCACCGTGTACGAGCTGCTCGCGGGCGCTCTCGTCGAGTGGACCGGGCTCGGCTTCGTGCCGCTGCTGTTCGTGCCGCCGCTCTACCTGGCGGCGATCCTGCTGCTGATCTGGGTGGGGCAGCAGGGGATCCGGGTGGCGCGGGCACTGGCGATCGTCGTGGGGATCGTGCTCGCGGTGTCGTTGCCGGTCGCGGTGGTCGTGGCGATGCGGACGTGGCACTGAGCGGTGGCGATCGGCTCAGCGTGGTCAGTCGTTCGCGACGGGGCGGCGGAGGGTCCCCAGCGCCCCCGCGGTCAGGAGGAAGCCGGCGAGACCTGCGGCGGTGAGGACGAAGGGCATCGTCACCGGCGGCGGCTGCACCACGGCGGCGAGGGGCAGGCCCAGGAACCCGGCCACACCCGCCGCGAGCACACCGCAGACCACGGCCGCGGGCAGGACACCGAGCGCATCGTCGACGACCCGGGCGAGCGCGAACAGCGTCGCCGCGACCAGGACGCCGAGGACTGCTCCGAGGGGGACTCCGAGCACGGCGAGCAGGCCGAGGAACGACGAGTCCGGCGGCCACCAGTCGGTCGGGGTCACGATCGGCTCGTCGACGGTCGGGTCGGCGATCCAGGCCTCACCGATGATGCCGAACGGTTCGGCGGCGCCGATCAGCGCGCCGGCGAGCAGGACGACGGGCCACGGCCAGTGGCGGCGGTGTTCGTGCATGTGGACCCCCCTGTGCTCGAGCTTGGCGGTGCAGTCTGGGAGCGCGGCCGGAGCGCCGATCCCTCGGTAGCGTGGAGGCGGGGCGCTCGACGAGCGAGGGGGACGGATGAACGACGCGGGACAGCCGGCCGGCACCGAGGAGCCAGCCGGGACCGGGCGCTCGGACCACCCGTCGCGACGGGCGCCGAGCGGTGCGTGGATCGCGGGGAGCATCCTGGCGTTCGTGGTCGGGAGCCTCGTCATCGTGTACGCGATCGCGACGACGGCGGCGCCGACGGTCGAGCAGCGGGCCACCGTGCAGGGCCTCGCCGCGGCGCTCGTCACCGGTGGACTCATCGCGGTGCTCGTCCCGGCGACCGCGATCGTCTCCCTGGTGATCGCCGCGAAGCGAGGGCGGACCGGGGCCGCTGCCGGCATCGCCGTCTGCGGGGCGCTCGGCGCGGTCGCGATGCTGACGATGGTGCCCTTCGCGCTGCTGTCCGTGGGCGAGGCGCAGGCTGACGCAGCGCGACGGGCAGCACCGCCGACCGCACTCGAGACCAGCCGGACGCCCGAGCAGGCGGGGGCCGGACTCGTCGCGCTGGGAGGACGGGTCGTCGACGCGCTCGGACAGGAGGCACCGACCGACGACCAGGTCAGCGTCGACGTCCAGCCGTGTCGGCTCGACAACTCCGACGACGGCGTCCTGGTCCACTACTCCTGGCGTGGTCCCGGCGCCGACGACTCGGCTGGGACGCCCGAGCAGACGAAGGCTGCCATCGCACCGGCGGTCCGGTTCCTGCAGGCCGAAGACTTCGCGGTCGGCACCCGGTTCGTGGGCGGGGGCGTCGTGATGCTCGACCGTGATCAGGGGGTCTCCGTCGACCTGTACAGCGCTGACCGCGTCGAACTCGGATCGCCCTGCCTGGTCGACACGGGCGGCTGACGGTACCCGAGCGGTTGTTCGCTCCTGCAACGTCCGCTGAGTCCACGGACCCGGGGGCGGGTAGACCGGGGGACATGAAGGTCGTCGGAGTCGAAACGTTCGGAGGGCCCGAAGCCCTCGCCGTCCACGAGGTCCCGGAGCCCCACGCCGGCTCCGGCACCGTCCGCATCAGGGTGCAGGCGTTCGCCGTGAACCCCACGGACACCGGCGTGCGCGCAGGGCAGCGTGACTCGTCCGAGGCCTCGCCGCCGTACGTGCCGGGCATGGACGCCGCCGGCGTCATCGACGAGGTCGGCGACGACGTCGAGGGCTGGCAGGTCGGGGACCAGGTGATGGCGATGGCCCTGCCGCTCTCCGAGCACGGCGGCGCCTACGTGGAGCACCTCGTCGCGCCGGTCGGGTCCTTCACACGGATCCCGGCGGGGCTGTCGATCGAGGAAGCCGCGACCGTCCCGATGAACGGCCTGACCGCGTTGCAGATCCTCGCCCGCGCGGAGCTCTCGCAGGGCGACACACTCGCCGTGACCGGATCCGCGGGGCTGCTCGGCAACTACGTCGTGCAGCTCGCGAAGCAGCGGGGCATCACGGTCATCGCCGACGCAGCGCCGAAGGACGAGGACCTCGTGCGGTCCCTCGGGCCGGACCACATGGTGCGCCGCGGGGACGGTTTCGCCGCAGCCGTGCGCGGCATCGTGCCGGACGGCGTCGACGCGCTCGCCGATGCCGCGGTGCAGCGGGACGAGGTCGTCGACGCGGTGCGCGACGGCGGGTTCTTCGCGGACGTGCGGGGCTGGGAGGGCAACGGTGCTCGCGGGATCCGGTTCGAGCGGATCATGGTGTTCTCCGAGTACACGTCGTTCGACCTGCTCGAGGAGCTGCGGCAGGCGGTGGAGGACGGGGTGCTCGTGCCGCGGGTCGCCGAGGTGCTGCCCGCGTCGCGCGCTGCGGAGGCGCACGAGCGGCTCGAGGTCGGCGGGACGCGGGGGCGGTTCGTGCTCACCTGGTGAGTGCGGGTCGCGGTCGCGACCGGATGACGGACGGGAGGCGCGGTGCCGGCTGGCACCGCGCCTCCCGTCCGTTCTCCTCGCACCAGCTTGATATACCATGCGTGACCCGCGGTGTTCCGGTTGCTACGGTGGCGCTCCTGACGGGAACCCGTCAGGAGTGGAGGAGGAGCAAGCGTGGGGAAGAAGTTGATCTCGATCGCAGCCGCCGCGGTCGTCGTGGCCGCCATCGGGCCGGTCGGAGCGACCGCGGCGGTGGCGGTGGCGTCGGACTCTCCGGCGTCGTCCGGACGGGTGGTCGAGGGAGGCGCGTCCGCTGACCGGGTCGGCGAGACCCGGAACGGGACGGCCTACCCGGAGGGCGGCACGTGGACCTACGGCGTGTGGAGCGGCGAGGTGCACTCGGTCTACCAGCACAACGGCTCTACGCACCGTGCATCGGTGAAGTCGCACGGCGTCGTGACCCGATCGGCGTGGCAGCCACCGACGAAGGTCGCGTACGCCCACCGGCCGAAGGCGGTTTCCGGAAACCAGGCGTTCTGGGCCCGCCGCGGATGAGGAACTTCGCGGCTGCCACCGTCCTGGCGGTGGCAGCCGTCCTCGCGCTGTCGGCAGTGCTCGCGGTGTCCGTCGTCGGCGAGGTCGAGGCACTCGGGCTCCTCGCCGGGCGGGCGACGCTCGAGCTCGCTGAGCTGCCGGTCGGCGAGACGAAGGTCGAACACATCCGGGACATCACCGCTGCGGCTGAGCGTTCCGGGGTGCGAGTCTCGCTCCTGGTTCCGGATCGTGACGGACGGCCCGGGGTGTGGACCGCCTACACGTTCCGGGGGCCGGCAACGCAACCCGGGATCGGCGCGGCGATCAGCACACGGCCGATCGGTGACGGTGGCACGCTCGACCTGCTCGGTCCGATGGCGGTCGAGGGCGACGGACGGTCGGTCCGACGGTTCACCGAGGAGCTGCGGCAGGCCGGGTACACGACGGTCGACACGACGCCCGCTCCGGTCGAGGCGCTCGTCGTGGTCCTGGCACGGCCGACCATCGCGCTCGTCGCGGTCGCCGTCCTGCTCGGACTGGGGATCGCGCTCGTCGCCGAGTCGAGACGCCGTGCCGGACGGCAGGACCTTCGCTTGCGAGCGGGCTGGTCCGGAGGGAGCGTGGCCTGCGCGGAAGCCCTGGACCTCGGTCGCCTGGCGGGCCCGGTGGCGACCGCAGCATGCGTCGGTCCGCCGGTGGCGCTCGCGGTGCACGGGGCCGGCGCTCCGGCGCTCCGGTTCACGACGGTCGTCGTCGTGGTGTGCGTCCTCGCGGCGTTGCTGGCCGCCCTCGTGCTGCACGTCGGCTGCGCCCTGCTGAGCGCTGCCGCGACCCACCGCGCTGCGGAGGCTCGATGGCCGATGGTCCTCGTCGCCGCCGCCGGCATCTCACTCGTCATCGTGGCCGTCGCCGACGTGCAGTGCCTGCAGGACCGTCAGCGGACCACCGCCGAGGCCGAACGGATCCTGGTCGCCGAAGCTGCGCACGGGGACGACGTCGTGCTCGGGACAGCGTCGACGACCCTCGAGCAGGACCAGGCGTTGGGGGCCATCGCGACCGGAGCACTCGCGCGAGGGGACGCCAGCATGGCCTACTCCTCCTTCACGGATCGGTTCACACTGGTCGGCGACGCCAGCGCGTCCCTGCGTGCACTCGTGCCGGGCGGCCTCCCTCCGCACGGGCAACCACTCCTGCTCGTGCCCGATGCCCTCGCCAGCGAGAGCGACGCGCTCCGCGATGCGGCAGCGGCGGACATCGCAACCGGTTGGCAGGTGGAAGGACGTCAGCCTCCGCGACCACTCGACATCCGGATCCGACCGGTGCGCTCGACCGCAGCCGTCACCGAGTCCGCGATCCTCTGGACGAACGGGATCGAACCGCTGCTGCCGACGTGGCCGGACATCCCCGTGTTGGTCGTTCCCGACCCGAAGGACCTCGCACCGAACCAGGTCGGGACCGGCGTCGCGAACGGCGAGGTGCGCTTCGCCGACCGTGCGGCTCTCGAACGCCAGCTGCGAGCTGCCGGGCTCGCGGACATCGTCCTGCAGGTCGACCGCGTGGGGGCCCGCGTGGAACGGCAACTCGGAGAACTCCGGACCGAGCGCCACACGCTGCTGCTGGCCGTCGGTGCTGCGTTGTCGGCCCTCGTGCTCGCAGCGATCTCGCTCGTGGGTGAACACCGCGTCCGCACTGCTCGACTCGGGCGCGTGCAGTACCTGGTCGGACGGCACCCGCTGGTCCGGCACCGGTGGTTCCTCGTCGGCGCGAGCGGCACAGCCCTGACCACCGCCGCGGTGACGAGTGCGTTGTCGGGAGCTCGTGGGGACGTGATCCTCACCGCAGGCGTCGCCAGCGGAGCGGGAGCCCTCGTGTTGCTCGGCGTGGTGTCCGCCGTGATGCCGACGCGTCGAGCGGAAGCGTGGAGGAAGACATGGTGATCGGAGCGCCGGTGCTCGAAGTCGACGGACTGGGGTTCGACATCGGGCCCCGGAAGTTGTGGGACGAGCTGTCCCTGTCCGTCCGTCCGGGGGACGCCGTCGCAGTCCTCGGACCGTCGGGGCAGGGGAAGAGCACGCTGCTCCGATGCCTCGGCGGACTGCAGACCCCGACGCGAGGGGCTGTCCGGTTGCGGGGCGAGGACGTGCACCGGAGTGTTCGTCGCGCCCGGCGGCTGATGCGGCGGGACCGCGTCGGGTTCGTCGTGCAGGACCACGCGGTCGTGCCGCAGTGGACGATCGAGCAGAACCTCGGCGTCGTGCGGCCGAGCGGTGTCCCTCGGCGTGAGCGCGACGAGCGGGTCCAGGAGGCGGCGAACGCGGTGGGGCTCGGGGGCCGCCTCCGGATGCGGGCGGGGTTCCTCAGCGGTGGGGAGCAGCAGCGGGTCACCGCCGCGCGGGTGCTCGTACAACGGCCGTTGCTGGTGCTCGCGGACGAGCCGACGGCCTCGCTCGACGAGATGAGCGCGGCGCTGGTGCGGGACGCACTCGAGCAGCTCCGGAGTGCGGGGAGCGCGATCGTGGTGGCGACGCACGATGCCACGATGCAGGCGTGGGCAGGCGGTCGGATCGCCCTCTGACGCCCGTCGGTCGGAGCACAGCCACTCGTCACTCTCGTCCCCGCCCTTCCGGTCGGCCGACGATGGCGGCCCAGCGGTCGAGCTCGTCCTCGACGAGGTCTGCGACCGCTGCGGGATCGTCGTGCTCCCACGAGCGGAGGACCCGCCAGCCCTCGGCCGTCAGGATCGCCTGGTTCCGGGCGTCGCGCTGCCGGTTCGCGAGGAGCTTCCGCCGCCACAGTTCGGCGTTCGCCTTCGGTAGGTGCGTGTGCTCCTCGCAGAGGTGCCAGAAGCAGCCGTCCACGAAGACCGCGATTCGAGCACGAGGGAACACGAGGTCGGGGCGGACGCGGCACCGGCGGCTGACCTGCCGGTCGATGAAGAATCGACGGCCGCGGCGGTGCAGCTCCCGGCGCAGTGCGAGCTCGGGTGCCGTGTCACGCCGGCCGAAGCGGGCCATGTGGCGACGGCGTGCGTCGTCGGCTTCCCACTGCTCCACCACTCGAGCCTGTCGTGCCGAGGCGTGATCGCGGTCGCGGACGACGACGATGTGGGGGAGGTGCGCCGCTTGCCGGCTGTGCAGGAACGACCGAAGCCGCTGCTCACTCCGGTAGCCCGAGCCGCTCGCACTCCGTCCACTGCTCGGGTCGCCGCTCCGCCAACCACGCCGTGAACTCGTCGTACCCGCGGAAGTTCGTGAAGACCGTGAACTGCTTCTTCTTGCGGTCGTTCCACGCGGTCAGGCTGATGAAGGTCGGCCCACCGCCGGCCGACTGCGTCCCGTACCGGAGCACGTGGATGTCGTCGACCTCGCGACGACGGGCCTTCCCGAAGCCGGACTTCACGAGGTAGTGCCGGTCGAACACGGTCACGCGTCCGGCTGCCAGTGCGAGACCGATCAGGAGGAACAAGGCACCCACCAGGCCGATCAGCACGAACGCGGTGCTGTCCGCGCCCGGGACGACCAACTGCTCGATCACGGTTCCGAGCAGCCCGAAGACGACTGCGGCTCCGCCGAGCACGATGAGGATCTGCTGGGGGAACCTCGGCCGCTGGACGACGAACAGCGGCTCGCCGTCCGCCTTCGCCTCCGTGCCACCCCACGTGTTGATGCTGTCGCTCATCGTTCCCCCTCCGAGGGCCACCGTACCGAACGGGTCCTCCGCTCGCCCCCTCAGTCCTCCGGGATCGTCCGGACCCACTGCTCGAAGGCGAGCGCGTCCTCGTTGCTGAACACGGCGGACGGCCGGGCGTCCTGTCGGCCGGTGAAGAAGAACAGCGTCCCGTCTGCCAGCCCCGGCGTCGCATCGTCGAGCACGGAGGACCTCGGCGCCACACCCTTGCGCGAGAGGAACGTCAGCTGTTCCCCGTTCGCGGACTCCGCGATGCCGGTCTCGCCGTCGAAGAACGCTGCGAGGTCCATCACGAGGAAGACGGTGCTCCCGTCCTGTGTGGTCACGAGGACGGCTGGCCTCGCGCGCGGCTGCCCGAAGGGGCGCTCGGTCACCGCCGCGGTGACGCCGGAGCCGGACCAGGGGCGGACCTGGTCGAGGGGGAGCTTCGCGACCGCGGACGGTGCGGCACGCTTCGCTGGGTGGACGGCCTCGGTGAGCAGCGCCCCGACGAGGACGGCGAGGAACCATGCCGGCGCGGAGAACGTCTTGGTCGCGAGCAGGACGAAGAAGACGCCGAGGAATCCGACCCACACCAGGTTGGGCCACCACCCGGAGCCGCGACGCTGACCGATCGGCCACACGACACTTCCGTACGCCAGCCCGACGAGCGTCGGCACCCAGAACGCAGACGGCCGGATCGTGCCGGTGTGGAAGTGCAACCAGACCGAGACGGCCGCGGCGATGAGCGCGAGGACGGCGAGCACGATGCGTCCGCCGCGCCGGTCTCGCTCGCGGGTGCTGAGCGTGGCCATGTCGTTCCCCCTCGTGCTGTCGAGCTGCGGCGCGCAGCGCCCGCCGTTGTTCCCCTGGTGTGTCCAGTCAAGCAGGACTGGCGGTGCTGGTCTGTCGGATCGGACGTGACCGGGTGGCGGACGGGAGGCGCGGTGGCGGACTGCTGTGTGCCTCCCGTCCGACGGGTGGTCACCCCTCGACGGCTGGCGGCGCCCGCGAGGAGCCCTACGATCGTGCGGGTGAGCAGCGACGTGATGCCTGGGCGGTACCGGCACTTCAAGGGCGGGGAGTACGAGGTGGTCCTCGTGGCGAGGCACGTCGAGACCGAGGAGCCGGTCGTCGTGTACCAGGCGCTGTACGGGGAGCAGGGGCACTGGGTGCGGTCGCTTGCCGACTTCACGGCGCACGTGTCGCGGGACGGGTACGAGGGGCCGAGGTTCGTCCGCCACGGCTGAGCGTGGGTCGCCCGTCAGGACGAGTGCGCCGGTGCAGGGCTCACCCGAAGTCGCTGGCATTGCCGTCGGCGCAGTCCGACGAGAGCTGGAGGACGGTGTTCAGGGCGCTGGAGCCCAACCCGATCTTCGGGCGTCCGTCGCCGTCGGCGCCGAGGTAGTGCAGGGGTCGGCCGTCGTTCAGCGAGGTCGTGGTCCGGTGCGTGGAGTAGCCGTTCTCCTTGAGCACGGCCTCGGCGCGGTCGATGTAGGCCTGCGGGTCGGAGGGTGACTTGCCTTCGACCGACCAGCTGAACTGCACTCCTTCGTCGGAGCGTGGTCCGCACTCGGTCGCGGTCGGCTGCCGCAGCTCCGGTAGGGCCGCTTCATCCAGTGCGCGGAGCTTCTCGACGATCGTCAGGCTCTCGCTGCGAACTTCGTCCGGGGTCATGCGCGATTCCGATCGAGTGATTGTCGGTGTGGTCTGTGGAGTTCCTGGCTGGCCCGCGCAGCCGCCCGTGAGAAGCGCAGCGGCGACGACGAGTGCCGTCGCTCCGTGTCTCTGGAGAGCGTTCATCGAGTTGTGGCCTCCGCCGTGCTCAGGAGTGACTTCGTGCCTTCATCGAAGTATCCCCATTTGTCTCGGTTCTCGTCGTCATCGTGCCGCAGCGGATCATGAGCGTTGACGCCCTCGTTCCCGCTGCCAGGACCCACATCGAGGTGCTCGGCGCCGAAGCCGAACGAGTCAGGGTCGTTCCGACCACTTCCGATGCGCCCACCCGGAGCGACCCATTCGTCGCCGGTGCCCGCGTACACGTGGTCAGCATGCAGCGAAGCAGCATTCGGGACGTCGATGGGGATGCCCGCAGAGCCGAGAGCAACGTAGCTGTTCACGCCGAGGTCTGGCGATTGGCTGACGGCTATGCTGCTCATCGTCGTTCCGTAAGAGTGCGCGACGACGTTGAGTTTCGTGTCCGGACCAACCGAGGCGCGGTAGCCCTTCAGTTCGGCGCTGAGCAGCGGAGCGCCCTTGTGCGCCTTGCCGTCGTACAGGACCGAGGGGTCGCCGCCCGCGATCGGTCCGGGCGTCTCGTATCCGATCCATGCGACGACCGCGGTGTCGTCGGTCGTGAAGAGGGACTGCGCATTCCGGAGGTTCGCCGCAGCGAGGAGGAGCCGCGTGGAGTCCTGCAGGGTCGTCCCCATCCCGGGCACGACGTACGTGGCGTTCGCTGCGGTGTCGAGATCGCCGATGCTTATCGCGCCGAGTGGGGGAGGACCCAGCGTGAGGGACGTGAGCTGACGGACGCCCTCCCGGTTGAGGTCGTAGTGCTTCCTGCGACCCGCGTCGAAGTTCTGCAACTGGTCGCGGTACTTCGTGGCGTCAGCCAGCTGCGCCTCCAGGGCAGGAGACCATCCGGGTCTGTTGCGCTGCGCTTCCAGTGCCTGCACTCGCTGCTTTGCGTCGGCGAGCGCAGACTTCAGCGTGATCCTGTTCGCGGAGTCACGCGCCCAGTAGGCGACGCCGTTGAGGTTGCCGACCACAACAGGGAAGGCCGCGATGAACGCCTCCTGGACGGCCGAGTGCGCATCCCGCGAGCCTTTCCCGTCGTCGCCGCCGAGCCCGGACCACCAATCTGCTACTGCCTTCGGATCGAGGACCTTGCGAAGCCGGTCAGCGAGTGCAGTGTTGCCGGCGAACGCGGCGATCTCCTCGGGTCCCAAGCCGCTGAGAAAGGCGAGCAGCTGCTCGTCGGTCATCCCCGTGATCGCGGCAGCACTCGTCGCGAACGCGCCGATCACCTCGGACTCACCGAGCTTCGACGCGGCCTCCGCATCAGCCGCCCGGCGGCGAACGACGAGGTCCTGCCACGACTGTTCGAGCGCAACTTTCGACACCTGCAGTCCGGCTGCCACCGCGGAGAGACCGAGCATGCGGACCGAGGCGTCATCGGCGTCCGACTCCCGCAACTTCTCGACCGCCCGGGCATTCGCACTCAGGTCGTCGTGGTTCCGGTCCTGAGCCGCCTTGATCGATTGGGCTTCAGACTGGATCTGCTCGATCCTCGTCGCGTAGGCGATCAGGACTGTGGCAGCTCGATCGACATGGCTGGCGATGCGCTCGCCGCCGGCGCCGACTTCGACTGCTGCGGCGATGAACGACGTCTTGTTCTTCGCTTTCCACTCGCCGTCAGTGATGACCGCCGCCTGCTGGCGCACCTCATTCGAGGCTGAGCGGATCCCCGACGATCGCTGTTGAAGACGCAGTGCGACGGAACGAATGGACCGTGGATCGCCAGCGGTCGGATCTGCGATCACCGGCCGGCCGCGCGAGCTCGGGAAGCGTCCCAGTCCTCGAACGCAGAGACGACCCCGTGCGCCTGCTTCGCGACTGCGCAGGTGTTGTTCTCGAGGACGGCGATCGTATCGGCCTGGACGCGGAGTGCGGTCTCGAACGCGGAGCGCACCTCGGCTGCGCCGAAGTCCGCACTACCGAGCACGGTGACTGCGATGCTGCTCAGCTGCGTCTGACTCTGTTCGATCCTGCCAGCGATGCCGCGGATCACCCTCGCGTCGATGACGACATCCGTCACGGTGTTCCTTCCCCCGAAGTGGTACGTCCGGCAGCATATCAGCGCGCTGCGCGGACGGGAGGCGCGGTGTCGGCCGGCACCGCGCCTCCTGTCCGTCAGAGACTCCGCTTGTCCGCGTGCGTCGGTCCGGTCAGTCCAGTCCCGTCGACGCGATCCCGCCGTCGACGTCGATGGTGCCGCCGGTGACGAACGCGGCCTGGTCTGAGACCACCCAGCGCTCGGCGCGGGCGATGTCGACCGGCTGCACCGGGACGCCTGCAGGGGTGCCCTGCGTCATCGCGGCGAGGACGTCGGCCGAGTCGGCGTTGCCCGGGGTCGCCGTCGCTCCCGGGGCGACGGTGACGACGCGGATGCCGCGGTGGCCGTACTCGGCGGCCCAGGCGCGGGTGAGCTGTTCGACGGCGGCTTTCGTGGCGGGGTAGAGGGCCATGAAGGGGACGCCGACGCGGGTTATCCACGAGCCGATGTTGACGATGTGGCCGCTGCCGCGCTCCGCCATGCCGGGGGCGAGGGCCGCGACGAGGACGTGGGGTGCGCGGATGTTCGTGGCGAGGAGGGCATCGACGGTGTCGTCGTCGAGGGACTCGGTCGGGCCTCCCGGGTAGACGCCCGCGTCGTTGACGAGGACGTCGACGTGGCCGCCGAGCTGGTCCCGGGCCTCGGCGGCGAGTGCGCGCACGACGTCGGGGCCCTGCGACAGGTCGGCGGTGAGGGCGACGGCGCGCCCGCCCTGGTGCTCGATGTCCTCGGCGACGGCGCGGGTGCGCTGCTCGTCTCGGCCGTGGACGGCGACGGTCAGGCCGGCGGCGGCGAGTTCGCGGGCGATGGCCTCGCCGATGCCGCTCGAGGCGCCGGTGACGAGGGCGGTCCGGGATGGGGTCTGGTCGTTCGGTGTGGTGGTCATGCCTCGATGGTCCGGCGTCTTCGGTTGCCGCGGCTTGCCCGGATCCACGAGGACGTTGCCGGATCCCGCAGCAGGACCTCGGAGCGCTGTCGCGGTCTCCGTCCCGTGGGTAGCGTGACGATGTGGACGACCGGATCGCGCAGCACCTCGACCGTGCGGCGGCGACCGCGTCCGCGCATGCGGCGGTCCCCGGGAAGGACCGGCAGGACGCCGTCGCCCGAGCGGGAACGGCGCACCACGCGGAGACCCTCGGGTTGACCGTGTCGAAGGTGCACGAGCCGACCGGGCTGTTCGACCGACGCTACGAGCCGTCGTTGTCGGTCGTGCTGCGGGGGCGGAAGCGCTCGATCGTCGGGGACGACGACCAGGTGTGGGGCCGCGAGCGGTTCATCATCACGCCGGTGGACCTGCCGGTCGTCGCCGGGGTCGTGGACGCAGCGGGGGAGGACGGGTTCGTCGCGGTGGTCTGGCGACTGGACCCGGTGGTGGTCGGGGAGGTCGTCGCGTCGATGTCGGTGCCGGCTGCCGCGGCGGTTGCGGCTGCGGTTGCTCCGGGTTCGTCGCCGTCCGGTGCGGTGTCGTCGTTGCCTCGGCTGGGGAGTTGGACGGAGCCGCTCGCGGACGCGTTCGCCCGGCTGATCGGGCTGCTCGACGCCCCGGAGGACGTCCCCGTGCTCTTCCCGCTGGTCTCTCGGGAGATCGTGCTGCGGTTGCTGCAGACCGAGCAGGCGCCGCGGATCACGGCGGCGCTCGACGGGACCGGGCCCTCGGTGGTCGCCGGAGCCACGGCGCTGCTCACCGGACGGATGGCCGAGGGGTGGTCGATGGAACGGCTCGCACGGGAACTGCGGGTGAGCGAGTCGACGTTGTTCGCCCGGTTCAAGGAGGCGACGGGGATGACGCCGGCGCAGTACCTCAAGCGGACGCGATTGGGGGAGGCGCGGCGGCGGATGGTGGTGCACGGGGACACGGCGGCGCGGGCTGCGGCGGCGGTGGGGTTCCGGAGTGCGTCGCACTTCTCGCGGGACTACCGGGAGGCGTACGGGAGGCCGCCGGCGGCGGATGCGGTGATGGTGCGGGGGCAGTTGGCGGTGGCGGGGGCGGTCTGACCGCTTTCACTCGATCCGATCGGGGCTGCGTTGCGATCGCAGACAGTTGGTATATTACTCGTTCGCATTCTGTGTACCACTGCTACTTTTCTCGGGTCCGGTCATCCTGACCTCGAGAGAAGGAAAGAACACGATGCACATCCTCCGTCGCTCCGTCACCGCGCTGTCCCTCCCGGTCCTGCTGGCCGCACCACTGGTGGTGTCGCAGCCCGCCTCGGCAGCGACGCCGACCGAGGCCACCGGCCAGAGCACGATCGTCGACCCGGCGTTCAACCCCGCTGACGCGGTGCGGGTGGACGAGGACGGCAACCCGATCAGCCGCGGAAACCCGTGCCACGATCGTGCCTTCGCCGCGATCCCGACGATGCAGCTGTCCGTGCCGGGATGCGGCATCATCGGCGCCAGCAAGAACACCACGCTGACCTACAGCTGGTACCGCGACCGAGGGCAGGTCGGAGTGTGCGTGTGGGCGAAGGGCTTCAACTCGCGGGCTCAGACCACCTGGACCCAAGCCGGGTGTGGGACCGGCCGTCGCGGCGTCAGCGTCCACTGGGGCAACGTCTCCGCGACGAAGCAGATCAAGGGGATGACTGCGTCGGGTGTCGCCGGTGTGCAGTGGGGATGAGGAGGAGTGGAACCGGTCGGATCAGCGTGGTTCTGATCCTTCCCGCGCTCGCGGTCCTGTCCACAGCGGCCTGTGCGTCGCCAGCGACGGGATCGCCGACTCCCACTGCGAGTGCGACGCCGGTGGGGAGAGTCGAACCGGTCTCATGGCTCGACGACGTTGCTCGGGCCCTGGTCGACCAGGTGCCGTGCAACGACCGGGACGTGTACCGGGACGACCTGGTCTCCTGGGACACGATGCGTGGCTACGACTGCGTCGCAGGCACATCGACGACCTCGATCCGCGTCTACTCGCACAGCGAGGCCGTTGACCAACTGGTCGACGAGTGGTCCGACACTCTCGGCTCCGGGCGGGCCGGCAGACGAGGAGATCACTGGATCATCGTCGGGCCCGAGGAAGTGGTCTCCAAGATCTCGGCCCCTGCGGACGACCCCGAGATCGCATTCCTTGATCGTCACGGCGCTGAACCCACGCAGCGTGAGGAGTACCTCACCACCTGCGCGCGCTTCGCCGTCGACGAGATGTCGCGGCGGATCCGACGCGAGAAGACCGAGAAGGCTGATGCGCAGTACTACGAGCAGCTGTTTCCCTCGGTTGCTGGCGAGATCCGGTCGGTCGTTCCCGAGGACGAGATCGCCAAGGTACGAGCAGAGCGCGACGAGGACCGATGGCCCTCGATGCTCTCCCGGTTCGGACCGCAGGTGAAACACCTCTGCGCCGACGCGGCTCGGAGGCTCTCGCACTCCCCGACGAGTGTTGAGGAGCGCTGATGACCAGGGAAACCGGGTCACGGCTCGCGCTTGCCGCGGGCAGCATCGGGGTCGCGGTGCTCGCCGCCGAGGACCTGTGCAGGCTGACGGTCGGTGGCCTCTTCGTCGGATCGGTCCCACTCGTCGTCGCACTCGTGAGTGCCGTGCTGTTGAGCATCGGCCTGCTCACGCTGCGTCGCGGCAGTCGTGAGGTGCAACTGAGCACGGTTGTGCTGCTCCTGCACCTCGTCGTCCGTGTGGCCGGCCGGGGCCTCGTGGGCGCCTCCGAGGGAATCGTCGCCTGGGCGGTCACGGCGCTGGCGCTTGCCGTACCGCTCCTGGTGATCGTGGTCGGTGTCATCGCAGCGCGAACGATCAGACGTGCATCGTGGCGAGTGCTCGGCATCGGGCTCGTCGTCGGCGGCGTGCTCTGGCTCACGGGGAACTGGTACCCCATCCCGCTCCTGCTGCACGTCGTCGTCGAGTTCGTCTGCATCGCTCTGATCGCCGTCGTGCTGTGCCGGCCGGTCGGAGCCCGGGTTGCGGGAAGAGCGCGGCATCTGTGGGCTACGGCCGCGGTGCGGTGATCAGCGACGGACGGGAGGCGCGGTACCAGGGCGCAGCGTGCCTCCCGTCCGAGCCTGGTCAGTTCGTAGGCTCGCAGCATGTCTGCGCACCGACCACCATTCGACCCGGCCGCACTGACGGTGCGGCAGCTCCTCGCCTCCTCGGTGGCGGTCATCGACGAACTGTTGCGGCGCGGGTTGATCCGGACACGGAACTCACCGCTCGGTGACCTCGCGGAGAGTCTGGCTCTTCGCGCCTACGGCGGCGAGCTCGCTCCGAACTCGGAGAAGAGCTTCGACCTCAAGACCGCCGACGGGTTGCGGCTACAGGTGAAGGCACGACTTGTGCGGCCGGACGACAAGCGGTCGCAGACGTTCTCCGCGTTCCGGTCGTGGGACTTCGACGCGGCGCTGTTCCTGGTGTTCGACGCGTCGACCTACGACCTCGCGTGGGCACGCCAGGTCGGCCGGGCGGAGACGGAAGCACTCGGACGGCGTGTGGAGCACACGAACTCGTACGCGATCCTCGTACGGCAGGTGCAGGGGGCTGGGGTCGACGTGACCGCCCAGGTCGCGGCCGCCTACGAGCGCATCGACGGTCCCGCCGACGATCGACCATTGGGTTGAACGCGGCGATAGTCCGGATCGTTCGGTCCCGACCAGCCGCGGAGATCAGCCTCGACTGGCGCCGAACACCCCGACCGCCTTCAGGGGATCGTGTCGTGTGCTCTGAAGCGCAACGCCGCCCGCGCCGCACGCAGCGCCGTCCGAGAAGTCGGTGCGTGCACGATGTTGAGCGGAGGATCCCAGTGTCGGATGACCCGCGATTCGACGTCCCCGAGGCGTATGCCCAGCCCCACAGGGAGCGCCCAGGTCGCGAGTTCGAGCCGGTCCTGCATCCACGTGGACAGGCGTCCCTCGTCCTCCGGATGCAGCGAGAAGCCCTTCGACGCGTCACTCGCAGTCTTGCCCCTCGGGACGGGCCGCAGCTCGAGTTCATCGGCGAGGAGCGCCGACAACGAGCGGCGGAGCGTCGACGAGCCGGACCGCACCTTCGCGCCGTCGACGCCGAAGTGGGCGCGGAGGTCACGGTCGCGCAGGCTCCGTTCTGCCTTGCCGATGTAGATCGGCGCTGCGCGGCCTTGCGAGCCGATGCCGAGCTGCTCGGTCACGGCCCCGTCCGCCCAGATTGCGTAGAGCCCCGGCTCGTTCGGTACGTCCGCTGCGCCTGCCCGGCGAAGTTGCCCATCCAGGACCTGGACCGCGTCCCCGACGGCTCGAGCGAGCACGTCCTCGGGCCGAGCGGCCGGGGGGAGCGCGCTCATTCTCCGTCGCTCTTCTTCTTGGACTTGAACAGCCCCGCGACTCGGCCTCCGACGGCGTCCGCGGCCCCCGCGACCTTGCCGCCGACGTTCTTCACCGCAGTGAGCGCCTGCGCCTCGTCCGGTTCGCCATCGCCGTCCCGGTCGACTCGGCGGAACACCCGCGTCGCACCACTCGCCGCGCTCGACACGCCGGAGCCGACGGCGCCCGCAGCCCCGCTGACCCACGTGCCGGTCGACCGAGCGGCGTCCTCGAGAGCGGCGAGGGCGCGGTTGTCAGACTCTTCGTCGTCACCGTCGGTCTTCACGGTCAGGGCGAGGTGATCCGGGAACTCCGCCGGCGGCTCGGGGAACGCAGTCTTCGCAGACTTGACCACGTCGCGTCCGAAGACGAAGCGCGCGACCCCACCAGTGACTGCGCCGACGCCGTACTCGATCGAGGCACGCTGCTTGCCCGTGAGCCCCTCTCGGACCGGATCGAGTTCACCGGTCTGGATCGTGCGCATCAGGCTCTGCGCGGCGCCGCCCGGGAGCGCATCCGACAACGTGGTCGCCCAGTGCGACCAGTCGTCGCGACCAGCGGCGATCTTCTGGCCGGTCGAGACGGTGCCTTCGGATGTCACCTCGGCGACATCGGTCGCCATGGCTGCGATCTGCTGCTGGCTGACCCGCTCGTTGGTCAGGCCGAGGACGAGCGCCTGAGCCTGGTCCTTGTCGAGGTCCATGCCGTGCAGGTCAGCGACAGCGAGACCGAAGACGGCGGTGATCTCGAACTGCAGCTGCTGGTCACCGGCGGGGAGCAGTCGCGCCGCGGCGCCCTTGGCACCCGTGCGTGCCGCGTTCTTCGCGGCAGTCTTCAGGGCCACCTTCGTGCCCGTCTTCGCAGCCTGTGCGCCGGCGCTCTTCGCTCCGGCGACGGCAGGGCCGGCAATCGGGATCGACGCGATCGCGATGTCAGCGGCGATCGAGCCGACCGTGATCGCCGCACCAGCGGTGGTGATCGAGGTGACGTAGTGACGCTCGAGCATCTGCACGATCTCAGTCGGCGTCGCCGACGGGTTCCGTCGCCGGAGCCACTTCACGTACTGACGGGCGAGCGCGCGTCGGCCGGTGACGGCCTTGGCGATCTCCCGGGTCGCCTCCTCGGCTGGGACCTCTGCTTCGAGGGTCTCGTCAGGGGCGTCGATGTCGGTCATCGCGGGGTCCTTCGTCTTGAGCCGCGCTCGGGTACGCGGTGATGAAGCACATGGTTGCACGAACGAGAGACGTTACGGAGCCAGCCTTGAGTCATACGGCGCCGGCGCCGGCGCCCTCGTCAGCTCGCTCGGGAACCAGCTCCGAGACGTTGAGTCGCTCCCGCTCCTCTCGCAACACCTGCGCGATCAGCTTCGAGTCCGACACGTCCACCGCCTGCGCCGACGCCGAGGCCGTTTCGCTGACCGCCGCGAAGTCCTCGAACGTCTGCGCCTTCCGTGCAAGCATCCGCACCAGTGCGGCGTCGACGCCGTCCTCGGACAGCAACCGATGGACCTGCACCGACTGCAGCTGCCCCATCCGCCGCGACCGGGCGATTGCCTGCCATTCAGTGGTCGGCTTGAGCTGGGGCTCGCAGATCACGACGACCGATGCGGCCTGGATGTTGAGACCGACGCCGCCAGCCTCGATCTGCGCGACGAGCACCGCTCCTGGTTCGGCGGCGGCGAACTCGTCGACGAGGTCCTGGCGTGCCGCGGCGGGCGTGCTCCCGGTGAGGGGACCGAACACCGCGCCGCCGTCAGCAACCGCCTGGACAGCCGCGGCGAGGACGGAGCGGTAGTACGAGAAGACGAGCACCTTCCGGCCGTTGGCCCGCGCCTCGTCGACGATCTCCACGAGCGACTCGACCTTGCTCGACTGTGTGCCGCCGAGCATCGCGAGCTGACGCATCGCGTGGAAGTCGTCTGCGGCAACTGCGTCGGCGTACTGCGCTGCCTCGGTGTCCGTCAGGTCGGTCCACTCTTCGACCTCGACCAGCTCCGGGAGCTCGGTGAGCACGTCCTCCTGACGACGGCGCAGGTACACCGGCGCGATCTGCTTCCGGAACAGCATCGGGCTGTCGTCGGACTGGTCCACCACGAGGTCCGGTCGGATGTGGTCGATGAGCACCCGGAACTCGTCGACGCGGTTCTCGAGCGGTGTGCCCGACATCAGGATCGCTCGATCCGTTCGCCGGAGCAGCGCACGTGTGTTCATCGTGCGCTTCGCCTCGGGGTTCTTGACGTAGTGCGCCTCATCGACGATGACGGAGGCGAACCGCAGCTCCTCGGGCACACGGGTGCGGAGCCACTCGAGCGTCTCGTACGTCGTGACGCCGATGCCGCCCTCGTCCGTCCAGAGCCGCAAACCGAGCAGTCGAGCCGGACCGTGCAGCCGGAAGGCGCGGACGTCAGTGTGCCGCTCGGCCTCACGGACCCAGTTCGCGACGACGGCCGCCGGGCAGACCACGAGGAAGTGCGGAGTCCGACCGGGTGTCGTGCCGGCGACGTGTGCGATCGTCGCAAGTGCCTCGATGGTCTTGCCGAGGCCCATCTCGTCGCCGATGACGACCCGCTGCTGCACGAGCGCGAAGGCCGCCGCGAACCGCTGGTACCCGCGGAGTGACGCGGACAGCCGCGAGGTGTCGAGCGAGAAGCCCTCCACCTGTGCGATCAACTCGTCGCCCAGGTCGCCGCGGGCAGCAGCGCCCGCTGGCTTCGTCAGTCCGGCTTCGTCGAGCAGGGCGAAGAACGCGGCGGGCCGCTGCAGGAAGTCCTGCCACGGGTCGCCCGGTGTCGCCCGAGCACGCTCATCCACCCGCTGCGTACGGTGCCAGGCATCCTCGGCCGCCGCGAGGATCGTCTGACGGACGGCGGTCGGGTCCGCCGCGCGCTGGTCCGGGATGACGAGAGCGATCGATGCGCCGCGCTCGATCATCGTGGCCAGAGGTCGCAGTCCGTCGACGAGGTTCTGTTCGCGCGGGCCGACGACGGCCTTCGCTACCTCCCACTCGAGCAGGGCACGGACGAGCGCGAGCGACTGGTCGTCACGCCGTGCGGGGTCGATGCGGACGACCGCGTCCTCCCTCGCTGCCGCTTCCAGCGCGCGGGCGGCACCGTTGATGCGCGATGCCGTCGCCTCGCCGACCCCGGCGAACTGTCCGGGGAACACCGGGTTCCGCAGCACGGCACCGACGGTGGTCACCCCGGCGTCGCGCAGTGCTCCGAGGCGCAGGCGGTCGCCGGTCGCATCGCGCAGCCGGTCGATGTCCATGCGGTCGAGCTCGTGCCGTGCTGCCGCTTCGCGGTCCGCTCGGCCCGCTTCGACGACGTCGGCGTGGGCGATGCGTTCGCGCGTGATCGCGTCAGCGAGTCGCGTCACGATCGCGGGAAGGTCTCTCATGCCGTCGAGTGCGAGTGGGGCGCCACCGCTCAGGTCGGGTGCGACCGTCGCCAGCGGACCGCGTGGGTCGGTCAGCGCCTCCAGTGGGACGGCCGGCTTGGGGACGTGCCGGTCGTCGACGGACTGGAGGCGCTGTACGGCTCCGGTACGGTCCAACCACTCGAGCGTCTGGTCGAGGAACGCATCGCCCCGAGCGGCCGCTTCGCGGCGCTCACGGCCCGAGAACAAGGCGTTGAAGCCGCTTCCGCGGCGCGCGTCTTCGAGAGCCTGCGGGACGTCATCAGACAGCACACGCACGACCGAGCTCGCCGCGTCGTCGACGCGCGGCAACATCTGCCGGCGGACCAGGTCAGCTGCGAGGTCGGCATCCGACGGAACGAGCGGGACGAAATCGGCCCGGACGTCGTCGACGTGGAGGGATGCTCGCCGTTGGCGGAGCGCGACGACGGCAGCATCGGCGGCTGCCCGCACGGCGGTCCGGTGTTCCGTGACGCCGATGGCTGCCTGGCTCAGGGCGTCGATCCGGTTGCGTGCTGCCTTGTCGGCCATGGCGTGCTCCGAGGTGTCGTTGGTGGAACGAGGGGATGCGGCGTGCTCCGACGGTACCGGGAGCCCGGCCGTCGGTCAGCGGCTCGCGAGGGTCTTCCCGAGCGATCCGACCCAGAGCCCGTCACGGGCCCGCGTCATCCCCACGTACAGCTCCCGTCGGTCGAGCTCGCGCCGTTCGCGATCTGCGACCGACTCGGTCTCCGGCGCATCCGCGAGGAGCTTCGCCGGGACGTGGGGCAGGAGCACCTGCTTGAACTCGAGGCCCTTCGCGCGCTTGATCGTGCCGACGCGGATCTGGTCCGAGCTCTTGCCGGCGTAGTACTTGAGCGACACCGAGGGCACGCCAGCGGCGTCGAGCACCGCCCGGACCTTGTCGGCCTGCGGGTTCGTCGCCGTCAGGATCCCGACGTCGCCGTGGCCCGTCCCGACGAGCCGGAGGACCTGCTCGACCCGCGCGAGCAACGCTGCGTCGTGCGCGTCACGATCGGCGAAGTGGTGGACTCCGGGCTGCTCGCCGGAGCGCGACACCGCAGACACCGCGTCACCGGTCCCGTCGATGCCCTCGATGTCCATGAACTGGTCGTCCGTCACCATCTGCTTCGCGAAGTCGAGGATCTCGGCGGTGTTGCGGTGGTTGACGTCGAGCACGACCCCGCGGCCCGTGAGGCTGATGCCGACCTCGCCGAGGGTGTAGCCGCCGGGGTAGATCGTCTGCTGCCCGTCACCGATCAGGGTCAGGCCGTCGGGGCGGTCGCCGACGAGGGCGTGCAGGAGCGAGACCATCGCGCACGACAGGTCCTGGGCCTCGTCGACGATGACCGCGTCATAGCGGTCGAGGGGCAGTTCACGGAGCGCATCGCGCGCGAGGAGCACCGTGTCCTCGAAGTCGCAGACGCCCCGACGGCGGAGGTTCGACGAGTACGCCTCGTACAGGTCCCAGACCGCCTGGCGGACCTCGACGGGCAGCGCGTGCTTCCGGCCCACACGGGCGAGGTCGGCGTACTCGTCGAAGCGCGTCAGACCGCGACCCTTGATGACGTAGGCGACCTCGTCCTCCCAGTAGCGGCGCGTGAAGCGCGCCGCCTTCAGCGGACTGGACGCGCTGATCACGTTCCACGCATCGGAGAACGCGCGCTGTGCCTCCAGGGTGTCGATCGCGAAGGTGACCCCGCGCTCCTTCAGGAGACGGTTGGCGAAGGCGTGGACGTTGACGAAGTCGACGCGGCCGACCATGTCGGGTGCGAGCCGCTCGAGCAGTGACTCGAGGACCGCGGGAAGAGTGCGGATGTAGGTGGTGAAGAGGACGCGACCACCGGTGGCGCGCGCGAGGTAGGCGGCGCGGTGCAGGCCGACCACGGTCTTGCCGGTGCCGGCGGCACCGCGGATGCGAGCGGGGCCGTTGAAGTTGCGGCGGACGAGCTTGGCCTGAGCGGGGTCGAGGAATGCCATCCAGTCCTCGATGGGTGCTTCGAGGACGCCGTCGAGGAGGTGGTCGACTGTTTCGTCGTCGAGCGTCGGAACCTGCTCACGGGGGAGTACCGGTGCGGGGACGACGAGCTGCTGCGCCGCCGCCGGTGCCTCGCCGATGACGGGGAAGTGCTCGAGGAGCGCGGCGAGGACCTCGTCGACGCGCTTCGCGGAGAGCCGTGCGCCGCGCTTCGTGAGGTGTCCGATCAGGTCGTGCACGCCGACGATGTCGACGGAAGCGACCCTGGCGTGCATCTTCTTCTGGCCGGCGAGGGCGGCGACCGCGTGGACCTCGCCGGGTGCGAGACCGGTGTCGACGAGGGCGGCCTCGGTGCTGTAGGCGAGGTCGGCGAGGCGGGCGATGTCGTCGGTGACGTCCTCCTGGCCGCGGGTGATGCGGTCGTTGTGGACGGCGACGTCGCGCCACGCCTTCGTGTCGACGATGAAGACGCCGGAGCGTCCGACGACGACCATGTCGACCTGGGCGGTTCGGCTGCCGGGCCAGCGGCGGTCGGCGAGGAGGTGGTAGCCGATGCCGGCGAGCGGGGCGAGGACGCGGGCGGTCTCGCTCTCGGTGCGTTCGGCGATCTCGTAGCGGACGGCGGTCTGCTCGGCGTCGTCGGCGCGGCGGCGGTGTTCGGCTGCGAGGCCTCGTTGGCGGCGGGCTTCGGTGCCTGCCGATTCTCCGGCGAGCGTCATGATGGTTCCCCGGGGGATCTTGCTCGTGGCGCAGCGCTCGTCGTCCCCTGGGCGTGCGGTGCTGGATCAGCCTCGCGGGAGGGGTGACGTGGTTGCTAGCACCTCTTCTGGGGTCGAAGCTTTTGCGGCAAAGTTGCCCGGCCGGGCTGGGGAAGTGACGGAACGCTCCTCACTCGATCGGTCACGAGCGCGACGTCGAGTCCAATTGTTTAGCAGCGATCTCAGCACGACCTCTATAGGGCTCGCCGCGAGGTTCATCGGACTGTCCGACCAGCTGCGAGATGGGGGCGGCCGGCGAGGGCGATGATAACAAAGTCATCCGCGCCCGCGCCCGCTCCTGCCAGTCGCTGACGCACCTGGCGACGGTGTCTGGGGACACTGTACCCATGACGGGTGGGTATGCCATCCGTGGCGGCAATGGGCGCCGGGGAGCAGTCGCGAGCGGCCGACGAGTCGACCTGCCGCTACATCCGAGTGGGGGCGCTTGCGCTTCTAACCACTCCGCGACGCGGACCCCGAGCATCGGCGTTCGTCACCCGAGCAGGCCGAGCGCGTCTCGCGAATCCTCGCGGCGTGCGCGGCAGGATCCCGAAAAGCACGCGCGGCACTTCGAGGCTACCCGCGTCAGCGAGCGAGTCTGGCGAGCGAGTGAGCATAGCTCGTGAAGTCCCGTGATTGTGTCGGTCGTACGGAGGAAGATCTCATGCCCAGGCACAAAGTCGAGCAGAGGCGCGATCTGGTGAACGAGGACTCAGGCCGCCCCTGAGTTAGGCTTCCAGGCTCCTGCTCGATGGTGTGAATCCTGACCCGATAGGATTCTGATCGCCCGCGCACGATGCGCAACGAACCGGCGGGATCAAGTTCGACTCGGCCATTTCATAGTTGAGACTTTGGCGCGAAGGGTCGCGTGAGAGGGGGATGACATGCGGGAGGACTCACGACTGTGGCGGGTGATGGGCGACCCTGCGCACGCGCAGGAGGCCGCCGCGCTGGCCAGGGTGAGGGCGCTCCTGCCCGACGACGGGATCGCCCGCGCCTGGGTGAATGTCACCTTCACTGACGCCGACGGTCGTCTCAATGAGGTCGACGCGCTGGTCGTTACCCGCTCCGGACTGCTCCTGGTCGAGCTGAAAGGCTGGCACGGGCAGATTGTCGGTGATCAGTCCACTTGGCACCATAACGGGCGAGCCGTGGACAACCCGCGGAAGCTGGCCAACTCGAAGGCAAAACGCCTGGCCTCAGTCCTGAAAGATGTCGCTCACGCCGCTCGCCTTCCGAGCGGCGCCGTCCCGTATGTGGCGGAGGCTGTCGTCCTCCATGAGGACCCGCAGGTGCGCCTCGACCAGTACGGTGTCGAGTCGGTGTGGGCGCTCGACGGATACAACGTCCGCGGGCTTGGCCAGGGAAAGAAGTTTTCCGACCTGCTCACCCGTGCCCCACGGCGTGCCCCAATCGACCGGGCTCAGGCGAACAACGTCGATCGCCTTATGGAGGCCGCTGGCCTTATGCCGCGGGCTCGACAGCGGATGATCGGCGACTACGCGCTCGACTCCGGCGAGCCGCTTGGCGAGGGTCCCGGCTGGCAGGACTTCCTCGTCACGCATCCTCGTACGAAGCTGCAGCGCCGTATCCGCCTTTTCCCGTACCCGAAGGGTGCCTCGCGCGAGGTACGCGCCGCAGTCGACCTGCGGGCGGCCCGAGAAATGCGTCTGACCGACGGCATCCGGCACGACGGCATTGTCGGCCCGGCCGAAACCTTTTTCCCTGACGAAGGGGCCGCCCTAGTCTTCCCTTACGACGCCGACGAGTTAAGTCTCGCGGCGTACATGGCGCAGCATGAGGACCTGAACTTTGAGGCCCGTGATCGCCTCGTGCAGGACCTCGCCGAGCTGGTACGTTTCGCCCACGGACAGCGGCTCACCCATCGTGCGCTCTCTCCACTTAGCGTCCGGGTTCGTGTGACGGGCGAGACAACGACGCTGCGCATCCGCGACTGGGACCTCGCCCGCCGTCCCGTTCCCGGCACCTCGACGTCAACCGAGGTCGGACGTGGACTCACCGACGTCGCCGCGGCGGTCGATGGCGAGGCGAGTCTCTACTTGGCGCCGGAGACCCAGCGCGGGCAGACGCCGGCTTCACCGCAGACGCTCGACGTCTACGGCGTGGGAGCGGTTGCTTACCTGATCTTTACGGGGAAGCCCCCGGCAGTGAATGTTGCCGCGCTGCAGGGTTTGGTCGCGTCCCAGGCGACCGGGCTCGACCCGCGCGCCGTCATGCCCGAAATCCCCGACATGCACGCCCAGTTGGTGCGGGACGCGGCGGCGTTTCGGGAGCTGGACCGCACACTCGACATCGGCGACTTTCTGGTGCAGCTCGCGGCTGCCCGCGTGTACGAGCGTGGTGACGCCGAGCCAGTACCCGCGCTGACCGATCCACTGGACGCCGCGGAGGGGGAGATCGTCGGCGACCGCTTCGAAATCGTCCGCCGCCGCGGGTCGGGCTCGACGGGCGTGGCACTCGAGGTCGCGGACTACGACAGCGGACGCGAAGGCGTGATCCTGAAGCTCGCGAAGGATGACTCGGCGGCGGCGCGGCTCGCCGTCGAGGCCGACGTGCTGCAGCGATTGGACAGCCCGCGGATCGTCAGGCACCTCGACGGGCCGCTCGCGGTCGGCACTCGGCAGGGTCTGCTGATGACCGATGCGGGTGAGGAGACGCTCGCCGACCGCATCCGTATCGAGGGCAAGGCGACAATCGAGCAGCTCGAGCGATACGGAGCCGACCTCTTTGAGGCGGTCGCGCACCTCGACAGTCGGGGTGTGTTCCATCGCGATATCAAGCCGTCGAACCTCGCTATCAAGCCCGATCCCGGCAACCGCAAGCCCCGCCTGACACTCTTCGACTTCTCGCTCGCCGACGAGCCATTGACTAACATCCGCTCCGGCTCGAGCGCATACCTCGACCCCTACCTCGGCCACGGCGGCCGCGCGCAGTACGACAGCGCCGCGGAGCGATTCTCGGTCGCCACGACGCTGTTCGAGCTGGCGACCGGTGACCCGATCTGGTGGAGCGACGGCGACGCACCGAGTAGCGCAACGGACGCGCCGGTGCTGCAGGCGACCATGTTCGACCCCGCGGTCGCGGAGGGTCTCGGGCGCTTCTTCACCGCGGCACTTGCTCCCGCGGTCGCCGACCGGCACCCGTCCCTACATGCTATGCAGCAGGCGTGGACGTTCGCACTCGCTGGGGCGACGGTCGGTGTGGATGATGCCGCGGCGAACGAGTCGCGGGCGAGCGCCGCGACGCTGGATACGTCGCTGCGCGAGTCGGGTCTCAGCGCTCGCGCCCTGTCCGCGTTGGCGCGCGTCCCGGCGACGACGGTCGGCGAACTGCTCGGCGTGCCGCCGATGACGATCAATCAGCTCCGCGGTCTCGGCGAGCAGATCCGGCGGGAGATCCAGGGCCGCATCCGCCAGTGGCGACAGCGGCTCGCGAAGTCGGATACGCAGACCGACGTGCCGGTGCAGGTCGGGCGTCGCTCCGTGGAGGACTTCCTCGGCGCCATCAAGGTGAAGTCGGAGGAGTCTTCAGAGGACCGCTACAAGCGATTGAAGAAGAACGGTACGCTGCGTGCCGCGACCGAGGACGCCGCCCGCTGGGTGCGGGACCTCGGCGGCGTCGCGACGCTGGACGAGTTGGCGATGAAGCTGCTGCGCGAGTACGGCTCGACGCTGACGGACGACATTCGTCAGAAGGCGGCGGCGGAGGTGCTCCGCGCAGTCCTGGAGGTCGACATCCGCTCTGGAGCGCCGAAGTTCGTCTACGAGCAGTTCCGCGACCGGCCGCGGACTGTGATCGCGTACGCGCCGGACGACGGCGCGGGGCTCACGTTCGACGAGGCCGAGCTGCACCTCGAGGCGCTGCATTCCGCATCCGACCTCGTGGACCAGCTGCTCGCCGAGTCGGACGTCGTCCCCGGGCCGCAGCTGCGAGAGTCGCTGCTCGGCAGCGGCATGCCGGCGCTGCGCCTACCAGACACCCGCACGGCGCAGCTAGCGATCGGGTTGTCGAAGGAGGGCCGCATCTCCTCACTGGGCGAGGCGTACCGAGCGGACTTGCCGTCGACCCGCGCAGTCGTGCTGGCTCTGCGCGGGGCGGCGACCCGTGAACTGGCGATCGTCACTATCGAGCACCGGGTCCGTGCCCGCTTCCCGGAGATCAGCACGGTCCCGCTGCGCCCCGACCTCGATCAGCCGGTGCGCTTGGCGATGCCGTATCTGGAGTGGCGCGCGGACCTGGGCAAGTACGTGATCCGGGCGAATGATGCCGCCTCGCTCACGGTCACCGGCTCGTCGACGACCTGGGGACGCACGGAAGCTGACCCGGCGATGGCCGCACGGCTGCGCCAGTCGATCGAAAACCGGGGCGCGCTGACCGTCGTCGTCTCCCGCCGCCACGGTCTGCTCGCCAGTGCGCAACGCCTCGGTCGCGAGCACGGGCTGCACGTCGTCGACCTCGCCGACCTGGCGCTGGATGCGCTACGGACCACCGCCACGGCGAAGAATATCCAGTGGCCGACCGTACTGCGTGCGGATGGTCAGGCGGAGGGCTCCCAGGACCGCCGGAATCTGCTCCAGCTCGCTCGGCTCGCGATCGAGCCCGCGTGGACGGAGCTGCTCGCGACAACGGAGCCTCTGCTGTTGGTGAACGCGGCGGTGGTCGCGCGCTTCGGCCTTGTCGACCTGGTCGCCGCGGTGACGGACCTTGCGACACCGCGTGCCGCCGCGCGATGGTTCCTGCTGCCGCGCCCGGCCGGAGTCGGCACGCCGGATCTCGACGGGGTGCCATTTCCGTTCGGGCCTGACGGTTACCTGGAGCTCTCCCTCGACCACCTGCCCGCGACCGCGTCGGAAGGCGTCCGAGGCATCGACCCGCTGGCCGCCGCGGTCGCATCCACCCGAAAGGCCTCCGCTTCGTGATCAACTCCGCCGCCCTACTCGCCGACCTGCAGCGCCAGCTGAAGCTGCTACAGGCGGACCTCACTCTGCGCGCCGAAGACGTCGCGGAACCGTGGGGCACCCGCCTTCGCGACGAGTACCGCCGCGCGTCCGCGCAAGAGCGCACCGGGCAGAGCTGGGTCGACTGGCGCGACGGTGAGGTCGCGCAGGCGGCCGTGGCGTGGATTCTCGCCTGCGTATTCATCCGCTTCGCCGAAGACAACGGCCTACTTGCCGGAGCGAGCCGAAATGGCAAGCCGGTCTCGCTGCCGTGGCTCGCCGGTCCCGATGACGGACTGGACCGAGCAGTGGAGAACGAGTCGGCTTTCTACGCTGCGACGCCGACGGCAACGAGTCGAGACTGGCTGAAGGTGGCATTCAGCGTGCTCGCCGACCTGCCCGCCGGCCGTCCGCTCGTCGACCCGGACCACTCGGCCGTGTGGCACGCGCCTATTTCGGCGTCGGCGGCCGACGCGCTCCGCGACTTCTTCCGCCGTACCGGGCCGGACGGCACACTGGTCTACGACTTCAGCGACCCGGACCTCGGCACTCGTTTCCTCGGCGACCTCTACCAGGACCTCTCCGACTACGCGAAGAAGACCTACGCGCTGCTACAGACCCCCGATTTCGTCGAGGAGTTCATCCTCGACCTGACCCTCACCCCGGCCATCGCTGAGTTCGGGCTCACCGGGCTGAAGCTCATCGACCCGGCGTGCGGCTCGGGGCACTTCCTGCTCGGCGCATTCGAGCGGCTCGTCGCGAAATGGGCGGAGAAGGCACCCGGGGACGACAAGGGTGCCCGTGTGCAGAAGGCGCTCGACTCCATTCACGGCGTGGACCTCAACCCCTTCGCGATCGCCATCGCCCGCTTCCGCCTCACGGTCGCGGCGCTGCGGGCGTCCGATCTCGCTTCGCTTGTCGGCGCGCCTGCCTTCCGGTACCACCTCGCCGTCGGCGACTCGCTGCTCGGCAGCGTCAACCCGAACGCCGGACTTGACCTCGGCGACGACAAGTACTTCGAGTACAGCGCCGAAGATCTTCGGGACTACCAAGGCATCTTGGAGCACGGCCAATACCACGTCGTCGTTGCAAACCCGCCCTACATTCAGCCGCCGGACGCGAAGCTGCGCGACACCTACCGAGCGCTGTACTCGACCTGCCGTGGCAAGTACGCCCTTTCAGTACCGTTCATGGAGCTGCTGTTCCGGCTCGCAATGCGTCCGAACGCGAGCGGTGCCGGATATGTTGGCCAGATCACCTCGAACTCCTTCATGAAACGGGAGTTCGGCAAGAACCTCATCGAGCAATTCCTCTCAGGTGGATTCACGGGAGTTTCGCCAGACCATGTCGACCTGAGCCACATCATCGACACCTCTGGCGCGTACATACCCGGGCACGGTACGCCGACGGTGATCCTCGCCGGGCGGCCGCGAAAGCCGCAGTCGGACGTCGTCCGGGCGGTGCTCGGGGTTCGCGGCGAGCCGGGCCAGCCCGCGGTACCGGCCGAGGGGCTCGTGTGGCAGGACATTATTCATCATCTCGACCAGCCGGGCTATGACGGCCCCTACGTTTCTGTCGCAGACATGACGCGCTCCAGCTACGCACAGTTCCCGTGGTCGCTGTCTGGGGGCGGTGCCGGGAACTTGAAAGAGTGCATCGAAGCTCGAAGCGATGGCAAGCTTTCTGCCGCGGTCGAATCGATGGGATTCGCTGCAATCACTGGCGACGACGAGTTTTTTGTGCGTCGTCATCGAACTGGAGCTCCTGCTTGGGAGGGAACTCCTATGCGACTCTTCGTCGAGGGCGACAGGGTGCGGGATTTCGGCTTGTCCGCCGACGCACTTGCGATCTTCCCATATCCAGTTTCTAAGGCTCAGGAGTCATTGCGCACCTTCTGGCCGTACCGCCGTACCCTTCGCGCCGGCCTCGCGTTCCGGCAGACCCGCGAAGACCGAGGTGAGTGGTGGGGCACCTACATTCTGCCGAATCAACGCCGCCTTGCGGCCGGAATGTTGATCACCTTTGCGTTTGTCGCAACGCACAATCATTTCGTGCTCGACCGGGGCGGGAAGGTGTTCAATCGATCCGCGCCGGTCATCAAGCTGCCGGAGGGCGCGACCGAGGACGACCACTACGATCTGCTCGGCGTGCTCAACTCCTCCGTCGCCTGCTTCTGGCTTAAACAGGTAAGCCAGAACAAGGGGAATGGGGGAATCGGCGGAGGCATCGGCGATGAGGCTTGGGAGCCTAGATACGAATTCACGGGCACAAAGCTTCAGGAATTCCCACTGCCCCTCGAGCGGGGACGGGACCTCGTTCGCGAGATTGACATGGCGGCGCGCGAGCGAGACGAGCTAACGCCCGCCAAGATACTGGCGACCCGTGGCCCCTCCGAGCTGCGGACCGCCGAGCACAAATGGCGTGCGCGGGGATGCGAAATGGCGTTTCTGCAAGAGGAGCTCGACTGGCGAATGTATGCCGCTTACGGGCTCGCGGTCCCTGAGCTCGCGCCCGCGTATCCCGAGCTCGTCGCGATCGAGCCTAACGAGCGCGCGTTCGAGATCAAGCTCGCCCGCGCCGTCGCGGCTGGTGAGACGGAGACAGCATGGTTCGATCGGCATGGGCGCTCTCCGCTCACTGATCTTCCAGAATCGTGGCCGGTCTGGTACCGCGATCTCGTCGAGCGGCGCCTTGAGGCAATGGACGGGAATTCGTCGTTGCGCCTGCTGGAGCAGCCCGAATACAAGCGCCGCTGGGCCGGTGCGAGCTGGGAGACGCTCGTCGCCGGCGCGGTCCGTGAGGAAATTCTCGACCAGCTCGAGGCGCCTGAACTGTGGCAGGACGCCTCGGGCCGCCCGGTCGTCCGGTCAGTCGCCCAGCTCGCCGACACGCTGCGCCGCGACGAGCGGCTGCGGGAATTGCTCGCCATCCACACCGGCTCTCAGGACTTTGACCTTAGCGCTGAGATCGGCCGGTTGATCGAGCCGGAGGCCGTGCCCGCCTTCGCACCGCAACGGTACAAACCCTCCGGGCTGGAGAAGTTCCGTGCCTGGGAGCAGACCTGGGAGCTGCAGCGCGCCGAGGACCGCGGCGAGCGAGTCGACGTGCCCGTGCCGCCGAAGTACAAGCCCGTGGACTTCCCGAAGGTCTCTTACTGGTCGGCGCGTGGCAAGCTCGATGTGCCGAAGGAACGATTCATCGCCTTCCCCGGCACTCACTACCCCGAGGACTCGACGGGTGTCTACGGCTGGGCGGGGTGGGATCACTCCGAGCGCGGCCAAGCGGTCGCTCGGCTCGCCAACGAGCTCAGCCGTGCTGGGGCATCCTACGAGCAGGTCGTGCCCCTTGTGGGGGTACTGCTCGAACTCGAACCGTGGCTGCAGCAGTGGCACGATGACATCGACGCCCGTTTGGGCGTCAGCCCGGCCGCCGCCATCGCCGGGATCACAACGACACTGCTCGTACGCCTCGGCGTCGGGCGTGACCGGGTCCTCGCCTGGCGACCGCCGACAATCAGGCGCGGACGGAGGAGCGCATCATGACCGAAGTCACTCTCAACGCGCTGCTCAGCGACGCCATTGAGCTGCCCGAGCGGGTCGAAGCCGCCGACTTCGTCATCAAGCTCGACGAGGGCGTCGCCAAGCAGGCCCAGACGATTCAGGACTACGTCGTCACCGACGCCATCGCGGCGGCGGTCGGCGAGGGACTCGGGCTCGTGACCAGCTCGCTGCAGCAGCAGTCCTCCCGTGGTGCCTTCCTCGACGGCTCCTTCGGCTCCGGCAAGTCGCACTACATGGCCGTGCTCCACCTGCTGCTCTCCGGCCACGTCCCAGCCCGGCAAATTCCTGGGCTGGAGGCTGTGGTTGCGCGGTACCTGGATACCCTGGACCGGCCGCTGCTCGTCCTCGACTTCAACCTGCTCGGCGCCAGGTCCTTCGAAGATGCGATCTTCGGTGGCTACATCGCCACCGTTGCACGCCTTCACCCCGACGCCCCCGCGCCCGTGCTGCACACGAGTGACGCAGTGCTGGAGGACGCGCGTGCCGAGCGCGAGGCCTACGGCGACGAGCTCTTCTTCCAGCGTTTCGGCGTCGCGGGCGACACCGGCTGGGGCGACCTGGCCGGAGGGTGGGACGCGGAGACGTTCGAGGCGGCCGCTGCCGAGGCGCCGGGCCACCCCGACCGGGACCGCCTCGTCGGCGACCTGCTTGCCAAGGTGTTCACCGGCTACGCCCGCGCCGGCGAGTGGCTGCCGATGGCCGACGGACTGAAGGCCCTCGCGAACCACGCCAAGCAGCTCGGTTACCAAGGGCTCGTCTTCCTGATCGACGAGGTCGTGCTCTGGCTCGGTCAGCACCTCAGCGACCAGGCGTGGGTGGAGCGCGAAGTCGAGAAGGTCGTCATGGTTGGCGAGAACGCCGCCGCGAACCTTGCCATCCCGGTCACTTCCTTGCTCGCCAGGCAGCGGGCGCTCAGCGACTTCCTCGGCACGAACGTCTCCGGCGCCCAGCGAGTCGCCCAGGGACAGCTCTTCGCCTACTGGGAGGACCGATTCACGAAGATCAAACTGCAGGCGGCCGACCTGCCGAAGATCGTTAAGCAGCGGCTGCTGCGGCCTAAGTCCATCGCGGCCGCGACCGTCCTCGCCGCCGCCGTCGCCGAAGTGAAGCAGGACTATGCCGCCTGGGGCTACCTCCTCGACGACGAGGCGCGGTCGGACGAGCGGGCGTTCGCCGACGTCTACCCGTTCTCACCCGCCCTCATTGACACGATGGTCGCCCTCTCCAGCCTCATGCAGCGCGAGCGCACCGCGCTGAAGCTCATGGCCGAGCTGCTCGCCGACGGGCGCGACACCCTGCTCGTCCGCGACCTCATCCCTGTCGGTGACCTCTACGAACCGGTCGTGCTCGGCGGATCCGAGCCGCTCACCGAGGAGATGAAGCAGCACTTCCGCATCTCCCGGACCTTCTACCGGCAGAAGATGCTTCCGTACCTGCTGCGGAAGCACGGGCTGTCGGAAGCCGAGGCAGCAGCACTGCCGCGCACGCATGCCTTCGTCACCGAGGATCGGCTCGCGAAGACGGTCCTCATTGCGGCGCTCGCGCCCGAAGCGAAGTCGCTGGCCACCCTCACCGCCGCGAAGCTCGCCGCCCTCAACTACGGCACCATCGACGCATTCATCCCCGGAGCCGAGGCCGACCAGGCGCTCGGACTTGTGCGCGCCTGGGCCGCCGAGTTCGGCGAGATCAACGTTGGGGACGGCTCGGACCCCATCATCAGCGCCACTCTGAGCGGCGTCGACTACGACTCGATCCTGGAGCGCGTCGCCACCGAGGACAATCTGCAGACCCGCCGGGAGCTCGTTCGCAAGCTCATCGCGGAGGAGCTGAACCTCCCGCCGGAGAACCTCACCGGCCGCCAGCTCACCCACGTGTGGCGCGGCCACAAGCGCACCGTCACCGTGAAGTTCGGCAACGTGCGCGACGAGACAGACATACTCGACAGCGACCTCATCCACAGCGACCCGGAGTGGCGGGCCGTCATCGACTTCCCCTACGACAGCGGGAGTCACAGCCCGGCCGACGATGTCGCGCGGCTGCGCAAGCTCGGCGACGGCGGACGCAGGGCAAACACCATTGCCTGGATCCCGAACTTCCTCACCGCCGCGAAGCAGGACGAGCTGGGCAAGCTGGTGCGCTTGGAGTATCTCCTGACCGGCGGACGCTTTGACCAGAACGCCGACCACCTGGCCGTGGCCGAGCGTGGACCGGCCCGGCAGACGCTCGAATCGCAGCGGCGTACCCTGCGCGATGCGATGGTCGTGGCACTCCGGCAGGCCTACGGAGTCAACACACCCGTCGACACGAACGTCGGCAACGATCTGGGCGGCAACGAGATCTTCTCGACTCTCGCCGGGCTCACGATCGCCCCACCAGCGACCGGCACCCTCCTCACCGGTTTCCGGTACGCGCTGGACACCGCCTGGGCAGACGAGTTCCCGGAGCATCCCGACCTCGGTGCCGAGGAAGTTACCGCGAGCAGGCTCAGCCCGGCGCTCGACCTCATCACGTCGACGATCGAGCAGGGCGGGCGCAGGCAAGGCCTCGCCGCCGGTGAGCAGCGCACGGCGCGTGATCTCATCGTGCCGCTCAAGCTCGGGGCGCTGAATGAAAACGTACTCGTCGTCGACGCAGCACACTTCGGCTGGACCGCCGATCTCGCTCGCTGGCAGGGCGAGCTCGGTGCCGGAATTACCGTCGGACGGCTGCGGTCGAAGCTCGCCCCCTGGGGAATGTCCCAGCCGATGCAAGACACGATTCTCCTCACCTGGGGACTGTTGCACAACATCGAGTTCGGCAGCGGCACCCCGCGCATCGGCTCGCTGCTGGACGCCGCGGCGCCTCGGCACGCGAACCTGCCAAGCGACGCCGACTGGAAGGCCGCTCAGGGTCGTGCTGGCGCGATCTTCGGCGTGCCGCCCGAGGCACACCTCACCCCGCGCGCCGTCGGTCGCTTCGCCCAGGCCGTCCGTCACCAGGCGACGTCGAGCAAAGTTGCTGATCTTGCGGCGCAGCTGGAAGGAAACGCCGCGACCCTCGGCATCGACGTCACGGCAGTCACCGGGCGACTCGCCACCGCGCGTCGCGTCGGCGAGCTGGTGAGGGCACTCGGGTCGTCAACGAGCGGCGACAAGGCCCTCATCGACACGATCGCGACGTTCGACCTGCCGACCGAGCTGACGGCCCATGGCAGCGCGCATGCGTCGGCGGAGCGGCTCGCGCGGGAGCTGCAGGGGCTCAACTGGCGGGTCGTCGCCGCGGCGGCGAGCCGAGGCGACGCGGGCTTTAACGCGTCTCTTGAGGCGCTTCGGAATGCTGCCGCAGTCGACGAGTCGGTCGTACTCCTTGAGCCGCGCCTGCGGGAAGTTGCCGCGAAGGCGGAGGCGCTGCTTGTGCAGGCACCGGCTACACCGCGGCTTCCACAGCCCGCGCCGACCAAGCCGCACGGCAGCCGATCCGGCGCGCTCGCTGACCTGGGGAGCGTCCTCGCTGACCTCCGCAGTGAGATCCAGCAGGAAGCCGGCGTTGAAGGCAATGTGACGATCAGCTGGCAGATCGACTGACCGTGGCCATTCCGATCGCGACCGAAACCGCACTCCGTGACCACGTGGCGCTCTGGCTGAGGAAGCCGCGCCCCGCTCGTACCGTCCTAGTGCGTGCGCAGCCCGCTTGGTCGGGGCAGCGGGTGCTCACCGTTGGTGAGGCGAGGGTGCACGTCATCGAAGGCGTGTCTGGGCTCGCCGCGCTGGATGCGATGCGCTCCGTGCCCGCCGGCGACTATGTCGCGGTGCTTACTGACCTCACGGAGGCGCAGCTCGGCAGCGCGGTGGTGCTCGACGCGTCGCCGCAGCAGCTCACCGACCTCGACGAGTGGGCGTTCGTCGCCAGCGCCTTCGGAGTGCGGGACGACTCGGTCCCGCGCCCGGTGAAAGAACTCGGGAGCTGGGTGCCGCGCCTGTTGGCCGATTGGCGACGAGAGCGGAACTACCCGCAGCTCCCGTCGGGAGCGGTGCTTACGACGGGACACGTCATCCGTTCGCTGCTGCTCGCGCTCCTCGGCCTCGGGCGTGCCGAGGACCTTGACCTGTCCACGGCGCTCGCCCCGCTGGATGACGCGACAGCGCGGGTGCGGCTGCAATCACTGGCCGCGGATGCTCGCCTGGGCCTCGTCCAGGCGGTCGCCGCGCACACCGAGCCGCACCTGGCACTCGCGCTCGCGGCTGCGAGCCGGCCCGGCAATGTGTCACCCATCGCCGTCGGCGTCGCCGCCGGTGAGCTCTGGGCCGCCGGTGCCGTCGCACCGAACGCCACCGTGGCTGCCGCCCGTGTCCGTGCCGAAGAGTATCTGGGGCGGGCGCCGAGTGCCGCTGCCGTGCAGCGCTTCGGTGCAGGCGCGAAGCTCATCACCCAACGCTGGCTCGCGAGTGGGGACCGACATGCCACCGAGGTGCTCGAGCAGGCCGAAGCGCTGTGTGGCGAGTGGGGCTGGGCGGAAGGCGCGGCGGACTCCACACTGCTTCCCTCTGGTCTCCGAGTGCGCATCGCCGCATTCGCCGCCGCGATCGACGCCGCGGTGGCTGCACCATCGGCAAAGAGCGCGCGCGCGGTCGAGCAGGCATTGGCTGCGATCGACGCCCACACCCTCCGGGCGTCCTTCAATGGCTCGCGACCGACCGCACAGATGGCCGCCCGGCTCGTGCGTTGGCTCGTCAGCAGTGCGACCCCGACGGCGGGACTCGGTGGGGCGCTCCAAGACTACGCCACGGACGGCGCCTGGGCGGAGCGTGCTCTCGGCGACATCTGGGATGGCGACACCGATCACGGTCTCGCGCGAGCCTACGGTTCGCTCGCACTCGCCGTACAGGCGGTGCGGCGCGACCAGGATCGCGTGGCCGCAGCGCTGCTTACCGGCGCCATCATCAGCGACGAACAGGTCACGCCCGTCGAAAACCTGCTCGCTGCGACCGTTGTGCCGCTCGCAGCTCGGAACCGTGTGCTACTGATTGTGCTCGACGGCATGAGCGTGCCGAGCGCCGCCGAACTCGTGCCCGAGCTCACGAATCTCGGCTGGGCAGAAGTTGTCCGCGAGGGGCAGCGGCACCGTGGGGTCGCGCTTGCCGCGCTGCCGACGGTAACGCAGTACTCGAGGACCTCCCTCTTCGCCGGGGAACTGCTCGACGGCAATCAGCAGATCGAGAAGTCGCGGTTCACCAGTGGCGCGAACGGGGTGGTCTTCCACAAGGACGACCTCCGGTCGAGGCCCGGTTTCGCGCTCCCGGAAGCGGTGACCGATGCGATCGGCAGTCGGACTCAGAAGATCGTCGCCGCCGTGCTGAACACAATCGACGACGCCCTTTCCAGCGCCGATGTCGACGCGCTGCGCTGGACGGCGCACTCGATTGCCAACCTGGAGGCGCTACTCGCGGCCGCTCAGGACGCCGAGCGTCTCGTCATCCTCACCTCGGACCACGGTCACATCGTCGAGCGCGGTAGTGAGATGCGAAACCTGCCGGGGTCCGCAGCACGCTGGCGGAATGCGGGTGGCGCCACGGCCGGCTCCGATGAGGTGCTCGTGGCGGGGCCGCGCGTGCTCGCTCCTGGCGGGCAGGCGATCCTGGCCGTATCGGACGATCTCCGATACGCGGCGAAGAGGGCCGGTTATCACGGTGGTGCGTCCCTCGCCGAACTGACGATTCCCGTCATCGTGCTGAAGCCGCAGGGCGCCGATGACCCAGTCGGCTGGGTCGAGGCCCCGCCGCAGGCGCCTACCTGGTGGAATGAACCAAGTCGTGACGAGAACTCAGGTGCCTTGGCTGTACCTCCGGCTCCGAAGGCCAAGACAAAGTCGGCCAAGGCGGCTGCGCCGACCGGACCGACCTTGTTTGACACTGAGCCTGAGCGGCCCGTGGTGGGGACTGCGCACGCGGTGGCCAGCCTTGGCGCTTCGCTCGTCGACGCGGAAACGTACAGCGCACGCCGAAATCTAGCGGGACGCCATCCGGTTGAGGACATCATCGTCGTGACGATCGTCGACACCCTCGCCGCCGGTGGGGGTCGGGCGCACCGAGACACGCTGGCGGGGCAGGTCGGCATCGCCGCCCACACCTTCGCTGGGCTCCTGACGACGCTGCGCCGCGTGTTGAATGTCGACGGCTACCCGGTCCTCGACACCGATGCGGATGGTGTGACGGTCGTGCTCGACGTCCCGCTGCTCCGAGAGCAATTCGAGCTCGGGAGCGCCTGATGGCCGACATCAGCCCGCGCCGTCGCCGCGAGATAGTCGACGCCCTGCGCCGCGGGACCGTCCCGCAGCGCGGACTCGACGTAATGGCTGTCGGCCTCGACCGCTTCGCGACCGCGATTGCAGACGAGCTTGCCACCGTCGCCGAGGGTGGGGCGAACTTCAAGGCCATCCGCGGCGAATACGGAGCGGGCAAGACGTTCTTTGCGCGCTGGCTTACCGAGACTGCCAAGCAGCAGGGCTTCGCGACCGCCGAGGTGCAGATCTCCGAGACCGAGACTCCGCTGCACCGACTGGAGACCGTCTACCGGCGAATCACCGAAAGCCTCGCCACCGAGGCGATCGGACCGAGCGCATTTCGCGACATCATCGACGGCTGGTTTCGAGTCCTGGAGCAAGACGCCATCGCGGCCGGGGCCGACCCGCGCGACCCCTCCGCTGTTGCAACACGCACGGATGCGCTCCTGGAGCAGCGGCTTGCCGTTGTAAGCCGCGCCGCCCCCGCATTCGCCGCAGCACTCCGCGGCTACCACAGTGCCGTCCGATTAGGCGACGTCCCGACGTCCGACGGACTCGTCGCCTGGCTCGGCGGGCAGCCGTCCGTCGCCGCCACCATTCGTCGCGTGGCCGGCGTCCGTGGGGACATCGACCATTTCGCGGCCTTCGGATTCCTCCAGGGCCTCCTCGCCGTGCTCCGCGACTCGGATTACCGCGGACTCGTGCTCGTCCTCGATGAGGTCGAGACTTTACAGCGGGTACGCAGCGACGTACGCGAGAAGTCGCTCAACGCGCTCCGGCAGCTCATCGACGAAGTCGACGCAGGGCGATTCCCCGGGTTGTACGTCGTCATCACCGGCACACCCGCGTTCTTCGACGGGACCCAGGGCGTCCAGCGGCTCCCACCACTCGCGGCACGCGTGGGCGTCGACTTCTCGAGTGACCCAAAGTGGGACAACCCTCGTGCGCCGCAGGTCCGCCTGCTCGGATTCCAGCACGCAAGCCTCGTCGAGCTCGGACAGCGCATTCGCGACATCTATGCGAACGGCAGCCCCGCGGTAGATCGGATAGGGGCGTTGATCACCGACAACTATCTCGGCGGGTACGCGACTGCGGTAGCCGGACAGCTCGGCGGGCGGGTCGGGATTGCGCCGCGCGTGTTCCTGCGTAAGCTCGTCGATCTGCTCGACAAGGTCGAGCAGTTCCCCGACTTCGTGCCCGACGCGGCCGGCGCTGTGCAGGTCGCCGCCGATGGGCTCAACGACGACGAGCGTGCCGCCCTCGGTGGCCTGGACGCGATCCAGATCGATGTCTGAACCGACCGGCATCGCCCCGACGCTGGAGTACCACGTCGCGAATACCCTCGGCTGGCCGGACCTGCGGCCGCTCCAGCGGGCGGCCGTCGCGCCGCTGCGCTCCGGGGCAGACTGCCTGCTCATCGCGCCGACCGCAGGCGGCAAGACCGAGGCCGCGACGTTCACGCTGCTTACCCGGATGACGGAGGAAGGCTGGACAGGACTCTCCGTCGTCTATGTCGCTCCGCTGAAAGCATTGCTCAACAACTTGCTGCCGCGCTTGGAGCAGTATACGGCTTGGCTCGGACGGCGCGTCGCACTCTGGCATGGCGACATCGGCGTCAGTGCCCGGCGAGCCATCCTCAGCGAACCACCCGACATCCTGCTCACCACACCGGAATCTCTCGAGGCGATGCTCGTCTCGCGCCGCGTCGACCACCGGCTCCTGTTCCGCGGGCTGCGCGCGATGGTCGCTGACGAGATTCACTCCTTCGCCGCGGGCGACCGCGGCTGGCATCTTGTCGCCGTGCTGGAACGGATCCAGCGCATCGCCGAGCACCGCATTCAACGCATCGGGCTGTCCGCGACCCTTGGCAACCCAGACGAGGTGCTTCGCTGGTACCAGGGTTCAAACGCCGGTGCGGGTGTCGTCGCCTCCGTCGTGTCGGCAGGCGACCCACCAGCTGAGCCCGAGCTCGCCCTAGACTACGTCGGCTCCGTTGAAAACGCCGCGGTCGTCATCGCGGCTCTCCATGCCAGTGAGAAGCGGCTCGTCTTCTGCGAGTCGCGTGCGCAGGCAGAGCAGCTCACGTATGGTCTCCGCGCCGAGGGCGTCACCACCTTCATCTCGCACTCGTCGCTGTCGCTCGACGAGCGCCGCCAAAGCGAGCGCGCCTTCGCTGAGGCGCGCGACTGCGTCATCGTTTCCACATCAACCCTCGAACTCGGCATCGACATAGGCGACCTTGACCGGATGATTCAGCTTGACGCGCCTAGGTCGGTGAGCTCCTTCCTTCAGCGACTGGGACGCACAGGACGCCGTGCCGGAACTTCGCGCAATGCGCTGTTCCTGGCGACTGAGCAGGAGACCTTTCTCCGCGCTGCCGGGCTGCTCCAGCTCTGGGGCACCGGCTTCGTCGAGCCGATAACACCGCCGCCATCGCCGCGGCACATCGCGGCGCAGCAGTTCCTCGCGCTCGCTCTGCAGGAGGGCCGATTCGCCCGAACGACCTGGCGGGAATGGTGGGGTGGCAGCCCCGTGATGGCCGACGGCGGCGAGGTGCTCGCGTACTTAGTCGACGAGGAATTCCTTGCAGAGGAATCGGGATGGCTGTTCATCGGGCCGCGCGCGGAGCGAGAGTTCGGCGGTCGCAACTTCATGGAGCTGCTCAGCACCTTTCTCACCGACCTCGAACTTGTCGTTCACGAGGGGCGGAAAGAAATTGGCTCGATCTCGCCCATTTCGCTGGATGCCGACGTGCAGCGCGGTGCGAAGCCGCTGCTCCTCGCCGGGCGCGCCTGGAGGGTGCGCAGTGTCGATTGGAAGCGCCACATCGTTGACGTCGAAGCACACAGTTCGCGAGGCAGGGTCCGCTGGGCATCGTCATCCTTGCCGGAGTCCTTTGAGATGATGCGTGCTCGGCGGGACGTGCTACTCGGGTCTGATCCGCCGGCAGAGCTGTCCCAGCGTGCGGTCACCGCTCTGGAGACGATTCGCTCGACGTGGTCGGAGCGTGTCGACCCGTCCGCTTTCGTGTTCGAGCGCGGAGAGGTCGAGGTGACCTACTGGAGCATGGCGGGACTCCGCGCGCATGAGACCCTCGCCGCCGCTCTCCCGGTCGAGTTCGAGACACGATCCACCAACGAATACATGCGCTTTACTGCGGTGTTCGATCTCACTGCGATGCGTCTCACCGACCTCGACGGGGTACTCCCGTACGTCGACCCACGCGCGGTCGAGGGTCTCAAGTTTTCGGCGGCACTGCCGGAGCGCTTGGCGCGTGAGACCCTCGCGGAGCGTTTCGTCGATCACGAGCACGCATCGGATGTCGCGACGGCACCCGTCGCCGTGCACACGCCCGCTCTCTTCAGTCCGGAGGCTTAGCCCGTGGTCCAGTCGCTGGCCATCGACCCAGGCCCAGTTGTGGCCCGCCGCGCCAGCGGCTCGCATACGTCCAGGTCGATCGAGCGGGTACCGCCTGGGCAAGGTTCGAGGAGCCGACGCCATCAGATTGGCCGGCGTTGTGTTCTCTCCTATCAAAGGCCTGCAACTTCGCGCGAAATCCTGGACTGCAGCGGCGTGATCGCAACGTGCGTTTCGTCCTTCCGGGCGAGGTGCCGTCCCGACAGGTCAGCAAGCGGCCAGCAGCCTCCCCAGCGTAAGCACCGGCTTCCCAGCGCGGGGCCTCCGGGTAGTTCGGTTCGAGGACACGAGCGCGAAGCTGCCGCTGCGCATGACGCCACTCACCGATTGTCGTGCTGGTGAGGTCGGCGACTTCGGTGGGGCCGAAGAACTCACCAGGGGCTCGGTCGACTGCGTAGATTGCGCGCGCGAAGCGCTTGGCGTGCTCGGACTCGTCCGCAAGTAGATGCTAGGCACTGCCTCTGAGCTCCATAGCGGGGACTGTCGGAGGCGAACAGCGTTCATTCCGGCAATGGGGGATGCCGAGCGCGAGGAGTTCGCGTCGCTGCCGAGCGCGCCCGAGTGGCAACTTGAGGCTGTCGACCTCATCCTGCAGCCGAGCGCGTCGCGGCGGGATCGTGAGTCCCTCCTCGGCCATCGTGTGTCAGTCGAAGGCGCCTTCTTCGCAGCGAGTGCACCCGAACGTCGGGCATATTTGATGTGGTCGCGCCGAGCGCAGCTTCGACTAAGGCGCTGGGTCTACGTGGGATTACATCGTCTTTTGCGAAGGCGGCAACAGGCCCAGCAGGACGTCATCCATGTAGCGGCGGTTTGTGTACCTCGCCATCAAATCCGTTGGCTTATGCCCATCGCGACGATAGGCGAATCCCGACTCAGAGAGAACGAGTAGGCCCGCGCTGCTTTCCCGGAATAGCACCCACAAAGGTGGGTCTTGTGGTCGGCCAGACGGAGCGAGCACGGATTCAACGCCTCGGAAATTAGATAGCCACGACGAGTCATGTGGAGTCGAACCCAGCATGCTGTTCCATGAGATAGCTCGAATTTGATGTCTCTGGTTCACGGTGCCGGCAAGGATCTGGGCAATCAGCCTGTAGGTCAACGAGCGAGTAGTTGTTGCCGGAGTAGGGCCTAGTGCCCACCCAAACTTCGACTCGATTCGCTTGATCCAGGCGTGCGGGTCGCTCTCGCCAAAGACCATCGGCCAGGTACTCCACTGTGCAGGACCGAGGCCCTCAATGCCGCGGACCGGATGAAGCGTGATGTGTGGCTCCCCGCCTGAGTCACGAGGGAGGTCTCGGCTAACTCGCAATCGCAGAGATCCATCCGCGTAATCCTGGACGACTCGCAAGGTCGAATCCCTCCGGCAGAGTTCGCTTGCGATCCACCATGACTGAGGAACTGTCCAGCGCTCGGCAAGATGCTGTCGGCCCCCTGTGTCGTCCATGTCAGGACTATACGACAGCTGATCGCCTCAGTGTGGGCACCGCTCCGACTCCTTGAGTCGGCCCAGTGATCGAAGTGAGTGGCACGCCGCCCGCGGGGCGTAGACCCGGACGAGTCAGCTCTTCCCGCCGCTATGCGATGCCCGTACCGTACGCTCGGTCCCAAATCGAGGCGTATTCCTCCTCAACCTCGTGCCAGAGTTCAGCACGCGCACTCTCGCCGTCGGGAAAGCGGAGATGGTCGGGGGCAAGCACGACGAACTCGTGGGGAATGACCCGGCCGGCGCGGTCCTTCCGCTGTTCAGGATCGGGGAATCGCACCGCAAGTGTCTCGGGCCGCGAGGCGAACACGAAGGGCGCTCCATCCGAATCGACGAACGCCTCCTCGTACACCTCGAGCGGCTTTGCCAGCCCGCCAGTGCGAAGGAACCGGAATCCCCAAGTTCTCCCTCGCGTGGCCCAGATGAGATTCACTTCGGACTCTCGATGAGGACGTCGTTCTCTACAGCACGGTTGAGATCGAGGCGGAAGCCAAGCAGCACGGCGGTGAGGAAGTCGTGGCGGTCTGCTGCTTTGTCATACGCGTCCTGCAGCTTCTCCGTGCCGTGCTCGATGAGCGGGTCGACGACGAACGGCACGAGGGCAGGGAGGAGCTTGAGCTTGCCCGGAAGCTTCACGGCGAACGCACTGAGGAACGAGATCGCGGTTCCGGCGTTCTTCATGAGTTCGGTTGCGACCTTCCCGCCGTGGCGGAGCGCTTTCGCCCAGCGCAGCTGCCGCGAGAGCGGTAGTATCGCGGCGATCGGCAGCACCAGCGGCACCCCGATCTGCTGCCCGAAGTCGATCCGGCCCGGTTCGAACTTCGCGGAGGACAGAAGAACGAAGTCCTCGCCCAAGGAGAACGCCTCCGGCTCCTCAGCGAAGGCCGCAAGTTCCTCCCGCAAGAGCGCTATCTCCTGCCCAACCTTCTCCACCAGCAGGTCCCGGAAGGATGTCGCATCCAGCTCCGGCAAGAGGTCCGCCTTCGACAGCCCGAAGATCCAGACCCTGGGGAACCGAACGAGTCGCTGCCCATCGGGCAGGAGCTCGTTGCGGACCCGGGACACGTGGGCGATGTAGTTGGTCAGTAGGGCTTTGAGATACCGCTCTTCCTCACCAGCGTTGTCAACGAGTCGTTGCCCGTCGACGAGCAGCACTGCTACGTCGGACGCGACCAACTCCCTGAACGTCCCTGCACGTCGACCGAGTTCTTCGTCGGTCGACGGTTCTTCCTCGAACCACTCTCCGGGGTAGTCGTGCCAGACCAGCCGCAGCTCCTCGGCTGCCATGTTCTTGCCCTTCGACACGGGGTTGGGGCGTTGCTTGACTGAGAACTCGTACTTCGTAGCTGAGAAGCGGTTTGCAGCCGGTGTCGCGCCGGAGTTCTTCATCCCGAGGTAGTTCTGATGCAGCCGCAGACCTTGCGCTGCCGTTTCTGAGGTGATCTTGTACAGGCTCTTCTTGATGAAGGCTGGTTCTTGCGCGGCACCGTAGAACGACGAGAGCAACACAGTCTTCCCGCTGCCAGACTCGCCAAACACTGCGATCTGCTGTTCCCGAGCAACCTTCAACGGCTTCATGGTTCAAACCTAGAGGACTGCGGCGGAGGCCGCCGGTCGCGAGCACCTTGGCTCGGCTCGACCAGGCCGTCCCCGCGGTGGACGCCAGCGTCAGGTCAACGCACCGGCCACGTCTAGAAGCTTCAGCGTCGCGAGGACTGCGTCGTCCCGGTACTGCTTTGACTGCGCAACCGTGCGAACCGTCTTGACCACCTCGGTTGCGCCGACCACGGCGATCGGTCCTGAGCCGACCACTTGCGTTGCGCACCACTGTCGAACTTCCGCCTCGTTCGTGCCACCCGCGAACCGGCCTACGTAGAGCCGGAGCTCGACCTGGTCGACGGTGAACCCGAACCGCTCGGCGGCCCCTCGAACGACTGCGGTTCGCACAAGGTCCTCATTAATTAGCGCGTACAAAGCGTTGAAGCGCGGGTCGAGGGCTTCCCCGCGAACGTGGGAGGCGACCACGCCGCGAGACCCGAAGAAGGACTTCACCGTGGCCAGCACGAGTCGGTCGGCACGGGCGGCCACGAGATCGACCTCGAACCCGTGAGTCTGCCACTCCTCGTAGGCTGCTTTGCGAGTGCGACGCCGGACTGGGAACTTCAGGGCGCTCGAAACCACCAAGCCTTCCGTCTCCATCGCGAGGGCCACGAACTGCTCGAACGCTTCCATGCGGTGAGACTAGCGAGTGTCCTCCTGTCGGCAGGAGGTCCCCCCAAGATCAGGTGATGCCCCTCATACCTCGGAACCTTCCAGACTCCGCTCCCAACGCCGCGTATCAGCCACTTCACGGGCCGGCTTCGATCGGCGCTCCGGGCCTCGACGTACGGAGCATCTGGCGGTCATGCGGTTGACCGTGAGGTGCCCAATCGCGGCCATGGATCCGGGGCGGCACTAGGCAATTCCGCGAGCGATAGACGGTCTGAAACCGGCGCACTCGCTTGCTGCCGCTGTGCGAGCGGAAGTATTCGCATAGTCTGCGTCCAGAACGTGTGCTCAAAGGATTGGGGTCTCTGTGGACGGAACTATCTGGGCCACCCTGCTAAGCGTTGTGTTTGCCATCGCTTCCGCCACACTGGGGTTGCGGCTCTCCATCCGTCAGCGCCGGTCTCGTTTGGAAGCGGAACGAGCGCGCGTAGACGCGATCGCGGCGGAGCAAGTCCGCGGTCAACTGGAAGCAGAGGTGGCCGAAGCCCGAGCCGCGGCGACCGCCGCCGTCCAGGCGTCTGAGCGTCTGCGTGCCGCGCGTGCTGCGGACGAATCTGAACGGGATCTTGAACGAAAAGAATGGGGCAGGGAGGTGGAGCGGCTTCGTTCCGCCCTCGGCGACCGAATGCAATCCCCAACCGCTGTGGCAGACGACTACCAACGGCCGGAAGCGGGCCGAGCACCAGTGTATTCCCGTGCCGCAGATTCCCGCATGGAGGACGGCGTGCGAGCCGCGGAGAAGGACGCCGATTGGCTGGGTCGGGCCCTGGATGAGACTGCTGACCCCGCTGTCGAACGGGACGGCGAAATTTATCCCGTGTGGTTCGCGACAAATAGAAAGCATTCCGGTCGTGGAACGTTTGGCCATCAACGTGACGTCGATACCGTCAGTTACGGGCTCGCGCACGTGCACGTTCCGAAAGCGCATCAGTTCGGATCGGTGGGCCGGATGGGCTGGTGGCAACGCCTGCCGCACCTCGGGCGCGACGCGCCTCTCGAGCTCCTTCAAGTAGGGGTCGCCGACGCCGCCGTGATCGCCGCAGAGCTACGGCACTGGATCGCTTCTACGCCCGATGTCGAATCCCGAGCCCTCGTTTACCTGCATGGATTCAACAGCACTTTTGAGGAGTCGGCCATTCGCGCCGCTCAAATCGGGTATGACCTAAAGTTCCCCGGGGCTATGGCCTTCTTCAGCTGGCCATCGCATGGTTCTCGGGAGTTGTACCTTTACGATGCCGATTCGGCCAGGATCAGCGCCGAACCTTTCGTGAAGTTCCTGCAGACCCTCCGCGACGCTGCTGGGGTAGAACGCATTGATATCCTCGCGCACAGCATGGGAAACCTCGTATACTCGGGGGCGGTCGATATCCTCATGCAAGCCGCGCAGCGAGGTGGGGTCAAACTCGGCGCGGTGCTGCTCGCCGCGCCGGATCTCGATGTTGACGAGTTTCGCATCGCCGCGCGGAAGTATCCGTTGGTCGCGGATAGTTCAACTGTTTATGTGTCCAAGCGAGATCGCGTGCTGCGTATATCTCGGTCTATCCGGGGCGGTTCCGACCGTGTCGGCCTGACTCCCCCAGTTGCGGTCGTCCCACAAGCGCACACCGTCGAAGTCTCGAAGATCGATCTGTCTCTACTGGGTCACGGTTACTTCGCCGCCGCGGAAACGGTGCTACGAGATATGCACGACGTCCTGCATGGCTTGGTTGAACCGAAGGAACGCATGCGCCTGCGACTCGCCGATGACGGCGCGCATTGGGAGATTCGTTGAGAGTGATTTAAATTGCGCTGCCGTGAGCCCGCTGCGCGAAAATGGGAACGGTGCCCTCAGCAGCCGTGGCGGCGATATTCCACCAGGCGACACGCAGCATCCCCGGCTCTCCCGCCAACCGTGTCGATCTGGCGACTCTCGAGGTGCCGGTCCCTCCCTGTAGACCCAGCCGCCCAGATCCTCTGATGGCGCGACTCGCCAAGCGACGGTGCTGGATACCACCGCGCGGGAGCGGAGCCCTGCCCTTCCCTGCCTTGCAAGGATCGTCAAGTCGCACGTCCTGGGCCGTGGTTGCACTCGGCATCACGATAGGGTCGACCTTGATACGGAATAGGTTGAGCGACGCTTTCAGGAGGTTCCACGATTGGCATCCGAACAGGTCGAGGCCGCAAGAGTACTTGTGCTAGATACCAATTCGTTCCATGAAGGCGCCCTAGCGCGAAAATCTCTCGATCAAATTCGCAACCTGGTAGCGGACGGTGTCATCGTTGTGGTTCCCGACATCGTTTGCGTCGAACTTGCCCAGCATGTCATTGAATCATTGCATAATGTAAAGGTTGAATTGCTCGAGGTAGCGGGTGTTGATGGGGTATCTTCTCTTTCGGCCGCCCGTGCAAATGACACCGGGATCGAGCGCGGTATCCGATCAGCATTGCGTTCCGTTGGGGCTCAAATAGAGGAGTCAAACCCCGAATGGTGGCGACTCAGTGTTATTGCTCAAATTCGAGCAGCGGGTCCCGCGGGGAGAAAGGGTAGCGTAAAAACTGGTGCGGCGGACGCCGTAGTTGCTCACCACTATTGGCACCAACGCACCAAATACGGCGCAGCGATTCTAGTCACGAATGACGGCGCGCTGAAGACCTACGTGGTGGCGGGCGGTGGAAAGACTGTAGACTCTCTCGCGTCCGCGGAGAGCGTGTCGCTTCAAAACGCGTCCCTTGAAGTTACACTTAGACTTCTCTCTTCCGCGTATTTCGACGACGACTGGATCTCTTGCTTTCAAGACTGCATTCGAGAATGGGGGTCATTCTCGGGTGTAGAATTCCTCGGTTTAGCGAGTCTCGTAAGCAGCGATAATCAGCTCCGCGGCACGGTTCTCCTTCGAGCATCCGACGTTCGCGACGATCCTGAAACTGAGTCCTATTCATCCACGCCTTGGGTCTACGAGGCTGAAATGGTGTTCGACACGGAGACACTTCAGCCGACAGTGCTTCGGTTCTTGGATCAAATCGATTTAGCCTACGGGTTCTACCATTCGGACGCGGACTCGCCGGTGCCTCTGAGTCATTGGGTCGAAACCGAGCTCAGGTGTCTGCCGCGTCCTCAATCGTCGGTTTCTTGCGTGGAAGAACCTGCTTCCAACCCTCTCTTTGGTGCAAGTTCACTTTGGATCGGCATTGACCGGATGGAGATCGGAACCATCACTGCGTCGGACCGTTATGGGGAGATCACCCTGAACGTTGCTGGGCTAGTCGGCGACAGGGCTATTACCAAGCGGGGTGACCTCGGCCGTCTCGTCACCCGATGGTGGGTGCAACAGAACATCTCGTCGTCAACAGATTCCGCGAGTCGCTTTCAGTAGCTTCCACTAGAACCGATAGGACGGTCACTGGCGCGCATGGGCAGGAACTGAGGGTGCAGCACTGGCATCAGTTTCGCTGTGTGCTGAGGTCGACGAGTCCCTGGTGTGTCCGACGGGGGTGTGCTTGTCCGCCGACGAGCTCGCAGATGAGGCGGGGAGTGATGTGACGGCGACGACACGGATCAGAGACGCGCCGACGTCGGCTACGAACGCTGATCACCGCTCCTCGCGACAAGGCACGCTGCTCAATGAGCAGCGGGGCCTTGTTCTTCCCGGGCGCAGGGGACGTTGGAGAGAGCAAGCTGATCCGCTTCGCCTCGGTGCTGATGAACGCACACCGCGCCGACATCGCTCCTCGTGTGTATCGACTTCGACCGCGCGAGGCGACCAGACGTGGGACGGCCTAGCCAACGGGCGGATGGCTTGAGACGCCGGACCTGAACTGCTGGCGCCGCCAGTGTGCCCGGCCGAAACGCGGACTCACCTGGCTGACCGGCTCCGCCTCGACACCGGGTCGTGACTTCTCACTGCGGTATGTCGCCGCGACGTTCACCACCCTGATACCGGCGCCCGTCCGGTTTGGATCGCGCTTGAAAGACGGCGTCGAGACGAACGCGTCGACGTCCGCGAGTGCCGTCTCTGGCGAGACCTCGGTGCTCATGTCCGGGTCGTGCCACCGCGCCCAGGCCACGGCCGCTGTGAGGTTGTCAATGACGTCCCGGTGCTGGGGCCGGGAGCGTGATGCGGAGACGACGAAGCGCCCGAGGGACGTGCCGTAAGCACCCCGAATCGTGAAGCACCTCGCGAACGCATCATTAGGCCGCCCCAGTCCGAGAGCAGAAGCACACCCTCGATCCGCGCCGGCAAGCAACCATTAGGTGGCAGCTGCTGTGAGGCCGACCGCAGCTTGTCCGCTTGCGGTGCACACAACGGCCTCGTTCTGCCGCTCTGTCGTGGAACCTCGTCGTCGTGGATCGCCACGATCGCCGTATGCGCGGCCTGCTCGGACGCTTGTCACTTCACCCCGCGCCAAGACGTTCCGATAATCCCTATTATCGGAACCGACGCGGTCGGGGCCACAAGGCCGTTCTGGACACGTAATTCGGCAGCGCACTGGGACAGATCGAGGCGCTGGCGAGGGGAGAGCTGTGTACGCGAAGTCGAAGGTCGCCCAGGTGGACCGGCCGATTGAAGTGCCGATCCTGGGGGAGTGGATCTCACTCGGCGACATCGACGACGCCAGCCCCGCCGTTGGCGGGATGTTCGTCCTGAGGGCCATGACCGCGAAAGAGAGAAGAGGCTGGAGCGTGGCGGACATCGTCGGCACCGCTCAACACCGTGCGCGCACGCACGACGGGCACAGCACGCGAGCGCTGACGTCGGTGCAGAGCCCCACCGTCGAGCAGTTCGCGGCCGACGCGATCGGCTGGCTGCTCGCGCGCGGCCTGATCGGACCCACCGCGGAGGCACAGCACGGCCCGTACTGGATGCTCACTTCGGACGGCATGGCGGCCGCCGAGCGAGGCTCTGTGACGCACATCGAAGCGTCGATGCGGCTGCACGCTGAGCTGCACCCTCTCCTCGACGTGTCTGCTCGCCCGAACTTCGAGCGCGGTGACTACGCGATCGCTGTCCTCGCAGCCACCCAGAAAGTCGAAGTCCACGTCCGTGAGGCAGCCGGTCTCGGGAAGGGGAAGGTCGGCGTCAACCTGATGCGCGAGGCGTTCAAGGTCGGCGGTCCACTCGCGGACGCCGGAGAGGTCCCCGCGGAACAGGAGGCAGTGCTCAGCCTCTTCGTCGGTGCGATTGGCGCGTTCAAGAACCCGACCAGCCACCGCACCGTGGAGTACGACAGCCCGATCGAAGCCGCGAGCATCATCCACCTCGCCGACCTGCTCCTGCGCATCATTGATCGCGCGAAGGTTCGTCGTGCCGCCGAGGTGTCCGATGAGTGAGAAAGCGGGGGAGGAGATCGTCCTCGCGGTCTGCGCCCGCGGCGTTCGCGCGTTCCCCGAGGTGCTCGCGGAAGTGCACCGAGTTGGGCAGACTATCGACGACTTGCTGGCGCCGATGCCCGACGACAACGAGGCCTGGTAGCCAGGACATCAGAGAGTCCCCATAGGCTGGCGCCGTGCAGGTCGACGCAGACGGTGCGGCGACGCCGCCTTCCCAGGATTCAGGCCCGTACGACTACGCGCTCCTGCGCGCTGATCGAGTCCGGATGGCCATCCCGGAGTGGCTCATCGGCGGCCACCCCGAGGAGGCCGGTCCGTTCGCAGGCTGGGATCTCGAACGAACCAAGGACGGCTTCGTCGGCCGAAATCGCGAGAGCGTCGTCGGGGAGCGGCCCGGTCTCGTCAAGGTCTCGCGCTTGGGCTTGGGCGCCGACCCGGCGAACACTGTCGGATACGAGGCGGCCCCGTCACGGTTGCAGGCCTATGACGTCTTCAGTGCTGGAGATGACACCAGCGAGCGCGCAGCACGTGTTCAGGCGGCGTTGAGCGCACGACACCCCGGGAACCTGCCCGCCGCGCTCCTCGGCTTCCGTCTGCGGGCGATGGGTGTGGGTACCGCCGCAGAGCTCCCCGCTGTGTTGGCAGAGATGATGCAAGCCCTTTCAGAGGAAGCGCTGCCGAAAGCCGCCCTGTACTTGATCCAGACCTCGCCCATCCTTGGGAATCGGTACGGAGTCGCGCGCGCCATGCTGCACCCCGTCGCGGAGCGCCCTGAATACCGTCCCGATGGCACAACCTTCGCGTCATCAGCGGGATTGATGAACGACGCCGGCTACGGGCTCACCGCCTACCTCGAGCCGCTAGTGACAAGCCTCTCGCCCCACGTGTGGGCAACGACGATTGCGAGAGCCGGCGGCGTCTTGGTCGTGACCTTCGGTGCGGCAGTCAACGCGACATACGGCAAAGCGACTGACCTGCTCGCGCTTTCCCAGCGCGACAGTGCGATTGGTGAGTACGACGAGCTCGCCGACGTGGAGCGGATCGCTCCCGAGGTGTTCCGGTCAACGCTGCGATGGTGGGTGGCTCGCCTCGACGTCGTCTTCTCCCAGCTGACCCAGCCAGCGAATTACGTCGTCGACAGCGTCTACCACTCACCCGCGGCCGTCGAGCGCTTGGCGGCGTTCGAGCAGATTTGCCGGTCCGCGCAGACGATCGGATCGACTCGGGATGACCATGCTCGTCGGCTCGCGCTCTTTCATGCTCTCGACTCAGCGGCAGGCGTGAGTTCATCACTGTCGCGAGACCGAGCGACGACGTTGAACCAGATGGAACGGCTGCTCGAGCGGTTGCGCCGCCACATCCCCACCGACGTGCAGCAGGTGCTGATGCCTCGCGCGGTAGCCGCAGTCGATGCTCTTCGCGAGGTGCAGAACGGCTTCGTCATGAACTCCCGGATGCACCCCGACGGCATACTGCTGCCGGACGCGCAGGGGGTCGATGTGGTGGTCCCGCTTGCGACCGCGGCGAGGGATTGGCTTCGCGTGCTCCGCAACAGCCAGCACGGGATGGATAAACCGACGCCTCGGGATCGGGCTCTGCTCGCAGCTCACAACGGCTCAGTATCACCGCGCATCGCCGACCTCGCATGGCTCATGCTGCTCGAGATCATGACCTTCCCGGAGCTGCTGGAGCGACGCCCTCGCCAGGCGAAGCAACGCTCGCGCCGGTGATCCTCGCTCAGTCGACCGGCACGTACGAGTACTTCATCGGCCCGCCGTTGGCCTCGTGGGCACCGCCAGTCGCGCGGTAGGTGCGGCCCTCGTACTCAAGCTCCGGCGGATGGGTCCCGCGACCGTGAAGGGTCACCGGCCCCTTGTCGGTGTGCACGACGATGACCTCGACGACGGAGTCGACGTCGTCAGGATCCCCGAAGGCGAAGCCGGGGGATCGCAGCTGTGTAACCCGTGCGGCGCTGATCCCCAGGAGCGTCCCGATGTCGCGTGCGGTGAGACCCTGATCGGCGAGCTTGACCACGTTCTCACGGGTCATAACGTCGAGAGCTTCCGAGCGCCGCTGTAGCTCCGCGCGCTCCTGGTGAATCGCCATCGCCTCGATGACGAAGTCGTCGGTCCAGGTCCACTGCGTGTTGAGGTTCTGTCCGAGCGGAGCGTTGATCTTCTTACTGACGGCAGTTGGGAGGCTGGCCAGCGAGTCAGCCTGTCCGGATCCGATGGAGTCGATGTCGTAGTACCAGGTTCGGCCCTGGCGGCTGACGGTAACGGTGTGCATGCCGGCAGCGTAGCCGTGAGCCGTGGGGATCACAAGCAGCGTTCAGGAACTGAACGCAGGCGCTGACCTGACCCCTGATCTTGGCTCCCGGCGACCGTAGGGGAACGAAAGGTGCTCACTTACGATCGTGACATGCCTATGCCTCCTGAACAGCGCGCAGCACAGCAGACCCTGATCGGCTTGTTCCGAGCGGGTAGCCACGTCTGGCTCGACGAGAAACGCGGCCTCTGCATCTGGCGTAGTCGCGATGCGGGCGAGTACATGAAGGACACGACCGAGCTCAGCAGGCACCTCGACGCCCTTGACGTCCCGTACACCGTCGCCGTCGAGACGCAGATTGTGAGGAAGCGGTCGACCGCCGGCCTCACCCTGCAGGTCGCCAGGGAAGACTTCGGCGCGATTACACGGTTCGTGCCGTCGTTCCAGAAGAGCATCGACGCTGCCGAGGAGGCCTGGGCCAAGGAGGGGGCCGCGGAGTGATGGCGGCGCCTGGATGGGGGAGCGGAACTCCTGTTTGGCGCTTCTCGAGACTGGTTCGTCTCATGGCCTTTGCCGGAGTGTCACAGCGCACGACGGCGGATCCGGTCGAGTCCACGCGATATGGCGTCATCCTCGGAGCGCGTGCCCCGGATGACGTCGCGGACGAGGTCCGAGAGCTCGGGATCTTTGAAGTCGCGGTTGGCGTCGAGGTCGCTCGGGATTACTGCTGCTCGAAGCGTTCGGTCGACCCGGTACCCGCTGAGGACGCGACGGGTTGCTTCTGCGCTGGTGATGCGACCCTCGTCGACGTCTGGCTGCAGGTCAATCGGGTACGCGACCGGCAGGGCGTTGTAGCCGGGATCCGTCGGAGCAGTGAGATCTGAGACGTAACTGCGGTCGCCGACCAGCGCGACTAGGAAGGGCAGCGCCTCGTCGGCAGTCATGCGGCCGTCTGCAACGCGACGCAACAGTTCACGAGCGTTCGGATCGACGACGGCGCCGCCTTCAGCGCCACTCGCGCCGTCGCTGAACGAGACACGACGGTCGGTCTCCGCTGGCGTCGTTGTGGGCGATCGGTGGTGATCGATGTAGTCAAGAGCATGCCCGATCGCTTCGGTGGCGGTTAATTCACTGGCTGTGACGCCCTGGAGGAGCGCTAGCAGGACTGTGTCGGGCACGCGATGGCCCGTACTGGCCAGCATCTCGCGGCGATGCAAGTCGTGGTGAGCTGCATCGTCAGTTTGGTCGTTCAAGGGTCTCCTTGGCGGGTCGGGCGGACCGTCCACAGCACGGCATTGTTACCGGCTTCACGCATCGATAGGTGGGAGGTCGGCGAGGATCGCAGCCACGGCATCGCTGTCCTTCACGGATCTGAGCCAAGCGCTGGGGGATTGAGGTTGCTGGACAACGAGCTCACGGTGCGGCGCGCTGAAGAACTCGTCGGCATCGCGAATTCGCCAGCCCTTTGGCATCCTTCGAAGGAGCTCTGGCACTCCATCAACGATGCACGCTTCCTCGACGTCGAACTGCCAGCGAGGGAACCGAAGCACCCCGAGCACCCTGACTGCGACCAGCTGGCCGACAGACAACGCGTGGTCCAGCTCCTCGGGCGTCCAGCGAAGGAGCTCGAGTACCCATCGGCGAGACATGGTGAGGTCGACCGTCATCTGATCGTCAGGGTCGAGCACGAGATACAAGCGAGTTGCCAAGTTCTCCGTATCGAACTGCTCGGCCTCGCCGTACGCGCTCCTCTCGATGAGCTCCTCAGCGACGTCGGCGACGCGATCTCGCCACGGCGACTTTCGTGGCTTGACGATTTCGAGGGCTGAAGCGATGGCGTCGACACTCAGGTCAACATCGTCGACCAGCGGTCGGAGCGCCTCGCTGAGACGGTGGACGGTCGCGCCACTGACTGAGGAGCCTAGGGAGTCGCCGTCGCTCATTCGGAGCCTCGATCACAGCGAGGACTCCGACGATGCGTCGAACCGATGCGTTGAGCCGTGACGCGTCGCGGTTCTTCAAGCCTGCCGACTACCATCGTCCGCCGCCTTCCACGATCTCACGCACAGCTTCTGGGTCTCCGCCGTCCTCAAGCCATGCGGCGGGCGTCTTGATGCCCTCGCCGTAGAGATCTTCCTGGCGAGTCGCGAAGAAGCCGCCCATGGAGATCCAGTCCCAGCGCTGTTCGAGTGCGGGGACCAGTTCCGGGAGGTGTGGCAGGACCCGCCCGACGGGACGAGTGTTGAGCTGCCAGGTCGGGAAGCGAAGTTCGCCGCCGATGTCGACGGCGACAAGCCGATGCTTCGCGACTTCCGCGCGGACCTCGTCCTCGGACAGGTGGAGGAACCGCGCGATGCTTCGGAGCGACCTCGTGTCTCGCGCCGCGGTGAGCCAAGTCTTGATCTCGTGCAGGCGGAGTTCCCCTCGGTCAACCTCACGCTGTGTCTCGGCGAAGGACTGTTTGGTGAATACGCCGAGCTCGACGAGCGCCGCCCGCTGATCGTCGTCGGACGGGTCGTGGGGTCGGATGGGCTCAAGCGTCTCGATCAGAGTTACGAGCCCGTGCAGCAGGTAGGAGCGATCTCCGCCGAGGCGACGAAGAGCTTCGGAAAGGCGCCGGACGCCGTCGGAGTCTGAATCGGAAGCTGGTGATTCGTGTCTGGTCACGCTGGGATGCTTGCAGGATCGACAACAGTGCTAGCGGAGCCAAAGTCGTGCTGCGCGAAATCTGCTCGTAAACGAACAGCCCGGAATCTGGATATCCATGCACTCCGGGCGTGTTCGCCTTTGGTTGGAGCCGGTACTGACGTAGGACGATCTGTTCCCGGGCAACGTCTCACGAGTGCCCTGCTACGCGACGAGCTCGGCCACCTTCGCCAACGTCTTGGCGAACCGCTCCTTCGCCCCGGCTTGAGTGAACGACTGCCCAGCCGGGTGCACGGTCCGGAGCACGCGGTAGCGATCGCCGATCGTCAGGTCCAGGTGCGCGTCCCACGCCTCCTGTGCCTTCTGGCCCGAGAGCACGATGACGCGGAGGTTCGGCAGCAGGTCGAGCAACGCTCGAAGCTCCAGCGACCCCTGCGCGAGCTCGGCCTTCGACGGCTTCACGGAGGCGCGTCCCAACACCCACGGCACGACGTTCCAGGCGAGCATATGCTCGTGCAGCCCGACCTCGTTGCGGGTCCGCCAGCTGTTCTGTGCCGTGGGGTCGTCGTTGTCGACGGAGATGAAGCCCGAGCCGCCCCACTCCGGGACCGTCTTCGGTCCGGGCGCTTCGAGCAGCAGCAACGCACGGGCACCGACGCCGGCTTCCGCTGGGTCGAAGTGCGGGAGCACGATCTCAGGCTGCCGCGTACGACGCTTGTCCTCGACGCTGCGCGCCCAGGCCTCAAGCGACAGCGTCGCTTCGGCCGACTCAAGCAGCTCGTTCCGAGCCGCCACATGCGCCGGGTCACGGAAGCCACGAGGCGCGTCGAGGTACATGACGCGAGCGTAGCGAGGGTGGGTGACGGGTCGTCGGGACAGATTTTTGCGATATGTGAACGTCTGGGCGTGACTTGGCCGGGAGATGGACACCGTATGGCCACGTCACGCCCGCAATAGTCGCCATCGAGAGCTGGGCCAGCGAGTGGCCGACAGGTGACCGCGAAATGATCCTGATCCGGCCATAATGGGCGCGAGCTGACCGTTTGACGGCCACTGATACTGGACTGCTTGTCAGTGGCCGTCATCTGGCCTACGTGTGACAATCAAATGGTCACCAGCTGGCCTCCCGGTCCGAGCGCCGAACTCGCGGCGTGCTCCCCTCGACTAGTCGCTGCGCTTCGACGCGCGCTTCGTGTTCCCGGGCCACGTCCGCCTCGTAGACCTCGCGTAGCGGCTTGCCGTTGCTTTGCCGCTTGTCGAGCCAGCGTTCGATGTACGGCGGCAGTCGGTCCAGCTTCTCGTTGAATCCACGGAGCTGCTCGCGCTCCGTCTCTGCCTCCTCTCGAGCCCGCCGGGCGGCTGCCTGAGCCGCGGCGGCCTCGCGCCCCATCTCGTCCGCTATTTCTCGCGCCTTCAGAGCCTTTTGCTGAGCGGCGGCGAGTGACTCCTCTCGGCTTCGGAGCGTCGCTTCTCGTTGGTCGAGGTTTTTCGCTCGGTTGCCGAGACTTTGTTGCAGCGTCTCGTACGCCGCTCGCTCGGCTTCCGCATCCGCTGTCGCTCCGCGAAGCCGATCGGCCTTCGCCTGAAACTCGCTGCTACTGAGGTGCTCACGCGAGCGTTCCGTGACGCGATCCTCCACGTCGTACCCGGCGGCTGCCATGTGTTCGCGGAGGTCCTTGTGCTGGCGACGGAGGTCGCCCGGGCCCTTGAAGTAGTCCTTCTGAGACAGGCGCCCATCAGGCGTCACGGGCGTGATGAGAACCTGGAGCTGGGGGTTGTACTCGTCGAGGTGCAGCGAGAAGCCGAGAACGTTCGCCTGCCCGAACTCCTTTGTCGCCCAATCGAACGAGGCGCCCATGTAGTCGACGGCGTCCTTGTTGGGGCCATGCGTCCGCCAGTCAGGGTTGAACTCGTCGAACCACTTCGGATCGAGCTGCAGGATGAGGCCTCGAACCAGGACGGCGTCCTTTCGCAGAGGGCGCTTGACTGTCGCGAGACGGCGCTCCAAGTAGGTCTGGAACTCGGCCGACGGCGGCCTGCCATCGACCGAGACGAGCTGACGGAAGTCGCCGGCCCCGTCGTTGATCAGCGTGCGGTTGTTGCGTGTCCTCTCCGGCACGATGTTCTTGTTCGTCTGCACGAAGTGGAAGCCGGCCTCCTGATCAGCCTCCCGCGCGATGTGGCGAAAGAAGCGCTGCGCGTGCCCTCCGCGTCCCACCTTGTGAGAGGCGTCGAACGTCATCGTGTAGCTCATGCTTCGCCACCCTCGACGCCGATCGAGCGCTGCACCGACTTCGTCGTCGCACCCCTCGATGCCTTCGGCGACTCTCCCGAGGGGCTTCTTCTGCCGCGACTCTGACCACCACCCCAGTGCACCTTCGGGAGGGTGGTCGTCTCCTTCGCGGCAGAAGAAGCTCCCGAGGGGCTTCTTCTGCCGCGACTCTGACCACCACCCCAGTGCACCTTCGGGAGGGTGGTCGTCTCCTTCGCGGCAGAAGAAGGTGTAGCCCCATACACTTCGCGGCCGCTTCGCTCTCCGAAGTTCCTGGTGCCCTGCGGGGCTCCGACGCGCTTCGCGCTTCGAGGGCCGCTCTTCGGCGGCCCCAGGCGCCCAACTCGCTGGTCGCTCGTCGGGCCGGCGACAGTCGCCGGTGCGCAGGATGCCAGCGGCATCACGCGCCCGTCGCGATCGTGCATCATGCGTCGCGCGGAGGCACCCGGTGGTGTGTAGGCGACTGCGCACTGCGTAGCGATGGGGCATTGGGTACCGTCCTCAGCTGCCGCGCACTGGGCCGGACTTGATCGATTGAAGGTCAACATCGCGCTTCACGCAGCCGTCGGATCGACGAGCAGTCCGACGCGCACGGCGCCCTTTTTCATCCGTGTTGCCGGGATCCCGAGCTTGTCGAGGGCTTCGCCGAACTTCGACCGGCCGAGCTGATGCGCGGCATGAATTCCCTCGTCCGAGGCCCACGCCTGGTATGCGGCGAGGAGGACCGTCGTCGTGTCTCCCTCCTGTGGGTGCATGAGGCAGCGGGCTTCGATGAACCGGCGAACGTCGTCCTGGGAGTTGGCGTAGTCCTTCGTCGCCAGAACGACCGACGCGGGCTCGTTCAAGCCGTTGGCGAGGTAGTCCTGCAAGCCTTCGATGGCCCACGCGAGGACGGCGTCGCGGTCCAGCTTGAGCTTCGAGCTGAGTTCAGGATCCTGCTGGGCTTTCTCGATCACCACGTTGAACGGCACGACGCGGACTCGTGCCCACGTCGCTGGATCGTTCGCGGGCAGCTTCGGCAGGAAGTTCGTGATCATGAGGATGAGGAAGGCCGGAGTGAACTGGAACGGAGCTCCGTACAGCTCGCGGGCAGTGATCTCGTCGCTACCCGTCATGCGCTTCATGAACGCTGCCGAGATCCGGGCGTTCTCCTCGAGCTCTGAAGCGACGAGCAGCCGCACGCCCCGCAACTTCGCAAGGCCGGGGGTCGCGTTCTGAGCGTTACCGCCCCGCTGGACTTCGAAGAGCCCGGCCTCCGCCACCGCCGCATAGTCGCCCAGGGCGTCCATGCAGGCGGTGTAGGCGACGCCCTTCCCGTTACGCCCCTCGCCGGTAACGATCGGGAAGATGTGTTCGCGAACCTCGCCGAGCAGGCTCAGCCCGATGAGTCTCTGGAAGAAGCGTTGCACGTCGGCGTCCGGAAGTACCTGATCCAAGAAGCCCTGCCACGGTCCGGACTGGATCAGGTTCGTCGGGTCCGCCGCAGCGCGGGTCAGCTTGGTGATCAAATCGCTCGGGTCGTGAGGACGAAGCTGCATGGTTCGAAGATCGAGCGTGCCGTTCGGCATGTTCAACATGTCCGGGTCTGCGTCCAGATGGTCGATCGTTGCCGTCATTCCCTGAAGGCTTGATGCGATTTTGAGGACGCCGGTAAGGCCACCGGCGCTCTCGCACGACTGCACGAGGGCGAAGAGATTCTTCCCACGGCGAGCCAGGACCTCGTCGTGTTCGAACTCACCCTTGGCGATCTCGTTCGACGCCCTCAGCCGCAGGCGGCGAAGCGTACGAAGCAGTGCGTCCTGCGTAAGCCCCGTGTCGATGACCCAGCGGGTGCCGTCAAAGGCCATCCAGCCCATGTTGCGGACGAAGAGGAAGCGACCGAAGTTGCCGAGCGCGAACTCGTAGGCGATCTGGGCCTGATTTCGGTGCGACTCCGCCCCATCCTGGAGCTCGGCGAGCAAGGTGGACTGAGATACGATGGTGTTGTTCAAGATCATCTTTCTGGTGGTTGGTCGGCCTCGGCGTCTTCAGCGCCGGGGCCTTCTTGTTGACCGTGCGATGGGCGCGCTGCAGGCTCGCTCGGGCCCATGTGCGGGCTCGAGCGAGGCTCGGACGGCTCTTCGAGCCGCCAGCGCCTGGGCTTCGGCGCCGTCGGACGTAACGCGCGCAGAGAAGCAGATGCTCGATGGGGACTTTGCATCGCTGTGCGCGCAGCGCGGGTGACGTTGGTGACGTTCTGAAACAGAAGCTCGCTGGTCGTAAGCAATCGTGAGATGTCTCAGGAGTTCACTGATCGGGTGCTCCTCGAGCCATTCGTCCTACGAACGAATCTCGGCTGCTTGCAGGTCCGTTCGGTGACGTCACCAACGTCACCACCCGGACCGAGCTCTATTCGTGAGGAGGCCTCAGGCACAGCCCGAGCAAGCGCTTAGGTCGAGCCGTCGCGGCTCCTACCGAGACGGTGATTGCCCGGGTCTTCTGGGGGCAGGCGAGACTTGCTGCCGCGCGCTCAGCGTCGGCTGGCGTCGAACGCTGGATGCGCTTGTGAAGACCTGAGTCGTCGGCTGCATCAGTCGCGAAGGGTCGTCGCGAACGCGCTCAGGATAATCGCGCGCTGCTCGGCGCTGAAAGGCGGCGCTTGCGCAGCCACGCGCTTTGCCCACTCCTGCAGGCTCTCTTCTGTCGAGTTCATTGCAACCGGCTCGGCGAACTCATCGAGGTCGTCAGGTCGGATGTACACGCGACCCTTCGCCTTGACTGCCCGGAGTCCGCCGTCCTTGATGTGGCGCCGCAGCGTCGAAACGCCGTAGCCGCTCCGTTCAGCGGCTTCCGCCAGCGTCAGGCCGAAGTTGCCGCGGGAAGCGGGCACGCGAGTTTCCGTGGTGAGGTGGGTCAATTCATGCTCCGATGTATCTAGAGCACAACGAATGATCAGGAGAAGGAGAGATCAATCAGTCGGTCTGTGGCTGATATCGCGCCCGGCACTCGTCAGTGCCGGGATTTAGATCTTTTTAAGTTGTGCATTCGGCGTCTGCCGAACAGGTGATAGTCAAGCAGCATTCGTGAGCCATGCAGAGTACGTTTGCAATCCGTTTGCCCCCACTTCGGGGGGTGCCTCCGTGGTTCTGCTAGCGGCGCGTGATGCGACTGCTTGGATTGAGCTCGCCGATGAAAGGGTTGCGGAACTGTTCAAGCTCTGCGGCTTCGCTGACGACCTCGTCGGACAGATCACCGCGACCATCAACCGCCCGCGGCCTGTATGCGCAGAGCCATCCCACGCTCGAGCGGGTCCTCGACCTGCACCTAAACCACCCAGCAGTTCTGGACGTTGTGCAGCATTACCCGTCACCGGTAGCGATGGCTGCAGCGAGCGAGCAGCGTCTCGGCACCCGGCTGAGCGTTCTCGCTTGACGGGACGGCCGCCGCCTCGCACCGCAGGCCCACCCATGCGCTGTCGGAGCAGAGCGACGTCGTGGTCGGCACGAACGCGGCGTCGCTCGCGGCCCGCGACTGGCCGCGCGGATAGCGTCATTGCGGCAGCGGCGAGCCGAGATTTTCGTCGAGAGCGCATGCGACAGCGTCCGGTCCGCTTCGCGATGATCGCCGCATCAGGGCGTCGGTCTCGGCTCCGCCTGCGTGCAGGTCCGCGAAGCCTCGCATCGAGAGGCCGGGCAGATACCCGATGAGCGCGCCTTCGTGCTGCGCGACGGCGAGTGGCAGCGCGCCGTTGGCGGGTAGACCCACCACAAAGCGCACCATAGCCGGTCCTTCAGACCGCGTATCAACTTGCGTAACTGGTGTTCGTCGTTGGGAAGCGCCTTGTCGAACACTCGCTTGCCGATTCGGTCGAGCGCGACGGCGTGATGTTCGCCTTTGCCGATGGCCGACGGTGACTACTTCCATGACGTGTCCTTCGCTCTGAAGCAGGAGCTGATCGACCTGGACCAACAGCGTCGGGCCTCGGCGTCCACGTTGCGAACAGCACTCGGCCGAGCCGGGCCCTGTCCCGATCAGCGTTCACAGGCTCCCTGACCCCGGCTCGGTGAAAACATTCCTCGGATCATGCAGAGACAGGGGGCAACGATCATGCCGGGTCCGGCAGGTCAGCGCCCATCAAGGATCACTTCAAGGCGGGCACGAAGAAAGTACCGAGGGCTTGGCGACTGCCGCGGGGCGACGGCTACTCCGTGCGGCGTGTTGCTGCCTTCGCGGCACTGTTCGCGGCGGCAGCGAAACCGTGGGCCAAAGGTGTGTCCTTCGGGTTGAGCCGTGCAGCCCACTGCTTCTGGCTGCCGGTGACGATGAGGTAGAGCTCGCGGTCGTCGGTCTTCTTCTCTCCGGCCCCAAGCACCGCGCCGACCGGCCCGAGCAGGGCGGCGCCGGTGATGGTGTTGCCCCAGTCGAAGCGACGGCTGATCTGTCCGGAGGAGAGTACCTCGACGTTCGCTCCTGCGATCGGTTGGCTGTCTCCCGCGTAGGAGATCCGGTCGCGGGTGAAGGTCACGCCGCCGAGGGTGCCGGTGTGAGACTGGCCGATGGCGGAGTGCTCCTTGCGCTCCTTCGCGTAGAAGTAGCAGCCGAAGCCGATCCCGGCGATGAGACCGAGAATGATCGCGCCGAGCATGCCGTTGGCGATGTTGCCGAGGAAAGCGCCGAGGGCTGCCCCGACGACAGCGGCAATCCAGCCGGATGCAATCGCGCCGGCGTTCGGGTTCGGTCGCTTGTGGCTCCGGGGCCGCGCGGTTGCGGTGGCAGGAGCGCTGGCGCTGACCGACTTGTCGCGTTGCTGGCCGGGGCCGACATCCTCGACACTGCTGCGAGCAGCGGCGGCCGTTGACGAAGACGCTGCCGGGATCGGTTCCGACATTTCTGGGTCTGCGCGGTGTGACGTCGACAGGGGTGCCGGCGTCGGGGTGGGAGGTGCGGTCTCCGCAAGTCGGGTCGCGCCGGTCCAATGCCGTCCATCCCACCATCGCTGCTGCGACGCGTCGGTGTGGTCCGGGTACCAGCCCTCGGGAGGCTGAGGGGGAAGCGTGGTCATCGGTGGCTCCAGCGATCGAGTGGAGCAATACTCGCATGCAACAGGGGAGCCCCGAGAGCCCCCAAACGTGGAGCGCCTGCGGCGAAGACGGAACGGGCCCGCGCAAGGTCGGGCACGGCTGCTGCAACGCGCGCAGGCCGGCGCACACGCCCTTCGTCTGCTGCAGCATCTGCCTGACCAGGACGCGTGGCGGTAGCGTCGAGGCGTGAGCGAGTCCTGGAGCGAGCTGAAGGGGCTGCCGCTGCGCGTGCTGATGTCGAGACGGCAAGAGCATCTGGCGGCGATCGCCGACATCGAGACTGCGCTGCGTGGCCGAGGCGTGAGCCGAACCGGGAACCTCATCGGCGAGATCGGGGAGCGGCTCGCTCTCGATGTGTACGGCGGTGAACTGGTGGCGGTGAGTGCGAAGAGCATCGACCTCGTCGACGCGGCGGGACGCCGGTTGCAGGGGAAGGTCCGGGAGCTCCCAGCAGGCGACCGCCGCATCTTCCAGTTTGGAGACGACGAGCTCGACTTCGACCAGGCCATCTGCATCCGGTTCGACCGCGCCACGTTCCGTCTCGAGTGGGCGCGGGAGATCCCGCGCGAGGAGGTGCAGCGGCTGTCGAGCGCACACGCCGCCGGGCCGCGTCTGACGACGACGCGTGCAGCTTTTGCCGGGACCGACGTGTCCGCGCAGTTTGCGCGCGCGTGGGACGCCTTGCAGGAGACGCTGTGACGCTCAAGCGCGTCGCGCGGTCGCCTGCCTGGCGGCGGCGTCGAAGTTGCTGATCGCGCTGACGAAATGTGCGATCGCCAGAGTCGCGTTCAGCTTCGAGAAGTGCCGCCGCGTGGTGGTGAAGTGGACGCTGCCGTGCCTGTTGAAGCTCAGCGGCACTGGGCCGTCCTTGATGTTCGCCATTACGGTCCGGAGCTGCCCGACGAAGAAGAAGGCGCGGAAGAGCTTCGGGGCAGGCTGGTTCCGGTCGACGAGCTGCGGCCAGATGTCTCCGTGGTGCTCCTTCGCGAGCGTCTCCAGGTTCGCCGCCGCCCAGGTCTGGGCCATCTGGTGGTGGCCGTCGCGCACGCCGGCAAGGGCCATCCGAGCGGTTTCCACGTACCGCTGCACGGAGCTCGCTCGCACGTCGGCGAGCAGCTGCTCGCACGTGTCGAGGATCGCGCCGCGTCGACGGCTGAGGACGGCGCGACGTTCCTGCGGGCTTGAGGCTCGCACGAGGCCTTGGATGGTGACCTCGTCCAGGACGTAGGCGACGGCGATGCCTTCCTCCATCCAGAGCGCGAACATGTCCGGGTCGTACGGGATGCTCGTCGGCCGGAGGTTCGCCGGCAACGTGCGACGCCGCAGCTCGTCGGCGGTCGGCAAGAAGCGGGCGATGCGCCGGCTCATCTCGCTCAGCTGGTCGCTGATCGCCCCGACCGCTGTCCAGTTCATCGACTCTAGAAGACGGCGCTGCTGGTCTCTGAAGTCGGTGAACGACGATGACTCCAAGATCTGCTGGATTCGCTCGACCGATGGCGCGAAGGACGCCTGGATCGCGTTCAGGACGGGCGTTGCGTCTAGAGCGAAGTCGCGCGCGATCCGGTCCATGACGCCCGTGCCGACGATGGCTCCCATCAGCCGGGCGCGCTGCACTTCCGACATCCCGCCGCCCTTCGGAACCACGACGACTTGCGGAGCGGTCCGGCGCGGCTGTGCCGGTTCGGGGGTGTCGGTGCCGTCGTGGGGAGCGTCGTTCACGCTCGCCACCGTACCGAAGGCGGCGATCGAGCACCGTGCGGCGAATAGGAAGTGGTGAGCGAGACGAATCACGTCCCGCCGAACCAGCAGCTGGCTAGGGCCCCTCGGACGAAGTTGTGATCATCGGTGATGCCGAGGCAATCTGCTTGACAGGTGGACTGGTAGATCGAGGGAGATCGCTTGAGCCCGCATCGGTCGACACGGGATCAGTGCCAGTTGAAGGCGACACGATCCCGGTTCGGGCCCTGCTTGCCGCGCCAGCCCCGGCCGATTGGCTTCACCATCGGCGTCAAGACCGCACGAATGAGACGTCGCTTCTCCGGGAGCTTCATGTCTGCCCAACGGTCTCGGAGGCCGCCCTCCGAGACCAGCCGGGTCACGAGCGGGTCCAGTGTCGACAACTTGCCGAGTCGCGCTCGTGCCGCCTCGATCTGCGGGACGATCCGAGCCTCCTGGTCAACGATCAGGTCGAAACGCATCTGTACAGCGGCCTGCGCGCGAACGTCCTCGAGATACTCCTCGTAACCTCTGATCTCGGCCAAGAGGGCTTTGCGCTCGAGATCGGCTTTGCCATCCTCGTCTTCACTACGATTGAGGAACTCTGGTCGCTCGAGCCGTTCGAAGAGAAGCTCAACGACGATTTCGTCGAGCAGTTCTTCCCTCATGCTCACGTGGAACGCTGAGCCGTCGGAGGCGCCGGGCCTCATCGACGCTCCGTCGCACACGTAGGTCTTATACGTCTGCCGTGGCAGCGGGTTCCCGTCGGAATCAAGCTTCTTCTTGCCGGCGTTCTGGCGACCAACGTGCAGGCGCCCGCCGCATACTGCGCAGATCGCGATGCCGGCGAGCAGATGCTTCGCCGGCCAGTCGTTCGTTCGACGGCGCGACGCCGGGTACATGAGCGCCTGCAGCTTCTGCCACGTGCTGAAGTCGTAGAGCGCCGGCCAGACAGCGTCTGCAACGATCTCGCCCTTGTGCTCGCGCTTACCGGCGTAGGCGACCGTCGTCAGCATCTGCTTGACTGCCGGCGCTGTCCAGCCGAGGTCGCTCCGCTGCTCCACGCGACTTGGGCGCCGAGCAGGAAGCCCGCGCGTGTTGAAGTCCCGAGCTATCGCGCGGAACGAGTCGCCGTTGAGGACCCGATTTGCAGCCTCCCGCACGACTGCTGCCTGCTCGGGATGCTCCTCAACGCGGAGAAGACGGCGGCTTTGCGAGTCATAGACGCGCACGTACCCGTACAAGTTCTTGCCATGAGGGACGCCTCGCTCCGCGGACGCGCGAACGCTGCGTAGGAGCCGTTCCGAGGTCTTGTCCGACTCGTACTCTGCGTCGACCGCGTCCTCGTGAAGACTGCGCCGGTCGCGAGAATTCCGCGGATCGTAGAGTCGGCCGTGAGTGGTGACCCAGATCCGCACCCTATTCTTCGCGCAGAGATCGATCAGGTCCGCCCATTCGCGCACACGTCGTGAGCCTCGGCTTGACTCCCAGACCGCGAGTACGTCCGCGCCGAAATCACCGGACTCGAGATCGTCTACGAGGCGCTGAAAGCCCTCACGCTGCTTCTTCGTGTACCGGCTGGCGCTACGGTCGGCGTCTCGATACGGTGCGTCCGGACGAAATATCCAGCCCTGCTGCGTGATCGCGGCGAGGTTCTCGGCGTGCTGCTGATCTGGGCTTTTTCCCTCTCCAGTCCGGTCTCGCGACACACGCAGGTACTCACGAACGCTCAGTGGCCCCATATGACCCTCCCTCTGTAACTGTATCTGGGGCGAAGTCACTGGGGTGGGTTGCCTCAGCGTGATGGGATTTTCGGCCGCATTGAGAAGTGCTTGAACTAGTGCGCTTGTCTCAGGGCAAGAACCGGATTCGTCAGCGATATCGCCCGCTTCCAAGTCCGCTGCGACGTGTAACGGTCGGACCCCGCCCCTAGGCTCGACATGCACAACACGATACGAGGAGCGCATGCAGATCACCGCCAACGGCCAGGTCCTCCTCAGCCCGAGCGACCTCAGCACGTGGGCGACTTGCGAGTGGGCGTTCCTCCGCCGCCTCGACGCCAAGCTCGGCCGAGGTGGTCCCCTGCCCGACGAGCACGACGACATGCTCGAGCGCACCGCACGCCTGGGGGATCAGCACGAGCTCGACTACCTCGACCTCCTCAAGGAGACCCGCGACGTCGTCGAGTTCGAGCGACCCCAACCTTCTGACTACGGATCAGAAGCTCGACGAGCGGTCCAGGCATTCCACGACGGTGCCGACGTCCTCTATCAACCGACCTTCCACGAGCCGCCCACCCCCGACCGCCCGGGCTTCATCGGCTTCGCGGACTTCATCCTCCACAACGCCGAGGGCACCTACGAGGTCTACGACACCAAGCTCGCCCGCCACGCCAAGATCAGCGCCCTCCTCCAGCTCGCCGCCTACGCCGAGCAGATGCAGGCCCACGGCATCCCCACCGGCGAGCAGGTCCACCTCGTCCTCGGCGACCGCACGACGACCACGCACGACCTCGCAGACATTGCCCCGGTGTACCGCACGCAGCGCGCGGAGCTCGAGCGCGTCATCGCCGAGCGGATGCAGGAGCCCGAGGAACTGCAGTGGGGCGACCCCCGGTACTCCAGCTGCGGCCGCTGCACGATCTGTCAAGCCCAGGTGCAGCAGCACCGCGACCTGGTCCTCGTCGCCGGCATGCGCCTCGACCAGCGGACGAAGCTGATCCGGCAGGGGGTGCGGACGATCGACGACCTGGCGGACCGCACCGCGGCGGTGCCAGGCATGTCGCGATCGACGCAAGACAGGCTGGTACGGCAGGCGCGCCTCCAGACCGAGACCGAAGCCGAGCAGCAAGCAGGCCGAGCCAACAAGACCAAGCCGCGCTTCGATCTCCACGACCCCCGCGCCCTCGACGCGATCCCCGCACCCGACCCCGGCGACGTCTTCTTCGACTTCGAGGGCGACCCTCTCCACACCGAGGACGGCGTCCACTGGGGCCTCGACTACCTGTTCGGCCTGGTCGACGACCGCGCCGACTTCACCGCCTTCTGGGCGCACACCATCCGCGACGAGCGCCAGGCACTGGTCGACTTCCTCGCGTTCATCAAGGAGCGCCGGGCCCAGCACCCGGGCATGCACGTCTACCACTACGCGGCGTACGAGCGGACGCACCTGCTGTCCCTCGCCGCCCGCCACGGGGTGGGGGAAGACGACGTCGACGACCTGCTCCGCGCCGGCGTCCTCGTCGACCTGTACCCGATCGTCCGCAAGGCCCTGGTGGTGGGCAGCCGCAGCTACTCGATCAAGAAGCTCGAGCCGCTGTACATGGGCGAGGACCTCCGCCTCAGTGACGTCACGAACGCCGCCGACAGCATCACCGCCTACGTCGAGGCGATCGAGGAACTCCGGGGCGGCGACCCCGTCACCGGCCAGCGCATGCTCGACCAGGTCGCCGACTACAACGCCTACGACTGCCGCTCGACCCTGCGGCTCCGCGATTGGCTCCTGTCGCTCCGGCCTCCGCGCACAGAGCCCGCGTCCGAGGACGCGGAACTCCTGCCGCCGATCCCCGTCGAGCGCGAGCCGAACCCCGTCTACACGGCACTCGCCGCGCAGATCGCGGACGTCGACCCCCTCGACCGTGACGCCGACCAGACCGCCCTGGCACTCGCGGCGGCCGCGATCGACTACCACCGCCGCGAGGCCAAGACCTTCTGGCAGGACCACTTCGACCGCCTCCGCAACCCCGTCGACGACTGGGCGGACACCCGCGACGTCCTGGTCGTCGAGCGCGCCTCCGTCGAGCGGGACTGGGACACGCTGCCGCGTGCCCGGTCGCAGTCACGGGAGATCCGCCTGTCGGGGACGCTCGCGCCCGGTTCGCGGATCCGGCCGGGAGGCACGCCCCACCTCGTCTACGACGACCCACTCCCGCCGTCGGTCACCGCTCCGGCGCCGGGTTCGAAGGGCGCGTCGGCTCGCGCGGTCGTGCTGGACGCGGAGCAGAACGGCGATGCGTTCGAGGTCCTGGTGAAGGAGAGCCTGCCGGTCGGCGGCGGCGAGCCCCACCACGACTTCCCGGTCGCGCTCGCACCGGCCGCCCCGCCACGGGCGAAGCCGCAGCCCGAGGCGATCGCCGAGTGGGGACAGGAGGTCCTCGACGCCCTGCCGGCGATGCTGCCCGACCCGGCGCTCGACCTGCTCCGCCGGGTCCCGCCGCGTGGTGCACTCGCCCCGGTCGCCGGCGACGACACCGTCTCCGCGGTCGTCACGACGCTGCTCGGGCTCGACCGGTCGTACCTGGCGATCCAGGGTCCTCCCGGCACGGGCAAGACCTACGTCGGGTCGAACGTCGTCGCGCGGCTCGTCCGGGAGCACGGCTGGCGCGTCGGGGTCGTCGGACAGTCTCACGCGACGTCCGAGAACTTCCTGTCGTCGGTCGTTCGCGCCGGAGTGGCCGCCGACCGCGTGGTGAAGGTGCCGAAGTCCGGCGCGACCGAGGACGAGCTCGAGGCCGCCGCGTGGACCCCGGTGAAGAACAACGCCGCCGTCGCGGCCTTCCTGTCGTCGTGCGCCGAGACCGGCACCGGGGGAGTCGTCGGCGGCACCGCGTGGACGTTCGCGAACGAGGGCACGATCCCGCGCCGCTCCCTCGACCTGCTCGTGGTCGACGAGGCCGGGCAGTTCTCGCTCGCCCCGACCATCGCGTCGTCGATCGCCGCGCAGCGCCTGCTCCTGCTCGGCGACCCGCAGCAGCTGCCCCAGGTGTCGCAGGGGTCGCACCCCGAGCCGGTCGACCAGTCGGCGCTCGGGTGGCTGGCGGACGGGGAGCACGTGCTCCCGCCGGAGTTCGGCTACTTCCTCGCCCACACCCGGCGGATGGAGCCCGCGCTGACGGCATCGGTCTCGGGCCTGTCGTACGACGGGCAGCTGACGTCGATCGTGAGTGGTCGGCAACTCGACGACCTCGACCCGGGCGTCCACCCCGTGCCGGTCGTCCACAGCGGGAACACGACGTCGTCGGAAGAGGAGGCCGCTCGGGTCGTCGAGCTCGTTCAGAGCCTCATCGGCCGTCGGTGGGTCCACGGCGAGGTCTCCAGGCCGTTGACGGACGAGGACGTCATCGTCGTCGCGCCCTACAACGCGCAGGGAGCGCTGATCCGCGAGGCCCTCGACCGCGCCGGACTCCGCGGGACCCAGGTCGGCACGGTCGACATGTTCCAGGGTCGCGAGGCCGTGGTGTCGATCACGTCGCTCGCGGCCTCGAGCGCGGCGGACATCCCGCGCGGACTCGACTTCCTGCTCATGCCGAACCGGCTCAACGTGGCGCTGTCCCGGGCGCAGTGGGCGGCGTACCTCGTCTACTCACCGGCGCTCACCACGGGCCTGCCCCCGTCGATCAGTGGGCTCTCCCTGCTCTCCCGGTTCATCGAGCTGGTCGAGCCGCCCCGCTGACGCCCGAACGTGGGGTTTGCTCGGCTCGGTCGTGCTGCCACGGTCGAGATGTGACGGAACGAACGACCACGCTCGGCCAGGACGAACCGGTGAGGGGCGGGGCGCTTCGAACGACCGCGATCGGAGCGCTCCCGATGACGCTGCGCGCACGACGTCCCGGCTACGCAGTCATGCAGGAGTGTCTCCGGCTCCAGTCCGAGGCACCGACTCGGACGCGTGCGGAACGGTTCTGGGGCGTCGATCCCGTCGCGCAGCCCGCGCGCTCCTGGTTCAAGGGAGCCCTGGGGGAGCGCCGTGTCGCTGCCGAGCTCGACCGTCTGGGGCCAGCCTTCATGGTGCTCCACGCAGTGCCGGTGGGGAACGGTTCGACGGACATCGACCACCTGGTCATCGGCCCGACCGGGGTGTTCTCGATCAACACCAAGAACCACAGCGGTCAGCGTGTCTTCGTCGGTGGAGGCTCGTTCATGATCGGTGGGAAGAAGACCTCGCACATCGGTGCCGCCCAGAGCGAGGGACGCAGAGCGACGCGACTGCTCTCGGCGGCGGCTGGTGGAGCGATCCTCGTCCAGCCGCTGCTGGTCGTCGCCGCGGATCGGATCACGTTCGGCAAGAAGCGCCCCTCGGTCGTCGTGCTCCGGCCGGACCAGGTGCGCGACTGGATCCTCGGGCTACGACGGGCGCACTCGGACGAAGCCGTCCGGTACCTGTCGATGGTGGCTGAGGAGCGGGGCACCTGGCACGCGGCAGCGTTCGTGCCGGACGACACGCTGCGGCTCGAGCAGCGGTTCGATCGGCTGGTCCGCGAGGTCGAAGGTGCTCGCGTACGACGGCGTCGTGCTGCGCTCGCGGTGGTCCTCGGGGCGGTCGGGCTCCCGGTCGCGGGTCTCGTCGCGATGGCAGGCATCGCGACGGCGCTGCTCGGTTCGTGACCATCGCGCGGCCAGGGACACCGCTTCGCGTGGCGTGACGATCTCGGTTCGCGATCGCCGGGAATCGTGAACCAGGATCGTCAGCCGCAGATCGCAGCCAGCAGGTCCGTCAGGCCAGTTCCCGGCGGGCCGGCCTGGTCGGTGGTGGCCTAGCCCTGGGTGGAGTCCTCGGCCGCGGCGTCGGCGTTGTCGCCGGGGATCTCGCCGCGCATCTGCGCCCGGATCCCCGCGAGCACGTCGGCGTGCAGGAAGTTGGCGTCCTCGGCGCTGGTCGGGTCGACGACGATGCCGAACTCCTCGGGCACCGCGGTCACGAGCTCGGCCATGCGGACCGGGCGGGCCTCGGTGCCGGGGACGCCCTCGGTGAGTTCGGCGGGGTCGGTGAACACCGGGACGAAGGGCAGGTCGCGGATCATCACGTGGGCGATGCTCCCGCCCTCGGGGTCGCCCGCGGGCTTCCACGGCACCCACGCGGCACTGCCGAGGAATCCCTGCGCGGAGGATGCCATGCGGCGCCGCAGGGCTCCGGCGGGCGACTCGGTCTTGCCGGCACCGGGGCCGAACGCCGACCCGCTCGTGTCGTTGCTGCTCATGGGGTTCCCTCCGCCGTGGTGTGCCCGGCCATGCTCCCACGTGGTGCGGGCGGAACCGAATGCGGCACCGTCACAGCCAGCTCCCCACCGGACGCGATCGGCGTTGCGGCGGTGGGGCGTGCCTCCAGACCGACGACGGCGCCCGACCCACGAGGTGGGCCGGGCGCCGGACGGACCACGCTCAGTACTTGGCCGACTGCCCGCCGTCGATCGGGACGACCGTCGCGTTGACGTACGAGGCGTCGTCGGACAGCAGGAAGGCGACGACGGCGGCGATCTCGGGAGCCTCACCGTAGCGCTTCGTGGGATTGACCTGGATGAACTCCTCGGCGGCCTTCCGCGGGTTCTCCGCGTCGATCTGCTTCATCGAGTTCTCGACCATCGGCGTCCAGATCGCACCGGGGGCGATGGCGTTGATGCGGATGCCGTACTGGCCGTACTCCACGGCGGAGTTGCGGGTGAGGCCGACGACACCGTGCTTGGCGGCCGCGTAGCCGGACTGGTTGCCGATGCCGCGGATGCCACCGACGCTCGCGGTGTTCACGACCATGCCCGAGCCCTGCTCGCGCATGACGCGCAGCACCTTCTCGAGCCCGAGGAACACGCCACGGAGGTTGATCGACACGACCTTGTCGAACTCGGCGGCGGTGAAGGACTCGGTGGGGTTCTGCTTGCCCTCGATGCCGGCGTTGTTGAAGAAGCCGTCGATGCGGCCGAAGCGCTCGGTGGTGGCGGTGACGTAGGCGTCGACCTGGGCCTCGTCGGAGACGTCGGCGACGGTGGTGAGCACCTGGGCGTCGGGGGTCGCCTCGAGGACGGCGGCCTTCGTGGCCTCGAGTCCCTCGCTGGAAACGTCGACGAGCGAGAGCTGAGCACCTTCGGCGGCCAGGCGGACGGCGGTCGCGCGGCCGAGGCCGGAGCCGCCGCCGGTGATGAGGACGACGCGGTCGGTGAAGCGGGTGGTGGATGTCATGGATGGCCTCCTGCGGTCTTCGACGGTGAAGGGCTCGGGTCCAGCGGTGGGTCGACGAGTCCGTTCGATGCATCTGCATCGATAGCTCTAGACTACACCTGTCGTTTTGCTCGATCGGTCAGCCGCTCAGCAGCGCGCGAGCACCCGCTCCATCGCCTCGCGCTCCGCGGGCGCCACCCAGAGCCGGTACGTCGTCTTCACCGTGATCTGGTGCTCGACGTAGGTGCAGCGGAACTCCGTGTCCGCGGGGAGCCACGTCGCTGCGTCGCCCGAGCGCTTCTGCGCGTTCGAGTGGCCGTCGACGGCGAACAGGTTCGCGGGGTCGTTCGCCAGGGCTTCGCGCTGCTCCTGCGTCAGCTGCTGTGCGCCGGTGCGCCAGGCGTTCTCGAGCGCGACGACGTGGTCGATCTGCACGAGGGTCGAGGTCCGGTTCCCGCGGACGAAGTCCACCCGCTCGCCGGTGTAGGGGGAGACCAGCGTGCCACGCAGGACCTTGCAGGGCCCCTGCCGCTCGATGTCCGTCAGGTCGCGGGCGAGCACGTCGTTCCGGGTGTCGCAGCCGTTGTGGTCGACGTCGAGCCAGGCGGTGCCGAAGCGGGCCTCGCGGTCGTAGCCGGTCGCGGCGGCCTTGCCCTTCACGGGCAGGGCAGCGAGCTCGCGGCGGGCGGTCGCGGCTGGGGTCGCGTCGGTCGGGCTGGTCGCGTCGGTCGCCTCGGTCGGGCTGGTCGGCTCGGTCGCGTCGACGGTCGGCCGGGAGGCGCCGCCCGCCTCGGCCCCACCGCCCGCGTCGGCCGTCGGTGCGGTGGTGATCGTCGGTGCGGCCGTCGACGAGGACGTCCCGTCCGCGGCGTCGTCGGCGTCCGCGTCGGTCACGCCGGTGGTGTGCAGCAGCCAGCCGGCGAGGGCGACGACCGCGACGAGACCGAGCGACGTCAGCGACGCCCGAGCCCTGCGGCGCGAGGAGGTGGAACGGGCGGAACGCGGACGGCGTCGACGGGACGTCATGGGAGGCCTTCGGTGGTGCGGTGGAGCGGGCCCGGGTGGACCGTCCACGATCATCCCGTGCGGCACCGACGAACCAGGGCGTAGACACGGGGCATGACCGATCACGCGAACCCCTCCGTGCCCGTCACCGGTGGATCGATGCCGCTCCTCGGCTTCGGCACCTGGCAGATCCCCGACGCCGACGCTCCCGCCGCCGTGGGCGCTGCGCTCGAGGCCGGCTACCGCCACATCGACACCGCCACGGGCTACTCGAACCAGCGCGGCGTGGGGAAGGCGCTCGCCGACGCCGGCCTGGCCCGCGACGACGTCTTCGTCACGACGAAGCTCCCGCCGGACAACGCCGACCGGGTGCGCCAGACCATCGAGGAGAGCCTCGAGCAGCTCGGGCTCGACCACCTCGACCTGTGGCTCGTGCACTGGCCGCCGAACGGCGAGGCCCGACCCGACGTGTGGGAGCAGGTCGTCCAGGCGCAGGCCGACGGGCTGACCCGTGCGGTGGGCGTGAGCAACTACTCGCTCGCGCAGATCGACGAGCTGACCGACGCGACCGGGACGACCCCGGCCGTGAACCAGATCCGGTGGAGCCCCGCCGAGTACGACGCCGAGGTCGCCGCGGGGCTGCACGAACGCGGCGTGGTGCTCGAGGGCTACAGCCCGTTCAAGGCGAGCAACTTGCAGGACCCGACGCTCGTCGAGATCGCGGAGGCGAACGACGCCGACAGCGCGCAGGTCATCGTCGCGTGGCACGTGGCGCACGGGTTCGTCGTGATCCCGAAGTCGTCGAACCCGGAGCGCATCCGGTCGAACGCGCTCGGGGCGCACCTCGAGCTGACCGCCGACGAGGTGTCGCGGATCGACGGTCTCGCCGGCTGACCCGGTCGCGACGGCGGGCTCAGGTCGGGAACGGCCAGGGCCCGCCGTCGTCGTAGGGCTCGGCGAGGTCGAGTCCCTCGGCGCGTGCGATGCGGCGGAGCTTCCGGTCGAAGGTGGCGAGCTGGCCGTGCACGGCCTGCGCCGTGACGAGGACGACCGCGTCCGGCATGCCGAGCCGGCGGCTGGCGCGAATGTCCGCCGCCCGGCGTGCGGTACGGCCCGTGACCGGGACGACCGACACGCCGAGTCGTTCGATGGTGCCGCGCTCACGGTCGGCGTGCCCACGGGACGCCGGTCGCACGAGCATCTCGGCGAGGGTCAGGGCCGAGGTGCAGAACTCGTCCCACGCGTGGTCCTCGACCAGGTCGTACGCCCGCTCGTGCAGGCCGTCGCCCTCGTCGAGCAGCGCGATCACGACGTTCGCGTCGAGGACCATCACCGTGCCGGCCGCCTCCGCCGATGCCCCTCGGACGCGCTCGACCAGACGCCTCGGCTGCCGCCGAAGGAGCCGCCGAGCGTGACCTCGGCGCCGTTGCGCAGGCGGAAGGTGGACGTCGCCGTGGTGCCGTCACGCCGGACCACTCCTGTTCGCGGCGGCGCCTGATCGGCGTGGGACTCGAGATCGGCGTGCGGCTCGACGTCCGGATCGGCCGGAGTCGGTGTCAGGAGGCCCGCGACCGGGACCTGCGGAGCGGGACGGGGCTGGGCGGAGCGGCTGGTCTCGACGAACATGCGGCGACGGTACCGACGCGGGCGTCCGGACGCGAAGGAGTTCGTATGTCGCGGCTCAGGTGAGGAGCGAGCGGATGTCCTCGGCGGTCAGGTCGTCGGCGAACAGGGCGTCGTCGTCGATCATGGTCGCGAAGAGTTCGGCCTTCTTGGCGGCGAGGGCGAGGACCTTCTCCTCGATGGTGTCCTCGGCGATGAAGCGCTGCACGTTCACGGAGCGGGTCTGCCCGATGCGGTGCGTCCGGTCGACCGCCTGGGACTCGGCGGCCGGGTTCCACCAGGGATCGAGCACGAAGACGGTGTCCGCCTCGGTCAGCGTCAGCCCGAAGCCGCCGGCCTTGAGGGAGATGAGGAACGCCGGTGCCGCGCCGGTCCGGAAGCGGTCGATGACGTGCGGGCGCTTCCGGGTCGAGCCGTCGAGGTACTCGTACCCGATGCCGCGGGCGTCGAGTGCCTCGGCGACCATGCGCAGGAACGTGGTGAACTGGCTGAAGACCAGGGCGCGGCGGCCCTCGGCGGCGAGCTGCTCGAGCTCGTCGAGCAGCAGGTCGAGCTTCGCCGAGGGGATGGGATCCGCACCGGCAGCGACGTCGTCGTCGGCGTCGGGGTCCGTCTGCTGCACGAGTGCCGGCGACAGGGCGAGCATCCGGAGGAGGGTCAGCGACCGGAAGACGATCATTCGGTTGCGCGCCAGGTCGTCGATGAGGTCGAGGACCTTCAGGCGCTCCCGGTTGAGGGTCCGCTCGTACAGCGCGCGGTGCGCGGGGTCGAGCGTCACCCGGACGACCTGCTCCTGCTTCGGCGGCAGGTCGGCGGCGACGCTCTCCTTCGTCCGGCGGAGCATGAGCGGTCGGATCCGACGCCGGAGCCGGTCGGTGAGCTCCTTGCGGGCGTCCCCGCGCAGGTCGGGGGAGCCGAGCGGCTTGACGTAGTCGTCACCGAACCGGGACCACGACGACAGCAGCCCGGGCGCGACGACGTGGAACAGCGCCCAGAGGTCGGTCAACCCGTTCTCGAGCGGGGTCCCAGTGACCGCGAACTTGACCGGCGCGGGCAGCTCGGCGGCGACCCGGTGGGTCTGCGACTGCGGGTTCTTCACGAACTGCGCCTCGTCGAGCACGAGCGCCGACCAGGACACTCCGGTGTACTCGGCGGCGTCGAGCCGGAGCAGTGCGTACGAGGTCACGACGACGTCGGACTCCGCCGCCGCTCGGGCGACCCGGGCGTGGTCCTTGAGCGAGGTCGCGGTGACGGCGGTCACCCGCAGGGAGGGGGTGAAGCGGGCTGCCTCGTCCGCCCAGTTGCCGACGACCGAGGTCGGCGCGACGACGAGGAACGGCGGAGCGTCGGGCTCGGACCGGCGGGCGGCGGCGATCATGGACAGCACCTGCAGGGTCTTGCCGAGGCCCATGTCGTCGGCGAGCACCCCGCCGATGCCGTGCTCCCGCAGGAACCGGAGCCAGGCGTAGCCGGCGTGCTGGTAGGGGCGGAGCTCGGCGTGCACGGTGTCCGGCACGGGGACCTCGTCCTGCGGTGCGGCGTCGAGCAGACCCGCTGCGATCCGCTGCCAGCGCTCGTCGTGCTCCGTCTCGTCGGCCAGCTGGTCGAACTCCGACCACAGTCCGGCCTGCAGCGGGGTCACCGTCAGGGCCTGGTCGGGTTCCCACTCGTCGAGCTCGCGCGCTTCCTCGATGAGTTCCTTGAGCCGGTCGAACGTCGGGTCGGCCAGCGACAGGTACGACCCGTCGATGAGCTTCATGCGGCGGTCACGCTTCGCCAGCGCCCGGAGCAGCGGGGTGAACGGGATCTGCCGCCCGTTCACGGTGACGAAGATGCCGAGGTCGAACCAGTCGTGCTTCTCGGACGGCATCGTCGTGACGCGGATGTGCGGTCGCCCGGTCAGCCGCTCGTGGTCGCCGGGCTCGCCCTGCACGACCGTCCGGACACCGAGTGCGGGCAGGGCCGGCAGGAGTTCGGTCGCGAAGACGGCGACGTCCGCACCGTCGACCGTGCCGTCCTCGAACCAGGCGAGACCGCCGCCGGGGCCGGTCGTCACGGACTCGTCGGCGGCGTGCAGCCCGCTGAGGTCGGGGAGCGGCCCGTGCAGCGTGACCGGGTCCTTCCGTCCGTCGACGTGCCACCGCCACTGCAGGTGCAGGCGGTCGTCGGTCCGGGGTGCCCGGGCGGGTTCGAACGTCGCCGTCAGGACGAGCTCGGGCGGTGTCCGCTCGGGGAGTTCGACCGAGCCGTCGGAGCTGACGAGACCGAGCGCGCCGCGGAGCCGCGGCGACCAGTCGGCCAGGAACTCGTCGACGGCATCGGACGGCACGGTGATGCGCGCGCCCTCGACGAGCATGCGGCGCTGGTCCTCGGGGACCGGAACCGGGGTCGGGGCGAGGGTGACGTGGAACTCGGGGCTCTCGCGGAAGGCGTAGACACCGTGGTCGCCGATCGTGCGCGCCGAGCCGTCGGGTACCGGGCGCCCGTCGACGACCGCACTCGCACCGATGACGAGCGCGCCGTCGTGCCGGGCTGCGTCGAGGAGTACGCGCGCGTCGCCGCCGAGGACCGCGCCGCCCTCGCGCTTGCCCGTCACGAAGGCGATCCCGAGTCCGGCTGCCTGCCGGAGCAGCGGCCAGAGCAGGGGGCTGCCGAAGTCGTCGAGGTGCACCCAGTCGCTCTCGCCGGGGAGTCCCGCGAGCTGCCCGGCGCGGTGCAGCGCGGAGAACTGCAGGAACCAGGCGTGCTGTTCGGGCGCGATGCCGAGCCGGTTCATCGAGTAGGGGAGCGTGCCCCAGGTGAGCTGCCCGCGGACCCAGTTGCCGGCGGCGCTGCGGGTCACCGGGCGGACGCCGAGCCGGACGCTGCGGGCACGGGACGGCAGCGCCCGGCCGGCGGCGCGCGCACGGGAGGCGAGCGCGGCGGGGACCGCGTCGCGCAACTCGAACTGCAGACCCGTGGGGGTGCCCTGCGGGGTGACCGCCCGGTCGTCGTCACCGGCGAGGCGGGCGAGGTCGAGCCTCCAGTCCGGGGCAGGTGGTGGGGCGAGGGGAGCCGCTGCTCGGGGTTCGGCGGCGAGGGCACGCGCGTTGATGGTGAGGAGCGCGGCGGCGACGTGCTTGCAGTCGCCGCCGAGGGGGCAGGAACAGGTGCTGCGGACGGGGCGGACGAACTCGCCGCGGGCGACGGTGGTCTCGACGCGGAGCTCGTAGGGGTCGTCGGCGGAGCCGGAGACGGTCGCGGTGACCGTGCCGTCGTCGTCGTGCCAGGTGGCGTCCTCGACCAGGCCCGCGCGGACGACGTCGCGCGCACGGCCGAAGGTCTGCGGCCCGACGAACCGGATGACGTCGACGGCGTCGATCATCGGGGCGGCGGGCACGGGTCCATCGTGCCAGGCGCCACCGACCTCCGCTGCTGGCCCTCCGCTGCTAGCGTGGGCGGGCGCCGGACGGCGCGCGACACGAGGGGGATCGCATGGGGAACGCAGCGCGCGGCGCAGTCGTGGTGGCAGGGGCGGTGGCGACGGTGGTCGCCCTGTCGGGGTGCAGTGTGCTCGGGGCGGGGACACGGACGGCCGAGGCGCCGGCTCCGAGCGCGAGCGCGACGACGGCGGCGACGCCCGGCACGGCGTCGTGTGACCTGGCCTCCGGGACCGGTTCGGTGTCGATCGAGGAGACCGCGGACGCCTACCGCGTCGAGTGGTCCGGCGTGCCGACGGACGACGACGGGGCGCGGCAGGAGTACCAGGTGCAGCTCGGCACCGCGTCGCAGGACGACCACATCACGATGTACATCGAGTTCGACAGCATCACCGGGGCGACCACCTACGGATGGTTCGACCCGGACACGCTCGACGTCGATCCGGTGCCCGGTGACCCGGACACGTCGGCCGGCACCGTGGTCGGTGTCTTCCCGAAGCAGCGGGACATCGACGCTTCGTACTGGTCGCCGTCGTGGTCGAAGACCACCACCGAGGACTCGGACACGACGTACTGCACCGAGGACGGTCAGGTCCTCGACTGGACGCCGCTCGACTGACGTGACTTGTCCGCGTCCCGTTCTGGGGGCGTCGCTGACAGCAGCTCAGGTGCAGGATCGATGCGTGCTGCAGTCACTGGTGTACATGAGTTCCGCCACCGAGCCCTTCGACGAGGGTGACCTCGAGGCGGTGCTCGACCACGCCCGGACACGGAACACCGCCGACGGGCTGACCGGCATGCTCGTGCACCGCGGCGGGCGCTTCATGCAGCTGCTCGAGGGGCCGTACGACGCGGTGATGGCGACCTACGCGCGCATCGTCGCGGACGAGCGGCACGACGACGTCCGGCTGCTCGTCGAGGAGTCCATCCACACGCGGCGGTTCCCGGAGTGGTCGATGGCGTACGACCGCGAGACCGACGGCGTCGAGGTGCCCGAGGGCTTCAGCACCTTCCTCGACCGCGGAGACGACAGCGCCGACCAGAGCCGCCCCCGCGAGCTGCTGCGGTGGTTCCGCAACCACCCGATGGCGGACCCGACGGCGGCGAAGGGCAAGCACCGGCGCGACGCCTGACGCCCTGCCGCCGTCGCGCTCGGAGACCCGGATCGATCGGGTCATACTGGTTCGGTGACGACACTGCGAGGCATGATCCGCTCGACCGAGACGCGCGAGGCCGAGGGCTACGCGGACTCCGTCGTGGCGGCCAAGGAGGCAGCCGTCGCCGCACTCGACCTGGACGGGTTCGCGCTGCTGCAGACGAACGCGGTCGAGAGCAAGGCGACGGGGGAGACCACGATCAAGGCGACCGCGCGGTCGACCGCGACGCGGGAGCACGAGGCGTCCGGACCGAACTACGAGGCGGCGCTGGCGGCGTACCGGAACACCGTGCCGGAGGGGTGGCAGGCACAGCACGTGTGGGTGGTGGCGGAGTAGCACGTCCGGCGTCGTTGTTCGGTCCTGCTCGTCCTGCTCGTCCTGCTCCTCCTGCTCGTTCTTGCTCGTTCCTCAGCCGGTGGGCGCGCCCGTCACGGGTTCGTCGACCCTGTAGACCGTCGGCTCCGGGACGGGCACGGAAGCGTGCTGCCGGAGCCAGAAGCCGCCACCGCCCACGGTGAGCCGGTAGGGGCCGGGGGCCCGGTCGTACCGTCGTGCGACGGCGTCCCGGTTGTCGGCGAAGATGCCCCGGGAGAGGGTGAGGTGCCCGCAGTCCGTCGTCTCGAGCGACACGGCCGGGTGCGAGGACCCCACACCCTTCAACGAGCGGTTGGACACGGTGACGGCTCGCGCCGACGTGATCGTGCAGGTCACCTGCTCCTGGTGCGCGTCGTCGTAGGCGATCATGACGGGCAGCCCCGGGAACGCCGACAGCGTCGTGAGGAAGAAGGCCACGGAGAACAGCGTGAAGAGCACGTTGCGCACCCGTCTGGGCTCCCGGTCGACGGTGAGCTTGTCGAAGAAGCTCGTGAACGCCGTCCACGGTTCGGTGGCGTTCTGTTCGAGCCAGTGGACGAGGACGTCGTGGTTGTGGCGGAACCGGTCCGTGGAGAAGCCTCGACCACGCGCGGTCCTGCCGCGGATCGTGGTGTTGCCCGGTCCCGAGGCGCTGAACCCGACGAGTTCGCCGGGCGAGATCGTCACGGTCCGCCGCATGTGCGGTACCACCTCGAGCCGATCGGGGAACACACGGATGCGGTTCCGGATGCTCCCGACGCTCAGGTACAGGCCGAGGACGCCGGCGACGAGCACCAGGCCGCTCGTCCACAGCTGGGTGAACCAGGCACTTCCGAACACCAGGCGGGTCGAGGCCAGCCAGACCCCGAGCGCGAGGACGCCCGCGCACAGTGCTGTCCACGCGACCGGTGCGATGACGCCGCCGCGGACCGTGACCGGGCGCGCCCCGGCGACGGCCCGTGCCGTTTCCCCCACCATGAAACGACCATACCGACCGAGGAGCAACAACCACGCGCGGTTGCCCGTCACGGAACCCGTAGGAGGAAGTACCGATGCCCAAAATCATTGCCCCAACGCGGCGATCGCTCCTATTTGAAGCGCTCGCCGTGGGGTGACCTTGGTGGGTAGGGTCCAGACGTGCATGACGTCTATGACTGGTTGAAGGACATCGGGCTGCCGACTCTGGTCGGCGTCGGTTCCATCGCTGTAGGCCTGGTCGCGGCCCTCGTAGCGCGACAGTCGCACAACCTCGCCGTGCAGGTGCGGAAGGATGAGGCGAAGCGGGACGAGTTTGCTGCCCGGGAGCGATACCGGGATCAGTTGTTCCGGACAGTCGAGCCGGCAATCGCGCTGGTGATGGACCTTCGAACTGCTCTGATCACCGGCGACCAGAACGCGTTTCAGACGCGCGGTGCCCACGCGGCCGTGTTCGCACGGCTAAGTTTCATTTCGGCCATCGCCAATGAGGACGACCGTGCTGTCTCAGAGGCCGCGATCGACAGGTACGAAGCAGCGGCGCAGACAAGCGATAAGGAGGCTTTGAAGCGCGCTTTGATAGCGATCGCGCTCGCTCTCCCCAGGCTTTGCGCCGCTGATCGGGATCCCACAGGACTCGTGCTAGCGCTCAAAGATTCAGAAAGCACCTCAGCCGCTGATTGACGGGGCAGGAAGCCGATCAGCGGAGTCCCTCGTATCGAGGAGCTCAGCGTGCATCGCGTTTTTGCCTGCTCGGACAGCTGCTGACCGAGTTGGGTGGCAACGTTCGGATTGAAGGACACCTGGGTGGCGCGGCCGGCCTCGAGCGTCACGACACCCGCCTCCGCGGTGACGGGTAGACCGCCCGTGGTGTGGATCGGGGTAGGCAAGCTTCCTTTTTGGGTGATGGGGTCGCGGGGTACTGTCAGTGAGTGATGCTGATGGAGACCGACTGGCACCCGATATGGATCTCGTACGAGTGGTGGCGGGACATTGGCGTGCCTACGCTCGGGGCGATCGGCAGCGTCGCTGTCGGCGTAGGCGCGATCGTTGTCGCGGTGCGCAGTGCACAGATCGCGAAGGCGGCCACCGATCGTGAGGACGATGCCGCGAAGCGCACGGACCGTCGCGTGTTCGGGTTGCTCGCCACAAAGTGGTTGACAGTGGCAGTTGACGACCTCTTCCGTCACGGCATCGATAGCTTGTTCGAGGACCAGGAGAAAAAGGTTGGCGACAAGGAGCAGCGTTCAGTCGGGAATTACAAGCAAGAGCTCGACACGCTCGCGGCGGCAACCGGCCAGTATAGCGTGGAGCTTCTCGAATCGACGCAGAAGCGGCTTGATCAAGTCGGCGAGCTCGGGACGAGCCGCGGGCGGGCCCTCGCGATTCTGAGCCATCGCTACTTGCTGCAGTCGATACAGGCGTGGACTGCGGACCCACTGAGCTGGTATGAGATGGAGCTAGAGACGCGGCGTGACGACTACGACGTCTCGCGATTTGTTGCGCGCCTTCCCGCCGGTCGCTTAGATCAGCGGGCCGGCCAGGACGAGCACCCCTGACCCTAGGTGTTCGCTCGAGCGCGCCAGGCCGTGCAGTCCGGACCGAACCGTGACGGGCTTGTTCAATTGCGCGGTACCGACGTCGGACCTCACCGGTCCGGGACATTTGGTCAACGCGACGTTTGCCGATGATGCTGGGAGGAGCGTCTCGGGCTTTGAGGGCAGCTTTCAGTGAAGGTGCTCGCGCGCTTCGCCTTGAGATGCTCGTCTAAGTCGAGGCCGATCTTGCAGGTGACGAGAGCGAAGACGGCCGTCGTGGCGAGCCGGCGGCGGCGACGAGCGTCTTCTTCACGGGGTCCTTCTCGGGCATCGCTGACGGAGACGTGATCGTCGAAGACATCCAGTCGAACGCCGGCGACTCCGGGTAAACCGACGACGGGTCCGTGGGGTCCGGCAACGTTGACGGCGACCGCCGTCGCTACACGCAGGATCCACTCAAGGGCGAGAAGCTCCCGGCGGTGCGGAAGGCCGAGCATGCGAGGCGGGTACCGACCGGCGCAGAGTTGCGCGCTTTCAACGAGAAGTTCACCCCGGCGAATCGAGGGTCATTGGCGTCATGGGGATCGCCGGCGTCCGTATTGTTGAGGGTGCCGGCCTGCAAGTCAGCGATGTCGCGCTCGTGCCGTCCCGGAACAATCACCTGCAACAGCAGATTCAGAACCGCGTCGGCGGTTTCGACGTCGTAGGACCAAAGCACGCATCCGAGCGCGTAGTGCTGCACCAGACGAGCCGAGGACGCGATTGTCGCGGCACTTCACAGTCATCAGTGTGCACGGGAAACAGCGGTGGCTGTTCGGACGACCGCCGTCTCCAACCCCTCCGCCACTACCTCGTCAACGCCTGCCAGGATGCCGGCATCAAGGGCATAGCGCCCCACTACCTTCGCGAGCACTACGCCTCGGGACTGATTCGTGGAGGGCTCCACGCGGTTGCCGTGTCGCGCGCGCTCGGACACCGGTCGCTCGCCATTGCGCTCGAGGTCTACGCACACATCTGGCCCGATGCTGCGGAGCCCGACCGCCGATTCTGCTCACGATTTGCGGACTACCGGCTCCCAGAAGCCTCGGATCCCGCCAGCTTGCTGTGCTTCCGCGAGTACCCGAAGTACACCCCGAGCCCGATCGCGAACCAGATCGCGAACCGCACCCAGGTCTCCCACTGCAGGAACGTCACGAGCCACAGTGAGGCGACGACCCCGATGATCGGCACGACGGGCATGAACGGGAGACGGAACTGCCGGTCGAGGTCGGGCTGCCGGTAGCGCAGCACGATCACCGCCGAGCAGACGACCACGAACGCGAGCAGGATCCCGATGTTCGTCAGCTCCGCGACGACGCCGATCGGCAGCACCCCGGCGAGCACCGCCGACGCGATGCCGAGGATCCACGTCACCCGTGTGGGCACGTGTCGCTTCGGGTCGGTCTTCGCGAACCACTTCGGCATGAGCCCGTCCCGGCTCATCGAGAACCAGACGCGCGAGGCCCCGAGCATGAAGGTGACCAGCACGGTCACGATGCCGACGATCGCCCCGATCGCGATGACGTTCGCGACCCCGCCGAGCCCGACCGATGCGAACGCCGACGAGAACCCCGAGGCGGGGTCGATGTCGGTGTACTTCTGCATGCCGGTGAGCACGAGCGTCGCCAGGACGTAGAGCACCATCGCGATGCCGAGCGACAGCAGGATCGCCTTCGGCATGTGCTTCCGCGCGTCGGTGGACTCCTCGGCGGCGGTGGACATCGCGTCGTAGCCGAACACGGCGAAGAACACCGTGGCGGCGCCGGTCATCACGCCGCCGAAGCCGAACGGGAAGTACGGCGAGTAGTTCGCGCTGTTGATGTGGAAGACCCCGAGCACGACGATGAGCACGACGAGGGCGACCTTGATCGCGACGGCGACGAGCTCGAAGCGCGCCGCGCTCCGGATGCCCCGGGTCAGCACGAACGCGGTGAGCAGGCAGAGGACGATCGCGAACACGTCGACGACGTGGCCGTCACCGGTCCCGGGCGCGCCGAGCATCCACGCGGGCAGCTCGATGCCGAACTGGCCGACCAGGAACCCGACGTAGCCCGAGATACCGATCGCGACGACGGCGACGATCGCGGTGTACTCGAGCAGCAGGTCCCAGCCGATGAACCACCCGACGACCTCGCCGAGCACGGCGTACCCGTACGTGTAGGCGCTGCCGGCCTTCGGGATCATCCCGGCGAACTCGGCGTACGACAGCGCGGCGGCGGCACTGGCGACACCGGCGATCAGGAAGCTGATGAGGACGGCGGGGCCGGCGACGCCGTTCGCGACGGTGCCGGCGAGGGTGAAGATGCCCGCGCCGATGATGCCGCCGATGCCGATGGCCGTGAGCTGCCAGAGCCCGAGGTGCCGTTTCAGGCCGCCCTCGCCCTCGGGGTCGTCGTCGATCGTGTCGATGGGCTTCCGCCGGAAGATCCCCTGTGTCGTCGTCGTCACGCGCCCACTCTGCTCCTTCTGCGGCGGCGGTGGTAGACCCGGCTGCATGCATCGTGCTGCTCGTGTCGAACCCGGTCCCGGCCAGGAGTCCGTCTGGGACTACCCGCGTCCTCCCGCCGTCGAGGCGGTCCCCGACCGCGTCGTCGTGCGGCTCGGCGGGACGGTCGTGGTCGACACGACCGACGCCGTCCGGGTGCTCGAGACCTCGCACCCGCCGGTGTACTACGTCCCGATGGCGGGGCTCGAGCTGCGTCCGGCGCAGGGGTCGAGCATGTGCGAGTTCAAGGGCCGCGCGCGCTACTTCGACGTGGTCGGCGGGGACGGCGTCGTCGCGCCCCGGGCGGCGTGGAACTACCCGACGCCGGAGCCCGGGTACGAGGACCTCCGCGACCGGGTGGCGATCTACCCGTCGGCGATGGACTCGTGCGAGGTCGGCGGCGAGACCGTGCAGGCGCAGGAGGGCGACTTCTACGGCGGGTGGATCACCTCGCGGGTCGTCGGACCCTTCAAGGGCGGGCCGGGCACGCTCGGCTGGTGACCGCCCGCCCGGCGGCGGCGACGGGACGGACGTTCGCCGCGCCTCCAGGCCGTCGACCGGTGGTGGATGACCGCGGTCAGCGGCGCGCGTAGGGCGACCAGAACGGCGGCGGGAAACCGCCGTCCGTCGCGAAGGTGAGCAGCTGCCAGGCCGTCATCACCAGGCCGAGGCCACCGAGCACCATCCCGATCCACGCCCAGACGCGTACGGCGCGACGCCGACCGGCGATCCGGACCGCGCGGACGCCGCAGAGCACGCAGACGATGCCGAACACGGCCTCGAGGAGCACGTGCCGCGCCATGTCGGCGGCGGGCACGATGATGCCCATCCAGAGCGAGAGGGGAGCGAGCAGCACGGCGACGGTCGCGAGGACGGCGGGCGGTTCGTGGTCGCGAGCGACGGCTGCCATGGGTCCGAACGTACCGACCCGTGGCCCGTTGCGCTCGCCTCCGGGGACGGCCGGTCCGCGCATCGCCGCGCGACGCGCCGGACGGACCCTGCGCGAGCGAGCACGATGAGGGCATGCGTTCCTTCGTCCGTGTCCTCCTCGGTGCTGCGCTCGTCTTCGCGGGCACCAGCCACCTCACCTTCGCCCGTCGTGACTTCCGCGCTCAGGTGCCGGACTTCGTGCCGCTCGACACGGACACGACCGTGCTGGCCTCCGGTGTGGCGGAGATCGGACTCGGCAGCGCGCTGCTCTTCACGCCGCGCAGCCGCCGGAAGACCGTCGGCACGGTCGCGGCCCTGTTCTTCACGGTGATCTTCCCGGGCAACCTGTCGCAGTGGGTGAACCGCCGCGACGCGTTCGGCCTCGACTCCGACGAGAAGCGCGTCGCCCGTCTGTTCGGGCAGCCGCTGCTCATCTGGGCTGCGCTCTGGTCGACCCGCGGGTCCGGTACGGGGCGCTGATGGCTGCCCCGGCGGCGTCGCAGGACCCGGACGTGTCGTCCGGGTCCGTCGGCGTGGCCGGGTCGGACGGGGCGGCTGCTGGGGTCGGGTCGGACGGGGCGGTCGCGTCGGCTGCAGGGGTCGGGTCGGACGGGGCGGTTGCGTCGGCTGCCGCGGTCGGCCGGGAGGCACGGCTCGCCGCCGGCACGCACCGCCGCGTCGCGGACGTGGTCGCCACGGTGCTGCTGCTCGTCCTGCTGGCCGTCGAGTCGGTGGCCGTCGGTGGCGGCATCGTCTTCCTGTCGATGGCGTTCCACTCGTGCGCGGCGCCGGGGAACACCTGCGACGCCGGGCTCGGCGGCGGGGTGGTGACCGTCGGTCCGGTGCTCGTCGTGCTGGTGCTCGTCGGGACGGTCGTCGGCTGCGTCCTGCGGCTCGTCCGGCGACGGCTCGCGTGGCCCCTGGTGCTGGTCGGCATCGCCGCGCAGGTCGTCGTGTTCTTCGCTGCCCTGCTGCTCGTCGACTCCGCCGTGCAGCACGGGTTCTGACGCTCGTCCTGCCGGGCTCCTGCCGGGCACCTGCCGGGGATCTGCCGGGCTGCTGCCGGTCTTCCTGCACAGGGTTTGGTCTCGGCATCGTCGTCCACAGATCGTCGGTGGACGCTGCTGCCCGCCGGGCTCGGGCCGCAGGCTCGGAGCATGTCAGGAACCGAAGTGCTCGACCAGCTGTTCACCACGTCCGCCCGGACCGACGCCGACGTCGTCGCCCTCGTCTCCGGGGTCGTCGGGCCCCCGATCCGGCGGCAGTGCTGGGTGCTCTTCCTCGACGAACGGGCGCTGCCGATCCCGTTCCTGCTGCCCGTGTCGGACCTGCCGCTGCAGCCGGACGAGCACGTCGAGGACTTCGCCACGCTGGTCGCGGAGGTCTGCGTCGACAACGCTGCGTCCGAGGTCGTGCTCGCATGGGAACGGCCGGGTGAGACGCAGCTGTTCCCGGTCGACTGGGAGTGGATCGACGCCTGCGCGTGCGCCTTCGCCGAGCGTGCGGTGCGACTGCGGGGTCAGGTCGTCGTGAACGCCACGGGGGCGTCGATGGTCGAGCTCCACGACGCCGAGGAGCTCGGGCCGGTGCTGCGGTGACCTCAGCCCTGGGGAGCGGTGTCCGGCACCGACTGCCCCGTGAGACCCTCGACGACGGCCTTCGCCTCCGGCCAGAACTTCGCGTAGTGGTCCGGGTCCGCGTTGATCTGCACCGCGTGCGCCATCTGGGTCGGGGTCATCGTCTTCCACCCCGGCGTCTTCACGAGCTTCGCGTAGAACATCGTCGCCGCCGTGTACGGGTCCATCCGCTGCTCGTACGTGCCCCACGCGCCGTTGTCGCGCTGCTGGAAGAGCCCGCGGCTGTCCGGTCCTGCGGCGTCCCCGTGGTCGAGGTTCACCAGGCTCGACTCGCCGATCGCGGTCATCACGCCGACGGCCTGGGTGTGCGGGCCGATGCCGAGCGCCTGAGCGGCCTCGATCACGTACGCGGCGTTCACCAGGCGGTCCTGGCAGAAGCCGGCGACCGGGCCTGCGGGCACCACGATGCCGCCGATCGTGCGCGAGGCGACGTCGGGACAGGCGGGCGCCGCGGTCACGGTCTTCGCTGCGCCGGTCAGCGAGTGCACCGCGATGACGACGACGACCACCACGCCGATGACGGCCGCGACCACGCCTGCCCCGAACACCGAGGCGATGGTGATGCCGGCGCGGCGCATGTCGGGGTCCTTCCGGGCGGGCGGTCCGTCGCGAGTACCGGACGGTCGGGTGCAGGGCACGACGAGCGTACGGGCGTCGGCTGGGAACCGCAGCCGCCCGATCGGGGGTGTCGGCGGCACCGTGCTCCCGGTCGGTCTTGTCGGCGGCGCCCGTCTCCGGTCAGTCGCGTCGGCGGCCGGACCGGAACGCAGCCGACAGCGAGAGCAGGACGATCGTTCCGATGGCGATCGCGAAGATGACCTCGGACGCCTCCATCAGCCGTCCCGGCGGTGGCCGTCCGCGTCGCCGTGTCCGCCGTCGCCGTCCTCGTGGTGCCGGTGGCCGGTGCCCGGTCGGACCACCGCGGTCGGCTCGGTGACGAGTCCGGTGGGCGCCTTCTCGGTCTGCTTCCGTCCGTGCGTGAACCACGTGAGGAGCCAGAGCAGGACGCCGAGCCCCAGCAGTGCGCCGGCGATCTGGTACTGCTGCGCGTCGCGACCGGACGAGAAGGGGAGGACGAGCCACAGGCAGGTGACCACGCCGATGACGGGGATCACGACACCGGCCCGGAAGTGCTTGTGCCCGACGCGGTCGCGACGGAGCACCAGCACCGAGAGGTTCACGACCGTGAAGACCGAGAGCAGGAGCAACGAGGTCGTGCCGCCGAGGACCACGACGATGGGGGAGTCCGGGTCGAGCGAGACCCAGCCGATGAGCAGCAGCGAGATGACGGTGGTGAAGACGATCGCGGTCGACGGCGTGCGACGCGCCGGCGACACTCGCGAGAGGAAGCCTGGCAGCACGCCCTGCTTGCTCATGCCGTACAGCAGCCGGGACGCCATCATCATGTTGATCAGCGCGGTGTTGGCGACCGCGAACATCGAGATGAACGGCAGCAGGTCGGCGATGGGGAAGTCCGGCGCCGCGGTCTGCACGACCGTGACGAGCGGGGTCTCGTTGCCGGCGAGCTCGCCGATCGGCACGACCGCGACGGCGCAGATCGACACGAGCACGTAGATGACCGCCGTGATGCCGAGGCCGGTGAGCATCACCTTCGGGAAGATCCGCGACGGGTCCTTGGTCTCCTCGGCCATGTTCACCGAGTCCTCGAAACCGACCATCGCGAAGAAGGCCAGCGAGGTCGCGGTCGACACCGACAGCAGCAGCGTCTTGTCCTCGGGGGTGTCGAACATCACCACGCGCGAGAAGTCCGCGTTGCCACCGGCGATCGCCCAGAAGCCGATGAGGATCACCATCACCAGACCGGACAGCTCGACCAGGGTGAGCACCACGTTCGTCTTGACGCTCTCACTGACCCCGCGGAAGTTGACCGCCATCACCGCGAGCATGAACCCCATCGCGATGAGCATCACGACGCCGTTCGGCAGCTCGAGGCCGAAGCCGGCGCCGAGGTTCGCCGCGAACGCCCGCGAGGCCGTGCTCGCCGACGTGATGCCCGAGCACATCACGATGAACGTGACGATGAAGGTGACGAAGTGGATGCCGAACGCCTTGTGCACGTAGAGCGCGGCGCCCGCCGTCTGGGGGTACTTCGTCACGAGCTCGAGGTACGAGAACGCCGTGAGCAGGGCGACCGCGAAGGCGATGAGGAAGGGGAGCCATGCGGCACCGCCGACCTCGGCGGCGACCTGGCCGGTGAGCGCGTAGACGCCCGTCCCCAGGATGTCGCCGACGATGAAGAGCAGCAGCAGCTTGGGACCGATGACGCGCTTGAGCGTGGGCTGCTCCTGCTGCGTCGCGTCCGACTTGGTGGTGGTCATACGTCAGCCTTTCCCGAGGGATGGCACTCTGTCTACTCTCACAGGAAGATCGACGCCGGCTGCAACACGCCCGTGATGCGATCGCGCGGTCGCTCACGGGCTCCGGTGGCTACGCTCCGGGGCATGCACGACGATTCCGACACCACCGAAGAGCCCGTCGAGTTCGCCGACTTCAACGCCAAGCTGCTCGTGCTCGACGTCCTCTGCTACGACCTCGACGTGCTGGAGCCCTACGACGGCGACGAGGACGAGGACGCCGGTGAGGACCTCGACGTCGAGGGACAGGACGACCGCGCTCGCGAGTACTACGACGACCTCGACCTGCTGCCGTCGCACTTGGCGCTGGTGACCGAGCTCACCGTCGACTCCGACCTCGAAGTCCTGCAGGACGTCCACCCCGGGTGGGACGGGTCCGACGACCGCTACGACCCGCAGAACTGGGACGACGTGCTCGACCTCCCCGCGCTGACGACCGTGTACGCCGCCGCGCCGCTGCCCGCGCACGTGACCGAGCGCCTGGCAGCCAAGGGCGTCGAGGTCCGCTCCGCCTGAGCCCGCGACGCTCGGGCGCCGAGGCATCGCAGCCGCACACTGCGCGCGGGCCCGCGCGACACCGGGGTTGTCGTCCGACAGCGGCATCGTCGTTCCGCCCGCACGGCGAGCGTGCGCGCACACCCGCCCAGGACCGCAGCGCGACATTGCACGCTTCGATCGACACGCGGAACGTCGACCCATGTGGAGGCACCTGGTGCGTGCGCATGGTGCGACACCGCACCCGTCGATCGACGGGTGCGGTGTCGAAGTCCGCGTGTGCACGCCCTGCCCCAGCGCAACGGCCGCCCGGCGGGGACCGCGCTACCCCTGCAGCGCCCGCACCTGCTCCGTGAACTGCGCCGCGCCGCCCTGCGCCGGGTGCCGCACCGCCACGGCGTCGATGCCCGCCAGCGCGAGCGCCCCCTGCGCCTTCCGCCCGACCGCGACGACCCGCACGTCCCGGCGGCGACCGGCACGATCGGCGGCACGAGCGTCCCGCAGCGCCTCGAGCAGCGCGAGTGCGACCGGAGCACCGTCGCGGACCTCGGCCGGACGCGGGGTCCGGTTCGTCTGCCGGTCGCTCGCGACGAAGGGGTGGTGCGGGAAGATCGCCCAGGCGAGGGGGAGCGGACCCGACCAGTCCTGCAACGCCGCGTGCACGACCCGGGACGACGCCTCCCACGGCGCGGTCGGCTCCGGCGGCACGAGGACGTCGAAGCCGAGCGTGCCGAGCTCCCGCATGCTCGTGAAGGGGATGCCCGTGTTGGTCATGCCGCGCCAGCCGGGGGCCTCGGCGACGAGCACGGTGTCGGCCGCTGCCCCGACGTGGGACAGGTAGGCCGACAGGTTCGTACGTCGTAGTCGCCCCTCGGCCGAGTCGGTGGAGTAGAGCGCTTCGGCGTCCTCGGCCACCGGCACGGCGTCGAGCGCAGCCCAGAACCCCGACAGGTCGAGCCCGCCAGCCGGCCCTGTCAGGTCGAGCCCGTCAGCCGACGCCGCCGGGGCGAGCGCGCCAGCCGACCCCGACGGGTCGAGCCCGCCAGCCGACTCCGGCCGCTCGATCCCCGCGCCTCCGGCCGTCACGAGCGTCCGAGCACCCGCCGGTACACGTCCTCGAGTCCGGCCGCCGAGCGCTCCCAGCTCAGGCGCTCGGCGTGCTCCCGACCCGCGGCGGCGAGCCCGGCCGCGTACGTCCGATCGGTCAGGATCCGTTCGATCTCCGCAGCCCAGTCGCCCGGGTCCCGGGACTCGAGCACGACCCCGGTCTCCCCGTCGACCACGGCCTCCCGCAGCCCACCGGCAGCCGCCGCGACGACGGGCACCCCGGAGGCGGAGCCCTCGAGCGCCACGAGTCCGTAGGTCTCCGAGTGCGACGGCACGAGCACGGCCGCTGCGCCACGGAACAGGAACGCCAGGTCGGCACGCGACTGCGGACCGACGAAGGTCACGCGGTCGGCGATGCCGTGCGCGGCGGCGAGCCGACGCAGTTCGTCCACGTAGTCGCCTGCCTCGCTCGAGGCGTCGCCCGCGATGACGAGGGTGGGGCGGACCTCCTGGCCGATGCCCGCGACCGCCTCGATCGCCAGGTCGAGCCCCTTCAGCGGCTGCACGCGTGCCGCCGCGACGACGTACGGTGTCTCCGCGCGGCGCGCGCCGGCGCCGGCGGGGCGGAAGACGGACCCGTCGACGCCCGGCGGGACGATCCACGTCCGCGACTCGTCGCCGCCGAGACGCGTGCGGACGGTCGACGCCTCGGCGGACGACACGACGACGACGGCGTCGGAGTCGCGCGCCAGCATCCGCTCACCCGCGGGACGGCCAGCGGACTCGGGACGCTCGCCCTCGGACAGGGGAGTGTCCGACTCGGCCGCGATGGAGTGGAAGGACTGCACGTGCGGGATGCCCCGCTCGCGGGCGACGGGCAGGGCGGCGACGCCGGAGAACCAGTGGTGCGAGTGCAGCACGTCGTAGGGGCCGAGTTCCTCGAGGCCCGCCCGGAACGGCTCGATGAACGCGTCGTGCTCGCCCTTCGGCACCGGCTCAGCGGGCCCGGCGGACAGGAACCGCAGGCACACGCCCGGCACGAGCGAGACGCTGTCCGGCTGCGTGGGCGCCGACCGCCGCGTGATGATCTCCACCTGGTGGCCGCGGTCGGCCAGGGCCTCGGCCTGGTGTCGGACCACGACGTTCATGCCGCCGACCTCGCCGGAGCCGGGCTCGTCGCCGGGGGAGGTGTGCAGCGACACCAGCCCGATGCGCAGGGGTTCGCTCGTGGTGCTCACGGCGTCGAGCCTAGCCGCGCGGCCGCCGCTGCGACCCACGCGCGGGTGCCACCACGACGGGCCGGCGGCCCGCCTCGTCCGGTGGATCGGACGGGAGGCCCGGATCACCTCCCAGCACCTGCACCCGTTCGTCGCCGTGCCGCTCCCAGAACGCGGCGGTCCAGGCGCACAGGGCTCCGTCGAGCAGGTCCTCCCGGTGCTTGTGCGTCGGCCCGTGCAGCACCGACGGGTCGGCGAGCCCGGCCGTCAGGGGATGGGAGTCGAGCAGCAGCGGCGGGTCGAGCGGGGTCGTGCGCAGCCGGTGCACGAGGTCGTCGAACGCCTCGGCGCGCCGCTGTCGGGCCACGGCGGCCGGGAGCTTCAGGTCGAGGCGCTTGTACCGCGGACGCTCGTCGTCGTAGCCGAGCTCCTCGACCCCCACGAGGGTCGTGTACGGGTAGCACTCGAACGCCGCCGGCCCGGTGCGCTCCCGCACCGCCGCGGTGTCGCTGACGTAGCCGATCCCGAGGTCCGTCAGCCGGTCGAGCAGCCGTGCCCCGGCGCTCGCCGCCGAGGCCAGGTTCGTCGGGTTCGCCGCGACCCTCCACCGGCCGTAGCGTTGCCCGACCTGCCGCTCGGCCTCGCGGATGCCGCTCGGGTTCGTCACCACGAGCGAGGCGTCGACGGCGACCAGGGTCCGTCGCCCGAGGTGCGCCGCGATCCAGTCGGTCACGGCGTCGACCCCGCGGGCCCACCCGGCGTCCGTGATCGTGCCGTCGTCGGCCATCGCGACGAGACCGGTCTCGTTCGCGGGCTTCCGGTCGCTGCCGAGGCCCCACGCCAGGTCCACCCCGAGGTACGCCGTCACCGGTCCATCGTGCCCGGCGTCGCTCGAACGACGCTCCACGCCCGTTGCCGTGCCGCTCGCCGGCCCTCCGCAGCCGCCCCTCTGCAGCCGGTCCCTCCACGGCCGTCCCCGAGCGGGCAGGACATGCCGCGCGTGGTGCGACGAGCGGGCGGAACACGTCGGCCGACGGCGGTGCGCGTGACAGATACGGCCCGCTCGGCGCAGAGAGCTCGGCGGAGAGAGCTCGGCGGGGAGAGCTCGGCGGAAAGGGCGGGGCCGAGGGCAGGGCGGGGCCGGGGACGCCCGGAGCGCCGGCCGTGTACGGTCCGCTGCATGGCGAGCGAGGCGACGACGCTGACGGTCCCGGGTCCGGACGGCGACCGGGAGGTGCGGATCAGCAGCCCGTCCCGCGTGCTCTTCCCCGAGGTCGGCATCACGAAGCTCGACCTCGCCGAGTACCTGGTCGCCGTCGGGGAGCCCTTCGTCCGGGCCAACGGGGACCGACCGATCTCGCTGCAGCGGTTCGGGTCGGGCATCGACGGGGACTCGTTCTTCTCGAAGAACCCGCCGAAGGGTGCTCCCGAGTACGTGCGCGACGTCGTCGTCACCTACCCGAGCGGCCGGTCACACCCGCAGCTCGTGGTCGACGAGCCGGCGGTCGCGGTGTGGGCAGCGCAGATGAACACCGTCGTGTTCCACCCGTGGGCGAGCCGCGCCGCGGACTCCGACCACCCCGACCAGCTGCGCATCGACCTCGACCCGCAGCCGGGCACCGACTTCCACGACACGGTGCCGGTCGCGCACGAGCTCCGGAAGGTGCTCGACGAGGTCGGGCTCACGGCGTGGATCAAGACCAGCGGCAACCGCGGCCTGCACGTGTTCGCACCGATCCGGCCCGAGCACGAGTTCCTCGACGTCCGTCACGCGGTGATCGCGGCGGCGCGGGAGCTCGAGCGGCGGATGCCCGACCGTGTGACGACGGCGTGGTGGAAGGAGGAGCGCGGGCAGCGCGTCTTCGTCGACTTCAACCAGGCGAACCGCGACCGCACGATGGCCGGCGCCTACAGCCCGCGAGCCCTGGCACACGCGAGCGTCTCGACGCCGATCACCTGGGACGAGCTCGACAGCGTGGACCCGACGACCCTGACGGTGACCACGGTCCCGGAACGGCTCCGGACCCTCGGCGATCCGTGGGAGTCGATGCACGCGGAGCCGGGCGACATCGCTCCGTTGCTCGCGTGGTGGGAGCGGGACCTGGCGTCCGGGCTCGGCGAGCTGCCGTTCCCGCCCGACTTCCCGAAGATGCCGGGGGAGCCGCCGCGCGTCCAGCCGTCCCGGGCCAAGAAGGCCTGAAGCGCGGAACGGACCGTGCGAGACGGACCGGCCCTGACCGGGCCGGCTCAGGCCGCGGCGACGTCCTCGGCGCGGTGCTCGGGCTTCGCGACCCGGCTGGTGTGCATCGGCAGCGTGACGCTCGCCGTGTGCAGTCGCGTCAGGCGGGACCAGGTGCCTCGGTTGGCGTCGCTGATGCCGTCGATGATCATGTCCCGCTCCCGTCTCCACCGCGCCCCCGGATCCCCGTCCGGAAGTCACTAGTTAGCCTAACTACTGCGAGCATATTGACGCGCGGCGGCCGGTGCAAGCGCTAGGACAACACGTCGCGCAGGTCGTACGCAGATGGGACATCGAGCTGATCGAACCCGCACGACCGGGCGTCGCGGTCGGGCCGCCACCGCTCGAACTGCACCGTGTGCCGGAACCGGTCGCCCTCCATCTGGTCGTACCGCACCTCGAGCACGCGTTCCGGCGCGAGCCGGACGAACGAGGTGTCGCGACCCGACGAGAACCGCGACCGTTCCCCGTCACCGGTGACGGGCCTCCCGTCCGCATCGCGGAGCACGACGGGCTCGAGCTCCTCCACCAACTGCTGCCGCCGGCGGTCGGTGAAGGCGGAGACGCCGCCGACCTGGCGGAGGTCACCGTCCGCGTCGTACAGCCCGACGAGCAGCGAGCCGACGCCGCTGCCGCTCTTGTGCACGCGGTACCCGATCGCGACGACGTCGGCGGTCCGGTGGTGCTTCACCTTGAGCATGGTGCGCTTGTTCGGCTCGTACGCTTTCGCCCGGGGCTTGGCCACGACGCCGTCCAGGCCGGCGCCCTCGAACGTGGTCAGCCACTCGCGGGCGAGGTCGACGTCGAGCGTGGTGCGGGTGACGAACAGCGGGTCGGTCATGCCGTCGGCGAGTGCCTCCAGCCGCTCGCGCCGCTCGTCGAACGGCAGGTCCAGCAGCTCCGTCCCGTCGACGGCGAGGAGGTCGAACGCGACGAACTGTGCGGGGGTCTCGACGCTCAGCGTGCGGATGCGCGACTCCGCGGGGTGGATCCGCTGGGAGAGGGCCTCCCAGTCCAGGTGCTCACTCCCCGGCTCGCCGCTCCGCAGGACCACCTCGCCGTCGAGCACGACGGGGTGGTCGCGTCCGCCGAACTGCGCGCGGAAGGCCTCCACGAGCTCCGGGAAGTACCGGGTGAGCGGCTTCGCCCCGCGGCTGCCGATGGTGACGTCGTCGCCGTCGACCGTCACGATCCCCCGGAAGCCGTCCCACTTCGGCTCGTACCGCAGCCCGCCGCGGACGCTGTCGGGGTCGGGCACGGTGGCGACGGCCTTGGCGAGCATCGGTGCGATCTCCATGTGGCCTGTCTACTCGCGGTCGCTCCGCCGGACGGGAGGCTCGGCTCGGCGCCGTCCGTCCGTCGCGACGCGCACGGGTCCCGACCGGGAGGCGCGGCCCACCCCGGCGCGCTGGCGTCGTCACTAGGGTGGTCGCGTGACGACCGTGCCCCCGCCGGCAGCGCCGGCACCGGAACCGATCAGCCCCGTGCAGGCCGCCGCGCTCCGCGACGGCGTCCTGCCGCCCGTCGAGCAGGTGCGCCCCGGCGTCTGGACCCTCGCGGTGCCGTTCCGCGGGGGCGTGCCGGACGCGACCCTGTCCTACGTGGTGGAGGGGACCGACGGGACCCTCGCCGTGATCGACCCCGGCTGGGCGGAGGACGACGAGCTCGCAGTGCTCCGCGCCGGTCTCGCGGCGATCGGGCGCTCGGTCGACCAGGTCGGACTCGTCGTCGTGACGCACCTGCACGCCGACCACCTCGGTGCTGCCGCCGCGCTCCGGCGTGCGAGCGGGGCTCGGATCGCGATGCACCGGCTCGAGGTCGAGGCCCTGCGGCGGGAGCGCGAGGACGCGGCCGCGAACGACGCCGACATCGCCGGGTGGGGGCTGCCCGCGGAGCTGGTCGCCGGCGTGGTCGCCGCGTGGGGGAGCGGACGACGGATCGGCCTCAGTCGCGCGGTCGAGCCCTTCGCGGACCTGCTCGTGGCGGACGGCGACGTGCTGCCGATCCCCGGGCGCGAGGTCCGGGCGCTGTGGACACCGGGGCACACCGCCGGGCACCTGTGCCTCGTCGACGAGGGCGACGGGCTGCTCTTCACCGGCGACCACGTGCTGCCGCGCATCAACTCCGGGATCGGACTCGGCGGCCGGACGACCACGAACCCGCTCGGCGACCTCCTGTCCTCCCTCGCACGGCTCGACGGGTACGGCGACCTCGAGGTCTGTCCGGGGCACGAGTACCGCTTCCGCGACGTCGTCACGCGTGCCCGGACGCTCGCCCGGCACCGAGCGGAGCGTTCGCACCACGTCGCCGCGGCGCTCGACACCCTGACGTCCCCGACCCTGTTCGAGGTCGCCTCGCGCGTGCCGTTCAGCGGGGGGATCGACTCGATGACGGGGTTCCTGCTCGCGAGCGCGCTGACGCAGACGGCCTTCCACGCGGACCTGCTCGGCCGGGCGGACGAGATCCGGCGAGACTGAGATCGGTCCGGCTGACGCCGGTCCGGCTGCCTCCGGTCCGGCTCAGACGACCGTCGCGGCGAGTCGTTCGAGCGTGGTCCGGGCGTCGGCGAACTCGGCCGACGCGTGCTCGGCGAGCGGTGCGAGGTCCGGGATCCGGTCCGCGAGGGTGGCGCTGACGGTCACCGGGTACAGCTTCATGCCGAGCGCCGTCCCGAGGATCAGGTGCAGCACGGGCGAGCCGTGGTCCCAGGTCTCGGTCGGGGAGCCGGCGTCGTAGGTGGCGCCGCGGCTGACGACCGTCACGACCGGCCGACCGGCGAGCGGCTGGACGTCGCCGGCGAGGACCCCGGGCACGTGGACCCGGTCGATCCAGGCCTTGAGGGTCGACGGCACCGTGTAGTTGTACAGCGGCGCCCCGACGACGACGGCGTCCGCGGCGAGGAGCTCGTCGATGACCTCCTGGCGGAGTGCCTCGGCCTCGGGCGCGACGGACTCCTCGGCGGTGCGGTCGGACGCTGCCCAGTGCAGTGCCGAGGTCTCGAGGTGCGGGAGCTGGTCGACGTGCAGGTCCCGGCGCACCACCGTGTACTCCGGGCCGCGGGCGCGCCAGGCGTCCGCGAACGCGGCGGTCAGGGCGCGCGAACGCGAGTGGGCGAGGTCGGCGGAGGAGTCGATGTGCAGCAGCGTGGGCATGCGGCCCACGCTACCGACGCGTGCCCCGGTCGGACGGGCAGCCGACGGCCCGTGTCCCCGTGGACGTGGAGCGGCCCCGTCGTGTCCGCGAGGGACACGGCGGGGCCGCGGGAGGAGCCTCCCGGCCGGGCCACGGTGTGACCGACCGGCCGGAGGCGTCGTGTCAGTGCTGCGCTCGGCGGCGACGCAACATCCCCGCGCCCAGCAGTCCGGCACCCGCGACGAGCAGGCCGAGCGTCCACGCGACGGGTGCTGACACGTCGGTGCCGGTGTACGCGAGGCGACCGGGCGTCGGACGCGTGATCGGTGCTGCGGCGGCGGGCGTGGTCGGGGTGAGGGCCGGCGCGGCGGTCGGGACGACCTCGACGGCGAACGACGTGCCCTGCATCGACGGTGCCGACACCGTCAGGGTGTGCACCGAGGCATGCGGGAAGGTGACGGAGGCACCGCCACCGTCCTCGTCGTCCAGGCGCTCGATGACGTCGGTCGCGACGTCGGACGTGACCGTCTCGACGACGATCGGGTCGCCGTCCTCGTCGAAGTTCTCGACGTAGTTGCCGAACCGGTCGACCGGCTGTCCGGAGACGAAGAGCGTGCCGTTCTGCTGCACCGTCGGACGGCCGCCGTCCTGGATGTCGATCGCCGACCAGAGATCGTCCTCGTCGAGGTCGATCGTGATCGTCGTGACGTCGCCCCGGGGGCTGATGACCCACAGGACGGGCCGCTGGGTCTCGAGGGTCGCTGCGTCGCCCGTGGTGACCAGGAAACCGGCGGGCTTGCCCGGGGCCACCGTCAGTTCGACGTACTGCGTCGTGGAGACCGTGCCGCTCGTCGCGGTGACGGCGAAGTCGTAGGAGAACGCGAGGTCGGTGGAGCCGCTCAGGACACCGGTCGCCGGGTCGAAGGTGAAGCCCTCCGGCAGCTGGACCTCGGGCCCGGACTCTTCGTCGTCGCCCTCGTCCGCCTGCCAGCCGGAACCGACCGCTCCGAAGGCGTTCCGCTGCGCGTTCGCTGTCGCGTGTTCCTGCGCTCGCTGCTGTCCCTCCGTCGAGACGACGGTGTCGTCGCCGTCCTCGTCGTCCCAGTACCAGTCGAGCCGGTAGCTCGGCGCCGGGAAGCCGTCGGCGTGGAAGGTGTACGAGAACCGCTCGCCGGCAGTGGCGTCGAGGTACTGGGGGTCGTCGACGTCCGCGCCCTCGACGATCGGCTCGCCGGACTCGTCGACGAACACCGGGGCCTGCGTGATCGTCTCGGAGGTCGCGCTCGTCGTGCGGGCGGCCGAACCGTCGGTCGGCGTGCCCGTCACGGTCACGGTGACCCGCTTGCCCGCGAGCGCCTCGTCCAGGGTGAGCGAGTCGACCTTCGCGAGCGTCGCGGCACCGGGCTCGCCGTCGATCGTCCAGACGAACCGGAAGCTGCCGTCCTCGTCGAACCCGGTCGGCTTCGCCTCGAGGGTGTTGCCGGTCCGGGCGTCGCCGACGATGGTGACGGCGGGGGCGTCCTGCTGCGTCTCGGTCGGGGCGTCGGTGGGTGTCGTGTCGACCGTCGGGGAGCCGGACGCCGGGGCCGTGCTGCCGGTGCTGCCTGGCGTGGCGCCGGTGCCGGTGCCGGTGCCGGTGCCGTCGGTGTCGGGCATCGCGCCCGAGGTGTCGGTGCCGGTCTCGGTGCTGCCGTCGGGCGCGGTGCCCGCAGCGGTGTCGTCGCCCGAGCCGGTCGTCGCGTCGGTCCCGGCGGTGGCCTGGCCGCCGTCCGGGTCCTGCGTGCCGGTGCCCTGGCTGCTCGAGGCGGCCTGGTCCCCGCTCGTCGCTACCTGCGAGCTCGACACCTGGTCCGCCGGGGCGGCGGAGGCGGCGGTCGCGGTCATGATGCCGAGGCCGGTCGTGAGACCGACGAGGGCGATGGTCGTGCCGACGGCACAGGCGCGTCGGACGGTGGAGGTGCTGCGGCGCACGTCTTCCCCCTGGTTCGTGTCCGGTCGGGTGCCGGACCTGAGGATCGGCCGAGCATCCTCGACCTGCTCGGATCGTAGGGTGCGCAGGTCTCCGAACGCGCCGTCGATGTGCAGTTGTGACCTGAGTTGGGGGAGTTGCGGGTTCCCGCCAGGCTCCGCAGGTCAGCGGTGCACGGACGCCGCCGCGCGTTCGAGGGCGTCGCGGAGCGCACGGACCGCCGGGGAGGACGACCCTGCGGCGCGGACCACGGTGAAGATCGTCCGTCGCGGACGATCGGGCAGGTCGACGAGCCGGCACGTGGTGGTCCGACCCGTCCACATCAGGTCGGGCATGAGGCTGACGGCGTTCCCGGACTCGACCAGGCGGATCTGGGTCTGCAGGTCGGCGGTCTCGTACCGCACGTCGGGCTCGAAGCCCCACCGGCGGCAGACCTGCTCGGCGAAGTGCCGCGACGCCGTGCCGCGGGGCTCCATCACCCACGGCATCGCCTCGGCGTCCTCGATGGACGACACCGGTGCCAGGGCCGTGTCGACCGGCGGCAGCGCGAGGCGCACCTCGTCCGTCGTCAGGTCCGACCGGTGCAGCCCGGACAGGTGCGGCGCGGTGTGTGCCGGGTACTGCTCGGCGATCACCATGTCGAACTCGCGGGCCCACGTCTCGTGCAGTGCCGTCTCGGGCTCGCGCTGGACCATCTCGATGCGCACGTCCGGGTGCGCGACGGCCATCTCGTGCAGCGCGTTCGGCATGAGGGCGAGGGCGGCCGACTGGAACACCGCCACGCGGACCCGTCCCTGCACCGTGGGGAGCGACGACTCCACCTGCGCCTGCGCCTGGTCGAGCACGTCGAGCACGTGCCCGGCGGCCTGCACGAGCACCTCGGCCTGCGGGGTGAGCTGCAGGCGACGGCCGACCTTGCGGAGCAGGGGCACGCCGGCCTCACGCTCGAGCACGGCGAGCTGTTGCGACACCGCGGACGGCGTGAAGTTGAGGGCCTCCGCGACGGCTGCCACGGTGCCCCGGATCGAGAGCTCCCGGAGGAGGACGAGACGACGGACATCGAGCATGCAGAAACAGTAGCTGTCCTGCACGGTACGCATCAGCAGGAGTTGCTTCCGCTTACGCTTCTCGAACTCCACACTGAACCCATGACCGACCTCCAGGCACGCGACGCCGAAGCCGCACCGACCCCGCACGACGACCTGGCGGACCAGTCCGTCGCCCTCGTCCGCCAGTGGTTGGCCGAGGCCGAGACCTACCCGGTCGACGGCTCGGCGAAGCAGCTCGCAGGCGTCCTCGCCGACCCGGCCGGGCTCGACTTCGCGGTCGGGTTCGTCGACGGCGTCGTCCGGCCCGAGGACCTCGGGGTGGCCGCCCGGAAGCTCCGGCAGATCGCGCCCGGTGCGCCGGGGTTCCTGCCCGCCGCGCTCCGCGGGCTCGTCCGGCTCGGCGGTGGCATGGCCCCGGTGCTGCCCGGTGTCGTCGTCCCGATCGCGCGGCGGGTGCTCCGCGAGATGGTCGGACACCTCATCGTCGACGCGACCGACGCCAAGCTGGGGCCGGCGATCGCGAAGGTCAAGCGCGACGGCGTCCGACTGAACGTGAACCTGCTCGGCGAGGCGGTGCTCGGTGAGAAGGAGGCCTCGCGCCGGCTCGAGGGCACGCAGCGGCTCCTCGCCCGTGACGACGTCGACTACGTCTCGATCAAGGTCTCGTCGACCGTGCACCCGCACTCGCCGTGGGCGTTCGACCACGCCATCGAGGACATCATCGCGAAGCTCCGCCCGCTCTTCCGTCGCGCCGTGCAGAGCTCGCCGCGCAAGTTCATCAACCTCGACATGGAGGAGTACAAGGACCTCGACCTGACGATCGCGGTCTTCACGAAGCTCCTCGACGAGCCGGAGTTCACCGACCTCGAAGCCGGCATCGTGCTCCAGGCGTACCTGCCGGACGCGCTCGCCGCGATGCAGCACCTGCAGGAGTGGTCGGCCGCTCGTCGTGCCCGCGGCGGTGCCGACATCAAGGTCCGCCTCGTCAAGGGCGCGAACCTGCCGATGGAGCAGGTCGAGGCCTCGGTGCACGGGTGGCCGCTCGCCACCTGGCACACGAAGCAGGACTCGGACACCAACTACAAGCGCGTGCTCGACTGGGCCCTCACGCCCGAGCGCATCGCGAACGTGCGCGTCGGCGTCGCCGGGCACAACCTGTTCGACGTCGCGCACGCCTGGCTGCTCGCCGGGGAGCGCGGCGTCCGTGACGGCATCGAGTTCGAGATGCTGCTCGGCATGGCGCAGGGGCAGGCCGAGGCGGTCCGTCGCACGGTCGGCTCGCTGCTGCTCTACACGCCGGTCGTCCACCCGGGCGAGTTCGACGTGGCGATCGCCTACCTGATCCGACGGCTCGAGGAAGGCGCGTCGCAGGAGAACTTCATGTCGGCGGTCTTCTCGCTGGCGTCGTCGCCCGCGCTCTTCGCCCGCGAGGAAGCACGGTTCCGCGACTCCCTGGCCCCGCTCTCGCAGCCCGGCGGCCTGGACGCCCCGGCGCCGCACCGCGTCGGCGACCGGTACGCGGCGGTCGAGCGGCCCCGCCCCGGTCACTTCGAGAACACGCCGGACAGCGACCCGTCGGTCGCGACGGTCCGCGAGTGGGGTGCGGCGATCACGTCGCGCGTCGCCACGTCGACGCTCGGGGAACGCGCCGTCCAGGAGGCCCGGCTCACCTCCGCCGAGCAGCTCGAGACCGTCCTGGGTCGCGTCCGCGCCGCCGGGACCGAGTGGGGCTCGTGGTCCGGTGCTGCGCGCGGCGCGGTGCTCCACGCCGTCGGCGACGCGCTGGAGGCGAACCGCGCCGCCCTCGTCGAGGTCATGGCGGCCGAGGCCGGCAAGACGATCGACCAGGCCGACGTCGAGGTGTCCGAGGCGATCGACTTCGCGCACTTCTACGGCGAGCTCGCCGCACAGCTCGACGACGTCGACGGCGCGTCCTTCTCGCCTGCCGCGCTGACGCTGGTCACGCCGCCGTGGAACTTCCCCGTCGCGATCCCGGCCGGCTCCACCCTGGCCGCCCTCGCTGCCGGCTCGGCCGTCGTGCTGAAGCCCGCGCCGCCGGCCGAGCGCTGCGGTGCCGTGCTGGCGACGGTCATCGAGACCGCGCTCGACGCCCACGGCGTCCCGGCCGACGTGCTCGCCTTCGTCCAGGTGGCCGAGGACGACCTCGGCAAGCAGCTCGTCGCCGCTCCCCAGGTCGACCGGGTGATCCTCACCGGCGCGTACGAGACGGCCGAGCTGTTCCGGTCGTTCCGTCCTGACCTGCCGCTGCTCGCGGAGACGTCGGGCAAGAACGCGATCATCGTCACCCCGTCCGCCGACCTCGACCTCGCGGTCAAGGACGTCGTCGCCTCCGCCTTCGGGCACGCCGGGCAGAAGTGCTCCGCCGCCTCGCTCGTCGTGCTCGTCGGGTCCGTCGCTTCGTCGCGCCGCTTCCGCTCGCAGCTCCTCGACGCCGTGTCCTCGCTCACCGTCGGGTACCCGACCGACCCGACGACGCAGATGGGGCCGATCATCGAGCCCGCCGCCGGCAAGCTGCTCGAGGGCCTGACGACGCTCGGCTCGGGGGAGTCGTGGGCGGTCGCACCGAAGCGCCTCGACGACACCGGCAAGCTGTGGAGCCCCGGTGTCCGCGACGGCGTCCGGCGTGGTTCGGCGTTCCACCGCACCGAGTACTTCGGCCCGATCCTCGGCATCATGACCGCGAAGACCCTCGACGAGGCGATCGACATCGTGAACGAGGTCGACTACGGCCTGACCTCAGGACTGCACTCGCTCGACGCGTCCGAGATCGGCACGTGGCTCGACCGGATCGAGGCGGGCAACCTCTACGTGAACCGCGGGATCACCGGTGCCATCGTGCGGCGGCAGCCCTTCGGCGGGTGGAAGAAGTCCGCCGTCGGAGCCGGCACCAAGGCGGGCGGGCTGAACTACCTGCTCGGGCTCGGTTCGTGGTCGCCGGCACCGGCGTCGGCCGGTGGGGCGACGTCCGCCCCCGTGCGCTCGTTCCTCAGCGCAGCCGGGGTCACGTCGGAGTCGCTCGAACGTGCCGCCGCGTCCGACGAGCAGGCCTGGTCGTCGCTCTTCGGTGCAGCGGTCGACGTCTCGGCACTCTCGGCCGAGCGGAACATCGCACGGTACCTGCCGTACCCCGGAGTCCACGTCCGCCTGGCGTCGGCGGAGGAGCCCGCGGTCGCCGACCTCGTGCGTGTCGTGGCCGCGGCGGTCCGCGCCGGGACGACGATCGACGTCTCGTCGGTGGCCGCGCTGCCGTCGGTCGTCGCATCGGCCGTCCGCGCCCTCCCGAACGTCCGGTCCGTCGCCGAGGGGCAGTCCGACGAGGCCTTCGCGAAGCGCGTCGAGCGTGGCGAGTCCACCCGCGTGCGGCTCGTCGGCGGCGACACCGCGGCGCTGACGACCGCGATCGGTGGCCGTCCGGACGTCGCCGTGTACGGGGAGCCCGTGACCGAGGCCGGGCGGATCGAGCTGCTCCCGTTCCTCCGCGAGCAGGCGGTGTCGATCACGGCGCACCGCTTCGGCACGCCGAACCACCTCACCGACGCGCTGATCTGACCGGCGTCGGGCGGCTCGACCGGGCCGCCCGACGCGCGGGCGGCCGGAGTCGAACCACGGAAGCGACATCGAACCAGCACCGGGCGCTGGTTCGATGTCGCGTTCGTGGTTCGATGCGCGAGGCAATCCGTGCGCCTTCCGGACCGTCGGACGCGTGGGGGACGGTACGCCGTACCGTCTGGCAGCCGCGCTGCGTACCGTCGATCGCATGTGCGAGTCCGTCCAGTGCCCGGTGTGCGGCAAGACCTCGTGGACCGGCTGCGGCGACCACGTGCGCGATGTCTTCCGAGGCGTCCGACGTCGAGATCGCTGCACGGGCCACGGGCTCCCTCGGCACGTCCTCGACACCGCGGGCTTCCGGTGAGGACGGCCGACGGCGGCATCGTCGATCCGCAGGGGTTCGCGCACGTCCGGTTGACCGTGACGGACATCCGACGGAGCAAGGCGTTCTACGCACAGCTGTTCGGCACGGCCCCCGGGAGCGACTTCAGCGACGAGATCGACGACCCCACGATCCACGACGACCCCTGGCGGACGTACGGCGGGTGCTCGTTCACGTTCCACGGGCAGACGCTCGGGCTCCGACCGGTCGCTCCCGCGGGGGACCGCTTCGACCCCGACCGGGTGGGCCTCGACCACCTCAGCCTCCGGGTCCGGTCCGTGGACGACCTCCACCGCGCCGTCGAACGGCTCGACGCGGCGGGCATCGTGCACGGGGCGGTGACGGACCTCGAACCGTTCGGACTCGTCATCCTGTCGCTGCAGGACCCGGACGACATCAACCTCGAGCTCGCGGCGCCGCGACCGTCGGACGCCTGACCGACCGGGTGCGCCGGGCTGGCCGGTAGCCGCACGCTGCCCGGTGTCGCTCAGCCCTCCGGCGTTGGCTCGGGTGCATGAGCGAACAGATCGTCAAGCCCCTCGGCCTCGCCCACGTGCGGGTCACCGTCACCGACATCCACCGCAGCAAGGCCTTCTACGAGCAGCTGCTCGGTACGGCACCGGCAATGGACTTCAGCGAGCACGCCGACGAGCCCGGCATCACCGAGGACCGTGAGCGGCTCTACGGCGGCGCGATCTTCCCGGTCGGCGACCAGCTCTTCGGGCTGCGTCCGGTCGCGCCGAGCGGACAGCGCTTCGACCCTGACACCGTCGGCCTCGACCACGTGAGCTTCGTCGTGGGTTCCGTCGACGAACTGCACGCTGCTGCCGAACGCCTCGACGCCGCCGGCATCGAGCACGGCGAGGTCACCGACCTCGGGGACGCCGGCATGGTCATCCTCTCGGTGCAGGACCCGGACGACATCAACCTGGAGCTCGCCGCGCAGAAGTGACCGGACGGCGACGGGCCCCGGCCGTCACGGGCGGAGGATGTAGGCGAACGTCGTCCTCGCCCGGACGGGATCGGGGTCGTCGCCGGAGATCAGGTCCGCGTAGGTGAACGACTCCGACACGCGGACCAGCAGCCGTGCGAGCTCCTCAGCGGACAGCGGTGCCGGGTCGAACGCCCCGGCCTCCTGTTCCGTCGCGATGACGGAGGTCACGACGGCGACGAACCGGCGCTGCACGTCGCTGTCGGTCGTCGTGAGCAGGCGCAGGGCGCGGCTCGGTTCGCGGGTCAGGAAGGCGCGGAAGTACGGCGCGCGGATGAGGTCCGCCGTGAAGCGGTCGAGCACGTCGACGATCCGCGCCGCGCCGGACGGGGCCGCCGCCCGCCCCGCGGCGTCCAACGTCGGTACGGCGAGCGACCACAGGATCTCCGAGAGCAACTGGTCGCGGTTGCCGACCCACCGGAACAGCGAGGTGCGGTCGACACCGAGCGACGATGCGAGCGAGCCCATGTCGATGCGCGCTCCGTCGATGAACGCACGTCGCGCCGACCGGAACGCGCGCTGGGAGTCGCCGTGGGCCTCCAGTCTGGCCGCGAGCGCGCTCGGGACGAGCGTCGACCCGAGCGTGCCGAGTGGTTCGTTCCTCACCGTTCCCCCTGAGTGCCGATGCCGATCTTGCAACGTTTTCGAGAATGATGCATCGTTGGTGCCATGTCAACGTCGATCACCGACACGCCTCTGCTCGAGTCCGACTTCTACCGGTTCCAGGAGGGGCTCACGGCCCGTGAGCGGGAGTCGCTCGGGCAGCTGCGTGCGTACCTCGAGGCCGAGGTCCGTCCGATCGCCGACCAGTACTGGGCCCGTGCGGAGTTCCCGGTGCAGACCATCGCGCCGCTCGCCGAGCTCGGCATGTACGGCCCGGGCATCCCGCTCGTGCGGCACTTCGAGAACTCGGCCGTGTACCGCGGGTGGGCGGCGCTCGAACTCGGTCGCATCGACGCCGGCGTCTCCACGTTCATCGGGGTGCAGTCCGGCCTCGCGATGAACTCGATCGCCGTCGGCGGCAGCGACGAGCAGCAGCAGGAGTGGCTGCCGCGGATGGCTCGCGGCGAGGTCGTCGGCGCGTTCGGGCTCACCGAGCCGCTGTCGGGCAGTGACTCGGCGCGAGGGCTCCGCACCACGGCGCGGCGCGAGGGCGACACCTGGGTGCTGGACGGCGAGAAGCGGTGGATCGGCAACGCGACCTTCGCGGACGTCGTCGTGATCTGGGCGAAGGACGTCGCCGACCAGCAGGTCAAGGGCTTCCTCGTCACCACGGACACGCCGGGCTTCACCGCCACCAAGATCGAGGACAAGATCGCGCTGCGCACCGTGCAGAACGCCGACATCGTGCTCGACGGCGTCCGGGTGCCCGAGTCGCGCCGACTCCAGCGCGCGGACTCGTTCCGCACCACGGCGGCGGTGCTCCGGCTCACCCGTACGGAGGTCGCCTGGCAAGCCGTCGGCATCGCGATCGGTGCCTACGAGGCAGCGCTCGCCTACGCCCGCGAGCGCGTGCAGTTCGGCAAGCCGATCGCCGCGCACCAGATGGTGCAGGACCTGCTCGTGCGGTCCCTGATGAACATCACCGCGTCGATCGCGCTGTGCACGCAGGCCTCGGCGATGCAGGACCAGGGGATCGGCGGCGACGAGCACTCCGCGATGGCGAAGGCGTTCGCGACGGCGAAGATGCGCGAGACCGTCGGCTGGTGCCGCGAGGTCCAGGGCGGCAACGGCATCGTCCTCGACAAGGGTGTCGCGCGGTTCTTCTCCGACGCCGAGGCGATCTACTCGTACGAGGGGACGCGCGAGGTGAACACGCTCATCGTGGGCCGGGCGATCACGGGCGAGGCCGCCTTCGTCTGACGGCTGCCGCCCGTCCTCGCGACGTTGCACGCGTCGATCGACGCGTGCAACGTCGGAGCATGCGACCGCACCCGGTGCGCGTGCATCGTGCGACACCGCACCCGTCGATCGACGGGTGTGATGTCGCGGACGGCGCGCTCGAGACCTGACGGGCGACCGCGTCGGCCGACCGTCGACGGCTACGCCCAGAACGCCGCGATCGCCTCCGCCGCCGCCTCGCCCTGCCGACGACCCTCGGTCGCCGAGGGCGCCTGCGTCGACAGCGACAACGAGTTCTCGCCGAACGCGTGCTGCGCCCCGCTGTCCGCCACGATCGTCTCGACCGAGCTGCCGCCGGCCCGCAGGGACTCCACCGCCAGGTCGAGCCACGGCCCGAGCGGCGACGGTCCCTCCGGCCCGCACGCGACGACGAGCACGCGCTCGTACCCGGCGGCGACGTCCGCGTTGGTGGCCGAGCGGAGGCCACCGTCGTAGTGCGGGACGCCGTCGATGTGCACGGGGGACCACACGAACGGCACGGAGCAGCTCGCGGCCACGGCACGGGGGAGCGGGACGCCCGACTCCGCGGTCAGCACCCGGAACGCCCCGTCGAGGGCGTCGATCGTGGTCAGTGCGAGTCGCTTCTCCGGCCAGTCGGTCGACGGCAGCGTCTCGGCGAAGGTCGCGGTGCGCTCCTCGTCGGACTGCCCGGTGACGACCTGCTGCGCCACGGCACCGAGCCGCGCGCGGGCGTCCTGCTCCGAGGTGGCGCCCGCGAGCACCTGCAGCAGGCGGTCCTGGAAGTCCTCGCCGGCGATCCGCTCCGGCTCGACGTAGGTGCTCGGCAGCGGCGCGTGCTGCTGCTCCCACGCCTGGGCCACGGCGCCGGCGCGGACGAACGACCCGACGACGCTGCCGGCGCTCGTCCCGACGACGAGGTCCGCTGCATCGAGGTCGACCCCGGCGTCCTGCAGGGCGGAGAGGACCCCGACCTCCCACGCGATGCCGGCGACGCCGCCACCCCCGAGGACGAGTGCTCTGGTTCCGGGCGCGGGCGTCGAGACGTCGGTCATGGGTCCTGTGTACCAGGTGGGCGCGGGACGGCCGGGAGGCGCGGGGCGGATCCGCCCCGCGCCTCCCGGCCGTCACCGGGTCGCCTCGGTGACGCGGCGTCCGGACGCGGGTCGCGCCTCCCGTCCGTCACCCGGTCGCGTCGGTGACCGGTCCTACTCGGACGCGACGTCGATCAGGACCTTGCCGACCGCGTCGCCCTCGACGGCGTCGTGCGCGGCCGCGGTGTCCTCGAGCGCGAAGCGCGTCAGGGGGAGGCCGGCGTCCTCGCCGACGGGCAGGACGTCGGCGCGCAGCGCGGCGGTGACGTCCTCGGCGGCGGCAGCCAGGGCTCGGTCGCCGATCGTGTACAGCAGCAGGAACTGGTAGCGCGCGTTGACCGACATGTTCGGACGGATCGGCAGCGTCGCGTCGTCGCCACCGTTGTTCGCGTAGATCGACACGACGCCGTGGTTCGCCAGGACGTCGGCGACGAGCTGGGCGTTCTGCGGGATCGAGACCTCCACGACGATGTCGACGCCGTCCGGGGCGATCTCGCGGATGCGCGCGGCGGCGTCCTCGTCGCGGTAGTTCACGGTGTGGTGCGCGCCGGCGGCGGTCGCCAGGGCAGCCTTCTCGTCGGAACTGATCGTGCTGATCACGGTCGCGCCGGCCCACCGGGCGAGCTGGATCGCGGCGTGCCCCACCGCCCCGGCGCCACCGGCGACCAGGACCGTGCGGCCCTCGAGCGCACCGGGGGTCAGGCGGTCCGGGCCGTCCTCGTGGGTGGTGAGTGCGCGGTGAGCGGTCATCGCCGGGACACCGAGCGAGGCACCGACGTCGAAGCTCGTGCCCTCGGGCAGCACGACCGCGCGCGCTGCCGGGACCACGGTGTACTCCTGCGCGGTGCCGGTGGGACGGCTGGCGGCTGCCATGTACAGCCACACGCGGTCTCCCTCGTGCAGGGTCTCGACGCCCTCGCCGACGGCGTCGACCACGCCGGCACCGTCCTGGTTCGGGGTGATCTCGGGGAAGGGCAGGCCGTCGCCGTAGGTACCGCCGGCGCGGGCCTTCCAGTCGGTGGGGTTCACACCGGAGACGACCACGCGGACGCGGACCTCGCCGGGGCCGGGCTGGGGGACCTCCCGCTCGACCAGGTCGAGGACGCTGCTGTCACCGGGCTTCGTGTAGACGATCGATCGCATGTGTCCAGGCAACCACCGCCGGTTCCCGAGTCTTCCTGCGGACGGTCAGCGGCGGTCGGCCGCGCGTGTCCGCGGCGCCGCGTGACGCCGCACCGGTGCCGTGCGGGTCCCGGTGCTGCGCGGTACAGCGCCACACGGCGACGCGCTCAGCGCCCGTCGTACACGTCGCGCGAGTCCTGCACGTCCGCCATGTGCGACGTCGCCCAGTCCTCGAGCGGCGCCAGCACCGCGCGCAGCGAGCGACCCCGCTCGGTGAGCTCGTACTCCACCCGCGGCGGGATCTCGGGGAAGACCGTGCGTGTCACCAGTCCGTCCCGCTCGAGCGCGCGCAGCGTCTGCGTGAGCATCTTCTGCGACACCCCCTGCACCCGGTTCGCGACGGCGGAGTAGCGCTGCGGTGCGTCGACGAGCGACCCGATCACCAGCACGCTCCACCGGTCGCCGATGCGGTCGAGCAGCTGCCGCGAGGGGCAGTCCGCCGCGTAGGGGCTGTACTCGAGTGCTGACATCCCGACCTCCGTTACGCACTGTGAGGTGCCTACTTCCCAGAAGAGAGTAACGCGAGTACCGTCGGTCGCACCAGTCACGGAAGGACTCTCATGACCAACATCGTCGTCTTCGGCGGCACCGGGTACGCCGGCTCCGCCATCGTCCGCGAGGCCCTGTCCCGCGGTCTCGCCGTCACCGCCGTCGCTCGCGACACCTCCAAGCTCGACGCCGCCGAGGGGCTCACCCTCGCGCAGGGCGATGCCTTCGACCCGTCGTTCGTGGCGGACGTCACGAAGGACGCCGACGTCGTCGTGGTCTCGCTGCACGCGGTCCAGGCGGACGGCAGTGAGTTGAAGGACAAGTTCCAGCACTTCGTCGACGCAGCGGCTGCTGCCGGCGCCCGGCTCGGCATCGTCGGTGGTGCGGGTTCGCTGCTCGTCGCCGAGGGCGGTCCGGCGCTCTACGAGACCGCCGAGTTCCCCGACGCCTTCAAGGGCGAGGCGAAGAGCCACGGTGAGATCCTCGACCGCCTGCGCTCCGGTGGGTACACCGGCGACGTCGACTGGTTCTACGTGAGCCCGGCCGCGGCCTTCGGCGGGTACAACCCCGGCGAGCGTCGGGGCACCTACCGCACCACGGACGACCTGCTCCTCACCGACGCCGAGGGCAACTCGGACATCTCCGGTGCGGACTACGCGATCGCGATCGTCGACGAGATCGAGCACCCGGCGCACCACCGCGCGCGGTTCGGCGTCGCGTACTGACGCGAGCGGCCGGCGCGACCCGCTGACGGGCGGGAGGCGCGGTGCGGGGTCGGCCCGTGCCTCCCGTCCGTCGCGTGGTGCGGCGTGCTCCTGCACAACGGAACGCACGTCGTGCCGTGTGTTCCCGTGGCGCGACGTGCTTTCGGTTGTGCCGCGCCCCTGCGCGTGTTCCGTTGCCGGACGGGAGGCGCGGTGCGGGGTCGGCCCGTGCCTCCCGTCCGCTACGTGGTGCGGCGTGCTGCTGCACAACGGAAAGCACGTCGTGCCACGTGTTCCCGTGGCGCGACGTGCTTTCGGTTGTGCCGCGCCCCCGCGCGTGTTCCGTCGCCGGACGGGAGGCGCGGCGCGGGGTGGCACCGTGCCTCCCGTCCGTCGCGTGGTGCGGCGTGCTCCTGCACAACGGGACGCACGTCGTGCCGTGTGTTTCCGTGGCGCGACGTGCTTTCGGTTGTGCCGCGCCCCTGCGCGTGTTCCGTTGCCGGACGGGAGGCGCGGTGCGGGGTCGGCCCGTGCCTCCCGTCCGTCGCGTGGTGCGGCGTGCTCCTGCACAACGGAACGCACGTCGCGCCGTGTGTTTCCGTGGCGCGACGTGCTTCCGGTTGTGCTCCAGCGCCGCGCGCCGCGCGCCGCGCGCCGCGACCCCGCAGCCGCGCGCCGCGCGCCGCGCGCCGCGTGCGCTACCGCGCGCTACCGCGCCTCGATCGCGGGCAGCGGCACGTGGTGCCGCATCCGCACCGCCAGGTGCAGCCCGCCCCGCCGTGCGAGCACGACGCCGGCGACGACCGCCGCCACCGCGGGGACGCCCCCGGCGACCACCATGCCGACGTGCGCGCCGAAGTGGTCGACGACCTGCCCCATGACCGGCCCGCCCACGGCCTGGCCGCCGAGCAGCACGAGCACGTAGAGCGACATCACCCGGCCTCGGATCGCGACGTTCGACGACAGCTGCACGAGCGAGTTCGACGCCGTCATGAACAGCAGTTGTGACATCCCGACCGCGACGAGCGCCACGGTGAACGGCGCGATCACCGGGATCGAGCCGCTCACGACGAGCAGCACGCCCGTCCAGAACACCCCGCCGACGATCGTCCGCAGCCGCACGGTCGCGCGCCTGGTCGAGAGCAGCGCCCCGGCCAGGGCTCCGACCGCGACCGCGGAGTTGAACACCCCGTAGCCGCCCGCGCCCACGTCGTAGACCTCCGACGCGAAGGCCGAGAGCAGCACCGGCATCGTCAGGGCGAACACCGAGAAGAACGCCATGAGCACGACCGGCACCAGGATCGTCGGCTTCCGGACGGCGTAGCGCAGGCCCTCGACGAGCTGTCCCTTGGCGCGCGGCATCGGCGGGGTCCGGTGGAGCTCCGAGGTCCGGAGGAACCCGAGCGTCACGACCACGGCGACGCAGGCGATCGCGTTCACCCCGAACGACCACCCCGCCCCGACGGCGACGAGCAGCGCTCCGGACAGCGCGGGCCCGATCATCCCGCCGAGCTGGAACACGCTCGAGTTGACGCTGATCGCGTTCCGCAGGTGCTGGTGCCCGACGATCTCGGTGACGAAGACCTGCCGCGCGGGGTTGTCGATGACGGTGACCATCCCGACCAGGAACGCGATGACCCAGATGTGCCACGCCTCGACCACGCCGGTGAGGGTCAGGACGGCGAGCAGTGCGGAGAGCACCGCGAAGGCGCCCTGGGTGAGCATCATGAGCGCGCGCTTCGAGAACCGGTCGACGAGCACCCCGCCCCAGAGCCCGAAGAACAGCATCGGCGCGAACTGGCACGCGACGGTGATGCCGACCTGCGCGACGGAGCCGGTGAGCTGCAGGACGAGCCAGTCCTGCGCGATCCGCTGCATCCAGCCCGCGGTCATCGCCACGAGGTTGGTTGCGGTGAACAGCCGGAAGTTGGGGACCGACAGGGCGATGAGGGTGTGCCGCCACGGTGGACGCTCGGCCTGGATCGGGAGTGGTTCGGTGGGTGGAGGGAGGGTCGTCGATGACGCACTCACGGTGGTGGGGCTCCGGATCGTCGGGGGTGGAGTCGGTACCCGTTCGAAACTACGTGGCGCCGGGCCATTCGACACCCCTATGGTGGCTATCACTCCATTGCGATGTCGAATGGCGGCGGCCCGTCCGCCGGAGGAGGTCACGTGCTCGACCCGGTGCTGCTCCGCACGTTCCTCGCCGTCGCCGAGACCGGCAGCTTCACGCTCGCCGGGCAGCGCCTCGGCATCAGCCAGCCGACCGTCTCGCAGCACGTGCGTCGGCTCGAGACCGCGGTGGCGAGGACCCTCGTGGCCCGGGACACCCGCGGGGTGGCGCTCACCGACAACGGCGACGCGATGGCCGGGTTCGCCCGCTCGATCCTCGCCGCGCACGCGACCGCCGACGCCTACTTCTCCGGGGCCGCGACCCGCGGCCGGCTCCGCTTCGGTGCGGCGGACGACCTCGCGATCACGCAGCTGCCGCGCATCCTGCGGGACTTCCGCCGGCTGCACCCGCAGGTGAACCTCGAGCTGACGGTGAACCAGTCCGCGCCGCTCCTCCGCCGGGTGCACGCGGGTCAGCTCGACCTCGTGTTCATCAAGCAGACCGCGGGGGAGTCCGCCGAGGGCACCCGCGTCGCGACCGACCAGATGGTGTGGATGGCGCAGGACGGCTTCGCGCTCGAAGCCGACGAGCCCGTCCCGCTGATCGCGTACCAGGCGCCGAGCATCAGCCGGCAGATGGCGATCGACGCCCTCGAGTCCGCCGGGCGCACCTGGCGGATCACCTGCAACACCCGTGACGTGAACGGCGTGCTCGCGGCGGTCCGGGCGGGCATCGGGGTCGCGGTGTTCCCGCACTCGCTGATCCCGGCCGACCTCGTGAAGGTGTCGCAGCGGCTCTCGCTGCCGGACCTGCCCGCCGTCGACTACGTGCTCATCGCGAACCCGACCGTGCAGCGCGAGCCGATCGACGCCCTGACGAGCGCGATCCTGTCCCGCGGGGTCGTCCGCGCCGTCTGAGCGCTACGGCGCGAGGGTCGGCGTCGTCCCCGTGCCGGTGAGGTCGGGCAGCGTCACGCCGGCGGGTGCCAGCAGCGCCGCGGCGACCGCCCAGAGGAGCACGAGCGTGCCGACACCGCCGAGCACCGCCCCGAGGAGCGCCACCGGTCGCTGCCACGTCGCCGCGGGGGTCCGCAGGGCCGTCACCGACAGCGCGAGTGCGAGCACCCCGAGGACCAGTCCGGTCGCGTGCACCGTCGCCGGCGCCGTGAACCACCAGGCGGCGAGGGCGAGGGCGGCGACACCGGTCACGGCGCCGAGCACGGCTGCCGGGGTCGCCCCGATCGCGGTGCGGCTGCGGTCGCGGGACGTCCGACGGTCGGCCTGGAGGCCCTGCTCACCGTCGTCGTGCCCGCCCACCTCGGCGTCGGTGCCGGTGCGAGCCGCGGCCGGTCCCGACCGGCGACCCCGCCGGTAGGGCGCGGACACACCGCCGGCGACCGGGGCACCGGCTGCCGACGGCCCGGCCGCTGCCGTGGGTGCGGCAGCCGCTGCCGTGGGCACGGCGGCCGCCGGCGTGGAGGCGGCGGCGGGTCCGCCCGGGAAGACCGACGGTGCCTGGACGGTGGGCGCGGCGGGCGCTGCGATGACGGCGTCGAAGCCGGACGGCGCGGGGTCGACGACGGTCGGCCGCGGTGCCTGCTGCCGGGCGAAGCGCGCCGGCGTGCGGTACCCGATCGGTCCGGAGGGCTCGGGTTCCGCGCCCTCGACCAGGACGTGCTCGAGTCCGGGGACCGAGAAGCGGGGCTGTCCGACGACGGGGGCGGCGGGAGCGGGGGGCTCCACCGGTGCCGGGGCGTGGGCGCTGTGCGTCGGGTCGACCGGCGGAGTGAGGGGGCCGCCCGACTCGGCGGCGTCGACGGGGGACACCGGCAGGGGTGCGGTGTCGAACGGCGGCACCTGCACCGCGGGCGAGGTCGGGGCCGGCGGGAGCAGGTGCTCCTGCGGCGGGTAGTCGGGCACGACGACGTCGACGGCGGGCAGCGCGTCGGTCGGGTCCTGCGGCGGCGTCGGACCCGCCGCACCCGGCATCCCGGGGGTGACCACGGGGACGGCCGCGACCGCGTCGAGGACGGGTGCCTGCGGGGCGGGGGCGCGTGGTGCCTCCCGGCCGACGGCGGTGTCCTCGGGGGGTGCGACGACCCACGCAGGGACCGCTCGACGCGGCCGGTCTCGGTCCGGCATGCGGTGCGACGCCACTCGTGCTCCCTCGCTCTTCTGATCCATCGTCATTTCTATCCGCGTGCATGGACCGCTGCGCAGCCCCAGTTCCGGGGTCGCGCAGTCCACTTCGCGCAGGATGCCTCGCGGCCGGGGCTCGCGAGACGCAACGAAGGCGGCTCCGCGCCGAGCTGTACCGCTGCGGGGAACCGCCTTCGTGGCGTGTTGCGGAGGTGGGGGCTACATGTCGCGGTAGCGCTCCGCCTCGGCGAGCTTCGCCCGGAGCTCGTCGGCGGTGTACCGCGTGACGTACCCGGGGGTGTCGCGCTGGATGCGCCAGCCCTCGGCGAGGGGGCCCGCGTCGACCACGTCGAACCCGAACTCGTCGATCAGGTCGGAGACGACCCGCTTGGCGTCGGCGTCGTCGCCCGCGACCACCAGGGCCCGGCGGTCGGGGGTGCCGGCGGGGGTGGCCTCGTCGGTCAGTGCCGTGGCGGCGATGTGGTTGAACGCCTTGACGACCCGGGCACCGCGCAGGTGGTCCTGCAGGAGCTCGGCGGTGGTCGTCGTCTCCTCGTCGAGGGACGCGATGTGGCCGTCACGCTGCGGGTAGTAGTTGTTGGTGTCGATGACGACCTTGCCGACCAGGGGTTCGACCGGGATCGTCTCGATCGCCGCGAGCGGGGTGGTCACGACGACGATGTCGCCCGCTGCTGCCGCCTCGTCGCGGGTGGCCGCGCGGGCGTGCTCGCCGAGCTCCGAGACCAGGTCCTGCAGGGTCTCGGGGCCGCGCGAGTTGGCGATCACGACCTCGTGGCCGTGCTGCACGGCGAGGCGCGCGAGCTGGGATCCGATGTTGCCTGCTCCGATGATGCCGATCGTTGTCATGCGGTCGTGCAACGCGGCGCCGAGCAGCGCATTCCCACCGGCGGTCGCCCCGGGCCGTCGTCGCCGTGCGGCCGCTGCCCGTCGGGTGCATGATGGCGCCATGGCCCACGAGTTCCGCGACGAAGCCGACCGCGACCGCTACGCGATGTACGTCGACGGCGAGCTCGTGAGCGTGCTCGACTACCGGGCCGCGGAGGACGCCGTGTCGTTCCCGCACACGTACACGGTCCCGAGCCACCGCGGGCACGGCTACGCGGCGGAGCTCGTCGCGCACGCCGTCGCCGACGTCGAGGCGAGGACCACGAAGCGCATCGTGCCGATGTGCTGGTTCGTCGGCAAGTGGTTCGACGAACACCCCGAGAAGGCCGACCTGCTCAGCCGCGGCACCGCGGACTGACCCACCCCACGCTCCGGCCGCAGCGTCGCGGCCGCACCCGAGCACCCGGAGGCACCGTGCCCACGATCACCCCGTTCCTCTGGTTCGACGACCAGGCCGAACAGGCCGCCACGACCTACACGTCGCTCTTCCCGGACAGTCGGGTCGACAGCGTCGCCCGGACGCCGGACGGCACCGCCCTCGTCGTCGAGTTCACGCTCCTCGGACAGCCCTACCGGGCGATGAACGGTGGCCCGGGGCACCCGCACACCGACGCCGTGTCCTTCCAGGTCGACGTCGACACGCAGGACGAGCTCGACCGGGTGTGGGACGCGCTCCTCGCCGACGGCGGCCGACCGCTCGCGTGCGGGTGGCTGCACGACCGCTGGGGCCTGACGTGGCAGGTGACCCCGTCGATGATGGGCGACCTGATGACCGGCGGCGGTGACCCCGAGGCCAACGCCCGGGTGTTCAAGGCGATGCAGGACATGGTCAAGCTCGACATCCCCGCGCTGCAGGCCGCAGCCGCCGGTCACTGAGGGGGAGCAGCCCGTGACCGCCGGTAGGGTGGCGGCACCCACCAGCGCCGAGCACCCGGCGCACGCAGTGACAGGCTGGAGAACGCGATGAGCAGCCCGAGCTCGGCGGTCCGTGACGGCGGACGCCCCGACGACGAGGTCCGCAACGACGACATCGGACGCGCCTACACCGAACTCGCCCGCATCACGCGACGTGCGAGCATCCGGGCGCGCGGCGACGACCTCGTGCTCAGCGTCGTCGACCAGTCCCTCGTCGACTTCGTCGTGCAGCACCCCGGGTGCATGGCGATCGACATCGCCCGGTACCTGCGGCTCAACCGCTCGACGATCTCGCGGCAGCTGTCCGGCCTGCTCGCGGCGGGGCTCGTGCGGACCACCGACGGCGGCTCCGGCAACGCGAAGCCCCTCGAGGCGACCGACGCCGGTCGTGCCGCCCTCGACCGCTCGGTGCGCCTGCACCGCGACGCGCTCGAGGAACGGCTCGCCGACTGGTCGGACGACGACATCGCGCTCCTCGCCGGGCTGCTCGAACGACTCGGCGCCGCCGACGAGGCCGGTCTGCCGATGCCCGCCCGCGCGACGCCGGACGGCCACGCCGGTACGGACGGTCCCGACGCCCCGTGACCACCTCGTTCGTCCTGCTCTCCGACACCCACCTGCCGAAGCGCGCGAAGGACCTGCCGGCTGGGCTCTGGGCGGACGTCGACGCGGCGGACCTCGTCGTGCACGCGGGGGACTGGGTCGACCTCGCCACCCTCGACGCCGTGCAGGGTCGGTCCCGTCGGTTCGAGGGCGTCCGCGGCAACAACGACGGCCCCGAGTTCGACGACCGGCTGCCGCTGGTGGCCCGCTTCACGGTGGAGGACCTCCGCTTCGCCCTGGTGCACGAGACCGGTGCGGCGACGGGTCGCGAGCGCCGGGCGGACGCCGCGTACCCGGACACCGACGTGCTCGTGTTCGGGCACTCGCACATCCCGTGGGACTCGGTCGCGCCGTCGGGGATGCGCCTGCTCAACCCCGGGTCGCCGACGGACCGCCGCAGGCAGCCCGACTTCACGTGGATGCGGGGAACGGTGGACGGGCGTGCGCTGACGGTCGAGACGGTCCGGTTGCCGCCGGCGGCGCGCTGACGCGACCGCACGACCACCGGACGGGCGAGTCGGCAGACGGGGGACCCACCGGACGGGAGGCACGGCTCGGGTCCGCCCCGTGCCTCCCGACCGTCCCGTGCCGCGTGCGACAGCCGTGGTCCGGTCAGTCGCGCTGCATCGGCGGGGCCGACGGGGCCGACGGGTCCACGTGTCCCGTCGGCATCCGGAAGAACGCGAGCTCCCACTCGGTCGACCGTCGGTGCGCCCGCGCCATCCGCCCCCGCTCGGACGGGTCCGCGGCGGCCGCGAGCGCCTCGACGCGCGCGGTCGCCTCGGCGCTCGCCGCAGCGAACGCCGGGTCGCCGTACGCGCCGAGCCAGTCCGCGAAGGGGTGTCCCTCCGGGGCGCGGCCGAGCTGCGTGCCGACCCAGGCGTAGACCCGGAAGCACGGCAGCACGGCGGCGGCGAGCACCCCGACCGACCCGCTGTCGGCCGCGGCCTGCAGGTGGGCGAGGTACCCGGCGCACGTCGGGTGGACCGGGTCGTCGGCGTGCGTGCCCGCCAGGCGGCGGTGGTGCAGGTCGCGTGCCTCGTCGGCGCAGCCCGCGGCGGCCGAGGCCCAGAACGCCGCGGGCTCGCCGTCCGTGGTGGCGACCAGCCGTCGCAGGTGCTGCTCGTAGGCCCGCAGGTAGTGGACGTCCTGCGCGAGGTACCGGGCGAACACGTCCCCGTCGAGCGTGCCGTCACGCAGGCGCTCCAGGAAGGAGCACGAGAGCGTCCGGTCGAGGGTCTCGGCGACGTCCGCCCACCACCGGTCCGTCCAGGTCGTCGGGGGGAGCGCGGCACGGGTGAGCGCACCGTGGTCGACCGGTCCGTTGCCCGTCCCGACCCGGAGCGCGTCGGCGCCACGGAGCGCGGCGGTGAGCCACGTCTTCGCCCCGCCGACCGCGAGCTCCCAGTCGCCGTCGCGTGCGGCGAGCGTCGCGATCGCGCTCGACAGGGAGCACCCCGTGCCGTGCGTGTTGGTCGTCGCGATGCGCGGGCCCCGGAAGGTGCGGGCGGAGCCGTCGGGCCGGACGAGCACGTCGTCGGCGGTCGGCCCGGTGTCGTGCCCGCCCTTCGCGAGCACCAGGACGTCCCACCGACGGGCCACGAGCCGTGCGGCTTCGAGGGGTGTCGGTGCGGTGCCCCCGGCGAGCGCGACGAGGTCGGTCAGCTCGGCGCGGTTCGGGGTCACGAGGTCGGCGAGCGAGAGCAGGTCGCCCATCGCGGCGGTCGCCTGCCGGTCGAGCAGCCGGTCGCCGCTCGTGGCCACCATCACCGGGTCCACGACGACCACGGGCGGGCGGTGTGCGCGGACCCAGTCCGTGACCGTGCGGACGACCTCGACGGTGCCGAGCATCCCGATCTTGACGGCGTCGACCACCACGTCGTCCGACACGGCGTCGAGCTGCTCGCGGAGGAACCCGACGTCGGGGACGTGCACCGACCGCACGCCGTGGGTGTTCTGCGCGACCAGGGCCGTCACGACGCCCATGCCGTAGCCGTCGTGCGCCGTGATCGCCTTGAGGTCCGCGTGGAGTCCGGCGCCGCCCGTCGGGTCGGTGCCCGCGATGCTGAGGACCCGCGGCACGTGCGGCCGCCCCGGCACCGGCACCGGCGGCACCGGCGGCGACGTCGAGCCCACGGCGGGCTCGGCGCCGGTCACGACCCGCTCCAGGCGCGGAGGTACGCCGCCGCTGCCACGTGCGGGTCGGCGGCGGCGCAGATCCCGGACACCACCGCGACACCGGCGACACCGGCCGCACGCAGCGGCGCGACGTCGTCCAGGGTCACGCCGCCGATCGCGACACACGGGACCCCGAGCGGGCGCGCCGCACCGGTGATCCGGGCGACGCCGTCCACGCCGAGCGCCGGCGGGTGGTCCGGCTTCGTCGAGGTCGGGTGGACGACACCGACGCCGAGCAGGTCGACGGTGCCGCGGGGCAGCTCCGCGAGGGCCGCCAGGTGGGCCGGGGTGTTCGCGGTGAGCCCCACGTGGGCGTCCGGGCCGAGGAGCGCGCGGGCGGCCGCGACGGGCAGGTCCGACTGGCCGAGGTGCACGCCCGCGACCCGGTGTCCGGCACGTCGGGCGGCGAGCGCGACGTCCGTCCGGTCGTCCACCACGACGGTCGCGCGGTCCCCGACGGCGTCGGCCACCGCGGCGGTGAGGGCGAGGAGGTCGCGGACCGGTGCCTGCTTGTCGCGCACCTGCACGAGCCGCACCCCGGCGTCGACCGCGGCACGGACGACGCCGAGCACGCCCCTGCCGTGCCGATCGACGAGCACCGGGTCGGTGACCAGGTAGACGCCCAGGTCCGTCGGGGCGCTCACGGTCGGACCACCGTCGGCGCTGCAGCGGACCCCGGGATCGTCGGTGGTGCGGACTCCGGGGTGATGCGCGCCACCCGGAGGACGTCCTCGGGGGTCAGCGTCGCCAGCCGGTCGAGGAACAGCGGCTGGAAGGTCCCCGGGCCGCCGGCGTCACGTGCGGCGAGCTCGGCGGCGACCGTGTGCACCACCGTCCCGGCGACGGCTGCTGCGCCCGGGTCGTCCGGGACCACCGCCGCGAAGGCGGCGACCACCGCGCCGAGCGCGCACCCGCCCCCGGTGATGCGGGTCAGCAGCGGCGACCCGTTCGCGACCCGCACCACGCCGGTGCCCGGCGCGACCAGCAGGTCGACGGGACCGGACGCGGCCACGGCGCCCACGAGCCTCCCGTCCGACGCCCGGAGCGCTGCCGCCCGCGCCTCGTCCGTGCCGGCGGTGCTGTCGACCCCGCGGCCGCCGTCGGCGTCGCCGAGCAGGGCGAGGACCTCCGAGGCGTTCCCGCGCAGCACGGTCGGCCGGAGCGCGAGGAGCTCGCGGGCGAGGGCGGTGCGGACCGGCAGCGCGCCGACCGCGACGGGGTCCAGGACCCACGGTGTGCCGACGTCGACGGCCGCGGATGCCGCCTCGACCGACGCCGCACGCGGCTCCGGGTGCGGGGTGCCGGTGTTGACGAGCAGGGCGTCGGCGACGCGGGCGAACGGGCCGGCCTCGGTGGTGACGTCGACCATCGCCGCGGAGGCGCCGAGGGCGAGCAGGACGTTCGCCGTGACGTTCTGCACCACGGTGTTCGTGATGCACTGCACCAGGGTGCTGCGGGCGCGCACCTCCTCGAGCAGCGTGGCGGTGCGGTCGGCCCAGTCCGGGGACGGGGAGCCGGCGGGTCCGGGTACGGGCGCAGCAGTGTGCATGGACGATCCCTTCGCGAGTACGAGCTCGAGCAGGTTCGACGGGTGTGATCTCAGCCGCTCGGTGCGGCACCCCGTGTCTCGGACGACACCGTACACGACGTCCGACGACCTCCTCCGGGCACTCCGGGGGTGCGGTGTGCCAGTGTTGACGGGTGCCTGACGTGACCCCTCCCGGACCGCCGCCCGGACCCCGCGACCCCGGCGACGCGTGGGCCGTCGGACCGGACGGCACCAAGGCCTGGGGACGCTTCGGCGCGGCCGGCCTGCTCGTCGACGACGGTGCCGGCCGGGTGCTCCTGCAGCACCGCGTCGAGTGGAGCCACCACGGCGGCACGTGGGGGATCCCCGGTGGTGCACGCCACCAGGACGAGGACGCCGTCACCGCCGCGCTCCGGGAGTCCGCGGAGGAGGCCGGGGTGCCCGAGGACGGCATCGACCTGCGGCACGCCGCCGTGCTCGACCTGGGCTTCTGGACCTACACGACCGTCGTCGGTCGCGCCCGCCGCCCGTTCGAGCCGGTGATCGCGGACCGCGAGAGCCTCGCGCTGTCGTGGGTCCCCGTCGCCGAGGTCGACGCGCTGCCCCTGCACCCGGGCTTCGGTGCCTCGTGGCCGGCCCTGCGCGGCGCGATCGAGACGGTCCCGCACGTGGTGGTGGACGCGGCGAACGTCGTCGGCAGCGTGCCGGACGGCTGGTGGAAGGACCGTGCGGGCGCGGCGGAGCGGCTGCTGTCGTCCGTGGCGGCGCTCGCCGGACGGGGCGTGGGCGCGGGGGAGCTCGGGTTGCCCTTCGCCCGCTGGTGGCCGCGGTGGACGGTGGTGCTCGAGGGCGAGGCGCGGGCGGCCGGCGCGGGTGCCGGTGCTGCGGGCACGGCGGCGGGTGCCGTCGGTGCCGGCGACCTCGGCGGTGCGGCCGACTCGGTCGGGGTCGTCCGCGCCGAGGGCTCCGGCGACGACGCGATCGTCGAGGCTGCCCGGTCGGCGCTCGGCGACGGACACGCACCGGTCGTCGTCGTCACGGCGGACCGGGAGCTCCGTACCCGGGTCGAGGCCCTGGGCGCCGAGGTCCGCGGCCCCGGCTGGTTCCGCGAGCAGTAGTCCGCCACCGCTGCATCGGTCCGCTGCTGCGTCGGCCCACCGCAGCGCCGGTCCGCTGCTGCGGCGGTCCACTGCAGCGCCGGCCCGCTGCGGCGTCAGCCCTCCGGCACGTACCGCTTCGACGACACCAGCAGCGCCACCCACGACACCACCCCGAGCCCGACCACCACGGCCAGGATCGCCGACACCGGGACCCCGGCACCGCCCGCGATCGCCGCGATGACCGCCGGCGCCAGGAACCCGCTGTACGCCACCGCGTAGAACGCTCCCGTCAGGCCGGCGAGGTCGCGCGACCCGGCGATCCGCTGGACCTCGAGCAACGAGGACACGAGCGCGGTCCCCATCCCGACGCCGATCACCACGTTCGCCGCGAGCCCGACCCACACCGACTGCAGCTCCACCGCCAGGAGCACGACCCCGATCCCGACGGTCATCACGGCGACGGCGGTGACGAGCCCGCGCGCCGAGGACACCGAGTGCACGCGCTTGGCGAGCGGCTGCACCGCGCTCGAGACCCCGAGGGCGACGACGGTCGCGGCGGTCGCGAACACCAAGCCCCACGGACCGGTCGCTCCCGCGAGCCGGGTCGGCAGGTACCCGTAGCCGATCGCAGCGGACCCGAAGATCCACGGTGCCGCGACGACGACCACCCGCGTGAAGCGTCGGTGCCCGGCACTCGGGATCGCGAGCTGCCGCCACCACGGACCGGCGAGACCACCGTTCACCGCGGTCTCCGGCGCTCGCCACACGACGAGGGCGAACGGTGCCGCGACGCAGATGTGCACGAGGAACGGCAGGACCTCGGGCACCGGCCCCCACTGCGCGATCCCACCGGCGACGAGGGCACCGATCCCGGACCCCAGCGTGAAGGCCAGCGACGCGCGCCGTGCCCCGGAGCCGGCATCGGCCGAGGGGTCGTGGCGGCCCTGCGAGAGCTCCTTCACCCAGCTGTTGCCGACCGCCATCGCGATGCCGACCGTGACGCCGGAGAACAGCCGGCCGGCCGCGAGGAAGCCGGGTCCGAACGGCCCGAGTGCCAGGAGTCCGCTGCCGACGACGGCCGCGGCGATGCCGACGAGCATGAGCGGCTTCCGCCCGTGCCGGTCCGAGAGCGACCCGGCGACGAGCAGCGCGGGTGCGAGCCCGAGGACGTAGACCCCGAGGAAGACGTTGACGAGCACGGACGAGTAGTGCGCCCGCTCCTCGTACATGAGCAGCAGCGGCGAGAACTGGTTGCCGCCCCACGAGCACACGAAGACCGCGCCCCAGACCATCGCCCACGGGGCCACCCGGCTGACCGGCACCGGCACGGAGCCGGTGGTCGGGATGCTCCCGGTCGCGCCGCTCACAGCGCGCCCCGGTGGGACGCGACGTGCGCTCGGAGGACCGCCGCGTACCGCTCGGCGTCCCCGTCGTCGAGGGCCGCGGCGAGCGCCCGGTGCTCGTCGAGCGACGCCTGCAACTGCTCCGGTCGCACGCGCATCAGCTGGTGCCGCAGCCGCTGCTGCCGGTCGCCGAGCGTCCGCGCGAAGCGGACGGCGATCGCGTTCCGCGACGCCGCGACGACGGCGCCGTGGAACGCCGCGTCCCGCTCGACGAAGCGGTCGACGTCCCCGGCGGCCACCGCCGCCTCCTGCTCCGCCAGCTCGGCCTGGAGGAGCGGTGCCAGTTCCGGCACGCGGCCGTCGGTGACGACGCGGGTCGCCGCGGTCGACTCGATCGCCTCACGCACCTCGAGCACGTCCGCCGCCTCGTTCGGGGACATCGGGCGCACGACGGCGCCCCGGCGGGCGCCGAGCAGGATGAGGTCCTCGGCCGCCAGGCGCAGGAACGCCTCGTGCACGGGTGTCCGCGAGACGCCGATCTCCCGGCAGAGCACGTTCTCGCTGATCGCCGTGCCGCCCGGCAGGTCGCCGCGGATGATCGCCCGCTTGACGTGCTCGTACGCCCGTCCTGCGGCGGAGACCTCGGTGCTGGTGTCGCTCACGGCAGCCGATCCTACGCCTTGCATGCAAGCTTGCACACGTTGTGGAGCGAGATCGTCACGCGGCCGTCGTGACCGGATCGAGACATCGCCCACCCGGCGTCGCTACGCTGACCCTCACGTCAACGGAGACGTACCGATCAGGAGGTCACGATGGAGCGTGTCACCAGAGCCGACGACCGTGTGCACCGCCCTGCGGGGCCCTGGACACCGACGGTGCACCGGCTGCTCGCGCACCTGCACGAGCAGGGCTTCGTCGCGGCACCCGAACCGATCGCCGTCGGGGACGCCCTCGAGACGGTGAGCTTCGTGCCGGGCACGGCGGGCAACTACCCCTGGAGCACCGAGATCGCGAGCGAGGCGGCCCTCGTCACGTCCGCGCGACTGCTGCGCCAGTACCACGACGTCGCGGCGACCTACCCGCGGGACGACGCGGTCGACGTCTGGTCGCAGGCCGAACGGCTGCCGGTCGAGACGATCGTGCACGGTGACTTCGCGCCGTACAACTGCGTGTACGACGGCATCGCCGCGGTCGGGCTCATCGACTTCGACACCGCGCACCCCGGGCCGCGCGTCTGGGACGTCGCGAGCGCGGTCTACCGCTTCGCGCCGTTCACCACCGGTCTCGTCGAGGGCAGTTCGGCGCCGGGACTCGACGAGCGCCTCGACCGCGCGGCGGAGTTCTGCCGCGCCTACGGGCTCGACGACCGTTCCCGCGGGGTGCTCGTCGAGACGATCACGGCCTCGCTCGTCGCCCTCGTCACGACGATGGAGACCGAGGCCGCCGCGGGGAACCCGAAGTTCCTCAGCGACCTCGAGCACGGGCACGCCGACCTGTACCGGGCTGACGTGGCGTGGATCGAGTCCCACGCGGACCTGATCCGCGCGGCCGTCACCGCCGACTGACGTCCGCGCGGACGAGCTGCGCGGCGCACCGGCGTCGGTGCCGGACGCCGCAGAGCCGTCGAGACGCCGGCGTCGGTGCCGGACGCCGCAGAGCCGTCGAGACGCCGCCGGATCCCGCGGCGTCTCGACCGGCGGACGGCGTCTCGCACCGACGCCGTCGTCTCGCCGGTGTGGGACGCGCGTCGGACCGCGGCGTCCCGCGCAGACGCCGGCGTCTCGGGGCGCGACGCGCGCGTCGGACGTGCACCGGGCCTCCCGGCAGCTCCCAGCCCGCACGCGGCGGACTCCGATGCTCCAGCGGGTAGTGTCGCAGGGCCATGACCGACAGCCCGGCCGACGCCACCCCGTACGAGGTCCTCGGCGTCCCCGCGACCGCCGACGACGACGCGCTCCGCCGTGCGTACCGTCGTGCCGCTCGCGAGACCCACCCCGACCTCGGTGGAGACGCCCGGCGCTTCCGCCAGGTGCAGATCGCGTGGGAGCGCATCGGGACCCCGGCTGCCCGCCGGGCGTACGACGCGGGCTCCCGCACGTCGACCCCCAGCGCAGCGTCCGGTCCGTCCGGGTCCTCGGTCTGGTCGCACGACGGCCAGGGGTTCGCGCCCCCGACGGCTCGGCGCGACTCCCGGCCGCGGGCGCGCTCGTACGGGCACCCGGGTGGTCGTTCCCGCGAGGTCTTCCTGCAGGCCGAACGCGAGTGGGTCGGCCTCGGCGACCCCGTCGAGGACCCGTACGACCCGGCGCTGGTCCGCTCCGCGCCGCGGCACATCCGCCGACTGCTCGCCGAGGCCCTCGCGGAGGAGGCGACGGCGTCGATCATCGCGGGGATGGGCATCGGCGTGACCGTGTGGCACGACCTCGACGCCGGTGCCGAGGGCAAGCTCGACCACGCCGTGCTGACCCCGAGCGGACTCTGGGCCGTCGAGTCGATCGACTGGGGCGCTCCCGTGCGCATCGAGCACGGTGACATCGCCGGCGAGACCCTGGCGCCGGGCGAGCGTCCGGTCAAGGAGCTCGTGCGGGCAGCCCGAGCGGTGCAGAAGCAGACCCGCGTGAAGTTCACCGGACGGCTGATGGTCGTGCCGGACTCCGCCGTCGACGAGGACGTCCAGGTCGTCGGGTCGGCGCGCAAGCCCACCGCGCTCGTGGTCCGTCGCAGTGCGCTCGGTCAGGTCCTGAACGGGGTGTTCTCCCCGGAGGGCTCGGTCGACGTGTTCGACGTCCGCGACCGCCTGCAGCAGACCGTCCGCTTCGTCTGACGGCGGCGCGACGCCCGGTCGCGTCAGTGGCCGCGGAGCTTCTCGAGGTCGCGGCGCTCCCGCTTGCTCGGACGACCGGCGCCTCGGTCCCGGGTCGGGACGAACCCGGCCTCCTCGCGGGGGAGCCGGGGCGGGGTCCGGTCCTCGAAGTGCTTCGCCGCCTCGGTCGCGCTCGTCCGCTTGAGGATGATGCCCGTCACGACGACGATGCGGTCGAACCCGTGCTGACGGACCCGCACCTCGTCCCCGGGGGCGATCGGCTGCGCCGGCTTCGCACGTTCCCCGTTCACCCGGACGTGGCCGGCCTTGCACGCACTGGTCGCGGCGGACCGGGTCTTCGTGATCCGCACCGCCCAGATCCAGCTGTCGACGCGCGCCTTCTCCATCCCACCACCCTAGGCGGCGCAGCCCTGCGAGCAGCCCGCGCCGGGGACCCGAGCGGGCCGACACCCGAGCCGTGCGATCGGGCCGTACGCTCGACGGGTGCAGGAACCGCGGCAGCAGGACCCGGACGGCCGGGCTCCGAGCGAGCAGGATGCCCTCGCCCGGGCGCTGGCGCTCGGCGTCCTGCGTGCGGCGTCCCCCGGCGACCGGCTCGTCGTGCGGGCACGGGTCGGGGACGGCGCTCGCGACGCCCTCGGCACCCTGTCCGCACGGACCGTCGACACGGTCACGATCGAGACGCGACGGGGGCACGTCGACGTCCCGCTCGCCGACGTGGTCGCGGCGAAGCACGTGCCCCCGCCGCCGACACCGCGGACGCGCCGCCCCTGAGCAGCCGCGCGACGCAGCCCGGCAACGCAGCCCGCGACGCGGCCAGCAGCGCAGCACGCGACGCAGCCCGCGACGCAGCTCCACCCACCTCGCCCGACGGCGAGCAGGCTCCGCCCGCGCGGCGCACCGGCGAGCCGTCGCCGTCCCCGCAGCCGTCGCCACGTAGCCTCGACCCATGGCCGTCCCCGTCCCGCTCGGTACCGAGGACCGAACCTCCCGCCTGACGCTCCGCCGCCCCGACCGCTGGCACCGCGAGGACTCCCCGCAGGCCGACCTCCGGCTGACCGGTGACGACGTCGTCCTGACCGTCCGGTCCCGCCCCTCGGAGCGCACCGTCGCCGAGGAGCACACCAGCCTGCTCGAACGCCTGCCCGGGTCGGTCGAGGGCCTGCGGCTCATCGGCTGCGACCCGTGGACGACCGCGGGCGCCCCGGCACGCCTGGTCGAGTACGTGCGCCCCGACGAGGACGGCGACGTCGCGGGCGCCCACCTGCTCTTCGTGACCGGTCGGCACCGGGTCGACCTGACCGTCGAGCGACCGCTCACCCGGATGCTCGCGACCGACGACCTGGTCTCGACCGTGCTCGAGTCGGTCCGTGCCACCGAGCCGGCACCCTCCCGCCCGCAGCGCGAGCTCGAGGCCCTGCCGGTCGCGGCGCCGGTCCCGCAGCTCGACGGGACGCACCTCGGTCCCGACGCGCTCACGACCCTGCGCAGCCTGGCAGGACGCCGGTGGGACCCGATGCTCCTGCGCTCGCCCGCCGGTCGCGAACTCGTGCAGACGGGGCTCGTCGGCCGCCTCGGGACGCTCCCCGAGACCACCCAGGAGCTCCTCGCGCCGTGGGCCGACGACACCCGGCCGGTCACCCTCGAACAGCGCCTGCCCGACGGGCGGACCACGCGCCTCCAGGCCTGGTCGGAGACCGTCGTGGACGGGACGGACGAGACGGGCGGCACCGTGGCCCGGCTGCCGGTCGAGCGCGTGGTCGCGCTGGCGGCCGGGAGGCTCGGCATCCGCCCGTCGTGGACCTTCCCCTTCCGCACGGGGTCGCTCCACGCGGACCTGCTGGCCCGCAGGACGGGTGCGGCCGACACCGCGCCGGACCTGCCGGTGGCCGTCGCCGAGGCCGACCCGCGGCTCGCGCGCTTCTGGGCCGCGCCGTGGACGGTCTCGTCGATCCGTCGCCCGGGTCGACCGGCCCCCGTCGTCGTCGTGCACGCCGAGGGCATCGGGTTCGCCCGGGTCGGACGCACGGAGGCCGGGGAGACGGCCTTCCGGTCCGACTCCCCGGCGAACGTGTACCGGTCCGTGGTGCGCGCGCTGCTCGGCTGAGACCGCTGCCGCTGCTGCTGCCGCTGGCGCTCGCGCGGCGCCCTCGCTAGGCGGCGGGGCCTGCGGTCAGGGTCACCGTCACGGTGTGCGCCGTGCCCGAGGCATCGGTGTAGCCGACCTGCACCCGGTCACCGACGGCGTGCGAGCGGATCGCGGACGTCAGTGCGTCGTTGCTCGTGACCGCCGTGCCGTCGAGGCTCGTGATGGTGTCGCCGGCGACCAGTCCCGCTGCTGCGGCGCCCGAACCGTCGACGGTCCCGGCGACCGGCACACCCGCGGTGGTCTGCGTCGTCGCGGTCGAGCCGACCTCGACGCCGAGGAACGCCGGCAGGCCGATCGTGACGGTGTCCGAGGACTCCCCGGCGAGGATCTTGTCCGCGATGGCCTTCGCGGTCGTGATCGGGATCGCGTACCCGGTGACCTCGGCGGAGCCCGACGACGCCGCGGTGGCCATGCCGACCACCTCGCCCTCGCTGTCCAGGACCGGACCGCCGGAGTCGCCCGGGACGATCTGCGCGGCGACCTCGATCAGGCCCTGCAACGACTCCGTGCCCGTGCCGGACTCGCTCTGCACCTGGATGTCCTGGTCGAGGGCGGTGACCGTGCCCGCGGCGGCGACGAGGTTGCCCGTGCCCTCCGCGTTGCCGACGTCCGTCACCGCGTCACCCGTCGACGGTTCGCCGTCGTCGTCGAGCGTCACCGTGGACAGGCCGGACGCGTCCTGCAGCTTGAGCACGGCCACGTCGTGCGTGGCATCGGTGCCGACGACCTCGGCCCGGTACTGCTTGCCGGTCGTCTCGTCGGTGACCGCGATGCTCGTGGCGCCCTGCACCACGTGGTTGTTCGTCAGGACGAAGCCGTCCGAGGTGAGGACCATGCCGGTGCCCGCGGCCTGCGACGAGGTGTCGTAGTTCATCACGGTGTCGATCGTCACGACGCCCTTCGTCTGGGCCGCGGTCGCCGGGGTCGCGGCGGTCTGCGTGCCCGTGCCCGTGCCGGTACCGCTGCCGCTGCCGCTGCCGCTGCCGCTGCTGCCGTCGCTGCCCGAGCCGTTCCCGTACCCGGGCACGGTGAAACCGTTCGTCCCACCGCTCGTGCCGGAGCCACCGCCGGGCAGCGTCGTGGTGCCCTGCGACTGGCTCGACGTGGTCGTGGTGCCCTGCGAGGACAGGCCGAGCGCCGTCCCGCCGGCCGCGCCGATGATCGCCAGCGCCGCGACGCCCGAGCCGATGACGAGTCCGAGCCGCCGGGGGCGCTTCGCGCCGGGGTGGTTCGCTGCCGCCGCGCCCGAGGTCCAGCCCCAGGGGGTGCTGCCGGCCGTCGCGCCTGCTGCCGCCGTGCTCGTGCTCGCGGTACCGGGACGCGGGTCCGTGGGACCGCCGAGGGCCGCGCTGCCGAGCAGGTACGGGCCGCGACCGTCCGGGGTGTAGGCGTACGGCCCCGAGCCGTCGGTGCCGTACAGCCACGGGCCGCTGCCGTCGAAGGCGTACGCCGGGCGGAGGGCGTCGCGGTCGGCGTGCGGGGCCTCCCAGCCGGGACGGTCGGTCGCGCGCTGGTCGTCGGCGGGGTTCTCGTTCATGGGTGCTCTCCGGTCGTCCCTCGACCACCCGAGGGGTGGCGGTTCGTTCCTCGACGACCCGGTCGGGCGTCGACGGAGACCAGTACAGGAGCCGAACCCATGACGACCCTATGAACGGACCCTGTGCCGGCTCCGGGCTTCCTCGGGGGCCGCCGAACGAGGGGCGGGATTAGGCTTGCCGCACCTCCCATGCGCGCGTCCTCACCCGTCACCCCTGCAGTCCGGCCCCGCCCGGCACCCGCCTCGCGGTCCCGTCTCGTCGGGGCAGCGCTGCTCGCCGTCGCCGCCCTGGTGGTGGCCGTCGCGCTCTCCGTGGCGTTCGGCTCGCGCCCGATCCCGCTCGGCACCGTCCTCGACGTCGTCCTGCACCCGCACCGGGACGACGAGGTGGGACTCATCGTGCTCGGCAACCGCGTCCCGCGTACCGTCGTGGGGCTGCTCGCCGGCGCCGCGCTCGGGGTGGCCGGTGCCGTGATGCAGGGCGTGACCCGGAACCCGCTGGCCGACCCGAGCATCCTCGGCATCAACGCCGGAGCAGCCCTCGCCGTGGTCGTCGGGATCGCGGTGTTCGGCATCAGCGGGACCGCCGCGTACCTGCCCTTCGCCTTCGTCGGGGCCGGGCTCGCGGCGCTGCTCGTCTACGGCATCGCGGCCGTCGCCCGGCGGGGGCTGTCGCCGGTGGGCCTCGCGCTCGCCGGAGCGGTCGTCGCCGCCGCCCTGTCGTCGGTCACCACGGCGGTCCTCGTGTCGAGCCAGAGCCTGCTCGACCAGCTGCGCTTCTGGCAGGTCGGAGCGCTCGCCGGCAAGGACCTCGGCACCGCCGGCGTCGTGGCCGTCCCCGTCCTCGTCGGACTCGTCGTGGCCGCCGGGCTGGGACGCTCCCTGAACACACTCGCGCTCGGTGACGAACTCGCCGCGTCGCTCGGCCAGCGGGTCGTGCTCGTCCGCATCGTCGGCGGTGTCGTGACGGTCCTGCTCGCGGGGTCCGCGGTGGCAGCCGCCGGACCGATCGCGTTCGTCGGCCTCGCCGTCCCGCACGCCGTCCGTCGACTGAGCGGGCCCGACCAGCGCTGGACGATCCTCCTGTCCGCCCTCGTCGCACCCGCCCTCCTGCTCGTCGCCGACGTGATCGGGCGGGTGGTCGCGTACCCGGGGGAGCTGCAGGTCGGCATCGTGACCGCGCTCATCGGTGCCCCGGTGTTCATCTGGCTCGTCCGGTCGCGGGTGGTGACCGGCCTGTGACCGCGGTCCGTCGCGAGCTCGCCGTCCTCGGCGCGGTGCTCGTGCTCCTGGTCGCCCTCGTGCTCGTCGGGCTCGGGGTGGGGGAGATCCCGCTCTCGCCGCTACAGGTCGCCGGCGCCCTGGTCGGACACGGTGACACCGTCTCGGACTTCGTCGTCGGGCAGCTCCGCGGCCCCCGGGTCGCCGGTGCCGTGCTGGTCGGTGCCGCCCTCGGTGCCGCCGGCGGCATCGTGCAGAGCGTCGTCCGCAACCCGATCGCGAGCCCCGACGTCATCGGCATCACCTCGGGCGCGAGTGCCTCGGGGCTGACCGCGATCGTGCTCTTCGGGGCGAGCGGCGGTGTGCTCTTCGGGTCCGTCGTCGTCGGCGCCCTGCTCGTGTCGGTCGTCATCGCCGCGCTCTCCTGGCGTCGGGGGATCACCGGCAACCGCGTCGTCCTGGTCGGCATCGGGGTGGCGGCGATCTGCCTCAGCATCACCGGCTGGATGCTGACCGCGGGCACCGTCCAGCAGGCGGGCACCGCGCTCCTCTGGCTCTCGGGCAGCCTGAACGCGGTGGACCGCACCCTCGTCGGCATCCTCGCGGTCGCCGTCGTCCTGCTCCTGGCCGCTGCGCTCGCGCAGTCCCGCCGGCTGACGGTCCTCGCGCTCGGGGACGAGGTGGCCGCCGCCCTCGGACTCCGGCCCGACCGCGCGAAGTCGCTCCTGCTCCTCACCGCCGTCGGCCTCACCGCGGGAGCGGTCGCGACGGCGGGCCCGGTCGCCTTCGTCGCGCTGATGGCGGCACCGATCGGACGCCGTCTCGTCGGCAACGGGCGGGTCGCGCTCGGCGTCGTCGCGGCCGTCGGCGCGGTCGTCACGCTCGCGAGCGACCTGCTGGCGCAGTTCGCGATCCCCGGCAACGTCCTGCCGGTCGGTGTGGTCACGGGCGTGGTCGGGGCGCCGTACCTGCTCTGGCTCCTCGCACGCGGGCGGTAGGCGCGGTACCCGGCCCCGCCGGGCGTACCTGGTCGTTCCGGGCGTACCCGGCCCTGCGAGGCGTACCTGGTCGTTCCGGGCGTACCTGGTCGTTCCGGGCGTACCTGGTCGTCCTGATCCACCAGGTACGCCCGTTCCCGCAAGGCATCCCACCCGTTCTGGGAAGGAACGGGCGCACGGAACGGGTGTCGGCGATCGACGCACGCATGCACGGACGGACGGGAGGCGCGGTCCGGGCCGGCACCGCGCCTCCCGTCCGTCGCATGGTCGCGCTGGCGGCCCTGGCGGCCCTCGCGGCCCTGGTGGCGCCGGCGGCGCTGGTTGCGCTGGTGACGCGGGGCGGTGCCGGCCGAAGCGGCGGGCGTGCCCCCCCCGCCCCGTGCGGGAAACCGCGCGCGGTCCCGCGATGCCGCACCGCGCTGCGTGATGCCGCACACAACCGCCCGGACCCCCCGTTCGGGTGTCGGCGGCCTGCGGGATCTCTCGTACCGTCGTCCCGACCGACCGGACCCCCGACAGCGCCCGACCCGACGGAGCGCTGGTCCGGAAGGAACGAAGGACTGCCATGCCCGATCCGTCTGCCGGCGCACCGACGCGCCGTCGTCAGTGGGGTGCCGAGCGCCGGACCCGTCCGCTCGACACCCTGCACGCACGCCCCTCCGACCGGAAGCTCGTCTCCGGTCGCGTGGCGATCATCCTGACCGTCGCCTTCTGGCTGGCGTACGTCGTCTACACCGTGATCCGCCAGTTCCTCGACTACGGCACCGAGAGCTTCCGCTTCACCACCGAGGCGATCTCGTACCTCGTCGTCGTCACCTTCCTGACCTTCTCCGCGCTCATGCACCTGGTGGCCCGCCAGGGTGCGATGGAGCGGTTCGCGAGCCACGTGCGGGTCCCGCGCGCCGAGCTCGACCGACACTTCGCCTCCGGCCACGAGGCACCGATGACCGTCCTCGTCCCGAGCTACGCCGAGGAGCCGGACGTCGTCGCGACCACGCTCTGGTCGGCAGCGCTCCAGGAGTACCCGTCCCTGCGGGTCGTCCTGCTCGTCGACGACGCGCCGTTCCCGGCCGACCCGGCGACGCTCGACAAGCTGGAGCGCACGCGCGCGGTCGCGGACCGCATCCAGGCGCAGCTCGAGGTCCCCTCGCGCCGGTTCCAGGAAGCGCTCTTCTCGGCCGAGGTCGAGGCGGACGCCGCGCCGTTCGCCAGCACGCACGCGCTGCGGACCCTCGTCGAGCACCACCGCTGGGCCGACGCGTGGCTCCGCCGGAACGCCCGGGAACACGAGGTCGCCGACCACGTCGACCGGTTCTTCCACGACCAGGTGCTCGTCGGGCTCGCCGACGAGTTCCGGCTGACCGCCGAGGCCCTCGAAGCGGCCATCGCCGACGCCGTCGCCCTCGGTCAGGACTTCAGCGAGGTGACCTCGGCGCGGGCGCTCGAGCTGCAGCGCCGTCTCGCCTGGACCTTCACGGCGGAACTGACCACGTTCGAGCGGAAGCGGTACGTGAACCTCTCCGACGAGGCCAACAAGGCGATGAACCTCAACGCCTACATCGGACTCATGGGCGGGGCGTACGCGTTCGACGAGACCGCGTCCGGGACCGTCCTGCGCACCGTGGACGACGCCGGCGCGGCCGACCTCGTGGTCCCGGCGTCGGACTACCTCCTGACGCTCGACGCCGACTCCGTCCTGCTCCGCGACTACTGCCTGCGCCTGGTCTACTTCCTCGAGCAGCCGGAGAACGCCCGGGTCGCCGTGACGCAGACCCCGTACTCGTCCTTCCGCGGCGCTGCCACGCGCATCGAGCGGCTCGCGGGGGCCACCACCGACATCCAGCACATCCTCCACCAGGGGATGTCCCGGTACGACGCGACGTTCTGGGTCGGGGCGAACGCCGTCATCCGCACCCAGGCGCTCCGTGACATCGAGGAGGTCGAGACCGTCGGCGGCTTCGAGGTGAAGCGCTACGTCCAGGACCGCACCGTGATCGAGGACACCGAGTCGAGCGTCGACCTCGGCATGCACGGCTGGACGCTCGTCAACTACCCGGAGCGGCTCTCGTACAGTGCCACGCCGCCGGACTTCGGGTCGCTCGTCGTCCAGCGCCGCCGCTGGGCGAACGGCGGCCTCCTCATCCTGCCGAAGTACGTCCGCCAGGTCCGTGAGCGCCGGGCACGAGGCGAGCGGGTCGGTCTCGTCGAGATGGCGCTGCGCGTCAACTACATGGCGTCGATCACCTGGGCGTCGTTCGGGCTCGTCTTCCTGCTCGCGTACCCGTACGACTCGCGGCTGCTCAGCCCGATGGTGCTGCTCGCAGCGCTGCCCTACTTCTGGCTGCTGTCGAGCGACCTGCGGTACTGCGGCTACAAGCGCACGGACGTCTTCCGCATCTACGGCTTCAACCTCATCCTCACGCCGGTGAACGTCGCGGGCGTGCTCAAGAGCATCCAGCAGGCCCTCACGGCGAAGAAGATCCCGTTCGCGCGGACGCCCAAGGTGCGGGACCGCACGGCCTCGCCGGCGCTCTACGTCCTCGCGCCCTTCGCGATCGTCGCCTTCTCGGTCTTCACCTTCGTCCGCGACTACGGCGCGCAGAACTGGGGGAACGCGGTCTTCGCCGCCTTCAACGCGCTCCTCGCCACCTACGCGATCGTCGCCTACATCGGCGTGTGGAACTCCGTGGTCGACGTCTGGCTGTGGGCCACGCGCTGGATGTACTACGACCCGTCGGCGCGCGCAGCCCGTCGTGCCGCTCGTCGTACCGCTCGTGCGGCCGCCCGTGCCGACCGTCGGCGCGGACGTCGTCGCGGCGGCGTCCGCCCGGTCCCGGAGCCCGTCCTCGAGGACTGGCACGCGGTCCTGTACTTCGGACACGGCGGCGGCAACCTCCCGGTCCGGCACGACGCCGACGTCGTCGGGGCGGCGGGCGCAGGTGGCACCGCGTCCGCCCAGGCCGACGCGACCGGCCCGCGCCAGGAACGGAGCGCAGCCTGATGTCGACGACGAGACGACTCTCCCCGGTCCGGGTCACCATCGCGGTCGTGGTCGCCGCCGCCGTCGCCGTCGCCGGGTACGCCGGCTTCGACCGCTGGCACTCGGCGCAGGCGACCGAACGGCAACCAGCGTGGTTCGCCGCCTACACCGACGTCACCGCGACCCCGGTCTTCGCGTTCGAGGACGTCAAGTCGGCCAAGGGACGCAACGTCATGCTGTCCTTCGTCGTCGCCGACCACGACGACGCCTGCTCGCCGACCTGGGGCTCGTACTACTCGCTGCAGGGTGCGGCGGACCAGCTCGACCTCGACCGCCGTGTCGCCCGTCTGCAGCAGCAGCACGGCGAGGTCGGGGTGTCGTTCGGCGGCCTGGCGAACGACGAGCTCGCCACCACCTGCACGAAGGCGTCCGCCCTGCTGGGTGCCTACCGGCAGGTCGTGCAGCGTTACGAACTGTCGACCGTCGACTTCGACGTCGAGGGCGACGACCTCACGAACCGCGCTGCGGGGGAACGGCGTGCCAAGGCGGTGGCGGCGCTCCAGGACGAGCGTCGGGCCGCCGGTCACCCGCTCGCGGTGTGGCTCACCCTGCCGGCCGCGCCCTCGGGGCTGACGTCCGACGGGACCACCGCGGTCGCGCAGTTCCTCGCCGCCGGCGTGGACCTCGCCGGGGTGAACGCGATGACGATGGACTACGGCGAGGCCAAGGGGTCGAGCCAGAGCATGTACTCGGCATCGGTGCAGGCGCTGCAGGAGGTCCAGCGACAGCTCGGTGTCCTGTACCAGCGCGCGGGCACGCCCCTCGGTGACGGCACCCTCTGGCACAAGGTCGGGGCGACGCCCATGATCGGGCAGAACGACGTCCGTGACGAGGTGTTCTCGCTCAGCGATGCCCGGAAGCTCAACGCGTGGGCGCGCGACCGCGGGCTGGGGCGCATGTCGATGTGGTCGCTGAACCGGGACACCACGTGCGGGTCGAACTACGTGAACCTGTCGACCGTCTCGAACTCGTGCTCCGGCGTCGACCAGGACGGACTGCTCTTCGCCGACGTGCTCGGCAAGGGGTTCGGCGGCGGGATCGTCGCGGCGGCCTCCGACGTCACGGAGGCCGAGCCGTCCGCCACCGAGCAGCCCACCGACGACCCGAAGTCCAGTCCCTACCCGGTCTGGGACCAGGACGCGTCCTACCTCGAGGGCACGAAGGTGGTGTGGCACCGCAACGTCTACGAGGCGAAGTGGTGGACGTCGGGCGACCTGCCGGACGATCCGGTGCTCAGCGCGTACGAGACGCCGTGGCAGATCATCGGCCCGGTCCTGCCGGGGGAGAAGCCCGTGGAACCGCTGACCCTGCCCGACGGCACCTACGCCGCGTGGTCGGGGACGAAGCAGTACGACACGGGCGCCCGCGTCCTGTTCCACGGCATCCCGTACCAGTCGAAGTGGTGGAACACCGGCGACAGCCCCGAGGCGTCCACGAGCGACCCGGACGGGTCGCCCTGGGTCCGTCTGAAGGACGCCGAGGTGCGTCGGATCCTCGACGGGCTCGCCTCGGGCGAGCCGGCGCCGACCGCCACCGCGACGGCGACGCCGGCACCGTGACGACGCACCCCGCGATCCGGTCCGGTCTGGAGGCACGGTGCGGGTCCGCCCCGTGCCTCCCGTTCGTCGGCTGGGTCACGGCGGTGCGTTCGCTGTGCGCGTGCTCCTGAGTTCTCCCCAGCCCCGTTCGGGGCTCCCGCGAGGTCACCCGTTTCCGATACGCTGGTGCGCCAAGAGGAGGAGGTCCACGATGCCAGAGCCAGTGGTCCCGCAGCCGGGTGGTCAGAAGACTCCGGAACAGCGGCTGGTCGACACGACCCTGACCTTCAGCATGGACATGGGAGCGGCCCTGACAGCCGAGTCCGGTGTCTCGACCGAGGAGCGCGAGGCGATCAACGCACTGCCCTCGGGTTCGGCGTTGCTGGTGGTCCGGCGTGGTCCGAACGTCGGCGCGCGGTTCCTCCTCGACTCCGACGTCACGACGGCCGGTCGGCACCCCGCTGCCGACATCTTCCTCGACGACGTCACGGTGTCACGGAAGCACGCGCAGTTCCTGCGCCACGGCACGGCCTTCAGCGTCAAGGACAACGGGTCGCTGAACGGCACCTACTTCGACGGCGTACGCATCGACGAGGCACTCCTGACCGACGGCGCCGAGGTGCAGGTCGGCAAGTTCCGCCTCACGTTCTACGCATCCCGGGTCGACCTGGCGCGCCTGGCGACCGCGTAGTGGCTGCGCGGTCCGCCGCAGCCCGGGCCGGTGCTGCGGTACCGGACCTGCTCACCATCGGGCAGGTCATCGCCCGGTTGAAGCCCGAGTTCCCCGACCTGTCGAGCTCGAAGCTCCGCTTCCTCGAGGAACGCGAGCTCGTCACGCCGATCCGCACCGCCAGCGGGTACCGGAAGTTCTCGGCGGCCGACGTCGAGCGGCTCCGGATCGTGCTCGGTCTGCAGCGTGACCACTACCTGCCGCTCAAGGTCATCAAGGACTACCTCGCCGATCTCGACGCGGGGCGCGAGCCCGTCCTGCCCGGCGGCGGTGACGCCCCGAGACCGTCGATCCTCGGCCGCGAGCGTCGGTACACGCGGGACGAGACCGTCCGCGCTGCAGGTGCCTCGCCGATGCTGCTGACCGACGCGGTCTCGGCGTCGCTGCTGCCCGCGGCCGACACCTACGGCGACGACGCCGTGGCGGTGCTCAAGGCCCTCGTCGAACTGCAGCGCACCGGCATCGAGCCGCGGCACCTGCGCACCATGCGCGGTGTCGTCGAGCGCGAGGTCGGCCTGATCGAGTCGGCCCTCATGCCGGTGTCCCGCCGGGGCGACGCCACCTCGCGGGCCAAGGCGACGGAGCTCGCGCGCGAGATCGCCGGGCAGCTCGAGGTCGTCCGGTCGAACCTGATCCGCACGGCGATCGGCCGACTCGACGCATGACCGGCGACCGGTCGGCGTCCGGACCGGGGCTGCGCCCTGTCGACCGTCGGTGGTCGGGGCGTATCCTCGACACGCCGGACGCGCCGGTGCGGATGTGCCGGGCAGACCGTGTCCGAGTCGCTACCGTGGACCTCGGAACAACTCTCAACCCGTCGTTGAACCTTCTGGTGGGAGCTCGAACGTCGTGGAAGGCATGCACATGAGTGGGACTGACACCCCCGGTACCGAGTCCGAGATGACTCGGTACGACCTCGGCCTGCTCTTCACCGACGGCCTCCCCGAGCACGACGAGCAGAACGGCTACCGCGGCACCGTCGCCGCACGCGCGGCCGGCATCTCGTACCGACAGCTCGACTACTGGGCCCGCACCGAGCTCGTGCAGCCGACCATCCGCGGCGCTGCCGGGTCGGGGTCGCAGCGGCTCTACGGCTTCCGGGACATCCTCGTGCTCAAGCTCGTCAAGCGACTCCTCGACACCGGGATCTCGCTGCAGCAGATCCGCACCGCCGTGAACCAGCTCCGCGAGTCCGGCGTGTCCGACCTGGCCCAGACGACGCTGATGTCCGACGGGGCGTCGGTCTACCTGTGCACCTCGGACGACGAGGTCATCGACCTGGTGTCCCGCGGCCAGGGCGTGTTCGGCATCGCGGTCGGCAAGGTCCTGCGCGAGGTCGAGAGCTCCCTGGTCGAGCTCGACGCCACCCCTGCTGCGGACCCCGCAGACGAGCTCGCGGCCCGCCGGGCGAACCGCGCGTCCTAGACGCTCCTCGCCCTCCCGCTCGTCCGGCTCCGCCGGAGAGTCGTCGGTGCGTCGTCCGGTGCCCTCGACCGGGCCAGATCTGTCACGCTCGCGCCGTCCGACGACGTCCCCGACCCACTCCGCGTCCCACCGGCGGCGTGTCGTGCCCACTCGGCACCCGGCAGACCCCCCGGCGGCCGACGACCCGCGTGTCCTGCCCACTCGGCGTTCGACCACTGACCTTCGGCTGCTGAGACCCGAGCCCCGACCCCCGGGACGCGAGCCCCGACCCCGAGCCCCGACTTCCCGCGCGGATGGTTCCGGTCGCGCGAACTGCCGCGAGTGTCCGTCTCGGTCGCACGACTTGCCGCTCAGCTCCCGTGCGGACGGCATGTCGTGCGACCAGGACCGTCGACGACTGCATCGAGTCGAGCGTGCGACATCTCGGCCGTTCAGCGGATGACGGGCCCGAACGGTCGAGGGCTCGCCTCGTACGCAGCGGCTTCAGTGCGCGCCGATCCGAGCGAGCACGACATGCCGCCGGGTCGTCACGGCGCGGGCGGGATCCGTCGTCCGGGGACCTCGACCGTGACAGATGGTGCGCGCTCGACGGCCGGCCCAGCGCGAAGCCGGTCCGGGGACGGCGAGCGTGACAGATGTTGCGCGCTCGACGGCCGGCCCAGCGCGAAGCCGGTCCGGGGGAGGAAGCCGGCCCGGAGAGGCGGCAGCGCCTAGGCGGCGCCGCCCTCGGCGTACGGACCGATCTTGCCCGTGCGCATGATGCGCTCGAGCAGCTGGTCGAAGTTCTTCGCCATCTCCTGCGCCGACTCGCCGGGCCACACGTGCAGGGGCTTCGCCGCGCCCTGCGCCTGCTGCAGCGACGTGCGCTCCGGCAGCTGCGGCGAGAGCACGAGCGGGCCGAACATGTCCCGGAGTTCCTTGATGCGGAACTGGTGCTCGAGCGACTGCACGCGCGCCCGGTTCACGATGATGCCGAGCGGCTGCAGGCGGGGGGAGAGCCCACGGCGGATCTCCTCGATCGCACGGAGCGCGCGGTCCGCGGCGGCGACGGAGAACAGGCCCGGCTCGGTGACCACGGTCACGCGGTCCGAGGCAGCCCAGGCGGTGCGGGTCAGGGCGTTGAGCGACGGGGCGCAGTCGATGAGGACCAGCTCGTAGTCCTGCTCGACGTTCGCCAGCGCCTCCTCCAGCTTCCAGATGTCCCGGATGGAGGGGTGGGGGCCGTCGAAGTTGATGGCGGACGGCGACCCGACGAGCACGTCGACCTTGCCCTGCGAGCCCTTCGTCCACCCGGACGGGGCGATCGCCTGGCGGACGATCTTCTCCTTCGGGTTCTCGAGGACGTCGGCGACGTTGAGGTGGCCGGAGATGTCGATGTCGAGGCCGGTCGAGACGTCGGACTGCGGGTCGAGGTCCACCACCAGCGTGCGCAGTCCCTTGGCGAACGCGGCCGATGTCAGGCCGAGCGTCACCGTCGTCTTGCCGACACCACCCTTGAGGGAGCTCACGCTGAGTACATGCACGGTGAGCCACGTTACCGCCAGTAAGGTTGTGACACCTCAACCCGGGCTGAAAGGGACGTCGTGTTCAGCAAGATCCTCGTGGCGAACCGTGGCGAGATCGCCATTCGCGCGTTCCGTGCCGCGTACGAGCTGGGGGCCCGGACGGTGGCCGTCTACCCGTACGAGGACCGCGGATCCCTGCACCGGCTGAAGGCCGACGAGGCCTACGTCATCGGCGAGCCGGGTCACCCGGTCCGTGCCTACCTGGACGTCTCCGAGATCATCCGTGTCGCCCGCGAGTCGGGTGCCGACGCGATCTACCCGGGGTACGGTTTGCTCTCCGAGAACCCGGAGCTGGCCGCCGCTGCCGCCGCTGCGGGGATCACGTTCATCGGGCCGGGCGAGCACGTCCTCGAGATGGCCGGCAACAAGGTCACCGCGAAGGAGCACGCGATCGCCGCCGGTGTCCCGGTCCTCGCGAGCACCCCGCCGAGCCGCGACGTCGACGAGTTGCTCGCGGGTGCCGACGCCGTCGGGTTCCCGGTCTTCGCGAAGGCGGTCGCCGGCGGCGGTGGGCGCGGGATGCGCCGCGTGGAGACGAAGGCCGAGCTCCGCGAGGCGCTCGAGGCCGCGATGCGCGAGGCCGACAGCGCGTTCGGCGACCCGACGATGTTCCTCGAGCAGGCCGTCCTGCGTCCGCGGCACATCGAGGTGCAGATCCTCGCGGACGCCACGGGCACGGACGACGGCACGATCCACCTCTTCGAGCGCGACTGCTCGGTGCAGCGCCGCCACCAGAAGGTGGTGGAGATCGCACCGGCGCCCGACCTCGATCCGGTGATCGCCGCCGCGCTCCACCGTGACGCGGTCGCCTTCGCGCGGTCGATCGGCTACGTCAACGCCGGCACCGTCGAGTTCCTCCTCGACACCGAGGGCGAGCGTGCCGGTCAGCACGTCTTCATCGAGATGAACCCGCGCATCCAGGTCGAGCACACCGTGACGGAGGAGGTGACGGACGTCGACCTCGTGCAGTCGCAGATGCGCATCGCCGCGGGGGAGACCCTCGCCGACCTCGGGCTCGCGCAGGACACCGTCGCCGTGCACGGTGCGGCGCTGCAGACCCGCATCACGACCGAGGACCCGACGCAGGGCTTCCGTCCGGACACCGGACGCATCACGACCTACCGAAGCCCGGGTGGCGCGGGCGTCCGGCTCGACGGCGGCACGGTCGCGACGGGTGCGCAGATCAGCCCGCACTTCGACTCGATGCTCGCGAAGATGACCTGTCGTGGGCGGGACTTCCCGGCGGCCGTCGCCCGGGCGAAGCGTGCCCTGGCCGAGTTCCGCATCCGCGGCGTGAGCACGAACATCCCGTTCCTGCAGGCCGTGCTCGACGACCCGGACTTCGCCCGTGGTGACGTCTCGACGCAGTTCATCGAGGAGCGCCCGCAGCTCTTCGGCGGCCACGTGTCGAAGGACCGCGGCACGAAGGTGCTCGGGTGGCTCGCCGACGTGACGGTGAACAAGCCGAACGGCGAGCGTCGCCCGCAGACCGTCGAACCGGTCGAGAAGCTCCCGGCCGTCGACCTGTCCGCCGCGCCGCCGTCCGGGCAGCGCGACCTGCTGCTGCAGGTCGGCCCCGCCGAGTGGGCGCGACGGCTCCGCGCCCAGACCGCGCTCGCGGTCACCGAGACGACGATGCGTGACGCCCACCAGTCGCTGCTCGCCACGCGCGTCCGGACGAAGGACCTGGTCGCCGTGGCGCCGCACGTGGCCCGGCTCACCCCGCAGCTGCTGAGCGTCGAGGCCTGGGGCGGAGCGACCTACGACGTCGCCCTGCGCTTCCTCGGCGAGGACCCGTGGGAGCGCCTGGCGGCACTCCGCGGGGCGATCCCGAACATCCCGGTGCAGATGCTGCTGCGCGGGCGCAACACGGTCGGCTACACCCCGTACCCGATCGAGGTCACCGACGCCTTCGTCGCCGAGGCCGCCGCGAGCGGCGTCGACGTCTTCCGTGTGTTCGACGCGCTGAACGACGTCAGCCAGCTGCGTCCCGCCCTGGAGGCCGTGCTCGCGACCGGCACGGCCGTCGCCGAGGCGGCGCTCTGCTACTCCGGCGACCTCCTCGACCCGGCAGAGGACCTCTACACGCTCGACTACTACCTGCGGCTCGCCGAGCAGATGGTGGAGGCCGGCGCGCACGTCATCGGCATCAAGGACATGGCCGGTCTGCTCCGCGCCGGAGCCGCCGAGCGGCTCGTGGGCGCGCTGCGCGAGCGGTTCGACCAGCCCGTGCACGTGCACACGCACGACACCGCCGGCGGGCAGCTCGCGACGCTCCTGGCGGCCAGCCGGGCCGGCGCCGACGCGGTCGACGTCGCGGCGGCGCCGATGGCCGGGACGACGAGCCAGCCGAGCATGTCCGCGCTCGTGGCGGCGCTGGCGCACACCGAGCGCGACACCGGCCTCGACCTGACCGCGGTCGGCGCGCTCGAGCCCTACTGGGAGGCGGTCCGTCGCGCGTACGCCCCGTTCGAGTCCGGCCTGCCCGGTCCGACCGGCCGCGTGTACCAGCACGAGATCCCCGGCGGGCAGTTGTCGAACCTCCGGCAGCAGGCCATCGCCCTGGGACTCGGCGACCGCTTCGAGCAGGTCGAGGACTGGTACGCCGCGGCGAACCGCATCCTCGGCCGCCCGACCAAGGTCACGCCGTCCTCGAAGGTCGTCGGCGACCTGGCGCTGCAGCTGGCCGCGGTCGGCGCCGACCCCGACGACTTCGAGCAGAACCCGCAGCAGTACGACATCCCCGACTCGGTGATCGGCTTCATGGCCGGCGAACTCGGCGACCTGCCCGGCGGGTGGCCGGAGCCGTTCCGGTCGAAGGTGCTCGAGGGCCGCGAGGTGCACGTCGGGACGACCCCCGTGCCGGAGTCGGAGCGCGCCGCGCTCGCGACCGCCGGACCCGAGCGGCAGCAGGCCCTCAACCGACTGCTCTTCCCGCAGCCGACCCGGCAGTTCGCCGCGGTGCGGGAGCAGTACGGCGACCTCTCGGTGCTGCCGACCCTCGACTACCTCTACGGTCTGCGTCCCGGGCAGGAGCACGTCGTGCCGCTCGGGCGCGGCGTGGAGCTGCTCGTCGGGCTCGAGGCGATCGGCGAGGTCGACGAGCGGGGCATGCGCACGGTCATGACGACGCTGAACGGGCAGCTCCGCCCGGTCGCCGTCCGTGACCGCTCGGTCGAGGTCGCGACGAAGGTCGCCGAGCAGGCGGACCCGTCCGACCCGAAGCACGTCGCCGCGCCGTTCTCCGGTGTGGTGACGCTCAAGGTCGCCGTCGGTGACGTCGTCCGGGCTGGTCAGCCCGTGGCGAGCATCGAGGCGATGAAGATGGAAGCGGCCATCACGGCGCCCGTGTCGGGCACCGTCGGCCGTCTCGCGATCCCGGTGACCCAGCAGGTGGACGCCGGCGACCTCCTGGTGGTGCTGCAGTAACGTGACCGTCCGTCCCATCCGCCTGTTCGGCGACCCCGTCCTCCGTTCCCCCGCGGACCCGATCGCACCGGACGCCCTCGGTTCACCGGGCGTGCGCGACCTCGTGCAGGACCTCCTCGACACCGTGCGCGAGCCCGGTCGTGCCGGCGTGGCCGCTCCGCAGATCGGTGTCGGCCTGCGCGCGTTCTCGTACAACGTCGACGGCGAGGTCGGGTACGTGCTCAACCCCGAGGTCGTCGAGGTGCGCGGCGAGGTCGAGCTCATGGACGAGGGCTGCCTGTCCGTCCCCGGGCTCTCCTACCCGACCCCGCGCCACCCGTGGGCCAGGGTCCGCGGCGTCGACGTCGACGGCGCCGAGGTCGTCCTCGAGGGCACCGGGCTGATGGCGGAGGCGCTGCAGCACGAGGTCGACCACCTCGACGGCACCGTCTACGTGATGACCCTCGCCCCGGAGGTCCGTCGCGCCGCACTGCGTGACGTCCGCGCCCAGTCCTGGTTCCACTGACCGCGTCCCGAGCACGCGGGCGACGGCGCCCCGGCCGCTCCCGCGACCGGCGGCGCACGCGGACGGGCCGCTTCCGGCGACCAGGGCGTGACACCCCTTCGCGGGATTGTCCGAACGTCCCGGTCGCGAGGTACCGTGTCCGCGTCGGCTTCCCACCGACACGGCTCCCACACCCTCAGGACACCCAGCATGACCGTTCAGAACGACGAGCTCAGCTCGCACCGCACCCGCACCAACCGCCGTCCCGACCCCGCGCCGACGACGTCGTCGGTCGCCGTCCTCGACGCGCCGGAGGTGCAGGCCCCGGAGGCCTGATCCGAGAGCGCGTCCGCGACCCGTCGACGGGTCGCGCCCCGCGCGCAGACGACACACGGGAGGCCCGGTGTCGGTCCGTCGGACCGGCACCGGGCCTCCCGTCCGTCGTCCCTACGCGCGGCCCCGTCGTCGGGACGCGACCACGGGGGTGGCCGTGGTCTGGACCTTCGACCCCGAGTAGATGTGCTCGACGTCCGCGGCGAAGTCCCGCAGCACGACGGCGCGCTTGATCGTCAGCTTCGGGGTGAGGTGGCCGGAGGCCTCCGTCAGCTCGGTGTCGACGATGGTGAAGGACCGCACGGACTCGGCCCGGGACACCCGCTGGTTGGCGGTGTCCACGGCCTCCTGCACGGCGACGTGCACGCGCTCGTCGTAGGCGGCCTCGCGCGGCGTGAGCGCGGGGGTGATGCCGCGGGCCTCGCACCAGCCGGGGAGCATCTCCCGGTCGAGCGTGACGAGCGCGGCGACGAAGGGCTTGCCCTCGCCGACGACCACCACCTGCCCGACCAGCGGGTGCTCGCGGATGCCGTCCTCGAGCGGCGCCGGCGCGACGTTCTTGCCGCTCGCGGTGACGATGAGCTCCTTCGCCCGACCGGTCACCGTGAGCACCCCGTCGGCGTCGAGCCGCCCGAGGTCGCCCGTGCGGAACCAGCCGTCGCTGAAGGCCTTCGCGGTCGCCTCGTCGTTGTGCCAGTAGCGGTCGAACACGTCGACGCCGCGGATCAGGATCTCGCCGTCCTCGGCGATCCGTACCTCGACGCCCGGGAGTGCTCGACCGACCGTGCCGATGCGGAGCTCGCGCGCCCGGTTCACGGTCGCGGGCGCGGTCGTCTCGGTCAGGCCGTAGCCCTCGAGGATGTGCACGCCGATCGAGCGGAAGAAGTGCGACAGGCGCGGGGAGAGCGGAGCGGAGCCGCTGATCGCGTACTGCACGCGTCCACCGATCGCGTCGCGCAGCTTGGCGTAGACCAGCTTGTCGAACAGCGCGAACCGCAGCTTCAGGCCGAGGGGCACCCGTCCCGCGGCCACCGCCTCGGAGTGGGCGACCGCGACGTCGGCCGCGGCACGGAAGATCCGACCCTTACCGCCGAGGTCGGCCTTCTGCTCGGCCGAGTTGTAGATCTTCTCGAAGACGCGGGGCACCGCCAGCAGGAAGGTCGGCTTGAACGTCGACACGGCGCGCATGAGGTCGCGGGTGTCCGGCTCGTGGCCGACGAGCACCCCGGTCGAGATCGACATGACCGCGATGAAGCGGGCGAAGACGTGGGCCATCGGGATGAACAGCAGCGTGGAGGACCCGTCGGCGACGACCTCGGGCATCGCCTCGGTGGCGCCCTCGACCGTCCCGGTGAAGTTGTCGTGCCGCAGGACGCACCCCTTCGGGCGTCCGGTGGTGCCCGACGTGTAGATGATCGTCGCGTCGTCGTGCCCGTGCACGTCCGCCGTGCGGGCGTCGAGCTCGGCGTCGGTGACCGTCTCGCCGAGGCGGACCAGGTCGTCGAGACCGCCGCCGTCGATCGTCCAGTGCTGTCCGAGGTGCGGCAGGTCCGGGGCGATCGACGCCACCCGGCGGGCGTGCTCCTCCTGCTCGACCACGATCGCCACGGTCTCCGAGTCGGAGAGGATCCAGCGCACCTGGTCGGGGGAGCTCGTCTCGTAGACCGGCACGGACACGAGCCCCGCGGTCCAGACGGCGAAGTCGACGAGCGTCCACTCCATGCGGGTGCGGGAGAGGACGGCGACGTGCGCGCCCGGGGCGAGCCCGGCGGCGACGAAGCCCTTCGCGATCCCGCGGACGCGCGCGAGGGTGTCCGCGGCGCTGACGGTCGTCCAGGTGTCGCCGTGCCGCTGGGCGAGGATCGGCCGGTCGGGCGTCCGACGCGCCCGGTCGGAGAGCAGTCGGGCGGCGGAGCCGTGGTCGGGTGCGGAGTTGGGTGCGGGCTGCCGCTGATCGTTCACGGTTGACTCCCTTGTCGGCCGGTGCGATACGAGGACGCCTCGACGATGAGACGTCACCGCCAGCATACGGGCGGAGCGGCACCGGACCGACGGGCCGCGGTGCGGTTCGCAGCACCTCGTCAGCCGTCGGGCGTCGTCGGCCGGCTCCGTGCGGGCAAGCGGTGCCCGGCGCCCACCTCGGTCGCGTTGCCGGCGTTCGGCGTCACCACGCGGAGACGGTAGGCTCGACCCTCGTGCATGCCATCGGAATCGACATCGGGGGCACCAAGATCGCGGGAGCGGTCGTCTCGGAGCTCGGCGAGATCCTCGCCGAGGACCGCGTCGCCACCAACGCGGCGGACCCGGACGCCATGCTCGACGACGTCGTGACGATGGTCACCCGTCTGCGAGCCGCCCACGACGTGGGAGCGGTCGGTGTCGCGGCACCGGGCTTCATCGACGCGTCGCAGTCGATCGTCTACTACACGCCGAACATCCGCTGGCGGAACGAGCCCCTCCGGCAGAAGCTCCAGGAGCGCCTCGGCGACCTGCACATCACCGTCGACAACGACGCGAACGCCGCCGGCTGGGCGGAGTTCCGCTTCGGTGCCGGTCGCCTCGTGTCCGACATGACGATGCTCACGATCGGGACCGGTGTCGGTGGCGCGATCGTGACCGAGGACCGGCTCTTCCGCGGCGGCTTCGGCACCGGCGGCGAGATCGGTCACCTGCGGATCGTCCCGAACGGCCTGCCCTGCGGCTGCGGCGCCCGCGGCTGCATCGAGCAGTACGGCTCCGGCCGTGCCCTGCAGCGCATGGCGAACGACGTCGCCGACGCCGGCGGCATCGGTTCGGCACTCGCCGACGCGCGCGAGCAGAACGGCGGGCAGCTCGACGGCGCGATCGTCGGCGACCTGATCCTGGCCGACGACCCGGGCGCCCTCGCCGCGCTCCGTCGCCTCGGTCGCCACCTCGGCGAGGCCTGCGCGTCGCTGTCCGCGGTGCTCGACCCGCAGCTGTTCGTCTTCGGCGGCGGTGTCGCGAGCGCCGGCGACCGTCTGCTCGAGCCGATCAAGCAGGCCTACCTCAACAACCTGCCGGCGCGCGGGTACCACCCGGAGCCCGACTTCGTGATCGCCGAGCTCGTGAACGACGCCGGCGTCGTCGGCGCGGCCGACCTCGCCCGCATCCACGCCCGCACGGCGTAGGGTCACCCCGACGGTACGCGCGTCCCGAACTGGAGTCGACGATGACCTACTGGCTGCTCAAGAACTTCCTGCTCGGCCCGCTCATCCTGACGCTCTTCCGACCCTGGGTCGTCGGCCGTGAGCACGTGCCCGCGAAGGGCCCGGTGATCTTCGCGTCGAACCACATCTCGTTCATCGACTCGGTGATCCTGCCGGCGGTGCTCGACCGGCGGATCTCCTTCCTGGCGAAGAGCGACTACTTCACCGGTCGGGGCCTCAAGGGCTGGGCGACGAAGACCTTCTTCAACGCCATCGGGCAGCTGCCCATCGACCGCTCCGGCGGCAAGGCGTCCGAGGCGTCGCTCCACACCGGGCTCCAGGTCCTGGCACGCGGCGAGCAGCTCGGCATCTACCCCGAGGGCACCCGCAGCCCGGACGGCAAGCTCTACCGCGGCCGCACCGGCATCGCCCGGATGATCCTCGAGGGCCGGGTGACCGTCGTGCCGGTCGCGATGGTCGGCACGCGCGAGGTGCAGCAGATCGGCCAGAAGTTCCCCAAGTTCAAGCGCGTCGGCGTCGTCTTCGGCAGGCCGCTCGACTTCTCGCGCTTCGAGGGCTTCGAGACCGACCGGTTCATCCTGCGCAGCGTCACCGACGAGGTCATGCACGAACTCGCCGGACTGAGCCGCCAGGAGTACGTCGACGTCTACGCGACGAGCGTCAAGGAGCGTGCCAGCAGCGCTCGTGAGCAGGTCATGAAGGACCGCCGCACGCCGACCGCCTGACGGGCGACCGCCGTCGTCGCCCCCGCGTCACGCGGGAGCGGCGGGTCGGGCGCGGACGGTAGGATCTGAGGACTCCGGCCCCGGCCGGACCGGCCTGCGCGCAGGCCTCCCGCTCCCGCCCGACCCAGAACACCGAGGTACCGCCTTGATCGAGTCGACCGACGTCGTCGCCCTGCAGGATCCGGACGTGATCGAGGGTCTCGACCACTGGCGCACCCTGCCGATCAAGCAGCAGCCGACCTGGCCCGACCGCGCCGCGGCCGAGGCGGCGTCCGCCGAGATCGCGACGCTGCCGCCGCTCGTCTTCGCGGGCGAGGTCGACAAGCTCCGTGACCGGCTCGCCGCAGCGGCGCAGGGCAGGGCGTTCCTGCTGCAGGGCGGCGACTGCGCCGAGACCTTCGCCGGAGCCACGGCGGACTCGATCCGTGACCGTGTGAAGACCATCCTCCAGATGGCCGTCGTGCTCACCTACGGTGCCTCGACACCGGTGATCAAGATGGGACGCATGGCGGGGCAGTTCGCCAAGCCGCGGTCGAGCGACTTCGAGACGCGCGGCGACGTGACGCTGCCGGCGTACCGCGGCGACATCGTGAACGGCTACGACTTCACCCCGGAGAGCCGCCAGGCCGACCCCCGCCGCCTGGTGCAGGGCTACCACACGGCCGCGTCGACGCTGAACCTGGTCCGTGCCTTCACGCAGGGCGGGTTCGCCGACCTGCGGCAGGTGCACTCGTGGAACAAGGGCTTCGCGTCGAACCCGGCGAACGCCCGCTACGAGCACCTCGCGAAGGAGATCGACCGCGCGATCCGCTTCATGGACGCCTGCGGAGCCGACTTCGAGGCGCTGAAGCACACCGAGTTCTACGCCTCGCACGAGGGGCTCCTCATGGACTACGAGCGGCCGATGACCCGCATCGACTCGCGCTCCGGTCTCGCCTACGTCACCTCCGGCCACTTCATCTGGATCGGCGAGCGGACCCGCGACCTCGACGGCGCCCACGTCGACTTCCTGTCCCGCGTGCGGAACCCGATCGGTGTGAAGCTCGGCCCGACGACGACCGTGGACGACATGAAGGCCCTGGTCGACACGCTCGACCCGGAGCGCGAGCCCGGTCGTCTGACGTTCATCACCCGGATGGGTGCGGGCAGGATCCGCGACGAGCTGCCGAAGCTGCTCGAGGCGATCAAGGGCATGGACGCGAACCCGCTCTGGGTGACCGACCCGATGCACGGCAACGGCCTGACGACCCCGACGGGCTACAAGACCCGTCGCTTCGACGACGTCGTGGACGAGGTCCTCGGCTTCTTCGAGGCGCACCGCCAGGTCGGCACCTACCCGGGCGGCATGCACGTCGAGCTCACCGGCGACGACGTCACCGAGTGCCTGGGCGGCTCCGAGCAGATCGACGAGGCGACCCTGGCGACGCGCTACGAGTCGCTGTGCGACCCGCGGCTCAACCACATGCAGTCGCTCGAGCTCGCCTTCCTGGTGGCGGAGGAGCTGAGCGCCCACCCCTACCAGCGGCCGTAGTCGCGACCGCACGCCGGACGGGAGGCGCGGTGCCAGCCGGCACCGCGCCTCCCGTCCGTCCGCTCGTGCGTCCGCTCGTTGCCCACCCGTCCTGCCCGGCTCCGGTCGCCCGTCCTGCCCGGTTCCGGTCGCACGACCTGCCGCTCACGTTCCGCGCGGACGGCACGTCGTGCGACCGCAGCGACCGCCGACGGCACGTCGTGCGACCGGAACCGGCGAGCAGGCGAGCAGCCGAGCGGCCGCCTGGCGGCTACTGCTCGTAGGAGAGCGTGATCGTGTCGCCGCGGTACACCGTGGAACCCTGGACCGGGTCCGTCGCGGTGACCGGGAGCGCCGACTTCCAGTCGTAGAAGCGGCAGAGCACGTTCGTGCAGTCGGGCACCTTCACGTCGAGGCCGAGGTTCTCGAGCGTGGAGGTCGCCTCGTCGATGGTCTTGCCGGCGACGTCGGGCAGCGTGATCGGCGTCGGGCCCTTCGAGAGCACGAGGTCGACGGCAGAGCCCTGCACGGCGGGGGAGTCCTCGACGCTGGACGAGATGACCTGCCCCTTCGGCACGTCGTCGCTGTAGCGCTCCTGCTGCGCCCCGACGACCAGACCGACGGCGTCGAGCGCGGCGGTCGCGCCGTCGAGGGTCTTCCCCGTGACGTCCGGGACGGCGCCGAGCGAGACCGTGAGCGTGACCGGCCCGCGTTCGGCGTACTCGCCGACGGAGGACAGGTCGACCGTCTGCCCGTCGGTGCCCAGGCCCTTCGCCGCGATCACGGTGTCCTCCGGAGCGTCGGCCGAGAACTCGTACTGGTCGTCCTGCAGCTGGAAGTCGTCGTCCAGTGCGGCCGTCACGGTCGACAGCGGTTGCCCGACGATCGCGGGCAGGGCGATCATCCGCGGGCCGTCCGACACGACGATCCGCACCGGGGTGCCCTTGCGGACCTCGCGTTCGGCCGCCGGCTTGGTCGTCGACACCTGCCCCTTCGCCACGACGGCGTCGTACCGGCTGTCGGTCTCGGCGGTGGGCTGGAGCCCCTGTGCCTGGAGCAGCTGCCGGGCCTGTGCCACGGACTTCCCGGCGACCTCGGGGATGCGGACGTTGCCCCAGGGCCCCGGACCGAGGGCCCAGCCGACGACGCCGGCGATGATCGCGAGGACCACGACGACCGCGAGCAGGATCCACCCGCGCTTCCGACGCTTGACGGACTTGTCGGCGAGGCGTTGCGCCGCCGGGGAGAGCGTCCCGGGCTGGGCTCCCGTGCGTCGGGGGCCGGGCGCACCGCGGCGGGCCGGAGCAGCGGGCGCACCGCCCGTCGAGTCGGCGATCACCCGGGTGGCGTCGTCCTGCTCGGGGCCGTCCCACCGTCCGGACGCATCGGCCGAGGAGGGCGACGCGCTGCCGGCCGGCAGGATCGCGGTGGCGTTCTCCGGACGCAGCACCGCGGTGCGGTACTGGCCGGTCGCGCGCTGCTGGTTGCCCGACATGTGGTCGAGCATCTCGCGGGCGTCGCGCGGACGGTCTGCGGGGTCGCGGGCGGTGGCCCAGGCGACCAGGTCGTCGAGCTCCGGCGGGACGCCCGGCTCCGCGGCGCTCGGCACCGGGACCGTGTCGTTGGCGTGCTGGTAGGCGATCTGCATCGGCTGGTCGCCCTTGTAGGGCTGCTCGCCGGTGAGCATCTCGTAGAGCATGATGCCGAGTGCGTAGATGTCGCTGCGCGAGTCGGCGGCGCCGCGCGTCACGAGCTCGGGGGACAGGTACGCGATCGTGCCGAGCAGGGCTGCTCCGGTGGCCGTGTTCGCCGTGGTCGCCCGCGCCAGGCCGAAGTCGCCGAGCTTGATGCGCCCGTCGTCGGCGAGCAGGACGTTCTCGGGCTTGAGGTCGCGGTGCACGATGCCGGCCCGGTGCGCCGACGCGAGGCCGGCGAGCACGGCGCGCAGGATGTCGGTGGCCTGCTCCGGGGTGAGCGCCCGGTGCTCCTGCAGCAGGTCGCGCAGGGTGATGCCCGGGATGTACTCCATGACGATGTACGCCGTGTCGTCCTCGGCACCCTGGTCGTACACCCCGACGAGGTTCGGGTGGGAGAGCCGGGCCGCCGAGCGGGCCTCCTGGATGAAGCGCTCACGGAAGGCCTGGTCGTCGGCCAGGTGCCCGTGCATGATCTTGATCGCGACGCGACGCTCGAGCCGGACGTCGGTGGCGAGGTACACCGTCGCCATGCCCCCGCGCGCGATGCGCGAGCGCACGCGGTACCGCTGGTCGATCATGCGACCGATCATCGGGTCCGTTGCGGCGTTCGTGGTCATCGGCGGCATTCTACGAAGGGCTGCCGGTACGGTCCGACCTGACGCACCGACCGTGACCCAATCTCGATCTCGAGGATGAGTCGGCTGTCCGGCCGACCAGACGGGCGGGACCTCAGAGCGAGGCCAGCAGGGCGCGCGCGGTCTGCTCCCACTTCGCGTACTCGTTCGGGTACGCGGAGACCTGGACCGCCTGGGCGGCGTCGGTCAGGGCCATCGACGACCACCCACGCACACCGAGCAGGCCGCGGGTCTTGCCGGGGTTGCCCACGAAGAACAGTTCGGCGGCGGTGGCCGGGTCCTGCAGTGCTGCCGACGTGCCCCAGCCCTGGCTCGGACGCTGCTGGAACAGGCCGACGGAGTCGCGGTCGCCGTGCGACAGGTTGCGCAGGCTCGACTCCTGCAGAGCCGCTGCGAGGGCGATCACGATGCCGCGGTCGGGGACGCCGAGGGTCCGGCCGACGCTGACGATGGTGGCCGCGTTGCGCCGCTGCTCACCGGTCAGCTCGACGCCGTTGACGCTGCCGACGGCCGTGGTCACGGCACCACCGGTCGGGGTGGTCGTCGGCTTCGAGGTCGCAGCGGGCAGCACGAGGGTCTTCCCCGCGTAGATCGTGCTCGTGTAGCTGAGGCCGTTCGCCGCGAGGAGGGCCTTCACCGACACCCCGTGCTTCGCAGCGATCGCCCCGATGGTGTCGCCGGCGACGATCTTCACGCTCGACGCCCGGGCAGGTGCGGCCGGCGCGGTGCTCACGGCAGGCGCCGGCTTCGCGGCGGGTGCCGTCCCGGCGCGGGGGATGGTCAGGGTCTGGCCCGGGTAGATCAGCGAGCGCTGCGAGAGGTTGTTCGCGGCGAGGATCGCCGAGGTCGACACGCCGACGCGGGCGGCGATGCCGGACACGGTGTCGCCCGACTTCACGTGGTAGCTGCCGCTCGTGCTCGACGTCGCGGGTGCTGCTGCGGGGGCGGCGGGTGTCGAGGACAGGTGCAGCGTCTGCCCGGGGTGGATGATCGTGTTCCAGCCGAGGCCGTTGCGGACCAGGACCTCCTGCGCCGAGAGCCCGAAGCGCGCGGCGATGCCCGAGACGGTGTCGCCCTGACGCACCGTGTAGGTGGTGGGGGCCTTCGACACCGCGGCGACCGTGGTGACGGTGGTGGTCGACGGGCGGGCGACGGCGGTGCCGAACACCGGGCGCTGGCCCACGTTCCGGTCCTCGTCCACGTGCCGCTTCTTCGCGGCGTCGTCGTGCCGGGGCTCGGCGTGCGCCACCGGGCCGGTGAGGCCGGCGGTCACGGCGATCGTGCCCGCGAGGACGATGGGCATGGTGGCGAACCGGGCGGATCGAGCGCGCCGGGCGGCGTCGTCTGCAGCGTTGTCCACGGGTTGTCTCCTGTCCTGGGTGAGCCGTGCGCGGGAGCGGGTACTCACAGGTGGCTCCACGCTGACATGGCGTGATTCCCAAGTCAACCAGAGAGCCGCGTGTTGCGCGTGTGACTCGTGTGATCAGCGTGACGGCACGACGCAGGCCGGTGCTCTGGCAACATGGGGCGGGTGAGTGATGGACCCACCGACGACACGACCCTCTCCGAGCGCTGGCTGACGGTGCCCGACCTCGTGGACCTGCTCGGGGTGAGCCCCGGGCGCGTCCACCGCCTGTTCGAGCAGAAGACGCTGCTGGCTGCCCGCGTGGGCGGCGTGCTGCGGGTGCCGAGCGAGTTCCTCGACGGCTCCGAGCCGATGCCGGAGCTGCGCGGCACGCTGATCGTCCTCGGTGACAACGGGTTCTCCGACGACGAGGCGGTCCGCTGGATGCTCTCCGAGGAGCCCGCACTCCGCACCTCGCCGATCGCGGCGCTGCGCGCCGGCCGCAAGGCCGAGGTGCGCCGCGTCGCACAGTCCCTGCTCTGAGCCCGGGAGCCGACCCGGCGCCCTGGACCGGAGACCCGTCCCGGCGGGCTGGCCCGCGCAGCAGGAGCCGCCCCGGTGAGGACGATCGGGTGACGGACGGGAGGCCCGTGGCGGTGTCGCCACGGGCCTCCCGTCCGTCGTCGTGGTCGGCGTCTAGGCGACGCGGCTGCTGACCGTGTCGGCCAGCGACAGCAGCTGGTCGCGCGCCGACGGCGTCAACGGCGCGGCCTCGAGCGCTGCCTTCGCGCGCTGCACGTGCCGGTCGATCGAGCGCTCGACGGCGGCGACCGCCCCGGACTCGGTGAGCGTGGCGCGCAGCATCTGCACCTGCTCCTCGTCGAGGTCGGGGTCGCCGAGCAGCTCGTCGAGGAGCTGCCTCGGGCCGGGCGGGAGCGCCTTGCGGGCCGAGGCGATGAGGACGGTGCGCTTGCCCTCGCGGAGGTCGTCGCCGGCGGGCTTGCCGGTGACCTCGGGGTCGCCGAACACACCGAGCACGTCGTCGCGGAGCTGGTACGCGACGCCGAGCGGCAGGCCGAAGGACCGCAGGCCGTCGAGCTGCGCCTCCGAGGCGCCGGCGACCAGGGCTCCGATGACGAGCGGTGCCTCGATCGAGTACTTTGCCGACTTGAAGACGATGACCCGCTGTGCCCGCACCAGGTGCTCGGTCTCGTCGATCGTCGGCCAGGCGGTCTCCTCGTGCACGTCGAGGTACTGCCCCGCGGTCACGTCGAGCCGCATCGTGTGGAACTCCTGGCGGACGATGCGTGCGCGCGCCGGGTCGAGGAGCGCGAGCCCCTCGTCGAAGACGGAGTCGCTCAACGAGAGCAGGACGTCCCCGAGCAGCAGCGCCGAGTTCGTGCCGTACAGCGAGCGGTCGCCGACCCAGCCGGACTCCTCGTGCAGGGACTCGAAGCGCCGGTGCGCGGCGGGACGACCACGACGGGTGTCCGAGCGGTCCATGATGTCGTCGTGCACCAGGGCGGCGGCGTGGAAGATCTCGAGCGCGGCGGCCACCGTGACGACGGCCTCGGCCGTGGTCTGACGGGAGCCCTCGGCGAGGGGGTCGAAGGACCCCGAGCGGCCGGCCACAGACTGCCATCCCCAGTAGCAGAACAGCGCTCGGAAGCGCTTGCCGCCGGACAGCAGGTCACGGGCGTACCGGTCGAACGGCGCGAGGTCCGGGCTGATCGCGAGGAGCCGATCACGCTGCTCGTCGAGTGCCCGTCCGACCCGTGCCGAAACGAGGTCCACTAATCGCGTACTCTCAGCCACGACTCCTACCCTAGTGGAGCGGTCGAGTCATAGAATCGGTCCACTTCAGCGATGCCACAACCCGGCGGCAGCGCGGCACACCAGCGGTCGTCAGACAGCATCCCCAGGAACAAGAGGGAAACGAGATGCCACTCTCGGAGCAAGAGCAGCGACTCCTCGAAGAGATGGAGCGGAGCCTCTACCAGAACGACTCCGACTTCGTGGCGCGTGTCACGCGCCGCCAGGGACGCGCGAGTTACACGTCCATCACGATCGGTGTGCTCGGTGCCCTCGTGGGGATCGCCATCGTCATCGTGGCGCTCGTCGTGAAGCAGCCGTGGCTCGGGCTGCCGGGCTTCGTGGTGATGCTCGCCGGTGTGCTCTACGCGCTGCGCCCAGGGATGCGGATGTCGAAGTCCGGGGCGAAGGCGCCGCGGGCGAAGGGGCAGTCCGCGGGTCGGCCGTCGCGGCCGTCCTCCTCCGGTGGCTCCTTCATGGACCGCATGAACGAGCGCTGGGACAAGCGCAACGACCCGGGGCAGCAGTAGCCGCACCGCACGCCCTCCACACGCCTCCACGGGGCCGGTCCTTCGGGACCGGCCCCGTCGTCGTGTCCGGGGTCGCGGTCGTGCTCGTGGCCGCTGCTCCGCGCCGTCCGCCCGCCAGGGACACCCGCCCGTGGCACCCGTGCCCGCCCTCGCACCCCATGCTCCTGCCGCTGTCCCTGGCGAATCCGGACGTGCCTGGTCGAACCGGGCGTAGTGGGTGGAACCGGGCGTAGTGGGTGGAACCGGGCGTAGCGGGTGGAACCGGGGGTAGCGGGTGGAACCGGGCGTACCGGGTCGAACGGAACCATCAGGTACGCCCGGTTCCGCCTGCCATCGCGGGTGTGATGGGAAGGAACGGGCGCGACGGCGCGACGGGCGCGACGGCGCGACGGCGCGACGCGCGCGACGGCGCGACGGCGCGAGGGGCGCGATCTCGCGAGGGGCGCGACGTGCGCCACGGGCGCGATGGGCGTGAGCACGCATCGGACGGGAGGCGCGGGGCGGTCGTGCGCCGAGCCTCCCGTCCGGCGCGCCCTCGGCTGCTCCCGAGCCTGCGAATGTCCTCCACTTCCCTCCACCCACTCCACTCCGCTCCACGCCCGCGTGCTTCCGGCGAAGTGACGAGCAGAGAGGCGAGCTACGAGCTCCGGTGACCACCCCAGATCGGGGGATCGGGGCAGATTCGGGAGCGCCGACCGTTCCGCGGGGAGCGAAGTGGAGTAAAGTGGGGATCACGACGGTCCGGTGGAGCGGAGGGGAGGCCCCGACGTGCTGCTCGGTACCCATGCCCCGAAGCTGGACGAGAAGGGTCGCGTGATCCTCCCCGCCAAGTTCCGGGACGAACTGTCCGGCGGACTCGTGATGACCCGTGGGCAGGAGCGCTGCGTCGTCGTCTTCAGTGCGGACACGTTCGAGCAACTGCACGAACGGATCCGGACGGCTCCGATGACGTCGAAGCGCACCCGGGACTACATGCGCCTGTTCCTCTCCGGAGCGAGCGCGGAGACCCCGGACAAGCAGAACCGCGTGACGATCCCGCAGAACCTCCGTGAGTACGCGGGGCTCGAACGGGACCTCACGGTCATCGGCAGCGGTGACCGTGCCGAGATCTGGTCGACCCCCGCGTGGGAGGCCTACTACGCCGAGGTCGAAGAGGGCTTCGCCGACAACGACGAGGAGGTGATCCCGGGGATCTTCTGATCCGCGGATCGGGACTCCCAGCCGTGGTGCCCTGACACACCTTCCCCGGTGTCAGGTCGCATGGATGGGGATCCGGGTGCGTGGCCCAGACGGTCACAGGGGCTGCACATGGCCGAAGACCAGCCGAAGTTCCCGCACACGCCGGTGATGCTCCAGCGCATCGTCGACCTGTTCGTCCCGGCCCTCGACGGCCCGGGCAAGGTCGTCGTCGACGCGACCCTCGGCATGGGTGGCCACTCCGAGGCGCTGCTCGAACGGTTCCCGGAGCTCACGCTCATCGGGCTCGACCGGGACACCGACGCCCTCGGCATCGCGGGGGAGCGGCTCGCTCGCTTCGGCGACCGCGTGCGCCTCGTCCACACCGTGTACGACGGGATCGTCGACGCGGTCGAGGGCGAGGGCTTCCGTCAGGTCGACGGCGTGCTGTTCGACCTCGGCGTCAGCTCGCTGCAGCTCGACCGTGCCGAGCGCGGGTTCGCCTACAGCCAGGACGCCCCGCTCGACATGCGGATGGACCGGACCGAGGGGCAGACCGCCGCCGACGTCCTCGCGACCTACGACGAGGGCGAGCTGCGCCGGATCTTCCAGCGGTACGGCGAGGAGAAGCTCGCCGGCCGGTACGCCCGTGCGATCGTCGAGCGTCGCACCGAGCGCCCGTTCGCGATGTCGGGTGACCTCGTCCAGGTGCTGCACGACGCGACACCCGTGGCCGTGCAGCGGCAGGGGCACCCGGCCAAGCGCGTGTTCCAGGCGCTCCGCATCGAGGTCAACGCCGAGCTCGCCGTGCTCGAGCGAGCGATCCCCGCCGCGCTCGACGTGATCGCGGTCGGTGGTCGGATCGTCGTCGAGTCGTACCAGTCGCTCGAGGACCGCCTCGTGAAGCGGGCACTGGTCGAGCGCACCACCTCGAGCGCCCCGGCAGGACTACCCGTCGAGCTGCCGGAGCACGCCCCCACCTACTCCCTCGTCGTCAAGGGCGCGGAACTGGCCGACGAGGCCGAACGCGCCGCCAACCCCCGAGCCATCCCCGTGCGCCTGCGCGCGGCCGAGCGGATCCGGAAGTGACATGAGCACGAACCTCGCACTCGTCGACCCCGTCGGCGCACCGACCCGTGCCCCGCACCCACCGCGCCGGGAGCGACCCGAGCTCGTCGAGGTCGCACCGTCCAGGGCGCAGCGCCGGGCACGGCCGAAGATCGCCTACGCGGTGGTCGGCGTCGTGTCGCTCGGTGTGCTGCTCCTCGCACAGCTCGGCATCAGCATGGTGCTGAGCCAGGGGGCCTACACGCTGGACTCCCTCAGCGCCGAGCAGACGGGGCTCTCGCGGACGCAGCAGTCGCTGTCCGAGGAGCTCCGCGTCCTCGACTCGCCGCAGAACCTGGCCCGCAACGCCAAGGCACTGGGGATGATCGCGAACTCCACCCCGGTGTACCTCGACCCGAAGACCGGCCACGTGTACGGCACGCCGACCCCGGCCGCTCCCGACGAGGCGACCGCGAGCGGCGACAACCAGGTGCCGAACGCACTCCTCGACCCGGTCCCGCTCGCCGCCGGCCCGGAGGCGTCCGCCGGCGGGGCGAGCACGACTGACGGTGCCGGCGGCACCGCCGCGACCCCGACCGACGGCACCACGAGCACCACCGGCGGCAGCACGGACACCAGCGCGGGCGGGACGTCGGCGACCGGTGCCCAGCAGGGCACTGCGGCGGCCGACGCTGAGAAGAGCGCAGGCGCCAGCGAGTCGGGCCGGACCGGCTCGACCACCGACGTAGAGTCCGACGCGAACCCGCTCCAGGCGCCCACCACCCGGTGACCTGCGGGCGGGATCAGACTGCCGCACCACCCGGGAAGGACCGCACCGCGTGACGAAGACGATCCGCAACCCTCGACTGCGCTACAGCGTGGTGATCATCGCCGTGATCGCCCTCGTCGCGGTCTTCGTGATCCGCCTGGTCGACATCCAGGTGGTGCAGGCAGCGGCGCTGAACGAGGCATCGAAGGCGAAGCGGAGCATCCCGGTCACCATCTACGGCAACCGCGGTGCGATCGTGGACCGCAACGGCACCGAACTCGCGGAGAGCGTCAACCGCTACAACATCGTCACCTCGCCACGACTCGTCGCGGGCTTCGACGGCAAGCTCGGTGGCGAGCGCACGAAGAAGGTCTCGGTGGACGACGCCCTGCAGGCGTTGGCGAAGGCGTCCGGCGGTGACGTGCAGGCGATGCAGAAGGCGATCGCCGCCGACCCGAAGTCGGACTTCGCCTACCTGGTCAAGGGGCTCGACGTGAAGCACTACGAGGCGGTCGTCGCCCTCGGCATCCCGTGGGTCTACAAGGAGCAGCAGTCCGCCCGCGTCTACCCGATGGGTGCCACCGGCGGTGCGCTGACCGGGTTCATGGGCACCGACGGCGCCCAGGCCGGCCTCGAGTACTCGTACGACCAGTGCCTCGCGGGCAAGAACGGCTCGGAGACGTACGAGCGCGGCGAGGACGGCGTGCAGCTCCCCGGGAGCACCCGGACGACGGAGCAGGCCAAGGACGGCGGCACGCTCGAGACCACCATCGACAGCGACCTGCAGTACATGGCGCAGCAGACGATCGCGTCGGCGGCGCAGTCGCTGCAGGCGGAGTCCGCGACCGCGACCGTCGTGGACGTCAAGACCGGTGAGCTCCTCGCCGTCGCCGACTGGCCCACCGTGGACCCGAACGACGTCGACGCGACCACGGACAAGGGTGCGTACGGCTCGCGTGCGCTGACCTCGACCTACGAGCCCGGTTCGACCATCAAGGCGGCGATCGCGGCCGCGCTCATCGACCAGGGCAAGTCGAGCCCGACCGACCGAGCGGTGGTGCCGTACTCGCGGTCCTTCCCGTGGGGCGGCAAGATCCAGGACTCCGAGCTCCACCCGACCGAGAACCTGACGCTGACCGGCATCCTGCAGAACTCCTCGAACGTCGGCATCACCGAGCTCGGCGAGCGGCTGTCGACCCAGCAGCGGTACGACTACATGAAGAAGTTCGGCCTGTTCGAGCCCGAGTCGGCGATCCAGTACCCCGGCCAGCCGGGCATGCAGTACGGCGCGAGCCCGGACTGGGACCAGCAGACGAACATCAACTCGATGTTCGGGCAGGGCATCTCGACGACCGCCGTCCAGGTCGCGAGCGTGTTCCAGACCCTCGCCAACCAGGGTGTCCGGATCCCGCTCCACATGGTGAAGGGCTGCAAGACCTCGGACGGCAAGATGATCGACGCGCCCGACGTGGAGGGCACGCGCGTCGTGTCCGCTGCGGCAGCCGACCAGACCGTCAAGATGCTGCAGAGCGTGGTCACGGGCGGCACGCTCGTCGGGATGAAGCCGATCTCCGGCTACAACATCGCGGCGAAGACCGGTACCGCCGAGGTCGCCGAGGGCGGGAAGGGCTACGGCGGCCAGCGCATCACCTCGGTGGCCGGAATGGCACCCGCCGAGGACCCCCAGTATGTTGTCACGGTGACGTTCACGAAGCCGCAGACCAACAAGTGGTCCAGCGGAGCGGCTCCGGCGTTCCGCACTCTCATGTCCCAGGTGCTCGAGAAGTACCGAGTAGCCCCCTCCACGGCCGAGGCGCAGCTGTACCCGTCCACGTGGTGAGGAAGAAGGAGCACTTGTCCGCACGGATCCCCCCGGTCCTCCGACCCGAACACCCGACCCCGAGGAGCGTCGCCGAACTCGCGAACGCGTTCGGCATGCGCGTGGTCGGCTCCGTCGACGCCGTCGAGACGACGGGCGTCACGCTGAGCGCTGCCGAGGTGCAGCCGGGTGACCTGTTCGTCGGCGTGCACGGCGCGAACCGACACGGCGCCCAGTTCGCGACCGAGGCCGCCGAACGCGGTGCCGTCGCGGTGCTGACCGACGCCGACGGCGTCGCACTCGCCGAGCCCTCCGGCCTGCCGGTGCTGGTGGTCGAGGACCCGCGCGCCGCGCTCGGCGACGTCTCGGCGTGGGTCTACCGCACCCACCCGGACGAGGCCACCGACCTGCCGCAGCTCTTCGCGACGACGGGCACGAACGGCAAGACCAGCACGTCGTACATCCTCGAGGGCATCCTCAAGCAGCTCGGCCTGGTCACCGGCCTCAGCTCGACCGCGGAGCGCCACATCGGCTCGCTCAGCGTGACGAGCCGCTTGACCACCCCCGAGGCGAGCGAGATGCACGCGCTCCTGGCCCGCATGCGCGAGTCAGAGGTCCGCGCCGTCGCCGTCGAGGTCAGCGCCCAGGCCCTGAGCCGCCACCGCGTCGACGGCATCGTGTTCGACGTCGCCGGGTTCACGAACCTGTCCCACGACCACCTCGACGACTACGCCGACATGGAGGAGTACTACCAGGCGAAGCTCCCGCTGTTCCAGCCCGAGCACGCCCGTCGCGGCGTCGTCTCGCTGGACACCGACTGGGGGCACCGCGTGGTGCAGGACTCCCGCATCCCCGTCACGACGATCACGGTGCACCCCGAGGTCGAGGCCGAGTGGCACGTCGACATCGTCGAGGCGCACGCCGCCTACACCGAGTTCCGCCTCACCGGGCCCGAGGGGCGCGAGCTCACGACCCGTGTGCCGCTCATCGGCTGGCACATGGCGGCCAACGCGGCGCTCGCGATCGTGATGCTCGTCGAGGGCGGGTTCGAGCTCGGTGCCATCGCGCACGCCCTCGGCTCGAACCACCGGCACTACGCGGACGAGACCGACGAGCAGCCGGTCAGCGCCATCGAGTGCTACCTGCCCGGTCGGACCGAGCGGGTGTCGGGGGACGCCGGCCCGAGCGTCTACGTCGACTTCGGTCACAGCGCCGACGCCTTCGAGAACACGCTGGCGGCCGTCCGGCAGTTCACGCCGGGCAAGGTCCTCATGCTCTTCGGCGCCGACGGCGACCGCGACACGACGAAGCGCGGCGACATGGCGCGCGTCGCCGCCGCGGGGAGCGACATCCTCGTCGTCACGGACCACCACCCGCGCTTCGAGGACGCCGCGTCCATCCGGAAGACCCTGGTCGACGCCGCGCGCGAGGCCTACCCGGACCACGAGACGTACGAGGTCAGCCCGCCCGAGGCGGCGATCCGCACGGCCGTGGGCCTGGTCGGCGACGGGGACTCGATCCTCTGGGCCGGCCCCGGCCACCAGGACTACCGCGACATCGCGGGCGTCCGGACGCCCTACTCGGCGCGTGACGAGGCCCGGCAGGCACTGCGCGAGGCCGGCTGGGAGCCGAACTCCGGCCCGGCGGAGGAGACCCGATGATCGCCCTGACCCTCGCCGAGATCGCCGCCGCGATCGGCGGCGAGCTCGTCAGCGGTGCCCCGGAGCAGGTCGTCGACGGCAGCGTCGAGACCGACTCGCGCCTCGTCGACACCGGCAGCGTGTTCTTCGCGCTGCTCGGGGAGGAGACCGACGGCCACCGCTTCGTGCCGAACGCGGTCGAGGCCGGTGCGGCCCTGGTCGTGACCGAGCGCGCCGTCGACCTGCCCGACGGCGCCGGCACCGCGCAGGTCGTCGTGTCCGACGGCTACGCCGCCCTCGCCGCCCTCGCGCACGAGGTCGTGGCGCGGGTCCGTGCCTCGAGCGCCCACCGCGTCGACGAGCAGGGACGGCCGGCGCCGCTGCGCGTCGTCGGCATCACCGGCTCGAACGGCAAGACGAGCACCAAGAACATGCTGCGCACGATCCTCGAGCAGCACGGTGCGACCGTGGCGCCGCAGGGATCGTTCAACAACCACGTCGGCGCCCCCGTCTCGATGCTCCGCATCACCCACGACACGCGGTTCCTCGTCGTGGAGATGGGTGCCAGCGGCAAGGGGCACATCGCCAAGCTCGTCGCGATCGCCGAGCCGGACGTCGGTGTCGTCCTGAAGGTCGGGCTCGCGCACGCCGGCGAGTTCGGCGGGATCGAGGCGACCCAGCGCGCGAAGTCGGAGATGGTCACCGACCTGCCCGCCACCGCGACCGCACTGCTCAACGTGGACGACGACCGCGTCGCGTCCATGCGTGCGCTCACCGACGCGACCGTCGTCGGCTTCGGCACGTCGGCCGGCGCGGACTACCGCGTCTCCGGCATCGAGACGGACCGCAGCGGTACGCGCTTCACGCTCACCGCGCCTCCCGTCCCGGCCGAGGCCGCCGCGGACCGTCCTGGAGGCACGTCCCCGGTCCCGCAGACCGTCGACGTCCGCCTCGCCATCCTCGGCGAGCACCACGCGATGAACGCGTCGGCCGCCCTCACCGTCGCCCACCTGTGGGGCGTCCCGCTCGCCGCCGGCGCCGAGGCGCTCGCGTCGATGACGCGGGCCGAGCGCTGGCGCATGGAGCTCCTCCAGGGCGGACCGGAGGGCGTGACCGTCATCAACGACGCCTACAACGCGTCGCCGGACTCGACGGCCGCCGCACTCCGCACCCTGGCGCAGGTCGTGCGTCCGGGGGAGCGCTCCGTCGCCGTGCTCGGCGAGATGGCGGAGCTCGGGGAGTTCTCGACGGAGGAGCACGACCGCATCGGTCGGCTCGTCGTCCGTCTCGGCATCGGACAGCTCGTGGTCGTCGGACCCGGCGCCGCGCCGATCCACCAGGCCGCCACCCTCGAGGGATCGTGGGACGGCGAGTCCGTGTACATCGAGGACGTCGACGCAGCCGTCCACGCCCTGCAGGAGATGGTCCGCCCCGGCGACGTCGTCCTCGTCAAGTCCTCGAAGTCCGCCGAACTGCGATTCCTCGGCGACCGCCTCGGAGGTGTCACCGAATGATCGCGCTCCTCGTCGCCGGCGCCGTGGCGCTGGTGTTCACACTGCTGCTCACACCGCTCTTCATCAAGCTGTTCCACCGCCTCGGCTGGGGACAGTTCATCCGTGACGACGGCCCGCAGTCGCACCACACGAAGCGCGGTACCGCCACCATGGGCGGCATCGTCCTGATCATCGGCGCGGTGCTCGGCTACTTCGTCGGACACCTGGTGGGCCGCGACTCGGTCACGCTGTCCGGTCTGCTCGTGCTCTTCCTCATGGTCGGGCTCGGGTTCGTCGGGTTCATCGACGACTTCCTCAAGGTCCGTCGGCAGCGGAGCCTCGGGCTCGGCGGCTGGGCGAAGGTCCTGGGGCAGGTCATCGTCGGCGTCGTGTTCGCGACGATCGCCCTCGTGGTGCCGACCGGCAACGGCAAGCCCCCGGCATCGACGATGATCTCCGCGATCCGCGACGTCCCGTGGTTGGACTTCATGGTCTTCGGAACCGTCATCGGGACGATCCTGTACCTCGCGTGGATCGTGCTGCTGACGGTGTCCACGTCGAACGGCGTGAACGTCGCCGACGGGCTGGACGGCCTCGCCACCGGCTCGAGCATCCTGGCGATCGGGTCGTACGTCATCATCGGGTTCTGGCAGTCGAACCAGATCTGCGGCGGCGTCCGACTCGACGAGAGCACCGCGCACGCCTGCTACAGCACGTCCGACCCGCTCGACCTCGCGGTCGTCGCGGCCGCGGTCTGCGGTGGCCTGATCGGGTTCCTCTGGTACAACACCTCGCCGGCGCAGATCTTCCTCGGTGACACCGGCTCGCTCGGCCTCGGCGGAGCGCTGGCCGGCCTGGCGATCCTCAGCCGCACCGAGCTGCTGCTGATCCTCATCGGTGGCCTGTTCTTCATCGTGACCGGCTCGGTCATCCTGCAGCGCGCCTACTTCAAGATCACCCACGGCAAGCGCATCTTCCGGATGAGCCCGCTGCACCACCACTTCGAGCTGAAGGGGTGGGCCGAGGTGACCGTCGTCGTCCGGTTCTGGATCATCGCGGGGCTCTGCGTCGCGGCCGGTGTCGGGCTCTTCTACCTGGAGTGGATCGCCCGTGTCGGCTGACGCCCGCCTCGAAGGACTCGACAGCTGGTACGCCGAGGGCTGGAAGGGGCTGCGGGTCGCCGTGCTCGGCCTCGGCTCGACCGGCTTCTCCGTCGCCGACACGCTCGTGGAGCTCGGCAGCGACGTGGTCGTCCTCGCGCCGGACGGACCGGCCGACACCGTGGAGCTGCTCGACGTGATCGGCGCCCGGTTCGAGCGCACGTCGCTCGACACCGTGCCGGCCGCCCTCGTGGCCCAGGCCCCGGACGTCGTCGTCGTGTCGCCCGGTCTGCCGCCGCACAACGCCACGGTCCGCTGGGCGGTCGAGCACAGCACCGTGTGGGGTGACATCGAGCTCGCCTGGCGCGTGCGCGACAAGGTCGTCCGTGGCCCGATCGCCGCACCGTGGGTGACCATCACGGGGACGAACGGCAAGACCACGACCACGCAGCTGACGACCGCGATGTTCGCGGCCGCCGGGCTCCGCGCGGTCGCCTGCGGGAACATCGGCGTACCGGTGCTCGACGTCGTCCGTGACCCGGAGGGCTTCGACGTGCTGGTCGTCGAGCTCTCGAGCCACCAGCTGCACTACATGCCCACCTCGGGCGACGGTGCCGTCGTCCCGCTCTCGAGCACCTGCCTCAACATCGCGGACGACCACCTCGAGTGGCACGGGTCCGCCGAGGCGTACCGCGCGGCGAAGGCCAAGGTCTACGAGCGCACCGTGACGGCCTGCGTCTACAACACCTCGGACGAGGCGACCCGTCGCATGGTCGAGGGCGCCGACGTGGTCGAGGGGTGCCGTGCCGTGGGCTTCACGCCCGGGGTCCCCGCGCCGGGCGACGTCGGGATCGTGGACGACGTGCTCTGCGACCGCGCCTTCACCGAGGACCGGCGCAACAGCGCGCTCGAGTTCGCCACCGTGGCGGACCTCGAGCAGGCCGGGCTCGCCAGTCCGCACATGACCATGAACGTCCTCGCCGCGGCCGCCCTCGCGCGTGCCGCCGCCGTCGAGCCCGCGCACATCCGCGCTGCCGTGCAGGGCTTCCGCGCCGACCACCACCGGACCGAGCACGTCGCGACGGCGGACGGCGTCGCCTGGGTCGACGACTCGAAGGCGACCAACCCGCACGCCGCCACGGCATCGCTGGCATCGTTCGAGACCGTCGTCTGGATCGTCGGCGGGCAGTTCAAGGGCGTCGACATCGACGGCCTCGTCGAGCGCTTCGGCCCCACGGCCCGAGCGGTCGTCGTCATCGGGACGGACCGCACACCGGTGCTCGAGGCATTCGCGCGACACGCGCCGACGGTCCCGGTCCTGCAGGTCGAGGCGACGGACACTGATCACGTCATGCCCGAGGCGGTCCGGCATGCCGCATCGGTCGCACGACCGGGCGACACGGTCCTCCTCGCCCCCGCGGCGGCGTCGTTCGACCAGTTCGGTTCGTACGCGGACCGGGGGCGCCGGTTCGCGGCGGCGGTCCACGAACACCTGGGAGGCACAGCCGATGGCGACCACGGATCTTCCGAGCGGCCGTAGCGGCGGCCGCACGACGGGCAGCACCGGACACACGGGAACCGCGTCCGCGGGCGGCGAGCACGCCGGTCCGCAGCGCCGTGCGCGGGGCGCCGTCGTCGCGGTCAAGAACGTCTTCGTCGCCGAGTCGAGCACCTTCTACACGATCCTGGGCGTCACGCTCTTCCTCGTCGTGTTCGGCGTCGTGATGGTGCTGTCGTCGTCGAGCGTCGAGCAGTACGCCGCCACCCACGACTTCTTCGGCGCAGCGTCCAAGCAGGGGCTGTACGCGGTGCTCGGCGTCCCGCTCATGCTCGTCGCGAGCCGCGTCCCCGCGCGTCTCTGGCGGAAGTGGGCGATGCGGATCCTCGCCGCGGCGCTGGTCCTGCAGCTGCTCGTCTACACGCCGCTCGGCATCGAGATCCAGGGCAACCGGAACTGGATCAAGCTCGGCTCGTTCAGCGCCCAGCCGTCCGAGGCCGTCAAGCTCGGCATCGCCCTGGCCGTCGGCGCGATCATCTACGTGAAGCGTGACCGGCTGCGGGAGTGGAAGGAACTGTTCGTGCCGGTCGGCATCGCGACGGTGCTGCCGCTCGGGATGGTGCTGCTCGGCGGTGACCAGGGAACCGCGATGATCATGCTGGTCCTGCTGCTCGGTGCGCTCTTCATCGGGGGCGCGCGGGCGAAGCACCTGCTCGTCATCCTCGGGGTTGTCGCCGTCGTGCTGCCGTTCGTCACGATGGCGTCGGCCTCGCGGCAGTACCGCATCAACGCGTGGCTCTCCGGCTGCACCGACTCGAACCAGTACCAGGACCTCTGCTGGCAGCCCGTGCACGGCATGTGGGCCCTGGCGTCCGGTGGCGTGTTCGGCGTCGGCCTGGGCAACTCGAAGGCGAAGTGGTCGTGGCTGCCCGAGGCGGACAACGACTACATCTTCGCGATCATCGGCGAGGAACTCGGGCTCATCGGCGCCGTGGTCGTGCTGGCGCTGTTCATCGTCCTCGCGGTCAGCATGATCAAGGTCATCCGCCAGTCGGACGACCCGTTCGTCCGGACGGTCACGGGCGCGATCCTGGCCTGGATCATCGGGCAGGCGCTCGTCAACATCGCGGTGGTGCTCGGCCTGCTGCCGGTCCTCGGCGTGCCGCTGCCGCTCATCTCGGCCGGTGGATCGGCCCTCATCATGACCCTCGTGGCGATCGGCGTCGTGCTGTCCTTCGCCCGCGAACTGCCCGGCAAGGGCCGGACCGCGGCACCGCGCGCCGGCTCCGCACCACAGAACGGAGTGCTCCGGTGAGCACCTACCTCTTCGCCGGCGGTGGCACCGCCGGACACGTCAACCCGCTGCTCGCGGTCGCCGACCGGCTGACCGAACAGGACCCGGACGCCCGCGTGCTCGTCCTCGGCACCGCCGAGGGGCTCGAGTCGCGACTCGTGCCGATGCGCGGTTACGAGCTGTTGACGATCCCGCGCCTGCCCTTCCCACGCCGGCTCGACGCCCGGGCGCTCCGGTTCCCCGGCGGCTTCCTCGGTGCGGTCCGACGTACCGAGCGCTTCATCCGCGAGCACGACGTCGAGGTCGTCCTGGGTGTCGGCGGCTACGCGGCGGCGCCGGCCTACATCGCTGCGAAGCGGACCGGGACGCCGATCGTCGTGCACGAGCAGAACGCCAAGCCCGGGCTCGCGAACCGGCTCGCCGCCCTGCTGACCCGGCACGTGGGCCTGACGTTCTCGAACACCCACCTGCGCCACGGACGCGTGGTCGGGATGCCGCTCCGCAGGGAGGTCGAGACGCTCGACCGCCGTGCCGCGCGGGCCGAGGGCCTGGCCGAGTTCGGCCTCGACGCGGAGCGCCCGGTGCTGCTCGTCACGGGCGGCTCGTCCGGTGCGCGGAGCATCAACACGACGGTGAACCGCTCGGCGACGGCGATCGTCGACGCCGGGTGGCAGGTCCTGCACGTCGTCGGCGGCAAGTCCGACATCGGACCGAGCGACCTCGACGGCTACCACGTCCTGCCGTACTGCGACCGCATGGACCTGGCCTACGCCGCGTCCGACTTCGTCGTGTCCCGCTCGGGCGCCGGCATGGTGTGCGAGCTGACGGCCGTCGGGTTGCCGAGCGTGCTCGTGCCGTACCCGGTCGGCAACGGCGAGCAGCGGCACAACGCGGCGGACGTCGTCGGCGCCGGGGGAGCGGTGCTCGTCGACGACGCGGCGTTCACGGACGAGTGGGTGACGTTCCAGCTGCTGCCGATCCTGCGTGACCGTGCGCGGATCGCCGACATGGCCGTCCGAGCCGGCAGCGTCGGACACCGCGACGGGGCGGACCGGATGACGGCCCTCGTGCGCGAGGCCGCGCAGCGCACCAGCACCAGCACCACGGAGGAACGATGACCATCAAGCCGGACCTGACCCAGCCGATCCCGAACGACCTCGGCACGGTCCACTTCGTCGGCATCGGCGGCTCCGGGATGAGCGGCATCGCGCGGATGTTCCTGGCCGCCGGGCACCGGGTCACGGGCAGCGACTCCCGCGAGACCGCGACGACCGGCACGATGCGCGACCTCGGCGCCGAGGTGCACATCGGCCACGACGCCGCGAACCTCGCCGATGCCGACACCGTGGTGGTGACGAGCGCGCTGTGGCCGGACAACCCCGAGCTCCTCGAGGCGCAGCGTCGCGGGCTCCCGGTGCTGCACCGGTCCCAGGCCCTCGCCGCGCTGATCGCCGAGCACCGCCTCGTCGCGGTCGCGGGCGCGCACGGCAAGACCACTTCGACGGGCATGATCGTGACCGCCATGGTCGAGCTCGGCCTCGACCCGAGCTTCGTCAACGGCGGCGTCATCCAGTCGCTCGGCACGAGTTCGGCCCCCGGCGCCGGCGACCTCTTCGTCGTCGAGGCGGACGAGTCCGACGGGTCGTTCCTGCTCTACGACGTCGCGGTCGCGCTCATCACGAACGTGGACGCCGACCACCTCGACCACTACGGCAGCGAGCAGGCCTTCATCGACGCCTTCGTCGAGTTCGCCGCGAAGGCGAGCGAGCGCATCGTCGTGTCGAGCGACGACGCGGGCGCGAAGCGCGTCACCGAGGGCGTGCGGGCACGCGAGCACGCACCCGAGGTCGTCACCTTCGGCGAGGCCGCCGACGCCGACGTCCGCATCGAGCGCATCGTCGAGGCGGCGAGCGTCGAGGTCGACCTGCGCGCCGGCGGGGAACACCACCACATGACGCTCCGGGTGCCCGGCCGCCACAACGCCGTCAACGCGGTGGGCGCCTTCGCGGTGCTCACCGGGCTGGGTGTCGCGCCCGCCGACGCGATCCGGGGGATCGAGGCGTTCGGCGGCACCGAGCGTCGCTTCGAGCTGCACGGTGTCGAGCGCGGGGTCTCGGTGTACGACGACTACGCGCACCACCCCACGGAGGTCGCGGCCGCGCTCCGCGCTGCACGCAACGTCGTCGGCGACGGTCGGATCATCGCGATCCACCAGCCGCACCTGTACTCGCGCACGCGGCTCATGGCCGGCGACTTCGCCCGCGTCTACGAGGAGCTGGCTGACCACACGGTCGTGCTCGACGTCTACGGCGCCCGCGAGGACCCGGAGCCCGGCGTCACGGGTGCCCTCGTGCAGGAGCGCTTCGTGGACCAGTCCAGGGTCGAGTTCCTGCCGGACTGGGACGACGCCGCTGCCCGCGCGGCCGAGGTCGCCCGCGACGGTGACATCGTCATGACGCTCAGCTGCGGCGACGTGTACCGGATCATCCCGCAGGTGCTCGGTGCGCTGCGGCACGACGGCGACGGGGACCGCGCGCAGTGAAGCGTCCCGAGGGCTTCGACGGGCGTCCGGAGGAACCGGAGGCCCCGGCCGACGGTGCCCGCGCCCCGCGGCAGCGCCGTGGTCCCCTGACGTCGCGTCGACCGGCACGCGGCGCGGGGGCGGACGGCCGGGAGGCGCGACCCACCACCGCCCCGCCGGCCCCCGTCGACGAGCCGGTCGCCCCCACCGCCGCGCCAGGTCCCGACGAGCACCGCGCGACGCCGAGATCCTCGTCGAAGCCGCCGTCTGCGCAGGGTCAGCGCGAGCGCGCTGGCGCCCTCGCCGGCGCCGCCGGCCGCCGCCTCGGTGCCGGCTGGTCGACCGTGGCCGAGCGCCTGCGCGAGTACACCCCGGACGAGGACCACGCGGGCAGGACGTCCGCCGCTGCCCGTGACGGCGGCGCCGCGTCGCGCCCCGGTGCGGACACCGCGCCCCGCGGTGCGGGCGCGACCACGGCCGACCCGACGACGGAGGAGCCGGCCCCGGACGACGCGACCGGTGCGGCCACCGTCACCGACGTGATCGACGCGCCCGGTGCTGCCCGCCCGGCGGCCGACGACGAGCACGGGTCCCCGATCGGTGCCGGCGTCCGCGCTGCCGAGACCGCGCGCGAGGCACGGGTGGCGAGGCGTCGCCGGCGGCTGCTCGAGCGGGCCGAGGTGCGGCGCTTCACCCGGCGTGCACGACACCGCCGTGCTGCCTGGATCACCGCGGGCACCGTCGTGGTGGTCTTCGGCGCGTCGATCCTGGTCGCCGTCTACTCACCGCTGATGGCCCTGCGCACGATCGAGGTCCGCGGCACCGAGCGCGTCGACGCGACCGCGCTCCGCCAGGCGCTCTCCGACCAGGTGGGCACCCCGCTGGCCCGCATCGACTTCGGCGAGGTCAAGCGCGACATCGCCGGCTTCCCGCTGATCGAGAGCTACGTCACCGAGGAGGTCCCGCCGCACACCCTCGTCGTGACCGTCACGGAGCGGACGCCCGTCGTCGCCGTCCGTTCGGGGGACTCGTTCGACCTGGTCGACCCGGCGGGCATCGTGGTGCAGTCGTCGCCGGACCGTCCGGAGAGTGTGCCGGTCGCCGACGTGCAGCGCGCCGAGCTCGGCTCGCCGGTGTTCCGGACGATGACCGAGGTCGTGCTGTCGCTGCCGTCGACGGTCCGTCGGCAGGTCACGGACGTCCGGGCGACCACCGCCGACGACGTCACGCTCACGCTCGACGACGGGTCGACCGTGGTCTGGGGCAGCCCGGACGCCTCCGACGCGAAGGCGTCGCTGCTCGCGGCCCTCGTCGCGGACCACGCGTCGCGCGATCCCGACACCGAGGTCGAGTTCGACGTCTCGGCACCGGACAACGGCATCGTCCGCCCGGCGCAGTGACGAGCGGCGGGTCCGACGACCACCGCCGAGCCGCTCGCGGCGGGAATCTCGGCGACGCGATCCGCGACACGCGGCGTGGCGGGGCGACAGCCCGCGGAGCGCACCCGTAGCGTCGTGGAAGCACCGCAACTACCAGCATTGCCCCTGAACTTCAAGTAGAGGTTGAGGGTTCGACCGGAGGCCCGACTGACGTGACCACGAACCACAACTACCTCGCCGTCATCAAGGTCGTCGGTGTCGGCGGCGGCGGCGTGAACGCCGTGAACCGCATGATCGAGCTGGGCCTCCGGGGGGTCGAGTTCATCGCGATCAACACCGACGCGCAGGCGCTGCTGCTCAGCGACGCCGACGTCAAGCTCGACGTCGGTCGTGAGATCACCCGGGGCCTCGGCGCCGGCGCGGACCCCGAGGTCGGCCGTCGTGCCGCCGAGGACCACGCCGAGGAGATCGAGGAGGCCCTCGCGGGCGCCGACATGGTCTTCGTCACCGCGGGTGAGGGCGGCGGTACCGGCACCGGCGGTGCGCCCGTCGTCGCACGGATCGCGAAGTCGATCGGTGCGCTCACCATCGGCGTCGTCACGAAGCCGTTCAGCTTCGAGGGCAAGCGTCGGCAGTCCCAGGCCGAGAACGGCGTCGCCGGACTCAAGGACGAGGTCGACACGCTCATCGTCGTGCCGAACGACCGCCTGCTCGAGATCAGCGACCGTGGCATCTCGATGGTCGAGGCCTTCGCGACCGCCGACCAGGTGCTGCTCGCGGGTGTCCAGGGCATCACCGACCTCATCACCACCCCTGGTCTCATCAACCTCGACTTCGCGGACGTCAAGAGCGTCATGCAGGGTGCCGGTTCGGCCCTCATGGGCATCGGCTCGTCCCGCGGGGCGGACCGTGCGATCAAGGCGGCCGAGCTCGCCGTCGCGTCGCCGCTGCTCGAGGCCTCGATCGACGGCGCGCACGGTGTGCTCCTGTCGATCCAGGGTGGGTCGAACCTCGGCATCTTCGAGATCAACGACGCCGCCCGCCTGGTGCAGGAGGCCGTCCACCCCGAGGCCAACATCATCTTCGGTGCCGTCATCGACGACACCCTCGGCGACGAGGTCCGCGTGACCGTCATCGCCGCGGGCTTCGACGGCGGCGAGCCGGGCGCGCAGCAGAAGGAGCGTCGCTCCAGCTGGGTCGAGGCGGACTCCGGCACGTCGTCCGCGGCGTCGTCGGCCGGCACCGGCGCGATCGAGGACACCGCGACCAGCGCGCCGTCCTGGTCGACGCAGGAGCACGAGGCGCCCGTGCGTCGTGCCGCCGACCCGGCGTTCGACGACGACGACGAGCTCGACGTCCCCGACTTCCTGAAGTAAGCCGACCCATGGCAGGTGATGCGCGCCTCCAGACCGTCGACCGTGACGGACTGGAGGCGCGTCTCGCGTCCGTCGCCGACGCCGCCCGGTCCGCCGGGCGCTCGGCCGACGACCTCACGCTCGTCGTCGTGACGAAGTACCACCCGGCGTCGCTGGTCCGCGAGCTCGCCGCACTCGGGGTCACCGACGTGGGGGAGAACCGGCACCAGGAGGCGCAGGCCAAGGCCGCCGAGCTGGCCGACCTCGACCTGACGTGGCACTTCGTCGGGCAGCTGCAGTCGAAGAAGGCGCGGCAGGTGCGCCGCTACGCCGACGTCGTGCAGTCGCTCGACCGCGACTCCGTCGTCGATGCCTTCGCGCCGACCGAGACCGAGCCGGATCCCCGGGTGGTCGACGGTTTCGTGCAGGTCAACCTGACCGACGACCCCGATCGTGGTGGCGTCCACCCGGACGCGGTCGAGGCGATGGTCGAACGGGTCCTGCGCACCGGGACGATCCGACTCCGCGGCGTGATGGCGGTCGCGCCCCTCGACGAGGAGCCCCGACGGGCCTTCGCGCGGCTCCGCGACGTCTCCGACCGGGTCGCGGCGATCGCCCCCGACGCGACCGACATCTCGGCCGGCATGAGCGGGGACCACGCCGAGGCGATCGCGGAGGGCGCGACACACCTGCGGATCGGGACCGCAATCACGGGAAACCGGCCGGCCGCGCCCTAGCCTCGTTGCAGGGCACCCACGAGCACCGACCTCCGGAGGAACCATGGCGAACCCGCTCAAGAAGACGATGGTCTACCTCGGCCTCGCCGACGAGGAACTGTACGAGGACGAGCAGCAGCAGCAGGCCGCGCCGACGCGCCAGGCCGCCGCCCCTGCCGCGGCTCCCGCTGCAGCTCCGGCCGCTCAGGCTCCGGCCGCCGCTGCGCCCGCAGCCGCTGCCCCGGCGGCAGCAGCTCCCGCAGCGGTCCCCGCCGAGCCCAAGACGCACACCCACCAGCGCGGCGCCCAGGTCACCCCGCTCCGCCGTTCGCACACGACCGCACAGAAGGCGACCCCGGTCCAGGAAATGAACGAGATCCTCACCGTCCACCCGCGCGAGTACAAGGACGCCCAGTCCATCGCCGAGAGCTTCCGCGACGGCATCCCCGTCATCATCAACCTCTCGCAGATGACCGAGTCGGACGCCCGCCGCATGATCGACTTCGCGTCGGGCCTGTCGCTCGGCCTGTACGGCAAGATCGAGCGCGTGACCAACAAGGTCTTCCTGCTGTCGCCGGCCCACGTCGCGGTGAGCGGTGAGCCCGCTGAGGTAGAGTCCGACATCGAGGCGTCCTTCTTCGCCCAGTCCTGAGCCGTACCCCGGTTCACCCCGCCCCGTGCGGTCGCCCTGACGGCGGACGCACCCGAGCCGAGCGAGCCCCATCGTGTCCGTGGTCTTCGGGATCCTCTCCTTCGCCCTCCTGCTCTACTTCTTCGTGATGTGGGGTCGGTTCGCGTTCGACATCGTTCAGGCGTACAACCGGTCCTGGCGTCCTCGTGGCGCCCTGCTCGTGGTCGCCGACGTGGTGTACACGCTGACCGATCCGCCCATCAGGTTCGTCCGACGCCTGCTCCCGCCGCTCCGGCTGGGGCCGGTGGCGCTCGACTTCGGGTGGACGATCGTCATGCTCGTCGTGATCATCCTCCGGGTGATCGTCGGCGGTCTCGCACGCGGGTTCTGAGCCCGCGCCCACCGCGACACGCGCCACGCCGCGACGAACGTCGCGGTTCCCCTCCGGCCGCGGTGTACGGTGGTCGGGATCGATGTCCGCTCCGGCGGGCATCCGCACCGCTCGTGGCGGCTGGTAGATTCGGTCGCGACGCAAGTGGTTCCACACGTTCAGCAGTTCTATTGAGGTGACGGCAATGGCTTTGACGCCGGAAGACGTAGTCAACAAGCGGTTCCAGCCGACGAAGTTCCGCGAGGGCTACGACCAGGACGAGGTCGACGACTTCCTGGACGAGGTCGTCGTCGAGCTCCGCCGCCTGACGGCCGAGAACGACGAGCTCCGCCAGCGCCTGCAGGCCGCCGAGTCGGCGCCGAAGCCGGCCGCCGCCGAGCAGTCCGTCGAGCAGCAGCCCGAGTCGACCCCCGAGCCCGAGCCGGCCCCCGTCGCCGCTGCTCCGGAGCCCGCGCCGGTCGCCGCCGCTGCTCCGGCGCCGTCGACCGTCCCGGCCGACGAGGACACCGAGGGCACCACGAACCTCCTCACGCTCGCTCGTCGTCTGCACGAGGAGCACGTCCGCGAGGGCATCGAGAAGCGCGACGCGCTCATCGCCGAGGGCACCGCGCAGGCAGCTCGCCTGGTCTCCGAGGCCGAGGCCAAGCAGCGCCAGATCATCGCCGACACCGAGAACACCAACCGCCAGCGCGTCGCCGTGCTCGAGGGCGAGCAGCGTCAGCTCGAGGGCAAGATCGACGAGCTCCGCACGTTCGAGCGCGACTACCGTGCGCAGCTCAAGAGCTACATCCAGGGTCAGCTCGCCGAGCTCGACGGGTCCGGCTCGCAGGAGTCCGGCCTCACCCCCGCGCCGGCGTCGGCGCAGGGCTTCGGCAACTGACGTTGGTCCGACCAGCACCAACGGCGAAGGTCAGTGTCCGCGCGATCGCGGCACTGGCCTTCGCCGCTGTCGTCGTGGTGGCGCTCGACCAGGGCGTGAAGGCGCTCGTCGTCGCGCACCTGCCGTACGGACAGGTGGTCCCCGTCCTCGGTGACGCGCTCCAGCTGCTCTACGTCCGGAACCCCGGTGCCGCGTTCTCCTTCGCGGTGAACATGACCTGGGTGTTCTCGATCGTGTCGACCGCGGTCGTCGTCGGCATCATCGTGTTCGCCCGTCGCATCCGGTCCATGTGGTGGGCGATCGTGCTCGGCATGCTCCTCGGCGGGGCGCTCGGCAACCTGCTCGACCGGCTCTTCCGCGAACCGGGCTTCGGCCGCGGTCACGTGGTGGACTTCATCTCGACGCCGTGGATGATGCCGGCGATCTACAACATCGCCGACTCGTTCATCTGCGTGAGCATGGTCGTCTTCGTCCTGCTCGTCATCGTCGGCGTGAACCTCGACGGCACCCGTGCCCTCTCAGCGAAGCAGCAGCGCGCTGCGGAGGCGGCGGCCCGCTCCTCGGTCGCCGACGGGGCGGAGCCGTCCCGCGCCTCCCATCCGGTGGTGGCGGAGCCCGACCCGCGCGCGCCGCGCGACGGTCGTGACGTCCTCGGGCACGACGCGACGTGAGCGAGCAGCGTTCCCTGCCCGTGCCCGACGGCCTCGCCGGCGAGCGGGTCGACGCGGCCATCGCGAAGCTCCTCGGGTTCTCGCGATCCTTCGCGGCCGAGGTCGTCGCGGCCGGCGGCGTCCGCGTGGACGGCGTCGAGGTCGGCAAGTCCGACCGGCTGCACGCCGACTCCTGGCTCGAGGTCGAGTGGTCCCCGAAGGAGCCCCCGCGCATCGTGCCGGTCGAGGTCCCGGGCATGCGGGTCGTGCACGACGACGAGGACATCGTCGTCGTCGACAAGCCGATCGGCGTCGCCGCGCACCCGTCGCCCGGGTGGGACGGGCCGACGGTGCCCGGTGGGCTCGCCGCGGCCGGCTTCACCATCGCGACGTCCGGCGCCGCCGAGCGCGCGGGGATCGTGCACCGGCTCGACGTCGGGACCTCGGGCCTGATGGTCGTCGCGAAGACGGAGCTCGCGTACACGCACCTCAAGCGGGCGTTCAAGGAGCGCACCGTCGAGAAGGTCTACCACGCGCTGGCGCAGGGGCACCCTGATCCGACCTCGGGGACCATCGACGCACCCATCGGACGGCACCCGTTGAGCGACTGGAAGTTCGCGGTCACGGCCGACGGCAAGCCGAGCGTGACGCACTACGAGACGCTCGAGGCGTTCCGGTCGGCGAGCCTGCTCGAGGTGCACCTGGAGACCGGGCGGACGCACCAGATCCGCGTGCACATGGCGGCGACGAAGCACCCGCTCGTCGGCGACACGATGTACGGCGCCGACCCGGTGCTGGCGTCCGAGCTCGGACTGACGCGGCAGTGGCTCGACGCGGTGCGGCTCGGGTTCGAGCACCCGCGGACGGGCGCGTGGGTGGAGTTCCGGGCCGAGTACCCGGACGACCTGCAGCAGGCGCTCGACCGCATCCGCGCCGCCTCGGCGTAGGCCGGCCGCGGCGCGGGCGGCGCGCCGAGCGGGCCAGATCTGTCGCGCTCGGTGCCCTCGCCCGACGTGTTCGGCCCGCTCGGCGGAACACGCGCGGCGTGTCCTGCCCGCTCGGGCGGGGCCAGCGCGGCGCGCGTCGGGACGGGAGGCGCGTGGCGGGCCCGCCGCAAGCCTCCCGTCCGCCGTCGGGTGGCATCCCGCGTCGGGTCCCGAACGGGCCAGATCTGTCGCGCTCGGTGCCCTCGCCCGACGTGCTCCGCCCGCTCGGCACGCCGCACGCGGCGTGTCCTGCCCGCTCGCGGCGCGGCACCGCCGGACGCCGGTCGGCGGGCACGCCGGACACGCGGGGGACGTCGGTGCCGGCGGTTAGAGTTGTCCCGCCCCGCAGCAGTCCCCGTCGAAACCGGAGGTCCCGTGTCGGATTCCGACTCCTTCGTCCACCTGCACGTGCACAGCGAGTACTCGATGCTCGACGGTGCCGCCCGGCTGAGCGACCTGGTCGCCGAGACCGCCGCGCAGGGCATGCCGGCCGTCGCGGTCACCGACCACGGCAACATGTTCGGCGCGTTCGAGTTCTGGAAGGCCGCGAAGGCCGGTGGCGTCAAGCCGATCATCGGCACCGAGGCGTACATCACGCCGCGGACCCACCGGTCGGACAAGACCCGCATCCGCTGGGGTGACGGCGGCGGTGACGACGTGTCCGGCTCGGGTGCGTACACCCACATGACGATGTTCGCCGAGAACACGACGGGCATGCACAACCTGTTCCGCCTGTCGAGCCGGGCGTCGATCGAGGGGTACTACTTCAAGCCCCGCATGGACATCGAGCTCCTCGACCAGTACCACGAGGGGATCATCGCGACGACGGGCTGCCCCTCGGGCGAGATCCAGACGCGCCTGCGCCTCGGGCAGTACGACGAGGCGCTCAAGGCGGCGGCGGACTACCGCGACATCTTCGGCAAGGACAACTACTTCGCCGAGATCATGGACCACGGCCTCGAGATCGAACGCCGGGTCATCGAGGACGTCGTCCGCATCTCGAAGGACCTCGGCATCCCGCTGGTCGGCACGAACGACCTGCACTACACGCACTCCCACGACGCGAAGTCGCACGCAGCGTTGCTCTGCGTGCAGTCCGGGTCGACGCTCAACGACCCGAACCGCTTCAAGTTCGACGCCGACGAGTTCTACCTCAAGACGCCGCAGCAGATGCGCCACGTCTTCCGCGACCACCCCGAGGCCTGCGACAACACCCTCCTCATCGCCGAGCGGTGCAACGTCGAGTTCGACACCGCCGCGAACTACATGCCGAAGTTCCCGGTGCCCGAGGGTGAGACCGAGCACTCCTGGTTCGAGAAGGAGGTCGCGAAGGGGCTGCAGTACCGGTACCCGGGCGGTATCTCGAAGGAGGTCCAGGACCGCGCCGACTACGAGGTCGGGATCATCAACCAGATGGGCTTCCCGGGCTACTTCCTGGTGGTCGCAGACTTCATCAACTGGTCGAAGAACAACGGCATCCGCGTCGGTCCGGGCCGTGGCTCCGGTGCCGGCTCGATGGTGGCGTACGCGATGCGCATCACCGACCTCGACCCGATCCGGCACGGCCTGATCTTCGAGCGCTTCCTCAACCCGGACCGCGTCTCCATGCCCGACTTCGACGTCGACTTCGACGACCGGCGCCGCGGTGAGGCGATCAAGTACGTCACCGAGAAGTACGGGTCCGAGCGCGTCGCGCAGATCGTCACCTACGGCACGATCAAGGCGAAGCAGGCGCTCAAGGACTCCTCGCGGGTCCTCGGCTTCCCGTTCGGCATGGGCGAGAAGCTCACCAAGGCGATGCCGCCGCCCGTGATGGGCAAGGACATCCCGCTCACCGGGATCTTCGACAAGGACCACCCGCGGTACAAGGAAGCGGTCGACGTCCGGACGGTCGTCGAGACCGATCCCGAGGCGAAGACCGTCTTCGACACGGCGCTCGGGCTCGAGGGCCTGAAGCGGCAGTGGGGCGTGCACGCCGCCGGTGTGATCATGTCGAGCGAACCGCTCATCGACATCATCCCGGTGATGAAGCGCGAGCAGGACGGCCAGATCGTCACGCAGTTCGACTACCCGGCAGCGGAGTCGCTCGGCCTGATCAAGATGGACTTCCTGGGTCTCCGGAACCTGACGATCATCAGCGACGCCCTCGACAACATCAAGACGAACCGTGGGATCGAGCTCGACCTCGAGACCATGGGCCTCGAGGACGACGCCGCGTACCAGCTCCTCCAGCGCGGCGACACCCTCGGCGTCTTCCAGCTCGACGGCGGCCCGATGCGCGGCCTGCTCCGGCTCATGAAGCCGGACAACTTCGAGGACATCTCCGCGCTCATCGCCCTGTACCGCCCCGGCCCCATGGGTGCGAACTCGCACACGAACTACGCGCTCCGCAAGAACGGCGAGCAACCGATCACGCCGATCCACCCGGAGCTCGCGGAGCCCCTGCAGGACATCATCGGCACGACCTACGGCCTGATCATCTACCAGGAGCAGGTCATGGCCATCGCGCAGAAGGTCGCGGGCTTCTCGCTCGGACAGGCGGACATCCTCCGCCGCGCGATGGGCAAGAAGAAGAAGTCCGAGCTGGACAAGCAGTACGCCGGCTTCGAGAAGGGCATGCAGGACAACGGCTACTCGGCCGCGGCGATCAAGACGCTGTGGGACATCCTGCTGCCGTTCTCCGACTACGCCTTCAACAAGGCGCACTCGGCGGCGTACGGCGTGGTGTCGTTCTGGACCGCCTACCTCAAGGCCCACTACCCGGCGGAGTACATGGCGGCGCTGCTGACCAGCGTCGGCGACGCCCGCGACAAGCTCGCGCTGTACCTGAACGAGTGCCGCCGCATGGGCATCCGGGTGATGCCGCCGGACGTCAACGAGTCGATCGGCTTCTTCGCCGCCGTCGGTGACGACATCCGCTTCGGCATGGGCGCCATCCGCAACGTCGGCTTCAACGTGGTCGACGACATCGTGAAGGCGCGCACCGAGAAGGGCGCGTTCGAGTCCTTCCACGACTTCCTGCGGAAGATCCCGATCTCGTCGGCCAACAAGCGGACGGTCGAGTCGCTCATCAAGGCGGGTGCCTTCGACGAGTTCGGTGACACCCGGCGTGCGCTCGTCGAGATCCACGAGGGCGCGGTCGAGGGCGCGGTGAAGGTCAAGCGCGACGAGGCCAACGGCAACATCGGCTTCGACTTCGACTCGCTCTTCGCCGAGGTGGCCGAGGAGACCCCCGCCGCGGCGCCGGTGTCCCAGGTGCCGGACCGCCCGGAGTGGGCCAAGCGCGACAAGCTCGCCTTCGAGCGGGACATGCTCGGGCTGTACGTGTCGGACCACCCGCTCGCCGGTCTCGAGATCGAGCTCGCGAAGCACCAGTCGATCACCATCGCCGACCTCATCGCCGCCGACGACGGCATCGAGGGCGAGACGGTCACGGTCGCCGGGCTCCTGACGAGCGTGCAGCACCGGGTCGCGAAGTCGAGCGGCAACCCGTACGGCATCGTCCAGATCGAGGACTTCGGCGGCGAGATCGGCGTCATGTTCCTCGGCAAGACGTACCAGGAGTTCGGTCCGTCCCTGGTGGCGGACTCGATCGTCGTCCTGCGCGGCCGGGTCAACGTGCGTGACGACGGCAAGGCGCTGCACGCCGTGAGCATGTTCCAGCCGAACGTCGGCGACGCGATGGGGTCCGGCCCGTTGACCCTGTCCCTGCCGGAACGCCGGGCGACGACCTCGACGGTGACCGAGCTGGCCGCGGTGCTCGGCCGGCACCAGGGGGAGACCGAGGTCCGCCTCAAGCTGCTCAAGGACGACGTCGCGCGGACCTTCGAGCTGCCGTTCCCGGTCAGCCTGACGCCCGACCTGTTCGGCGAGCTGAAGAGCCTGCTCGGACCGCGCTGCCTGGTCTGAGGCGGTCGACGTGATCGTTCCCGGAGCACCGCGGCCGTCGGCCGTGGTGCTCCGGGCGTTCGGAGCGGGGGAGCGGCGCCCGCTGCTGCTGCCCGGCGGGCAGGGCACGACGTGGCGCGCGGGCGGGATCGTCCTGCGGCCGCACGGGGACGCCCGGGAAGCCCGGTGGCGGTCCGCCACGCTGGCCCGCCTCGCGCACTCCGACCGCTTCCGCGCGCCGCGTCCCGTGGCGTCGGCCGACGGGTCCTGGCTCGTCGGCGGGTGGGAGGCATGGGAGTGGCTGCCGGGCGCGACCGACCCGAGCCGCGTCGACGAGGTCCTCGCCGCCGGCGATGCCTTCCACCGAGCGGTCGCCCACCTGCCCCGCCCGGCGTTCCTCGACCTCGTCGACGACCCGTGGAGTCGGGCGGACCGGATGGTCTGGGCCGGGACGCTGCGGCCGTCGGGGCCGCTGCTCGACCGGCTCGCTGCGGCGTTCCGGCCGGTCCGAGCGCCGTCGCAGGTCGTGCACCGTGACCTGCTCGGCAACGTGCTCTTCGCCGCCGGGGAGCCACCAGCCGTCTTCGACTGGGCACCCTCGTGGCGCCCGGCCGGGTACGCCTCTGCGATCGCCGTCGTCGACGCGGTCTGCTGGCACGGGGTCCCCGTCGAGCGGCTGCCGGCGCTCGGGCAGCTCGCCGCGGTGTCCGACTGGCCACAGCTGCTCGTCCGGGCGCTGGCGTTCCGCGTCCTCGTCCTGCACGTGCTCGGGGTGTGGGACGACGACCACGCCGAGCGGCACCGCCCCCTCGCGACGGCGATCCTGTCGGGTGCCGCCGGTACGCTTGACGCCTGATGATGCAGCGAATCGACCTCCGCGCCGGACTGCCCGCCCGTGCCGACCTCCTCCGCCTGATGCCCCGCGCCGTCGGTGACGTCTCGCACGCCGTCGACGCCGCCCGCGACCTCGTGGACGCGGTCCGGCAAGACGGGGCAGCCGCGCTCCGCGAGCAGGCGGAGCGGTTCGACGGAGGAGCCCCCGAGCACGTCCGGGTCCCCGCCGCCGAGATCGCCGCGGCCGTCGCCGGCCTGACGCCGGAGCTGCGCGAGGCCCTGGACGAGGCCATCCGCCGCGTCCGTGCTGCGAGCGCTGCTCAGGTCCCGGCTGCGTCGGTCACGTGCCTGGCCGACGGCGCCGAGGTCCACCAGCGATGGCAGCCGATGCGTCGCGTCGGGCTCTACGTGCCGGGCGGCAAGGCCGTCTACCCCTCGAGCGTCGTGATGAACGTGGTCCCCGCGCAGGTCGCGGGCGTCGGGTCGATCGCCCTCGTCTCGCCGCCGCAGCGCGACCACGGCGGGCGCGTGCACCCGACGATCCTCGCCGCGGCCGGACTGCTCGGCATCGACGAGGTCTACGCGATGGGCGGGGCCGGTGCGGTCGGTGCGCTGGCGTACGGCGTCGCCGAGATCGGCCTCGAGCCGGTCGACCTGGTCACCGGTCCGGGCAACAACTTCGTCGCAGCGGCCAAGCGCCTGGTGCGCGGGGTCGTGGGCATCGACTCCGAGGCCGGCGCGACCGAGATCCTCGTCATCGCCGACGACACCGCGGACCCCGGCTACGTCGCCGCCGACCTGGTGAGCCAGGCCGAGCACGACGAGCAGGCCGGCAGCGTCCTGGTGACCACCTCGGCCGCGTTCGCCGACGCGGTCGAGGCCTCGATCCCGGAACGGGTGGCGGCGCTGGGGACGGCTGCGCGCCTCCAGACCGCACTCGACGGCCCGCAGTCCGCGATCGTGCTCGTCGACTCGCTGGCCGACGCGGCGACCGTCAGCAATGCGTACGGGCCTGAGCACCTGGAGATCCAGACGGCGGACGACGATGCCGTGCTGGCGGACATCGACGCGGCGGGAGCCGTCTTCGTGGGGCCGAGCACCCCGGTGAGCCTCGGCGACTACCTCGCCGGGTCGAACCACGTGCTGCCGACCGGCGGACAGGCACGGTTCGGGTCCGGACTGTCGGCCTCGACGTTCCTCCGACCGCAGCAGGTCATCCGCTACACGCCCGCCGCGCTGGCCGAGGTCGCGCCGCACATCGTGGCGCTCGCGACCGAGGAACAGCTGCCCGGTCACGGTGCCGCGGTGACGGAACGCACCGGGCGGTCCTGAGCGCCGCCGATCGTCCACAGGGTCGTCACCGCGCCCTGTGGGCGTCGTCGAGCCGATAGCCTGGGACACGACATGTTCTGCCCCTTCTGCCGCCACCCGGACTCCCGCGTCGTCGACTCCCGCACGAGCGACGACGGCACCTCGATCCGTCGCCGACGCCAGTGCCCGAACTGCGGGCGCCGGTTCTCGACGACGGAGACCGCGTCGTTGAACGTCGTGAAGCGCAACGGCGTGACCGAGCCGTTCAGCCGCGACAAGATCGTCTCCGGTGTGCGCAAGGCGTGCCAGGGACGCCCGGTGACCGACGGTGACCTCGCCGTGCTCGCACAGCGCGTCGAGGAGACCGTGCGCTCGTCGGGGTCCAGCCAGATCGACGCGAACGACATCGGTCTCGCCATCCTGCCGCCGCTGCGCGAGCTCGACGAGGTGGCGTTCCTGCGGTTCGCGAGCGTCTACCAGGCCTTCGACACGCTCGAGGACTTCGAGGACGCGATCGCGCAGCTGCGCCGTGACCACCACGCAGCCGGGGCCGCAGCGTCCGGCGGTGCCGGCTCGGGCAGCAGCGCGTGAGCGGGGTCGCGGAGCGCCTCGTCCGGAACGGGTACGCGGTCGTCTTCCGGACGGTGTTCGCCAACATGGACCCGGAGCGCGCACACCACGTCGCGTTCGCCGTGATCCGCGCACTGCCGAGGGTGCCGTTCCTGAACGGCACGGTGGAGCGCTACGCCAGGCCAGCAGCTGCCGACGGGATCACGACGATGGGGATCCACTTCCCCTCGCGCTTCGGTCTCGCGGCCGGCTTCGACAAGGACGCCAAGGGCATCGCCGGACTCGGGCTGCTCGGGTTCGGGCACGTCGAGGTCGGCACGATCACCGCGACGGCGCAGCCCGGCAACGACAAGCCCCGGCTCTTCCGGCTCATCCGCGACAGGGCGCTCGTCAACCGGATGGGGTTCAACAACCACGGTGCCGCCAGGGCTGCACGGCGGCTCGAACGGGCACGACGGCACCCGGGTCGCCCGGTCATCGGAGTCAACATCGGCAAGAGCCGGGTCGTCGCGGTCGAGGACGCGGTCGACGACTACCTCGAGTCGACGCGCCTGCTCGCCCCGTTCGCGGACTACCTCGCGGTCAACGTCAGCTCGCCGAACACGCCCGGTCTCCGCGGGCTGCAGGAGGCCGACCAGCTCCGACCCCTGCTGACGGCCGTCCGCGACGCTGCGGGGCGGACCCCGGTGCTCGTGAAGATCGCCCCGGACCTGACCGACGAGCAGATCGACGCGATCGCCGGGCTCGCGGTGGACCTCGGACTCGCCGGCATCATCGCCAACAACACGACGATCGCCCGCACCGGGCTGACCACGCCGGACGCCGAGGTCGAGGCCATGGGTGCCGGCGGCCTGTCGGGTGCCCCGATCGCCGTTCGGTCGCTCGAGGTGCTGCGTCGGGTCCGTGCCGCGGTGCCGCAGGACTTCTGCGTCGTCGCCGTCGGGGGAGTCACGAGCGAGCAGGACGTGCAGGACCGCATCGACGCGGGCGCCACGCTCGTGCAGGGGTACACGGCGTTCCTCTACGAGGGGCCGACCTGGGCGATGCGCATCAACCGGCTGCGGCGTCGGCGGCTGCGGCGCGCAGCGCGGTAGCGGCAGGCGGCACTCGCTCTGCGCCGACCGTGGTGTCGTGCTCCGCACACGGCCCACTGCCGTCGGGCTGTTCGCCGGTCCGCCGGTTCGCCGGTTCGCCGGTTCGCCCACTCTCGTCGCAGGACCCGCCGCCCGCTGCCGCTCTCGTCGCACGACCTGCCGCTCGTGTTCGTTCGGTGCGGCATGTCCTGCGACTGGAAGACCGCAGGACCGGGACCAGGACCGGGACCGCCGAGCGTCGGAGCGACCGGAGCACCGCGGGATCGGGACCCCGGGACCGGGACCCCGGAGCACCGGAAGGCCAGCCGTCCGGAGGGCACCGAGCCGACCGAGCAGGACACGCCGCTCGCGTTCGGCGTTCGGGCGTGATCCGTCGGCGCGCGACGCCGACCGAGACGGATCTGGCCCGGTCGACGAACACCGTCAGGCACCGCGCGACCCCGGAACACCCCGGAGCAACCCGGAACGACGAAGCGCCGCCCGGCTCGGCCGGACGGCGCTCGTGGCAGTGCGCCTACAGCGAGGGGTACTCCCCGCGGCGCACCTGCGGCTTCGGCAGGCGCAGGAAGCGGAGCTGCCACGCCCGCGTCAGGATGTAGAAGAACGTCCCGCGCTGCATGTCGCCGAACTTCGCGGTGATCTTCTTGCGCAGCGACAGCCACAGCACGATGCAGTCGAGGACGAACAGTGCGACGAACGCCCACACCAGCAGGAGCGAGTACGACGCCAGGACGGTCTGCGCTGCGGCGAACCCGACGATGAGGAACAGCACGAGCACGGGCATCATGACCTCGCCCACGTTCCAGCGCGCGTCGATCCAGTCGCGGACGAACTTGCGCTGCTCGCCCTTGTCCTTCACCGGGAGGTAGCGTTCCTCGCCGTTCGCCATGCCGACACGGGCCTTCTCGCGCTCCGTGTTGAGCCGCGCGCGAGCGGCCTTCTTGTCCTGCGGGCTGTTGCCGACGAGCGGGCGACGGTTGGCTGCCTCGCGCTCACGACGCGACGGCGTCGGACGACCCTTGCCGGACTCGAGGAGTTCTTCCTCCGACGGGTTGACGGTCGTGTTGGTCTTGGGGGCTGCCTTCGCCACGGTGCGTTCCTGACTGCGGTTGCGTGCTGGATCTCCTCTAGATTACGGGACATGACCGACACCGACCAGCACAGCCCCGCGACCGACCCCGCGCTCCTCGACGCCCTCCGCGAACACGTGCAGGGAGGCCTGCCGACGACGATCGCCGACCTGTCCGCGCTGGTCCGGCTGCCGTCGGTGTCCTGGTCGGCGTTCGACCCGGCGCACGTGCAGGCGAGTGCCGAGGCGGTCGCGGACTTGGCCCGGTCGACGGGGGTCTTCGCCGACGACGCCGTCCGCATCGTCCGTTCCGCGGTCGAGGGGGAGACCGCTGGCGCGGAGGAGGCCGGCCGCGAGCTCGGGCAGCCCGCCGTCCTGGCGGTGCGTCCTGCGCGGAACGGGAAGCCGACCGTCATGCTCTACGCGCACCACGACGTGCAGCCACAGGGCGACGACGCCCTGTGGGAGACCCCGCCCTTCGAGCCGACCCTCCGCGGCGACCGCCTGTACGGTCGCGGCGCCTCGGACGACAAGGCCGGCGTGATGACCCACGTCGCCTCGCTCCGCGCGCTGCACGCGCAGTTCGGCGACGACCTCGACCTCGGTGTCGTGCTCTTCGTCGAGGGCGAGGAGGAGTTCGGCTCCCGCTCGTTCCGCACCTTCCTCAGCGAGCAGAAGGAGCACCTGGCGGCCGACGTCATCGTCGTGGCCGACAGCGACAACTGGTCGGTCGACGTCCCGTCGATCACCGTCTCGCTCCGCGGCAACGTGACGTTCCGCGCGACGCTGACGACCCTCGAGCACGCGAGCCACAGCGGCATGTTCGGCGGTGCGGCGCCGGACGCGATGATCCCCATGGTCCGGCTGCTCGCCTCGCTGCACGACGATGACGGCTCGGTCGCCGTCGAGGGGCTCACCGCGTACGACGCCGACGTGCCCGAGCGCTCCGAGGCCGAGCTCGCCACCGACGCGGCACTGCTCGCGGGCGTCCGGCCGGTGGGGACGGGCCCGGTGCTGTCCCGGATGTGGTTCCAGCCGTCGATCACCGTGACGGGCATGGACGTGCCGAGCGTGGCGAACGCGTCGAACACCCTGCTGCCGACCGTCGCCGCCCGCGTCTCGGTCCGCGTGGCCCCCGGACAGTCGGCGACCGACGCGTACGCGGCCGTCGAACGCCACCTCCGCGCCCACGTGCCGTTCGGCGCGAAGCTCGACGTCACCGAGGTGGACACCGGCGACGGCTTCCTCGTGGACACCGCCGGCTGGGCGGTGCAGGAGGCCCGCACGGCCATGCACGAGGGCTGGGGCGCGCCCGCCGTCGAGCAGGGCATCGGCGGATCCATCCCGTTCGTCTCCGACCTGGCCGCCGAGTTCCCGGAGGCGCAGATCCTGGTGACGGGTGTCGAGGACCCCGACACCCGGGCGCACAGCCCGAACGAGTCGCAGCACCTCGGGGTCCTGCACCGCGCGATCGCATCGGAGACGATCCTGCTGGCGCGCCTGGCGACGCGCGCCTGACGCGTCCCCACCGCTGGTGGGGACCGGGGGAGTGCCGGACGGGAGGCCCGTGGCGACGCCGCCACGGGCCTCCCGTCCGTCGTCCGGCCCCGCCCTGTGGACGGACGGCCCGTCCTGTCGGCTCGCGTGCTTACAATCGACCTCAGGCGCGGTGACCGACACCGCCCGGAGGGAGACGCGCGGATGAGCGACACCATCACCGACAACGCACCGGCGACGGACGCACGTGCCCACGGGGTCGCGCTCAGCGACGCTGCGGCGGCGAAGGTGGCGAGCCTGCTGGAGCAGGAGGGGCGCGACGATCTCCGCCTGCGCCTCGCGGTCCAGCCCGGTGGCTGCTCGGGCCTGATCTACCAGCTGTACTTCGACGAGCGCCTGCTCGACGGGGACGCCACGACCGAGTTCGGCAGCGGTGTCGAGGTCGTCGTCGACAAGATGAGCGTCCCGTACCTCGACGGCGCCACCATCGACTTCGAGGACACCATCCAGAAGCAGGGCTTCACCATCGACAACCCCAACGCGCAGGGCAGCTGCGCGTGCGGCGACAGCTTCCACTGACGCCACGGCGGGCGGTTGTCCGCCGACCGAACCGACACGCGAGCGGGGAGTGACCGATCTGGTCGCTCCCCGTTCGTCGTCCCCCGCGCTGCCCGAGCCCGCCCGACCGGGGGAAAGCGGTGCGCCGGGGTCGACGATGCCGCGCCGGACCGCGCCCGGTGTGCGCGAGACGTCACCGGCTGCGAGTAAGCTAGGAGTGTTCCAATCAAGCTGGGAACCAGCAATGAGCGGCCTCCGTGCTCGGCACGGTCGCACCGCCGGTGCCTCAGCAACGTCTTCCGAGAGGTAACAGTGCGTTCGAATCGCCGTATACGTTGGGCGGCCGTCCCGGTGGCCGTCGGTCTGGTCATCGCACTGGCTGGCTGCACGCAGCAGCAGATGAACGGATGGCTCCCCGGCACGGAGGAGACGAAGGACGTCACGAACCACACGAGCCGCATCGTCGGCCTGTGGACCACCAGCTGGATCGTCCTGCTCGCGGTGGGTCTCATCGTGTGGGGCCTGATCATCTGGGCGGCGATCGTCTACCGCCGTCGCAAGGGCCAGACCGGCCTGCCGGTGCAGATGCGGTACAACATGCCGCTCGAGATCTTCTACACGATCGTGCCGCTCATCCTCGTGCTCGGCTTCTTCGCGTTCACCGCGAAGGACCAGTCCGCGATCGAGAAGCCCTTCGACGACCCGGACGCCACGATCCACGTGTACGGCAAGCGCTGGGCCTGGGACTTCAACTACATCGACAAGGACAACCCGAAGGACAGCGTCTACTACCAGGGCATCCAGGCCCAGGAAGAGGAGAACGGCGACGGCGCGATCGACGAGTCGCAGCTCCCGACGCTGTACCTGCCGGTCGGCAAGAAGGTCGAGATCGAGCTCTCCTCGCGCGACGTCGACCACTCCTTCTGGGTCATCGACTTCCTGTACAAGAAGGACATGCTCCCGGGCAAGACCAACTACGAGTACTTCATCCCGCAGAAGGAAGGCACGTACCAGGGCAAGTGCGCCGAGCTCTGCGGTGAGTACCACTCCCTGATGCTCTTCCAGGTGAAGGTCGTCTCCGACTCCGAGTACCAGCAGTACCTCGACACGCTGCGCGAGCAGGGCAAGGTCGGTCTGCTCGGCAACGAGTACGACACCAACACGAACGAACCGAACAACCAGGCGCCGGTCGAGGCGTCGAGCGAGAACAAGTAGGGGTCCGTCAGATGACAACGTCACTCGTCGGCCAGCCGACAGCGCCGACGACGCCGGACTTCCAGGCGTCCAAGGTCGGTCGGAAGGGCAACATCATCGTCCGGTGGATCACCTCCACCGACCACAAGACCATCGGGTACATGTACCTGATCGCCTCGTTCGTCTTCTTCCTGCTCGCGGGCGTCATGGCGCTCGTGATCCGTGCGCAGCTCTTCGAGCCCGGCCTGCACGTGGTCGAGACGAAGGAGCAGTACAACCAGCTCTTCACGATGCACGGCACGATCATGCTGCTGATGTTCGCGACGCCGCTCTTCTCGGGCTTCGCGAACGCGATCATGCCGCTGCAGATCGGTGCGCCGGACGTCGCGTTCCCGCGTCTGAACGGGTTCGCCTTCTGGCTCTACCTCTTCGGCTCGCTCATCGCGGTCGGCGGCTTCCTCACCCCGCAGGGCGCCGCGTCCTTCGGCTGGTTCGCCTACGCGCCACTGAGTGACACGACGTTCACACCGGGTCTCGGTGGGACGCTCTGGGTCTTCGGCCTCGGCATGACCGGCTTCTCGACGATCCTCGGCGCGGTGAACTTCATCACGACGATCATCACGATGCGCGCCCCGGGCATGACGATGTTCCGCATGTCGATCTTCACGTGGAACACCCTCGTGACCTCGCTGCTCGTGCTGATGGCCTTCCCGGTGCTCGCCGCCGCGCTGTTCGGCCTCGGTCTCGACCGCGTGTTCGACGCGCAGATCTACAACCCGGCCAACGGCGGTGCCCTGCTCTGGCAGCACCTCTTCTGGTTCTTCGGCCACCCCGAGGTGTACATCATCGCGCTGCCGTTCTTCGGCATCGTCTCCGAGGTCTTCCCGGTCTTCAGCCGCAAGCCGATCTTCGGCTACAAGACCCTCGTCTACGCGACCATCTCCATCGCGGCCCTCTCGGTCACGGTGTGGGCGCACCACATGTACGTCACCGGTGGCGTCCTGCTCCCGTGGTTCTCGCTCATGACGATGCTCATCGCGGTTCCGACCGGCGTGAAGATCTTCAACTGGGTCGGCACGATGTGGCGCGGTTCGGTCACGTTCGAGACCCCCCTGCTGTGGGCCGTCGGCTTCCTCATCACCTTCACGTTCGGTGGTCTCACCGGTGTGATCCTGGCGTCGCCGCCGCTCGACTTCCACGTGTCCGACTCGTACTTCGTCGTCGCGCACTTCCACTACGTGGTCTTCGGCACCGTCGTGTTCGCGATGTTCTCCGGCTTCTACTTCTGGTGGCCGAAGTGGACGGGTCGCATGCTCAACGAGCGCCTCGGCAAGATCCACTTCTGGCTGCTGTTCATCGGCTTCCACACGACGTTCCTCATCCAGCACTGGCTGGGCGTCATCGGCATGCCGCGTCGTTACGCGACCTACCTGCCGAACGACGGGTTCACCTGGATGAACCAGCTGTCGACGATCGGCTCGATGATCCTCGCGATCTCGTTCCTGCCGTTCATCTTCAACGTCTACGTGACCGCACGGAACGCCCCGAAGGTGGCCGTGAACGACCCGTGGGGCTACGGCCGCTCGCTCGAGTGGGCGACCAGCTGCCCGCCGCCGCGCCACAACTTCACGTCGATCCCGCGGATCCGTTCCGAGTCCCCGGCGTTCGACCTGAACCACCCGGAGGCCGGTGTGCCGATCGGTGTGGGTCCGGCGAAGGACGCTCCGGACGCCCCGACCTACGACGCCGCGAAGGGCGAGGTGAAGTAACGCCATGCGCGCCAACACCAACCTGTTCTGGATCCTGTTCGTCTTCTTCGTCCTCGCGGACGCGGCGTACACCATCTGGGCGCTCATCTACTACGGGCGGCCCGAGTGGGTCGGCACCGTGGCGATCGGCCTCACCGGGATCATGTCCGCGTTCATCGCGTTCTACCTCGGCAAGGTCATGTCCTCGCAGGGCGGTGTCCTCCCTGAGGACCGCCCCGACGCGAACATCGAGGACGGCGACGCCGAACTCGGGCACTTCAGCCCGTGGTCGTGGTGGCCGATCCTGCTCGCCGGTTCGACCGCGATCTGCTTCCTCGGTCTCGCGGCCGGCCTCTGGATCGTGCCGATCGGGCTCGCGCTCGTGACGGTCACCCTCGTGGGCTGGGTCTACGAGTACTACCGCGGCAACTTCGGACACTGATCCGAACCACCTGACACCTCGGGCGGCACCACATCCGGTGCCGCCCGTGGTGCGTCCGGGGCCCGTACCCCACCCGGCCCGAGCTCTCGGCCCGGATCGGGTATCCCGGAAGTCACAGGGAATCAACCGGCCCGCGCGCGGCTTGACCCGTGCGGACCCCGCAACCACAGCGAAAGGACTCACCTCCGGTGACCGACAAGCGCACCCTCATCATCTTCGGCGCGACGGGCGACCTCGCCTCCCGCCTGCTGCTCCCGGGACTCGGCACGTTCCTGCAGAGCGGTCGAGCGGTCCCCGTCCAGCTGATCGGCACGGGCCGCAGCGCCCGCAGCGCGGAGCAGTGGAAGGACGTCGTCACGAAGTCCTTCGCGTCGCAGGACGTCAAGGGTCCCGAGGTCGACGCGACCCTCGAGTCCACGACCTTCATCCAGGGCGACCCGACCGACCCCGAGCACCTCAAGGCGCTGCTCGACGCGGCCGAGGCCGAGCCCATCCTCTACTTCGCGCTCCCGCCGCAGATCGCCTCGGACATCTGCGAGGCGCTGCAGGGCGTCGAGCTCCCCGAGGGCACGACCCTCGCGTTCGAGAAGCCCTTCGGCACCGACGTCGCCAGCGCCGAGGCCCTCAACAAGACCGTGCTCGAGCTCGTCCCCGAGGAGCGCGTGCACCGCACGGACCACTTCCTCGGTCGCACCACGGTCCTCAACATCATCGGTCTGCGCTTCGCGAACCGCCTGTTCGAGCCGATCTGGAACGCGGACAACATCGAGAAGGTCGACGTCTTCTACGACGAGACCCTCGGGCTCGAGAACCGGGCGCAGTACTACGACGAGGCCGGCGCCCTGGTCGACATGATCCAGTCGCACCTGCTGCAGATCCTCGGCCTGGTGACGATGGACGCCCCGTCCGCGATCGACGCGGTCGAGTTCCGGTCGTCGCTCGCGCGTGTCCTCCGTTCGACCCGCCTCAAGGGCGACGACGCGAAGATCGCCTCGCGCCGCGCCGTCTACACGGCCGGCACCATCGACGGCAAGGAGCTGCCGTCGTACCAGGACGAGGACGGCGTGGACAAGTCGCGCGGTACCGAGACCCTCGCCGAGATCCAGGTCGAGGTCGACACCGCGCGCTGGAAGGGCGTCCCCTTCACCCTCCGCTCCGGCAAGGCGCTCGGCGCCAGCCGCAAGGAGGTCCTCATCACCTTCAAGCCCGTGACGCGCCTGCCCTCCGGCCTGTCCGGTCGACCGAAGGCGGACACGCTGCGCATCGTCCTCAACCCGGACGAGATCGAGCTGAGCGTGTCGGCGAACGGCGGCGGCAACCCGTTCGAGATGGGGCAGGTCACCCTGTCCTCGTCGTTCGACGACGGCGAGCTCACCCCCTACGGCGAGGTGCTCAACGGCATCTTCCACGACGACCCGCTGCTCTCGATCCGCGGCGACGTCGCGGAGCGGTGCTGGGAGATCGTCGAGCCGGTCGTGGACGCCTGGAAGTCGGGCGACGTGCCGCTCGAGGAGTACCGTGCGGGCTCGCGCGGTCCCGCGGACTGGGAGTCGTCGTCCTGACCGACGCCGTCTCCTGACGGAGCCACCTGACGGACGGGAGGCGCGGTGCCGGCTGGCACCGCGCCTCCCGTCCGTTCGTCTGCCCGTTCCTTCCCGGAACGCGTGACGTGCCGTGCGGAACCGGGCGTACCTGCCGGATCAGGAGGACCAGGTACGCCCGGATGGACCAGGTACGCCCGGATGGACCAGGTGCGCCCGGAACGACCAGGTGCGCCCAGCACGACGCGGCGCGACGCGCCGCCGGCCGGTCAGGACGGGGCGCCGGCCCGCCGCCCACCGCCGGTCGACGACCGCGTCCCGCCGTCGTGCACGGCGAGCCGCGTCCGGTGGCCCGACGTGGTTCCGCGTGCACGGGCGATCGCGTCGGCCGCGGACACGAGCGTCAGGTGCGACAGCACCTGCGGCGTGTTGCCGATGTGGTGACCGGTCGCCACGTCGATCTCCTCGGAGAGCATGCCGACGTCGTTCGCGTAACCGACCAGGACGTCCATCAGCCGCTCGGCGTCGGCGATGCGCCCGGAGGCGGCGTACTGCTCGACGAGCCAGAACGAGCACGCCAGGAACGGGTGCTCGGAGCCGGACAGCCCGTCGAAGCCCGCGGTGGTCCGGTACCGCAGGACCAGGCCGTGCTCGCCGACGCGGAGGTCCTGCTCGATCGCCGCGACCGTCCCCGTCATGCGCGGGTCGTCGGCGTGCAGGTACCCGATCTGCGGCAGGACGAGCAGACTCGCGTCGACCTCGTCGGTGTCGTAGTGCTGCCGGTAGCTGCCGCGTTCGGCGTTCCAGCCGTGCTCCTCGATCTCCGCGCGGACCTCGTCGCGCAGGCTGCGCCACCGGTCGACGGGGCCCTCGAGGCCGAACTCCTCGACGGCCGCCACCCCGCGGTCGAAGGCGGCCCAGATCATCGCCCGGGAGTGCGTGAAGTGCCGCCGCGGTCCGCGCATCTCCCAGATGCCGTTGTCCGGGTGCTGCCAGTGCTCCTCGACGTAGCCGAGCAGGGCACGCTGCAGGGCCCACGAGTCCGCGTTCTCCTCGACACCGAGCTCGCGCGCGTCGTGCAGGGCGGCCAGCACCTCGCCGAAGACGTCCCCCTGGTACTGGGTCGACGCGCCGTTGCCGAGCCGGACCGGCGTCGAGTCGAGGTAGCCGGGGAGTTCGTCGAGCGTGCGCTCGGGCAGTTCGCGTTCGCCGGCGATGCCGTACATGATCTGCACGTCGGCAGGGTCACCCGCGATCGCACGGAGCAGCCACCCGCGCCAGTGCATCGCCTCGTCCCGGTAGCCGTGGGCGATGAGCGACGCGAGCGCCAGGGACGCGTCGCGGAGCCAGACGTACCGGTAGTCCCAGTTGCGTTCGCCACCCGGGTCCTCCGGGAGGCTCGTGGTCGCGGCCGCCACGACGCCGCCGGTCTGTCCGTGGGTCATCGCACGGAGCAGCAGCAGGGACCGTCGGCTCGGCTCGGCGTAGGGGCCCTCCGTGTGCGCGGTCGCCATCCAGTCGCGCCACCAGCGCTCCGTCGCCTGCAGTGCGGCGTCGACGTCGAGCGGCTCCGGTGGCTCGCGGTGCGACGGGTACCAGGTGAGCACGGTGTCGACGACGTCGCCGTCGTGCACCGTGACGGTGTGCGTGTGCCGGTGGTCGTCGGCCCGGAAGCGCACGCCACGGACCACCACCGAGCCCGGGCCGGCGGTCGCGAGGAGCGCCGGGTCCTCGTCACCGCCGATCTGCCGGACCCAGGGGAGCGCTCGGGCGTAGTCGAACCGGATGCGGAGCGTCTGCTCGACCTCGACCGAGCCCTGCAGGCCGCGGACCCGTCGGATGATCGCCGCGCGGTGGGCGCCGATCGGCATGAGGTCGGTGACCTCGACGACGCCGGTCGACGTCGTCCACACGGTGGAGAGCACGAGCGTGTCCGGGTGGTGGTGCCGTGTGCTCGTGGCGTCCGGGTCCGTCGGGCGGAGCGACCAGTGCCCGTGGTCCTCGGTCCCGAGCAGTGAGGCGAAGGTCGACGAGCTGTCGAAGCGCGGCAGGCACGCCCAGTCGATCGTCCCGTCGCGGCCGACGAGTGCGGCCGTGTGGGTGTCCCCGATGAGGGCGTGGTCCTCGATGCGGTTCGGCGGGGTGACGGTGCTCATGGCTCGATCCTGGCACCGGCGGCCGCCGTGCGGCCCGGCAGCGCTGAAGGTGTGCACAGCGGAGCCGACGGAGCTGCCGGTGCAGGGATCAGAGCGGGGCTGACGGGTCGGCGTCGACGAGGCCCACGCGAGCGAGCTCCGACCACATGCCGGCACCGTCCGGGGCGTACACCCACGGTGCGGACCCGGCGCGCGTCCGTTCCTGCGCGCGCGACCGACCACCGGCCAGGACCGCCTCGCTCGTGGACAGCTGCCGGACGGCGACACCGGCGACGTTCTCGGGGTGCTCCCGGGCGAACTCGCCGTAGAGCGTCTCGTCGTGCTGCCCGTCGTCACCGACCAGGAGCCACTGCACGTCCGGGAAGTCGCTCGCGAGTCGCCGCAGGTTCTGCTGCTTGTGCAGCTGGCCGCTCCGGAAGAAGCGGTCGTGGGTCGGCCCCCAGTCCGTCAGCAGGAGCGTGCCGGTCGGGTACATGTTCCGGGTCAGGAAGCGTTGCAGCGTCGGCGCCACGTTCCACGCCCCGGTCGAGAGGTACACGGTCGGAGCGCCGGGGTGCTGCGCGAGCACGCGTTCGTACAGCACGGACATGCCCGGGACCGGGCGACGGGCGTGCTCGGTCAGGACGAAGGAGTTCCACGCCGCGAGCATCGGGCGGGGGAGCGACGTCACCATCACCGTGTCGTCGATGTCGGACAGCAGACCGAAGCGCGTGTCCGGGTCCACGATGAAGACGTCGGCCTCGACGTCGCGCATCCCACCGGCCGAAAGGCGCACCGTCTGCCATCCGGGTTCGAGGTCGATCGGGACCTTCACGTCGACCACGCCGCCACGGTCGGACTGCACCACGTGGGTCGTGCCGCCGGCCGTCACGGTGACCTCGGCGTCGTCGACGGCGACACTCGTGAAGCTCCGCCAGCCACGCACGCCGTAGTAGGAGGCGTCGGACGCCAGGCCGCGTCGCGTCAGCAGGACACGGCAGAGCACGCGGATCCAGCCCGGTGCGCCGTAGCCCGTGTAGGGGATCACGGTCGGCACGAGCCCGCGACGCCGGGCCCGGTGCTCGCGGAACTCCTGGACGGCGTCCTCGATCCGAGCGGCCCGGTGGAGGATCGGTTCGGCCAACGACGGCTCGTGGGGCGTCGGGTCGGGCATGGCCCCATCCTCCCACGCGCGGGACCCCGGCGGCGGGCGGTGGACGACCACGACGGGGTGAGTCGCAGCGATGATCCAGCCGGTCTGTGCGAGAGTCCTTCCCGTCACATCCCACATGACCGCGCTCCGCCGGGAGCGCAAGAGGAGAACACGTGCTCGTCACCGAGGTATCGAACGCACTGCCGGGGGGATCATCACTGCTCAGGAACGAGCCGGTCCAAGCCCGCAGTTCGGCGCGCCTCGCGGGACTCCTCGACGCCGCGGCTGCCGTGATCGACGAGATCGGGTTCGAGCGGCTGACCACCGCGATGGTGGCCGAGCGCGCGGGGGCGTCGATCGGCACGGTCTACCGGTACTTCCCGGACCGCATCGCCGTGGTCGAGGCGCTGGCGATCCGGAGCACCCAGCGGCTCGCCGAGCGCTTCCTCACCGCCCTCGACGAGAGCGACGCCACGACCTGGCAGGACGCGCACGACGCGCTCATCGACGCGACCGTCGAGATGTACCGCGCGGAGCCGGGCTTCCGCGCGATCCGCTTCGGTGACCCCGCGGACACCGGCACCGGTGACGCCGAGGACCGCATGGCTGCGCTGGGGGCAGCCGTCGCGCAGGTCCTGCACGACCGCTTCGGCTACCCGCTGGGCGAGCGTGCGGAGCGCGCCTGGGTCGTCCTGGCCGAGTCCGCGCACGCCGTGATCGCCCGGGCGCTCCGCGACCGGACCGCTCCCGACACCGCGCTCATCGAGGAGTACCGCACGATGAGCCGGGCGCACCTCGAGGCGGTCGCCGCAGCCGCCTGAACCGCGATCGGCCGGACGCGCGACGCGCCCGACCGACGCACCGGACCATCCACCGACGCCCGTGCTCCCGAACAGGGAGTGCGGGCGTCGTTGTCCGCGAGCCGTCATGACCGGTCACGGTGGAACGCTGTCCTCGATGCGCGGGTACGCTCGTGCGGAGTCGGGCTACCTCCGAACAGAAGGGCACCCACATGATCGAGTTCCGCTCGGTGCGCAAGACGTACCCGGACGGCACCAACGCGGTCGACGACTTCAGCCTCGTCATCCCGTCGCGGACCACCACGGTCTTCGTCGGCTCCAGCGGCTGCGGCAAGACCACCCTGCTCCGCATGATCAACCGGATGGTCGACCCGTCGTCGGGGACCGTCGAGATCGACGGTGAGGACGTCGCCGGGGTCGACCCCGTGCAGCTCCGTCGCCGCATCGGCTACGTCATGCAGAACGCCGGCCTGCTGCCGCACCGCAAGGTCGCCGACAACATCGCGACCGTGCCGCTCCTGACGGGTGTCCCGAAGGGCGAGGCCCGTGCCCGGGCGCTCGAACTGATGGACACCGTCGGTCTCGACCGGGCGTTCGCGGACCGGTACCCCTCGCAGCTCTCCGGCGGACAGCAGCAGCGCGTCGGCGTGGCCCGCGGCCTCGCCGTCGACCCGAACGTCCTGCTCATGGACGAGCCGTTCGGCGCCGTCGACCCGCTCGTCCGCAACGACCTGCAGGACGAGCTCATCCGGTTGCAGCGCGAGCTCGGCAAGACCGTCGTCTTCGTGACCCACGACATCGACGAGGCGTTCAAGCTCGGCGACCAGGTCGTCATCCTCAAGAAGGGCGGCGAGATCGCGCAGCTCGGGACCCCCGCCGAGATCCTCGCCGAACCGGCGGACGACTTCGTCGCGAACTTCATCGGTGCCGGCCGCGGTCGGCGTGCCCTGCGCGTCGAGCAGACGCCGACCGGCCCGATCGTGGTCGACGGCGACGGCCGGGCAGCCGGTGTGCTCACCGGTCCGGTCCAGGTGGTCGACGCCGCAGCCGCGGTGCCACAGGCAGCAGAGGCCGGGGCGCGTGACACCGCCCCGGGTGCTCCGGCGCAGGGTGGGGGACCGCGGTGAACTGGATCCTGTCGAACCTCGACACGATCAGTGACGCCACGATCGCGCACCTCGCGATCGCGATCCCACCGATCATCATCAGCTTCCTGCTCTCCATCCCGATCGGCTGGGTGGTGGTCCGACTGCAGCGCACGGGCGGATCCCGCTTCGCCGCCGGTCTGGGCAGCGGCATCGTGACCTTCGCGGGTCTCCTCTACGCGATCCCGTCGCTGGCGCTGTTCGTCGCCCTGCCCGGCATCATCGGGACGAGCCTGCAGAGCCCGGTCAACGTGATCATCAGCCTGACGATCTACGGTCTCGCGCTCATGGTCCGGTCGACGGTGGACGGCCTCTCCTCGGTCGACGCCGGCACGAAGGCAGCCTCGACCGCCATGGGGTACTCGGGCGTACAGCGCTTCTTCCGCGTCGAGCTCCCGCTCGCCGGTCCCGTGCTGCTCGCCGGCCTGCGGGTGATCGCGGTGTCGACGATCTCGCTGACGACCGTCGGTGCGGTGCTCGGCATCCAGAGCCTCGGTTCGCTGTTCACCGACGGACTCGCGCGCGGCATCTACGAGGAGATCCTCTCGGGCATCGTCATGGTGCTCGTGCTCGCCTTCGCCCTCGACGGCCTGCTCGTGCTGCTCGGACGGCTCGTCATGCCGTGGACACGGCGGGCGCCGCGGAGCCGTCGCGCCGCGCGTCGGGTCCTGCAGCGAGCGGAGGTCGCCTCGTGATCATCGGACAGGCGTTCGGCTGGGTGTTCGACCCGGCCAACTACACCGGCGTCAACGCGATCCCCGAGCGGCTGTGGGAGCACGTCTGGATCACCCTGCTCGCCGTGGTGATCGCGGCCGTGATCGCGGTCCCGATCGGGTACGCGATCGGGCACACGGGCCGGGCACGCGGGTTCTCCATCGCGCTGTCCGGCGGCATCAGGGCCCTGCCGACGCTCGGCGTGCTGTCCCTCTTCGGCCTGTTGCTCGGCATCGGGCTCGAGGCACCGCTGCTGGCGCTCGTGGTCCTGGCCGTCCCGTCGGTGCTCGCCGGTGCCTACGCGGGGATCGAGTCCGTCGACCCGGTCACGATCGACGCGGCGAAGGCCCAGGGCATGACCGGGTGGCAGGTGCTCTGGAAGGTCGAGATCCCGCTCGGGCTGCCGCTGCTCATCGGTGGCGTCCGGTCGGCCGTGCTCCAGGTCGTCGCCACCGCCACCCTGGCCGCCTACGTCGGCGCCGGGGGACTGGGCGGCTACTTCTTCCTCGGCCTCAAGACCCAGGACTACGCCGAGATGCTCGGTGCGTCCGTCCTCGTGATCGCGCTCGCGATCGCGTTCGAGATCGTGTTCGCCGCGCTGCAGCGGGCGTCGGTGCCGAAGGGCACCCTCGACCCGTCCGCGCGGCAGCGCCAGGGATCGCGCGAGCGAGCCCGCAATCCCATCCCGGAAGGAAACCCATCGTGATCACAGCACGGATCCGCGTCGCCCTCGCCGCCGCAACGGCACTCGGCGTCGCCGCAGCCCTGACCGGCTGCTCCTCTGGTGACCCGCTCAGCAGCGGCTCCAGCGCCTCGTCCGACTCGAAGACGATCGTCATCGGCTCGCAGCAGTACTACTCGAACGAGATCATCGCCGAGCTCTACGCGCAGGTGCTCGAGAAGGACGGCTTCACCGTCGAGCGCAACTTCAACATCGGGCAGCGCGAGGTCTACATCCCGCAGCTCGAGAAGGGCGCGATCGACGTCATGCCCGAGTACAGCGGCAACCTGCTGCAGTACTTCGACAAGGAGTCGACGGCCAAGAGCGCGGACCAGATCGACGAGGCGCTCGAGAAGGCCCTGCCGAAGGGCCTGCGCGTCCTCGACGAGGCCGACGCCACCGACCAGGACAGCTACACCGTGACGAAGCAGTTCTCCGAGGAGAACGACGTCACGAGCCTGGCCGACCTGAAGAACGTCAAGGAGAAGCTGACCGTCGGCGCGAACTCCGAGTTCCAGACCCGCCCGTACGGCCCCGAGGGCCTGAAGTCGGTCTACGGCGTGGACGTCGACTTCAAGGCGGTCGAGGACTCCGGCGGCGCCCTGACGGTGAAGGCGCTCAAGGACGGCACCGTCCAGCTCGCCGACATCTACAGCGCGGACCCGAGCATCAAGGCGAACGACTTCGTCTCGCTCAAGGACCCGGAGAACCTGATCCTGCCGCAGAACGTCATCCCGGTGGTCTCCGACAAGGTCGACGAGAAGGCTGCGGACGCCATCGACGAGGTGAACGAGAAGCTCACCACCGACAAGCTCATCGAGCTCAACGAGAAGAGCGTCACGGACAAGGAGAAGGCTTCGCAAATCGCGAAGCAGTTCCTCCAGGACGAGGGTCTGCTCTAGTCGGTCGGCGCTCGGCGCCGATCAGCACTGAACGACAGGTGTCGGGCTTCGGCCCGGCACCTGTCGTCGTTCACGCGGAGGGCACTCGGGCACCGTCGTTCCGCACGGTTGTGCCGACCAATGCTCGTGCACGTTCGTGCAGAGTGCCCCTCTACAACTTGTCGAAGCAGGTGTCCCGGCGGTAGCGTGGAGGTGTCCCGATGGGGTGACAAGTACCAGTTCCTCCTCCCGGAAGAGGCATCTCTCGTGCACGAACAGCGCGCGGCGGACCGGCTCGGACACGCCGCATGAACGACATCCTCGATCCCCTGATCCTGTCGCGGTGGCAGTTCGGTCTGACGACGATCTACCACTTCCTCTTCGTCCCGCTGACGATCGGCATGGCGCTCGTCGTCGCCGTCTTCCAGTCGGCGTGGGTGCGGACCGGGCGCGCTCACTACCTCCAGCTGACCCGTTTCTTCGGGCGCATCTTCCTCATCAACTTCGCGATGGGCGTCGTCACCGGAATCGTCCAGGAGTTCCAGTTCGGCATGAACTGGTCGAACTACTCGCGGTTCGTGGGCGACGTCTTCGGTGCCCCGCTCGCGCTCGAGGGCATCCTCGCGTTCTTCTTCGAGGCGGCGTTCATCGGCATCTGGATCTTCGGGTGGGACCGCCTGCCGCGGGCGCTGCACCTGGCGAGCATCTGGTGCGTCAGCGTCGGCACGATGATGTCGGCGTACTTCATCCTGGCGGCGAACGCCTTCATGCAGCACCCCGTCGGCTTCGCGATCAACGAGGCGAAGGGCCGCGCCGAGCTCACCGACATCTGGGCCGTCCTGACCAACAAGGTCGCGCTGGCCGCCTTCCCGCACACGCTCTTCGGGGCCTTCATGGTCGCCGCCTCGGTGATCATCGCGGTCGCGGCGTGGCACCTCGCACGCAACCAGAACCTCGAGACGATGATGCCGGCGCTCAAGTTCGGCATGTGGACGATGCTGGCGTCCGGCGCGCTGACCGTGCTGTCCGGCGACCAGCTCGGGCTCACGATGGTCGACACCCAGCCGATGAAGATGGCCGCGGCCGAGGCGCTCTACAACACCTCGACGGGCAAGGACGCCTCGTTCTCGATCTTCACGCTCGGCACCCCCGACGGTGTGCACGAACTGTTCTCGATCCGCATCCCGTACCTGCTCTCGTTCCTGTCGACGCACACCTTCACCGGCACGGTCGAGGGCATCAACGACCTGCAGGCGCAGTACACGCAGGTGTACGGCCCCGGCGACTACAAGCCGATCATCTGGGTGACCTACTGGTCGTTCCGCTGGATGATCGCCCTCGGTGTCGGGGCGGTGCTCGTGTCGGTCGTCGGCCTGTGGCTGACCCGCAAGGGCCGGTTCCCGACGCAGCGCTGGGTCTGGCGCATCGCCACCTGGTCGGTCCCGCTGCCGATGGCCGCGATGATCATGGGCTGGGTCTTCACCGAGATGGGCCGCCAGCCGTGGCTCGTGTTCGGGCTGCTCCGCACGGCGGACGGCGTCTCGCCGAACGTCACCGGGGTCGAGGTCCTCATCTCCCTGGTCGTGTTCACGCTGATCTACGGCGCGCTCGCGGTCGTCGAGTTCCGGCTCATCAAGAAGGTCGCGCAGGAGGGCCCCGCCGCCCCTGCGAAGGTCGACGAGGTCACCGGCGAGGTCGAGCACGAAGTGACGGTGTACTGAGATGGATCTGCCAGTCCTGTGGTTCGCGATCGTCGGACTGTTCTTCGTCGGGTACTTCGTCCTCGACGGGTTCGACTTCGGTGTCGGGATGTCCCTGCCGTTCCTCGGCAAGGACGACACCGACCGCCGTGTGCTCATCAACACGATCGGCCCGGTGTGGGACCTCAACGAGACCTGGGTCATCGTCGCCGGGGCCTGCCTGTTCGCGGCGTTCCCCGAGTGGTACGCGACGATGTTCTCCGGCTTCTACCTCGCCCTGCTGCTCATCCTCGTGGCGCTCATCGCCCGTGGGGTCTCGTTCGAGTACCGCCACCAGCGGAAGCACCCGGAGTGGAAGCGCCGGTTCGACCTGATGATCATCGTCGGCAGCGCCGTGCCGTCGTTCCTCTGGGGCGTCGCGTTCGGCAACGTCGTCCGCGGGATCCCGATGGACGCCGAGCACAACTTCACGGGCACGTTCCTCGACCTGCTCAACCCGTTCGCGCTGCTGACCGGCCTCGCGACCCTGATGGTGTTCTTCACGCACGGCGTCGTGTTCGTCGCACTGAAGACCGAGGGTGAGATCCGCGTGCGGGCGAAGCGCCTGGCGACCCGGGCGGGCGTGCTGACGATCGTCGTCGGTGCCGCGTTCCTGGTGGCGATGGCGTTCGTGCGGGCGACGCCGGCGAGCCTGGTGCTCTCGGTCGTCGCGGCACTCGCGCTCGTCCTCGCCGTGCTCTGCACCGCGTGGGGCAAGGAGGGGCGGGCGTTCACGCTGATGGCGGTCACGATCGCCGCCGTGGTCCTGGCGATGTTCACCGCGATCTTCCCCGACGTCATGCCGGCGTCGAACGACCCGGCCAACAGCCTGACCGTGGTCAACGCGTCGAGCGGGCAGTACACGCTGACGGTGATGAGCTGGGTCGCGCTGATCTTCGTCCCGCTCGTGCTGGCCTACCAGGCCTGGACCTACTGGGTGTTCCGCAAGCGCGTCTCGCGGGCCCACATCGACCAGGCCGCGCACTAGGGGCTCCCGGTGAAGCCGCTCGATCCTCGTCTGCTGCGCCTGTCGCGTGCCGCGCGCTGGTCCGTCGTCGCGTCCGCGGGGACGGGCCTGGTCCGCACACTCGCGACGATCGGTGTCGCGTGGGGGATCGCGGCGGCCGTCACGCTCGGCGTCGACGCGGTGCGCGACGGCCGGCTCCCGGAGACGTTCGTCCCGACGCTGGCGCTGCTGGCCGGTGCGTTCGTCGTCCGTGCCGTCGCCGCGTGGGCGACGGACGACCTGGCGGCGCGGGCCGGGGCGACGGTGAAGAGCGAGCTCCGTGCGACCGTCCTCTCCCGGGCGGCCGAGCGCGGACCGTCCTGGCTCGCCGCCCGGTCGAGCGCCGGCTTCGCCACGGCGCTCGGCCCCGGGCTCGACGCCCTCGACGCGTACTTCGGGCGGTACGTCCCACAGCTCGCGCTCACCGCCGTCGCGACCCCGGTGCTCCTCGTCGCGATCGGGCTCGGTGACCTGACGAGCGCGGTCGTCATCGTGCTCGCGATGCCGGTGATCCCCGTGTTCATGGTGCTCATCGGTCTGGCGACCCAGGCGCTGCAGCGGCGGCAGGCCGACGCGCTCACCCGCCTCGGCGGCGCCTTCACCGAGGCGGTGGAGGGCCTCGCCACCCTCAAGGTCTTCGGACGTGCCCGCCGCCAGGTCGACCGCATCGGCACCGTCACCGACGAGTACCGGCGCGGCACCATCGGCGTCCTGCGTCTGTCCTTCGTCAGCGGCTTCGCCCTCGAACTCGCCGCGAGCCTGTCCGTCGCCCTCGTCGCGGTGTCGATCGGCGTCCGACTCGTCGACGGCTCGCTCGGCCTCGGCGCCGCGATGTTCGTCCTGGTGCTCGCCCCGGAGGCGTTCGCACCCCTCCGCCAGGTCGGCGCCGACTTCCACGCCGCCCAGGACGGCGTCGAGGCGTCCGGCGCCGTGCTCGACGTCCTCGACGACCGGGGACGCGACACGTCGACCAGCGCACCCGCGCCCGGCGCCCCGGCCGCCGCGGCCACCGACCTGGTGCTCGAGGGCGTGGTGGTCCGTCGCCCCGACGTCGTCGTCGGACCGCTCGACCTGCGCGTCGCGCCCGGCACCGTCGTCGCCCTCGCCGGGCCCAGCGGGTCCGGTAAGTCCAGTCTCATCGCGGCGATCCGGGGTGTCCTCGCCCACGACGGCACGGTGACGGTGCCCGGTCCGGCCGACGCCACCCGCGCCGACCGCACGACCTGGGGTGACCAGCGTCCGCGCCTGGTGCGCGGCACGGTCGCCGAGAACGTCGCCCTGCACACGCGACCCGACGACCACGACGTGCGCCGCGCCCTGGGCGAGGCGGGGCTGGGTGTCGAGCCGAGCCTCCCGGTCGGACCCGGGGGAGCCGGTCTCTCGGGCGGTCAGGCGCAGCGCGTCGCGGTCGCCCGGGCCCTGTACCGGGCGCGTCGCGCCCGCACCCCGCTCGTCCTGCTCGACGAGCCGACGTCGGCCCTCGACGCCGACGCGGAGCAGATCGTCGTCGACGCCGTCCGGTCGCTCGCCGCCGACGGCGCGGTCGTCGTCGTGGCGAGCCACCGCCCCGCCGTGCTGGCCGCCGCCGACGTCCGCGTCGACCTCCGCCCCGGCGGAGCGGTGACCGTGACGCACCGACAGGAGGCACGCTCGTGAGCCGGGAGGCCCGTCCCACCCCCGTCCTGCGGCTGGCGCTCCCGCACGGGGCCGGCTGGGCGAAGGCGGTCGCCGCCGGCACGCTCAGTGCGGTCTGTGCGGTGGCGCTCCTGGCGGCGAGCGGCTACCTCATCGCCCGCGCGGCCGAGCAGCCGCCGATCCTCTACCTGACGCTCGTCATGGTCGGGGTGCGTGCGTTCGCCCTCGGCCGGGCCGCACTGCGCTACGTCGACCGGCTCGCCGGGCACGACGCGTCGTTCCGGCAGCTCGCCGTCGTCCGGACCGAGATGTACCGACGGCTCGCATCGGTCGCGCCGGCCGGGCTCGGGGCGACCGGGCGCGGCGACCTGCTCACCCGGCTCGTCACGGACACCGACCGGCTGCAGGACCTGCCGATCCGCGTCGTCGGCCCGCTCGTGTCGGCCGGGGTCGTCGCCCTGCTCTCCGTCGTCGCGGTCGCGGTGGTCTGGTGGCCCGCGGCGGTGGTGCTCGTCGTCGCCCTCGCCGTCGCCGCGCTGCTCGGGACGGTCACGACCCTGTCCGTCGCGCGGAGATCGGACCGCGAGACGGCGGCCGAGCGCGGACGGGTCGCGGACCTGGTGCTCGACACCGTCCGGACCCTCGACGTGTTCGCCGCGTACGGCACGCTGCCCGACCGCCTCGCCGGCATCGCCGCGCTCGACGCCCGTGTGACCCGCGCCGTCCGGCGTCGTGCGACCGTCGAGTCGCTCGTCGGGGCCCTCGTCGGCCTGGTCGGTGGCGGCGCCGTCGTCGGGGTGCTCGCGGTCGGTGCTCCCGCGGTCGTCTCGGGCGCGCTGGACGGACCGCTCTGGGCGCTCGCCGTCTTCGTGCCGCTCGCACTCTTCGAGGTCGTCGGCGGGGTCCCGCTCGCCGTCCTGACGCTGCGTCGGGTCCGCGCCGCCGCGGAACGGGTCGAGGAGGTCGTCCCCGCGGAGCTCCCGGCCGGCATCGTGCCGGAGCCCGACGTGCCGGCCGACCCGTCGGACCTCGTCGTCGGCGGGCCGGTGCGGGTGGCGCTGCGGGACCTGACCGTGCGGTGGCCCGGCGCGTCGACGCCCGCGGTGGACCGGGTGTCGTTCGACCTGGACCCGGGTGAGGTCGTCGTGCTCGAGGGGCCGAGCGGCGCCGGGAAGTCCACCCTCGTGGACGCCCTGGTGCGGTTCGTCGACCACGAGGGGTCGTACACGCTCGACGGGGTCGGGACGCGGTCGATGCACCCGGACGCGGTGCGCGCACGGGTCGGGCTCGTGGAGCAGGACCCGTTCGTGTTCGACCAGTCGGTGCGGCAGAACCTGCTCTTCGCGCGGGACACCGCGACGGACGCCGAGCTCAGCGACGTGCTCGACCGGGTCGGGCTCGGCCCGTGGGTCGCGGGGCGCGGTGGGCTCGACGCCCCGGTGGGGGAGCGCGGCGGGCTGCTCTCCGGCGGGCAGGCGCACCGCCTCGCGCTCGCCCGGGCGCTGCTGCACGCGTTCCCGGTGCTGGTGCTCGACGAGCCGACCGCGGACGTCGACCCCGACCTCGGCGACGCGGTGCTCCGCGACCTCGTCGGTGCGGCGCGGCGGGCCGGACGCACCGTGCTGGTCGTGTCCCACGTGCCGGTCCCGGCCGACCTGGTGGACCGGACCCTGCGGATGCGTGACGGGCGCCTCGTCGAGGGGTGACCGCCTGCCGGACGGAGGATGCGTCGGCGGGACCGGGGCGGGCCTCCAGGCCTTGTACCCTTGGTGATCGTGACCACCGAGCACTCCACTGCGAACGCAACCGAGCACCCCGCCGGACCCGCAGCCGTCGATCCCGACGCCTACGACTTCCGCCGCATCCAGGAGAAGTGGCAGCCCCGCTGGGAGGAGCTCGGCCTCTTCACGACCGACCTCGACGACTCGCGCCCGCGCAAGTACATCCTCGAGATGTTCCCGTACCCGTCCGGCGACCTGCACATGGGGCACGCCGAGAACTGGGCACTCGGCGACTTCGTGGCCCGCTACTGGCGGCAGCAGGGCTTCAACGTCCTGCACCCCATCGGCTGGGACTCCTTCGGCCTGCCCGCCGAGAACGCGGCGATCAAGCGCGGGGTCGACCCGGCGCAGTGGACCTACGCGAACATCGAGCAGCAGAAGGCCTCGTTCAAGCGCTACGCGCCGTCGTTCGACTGGACGACGGAGATCCACACGTCGGACCCCGAGTACTACAAGTGGAACCAGTGGCTGTTCCTCAAGATGTACGAGAAGGGCCTGGCCTACCGGAAGGACAGCTGGGTCAACTGGGACCCGGTGGACCAGACCGTGCTCGCGAACGAGCAGGTGCTGCCCGACGGCACCTCGGACCGTTCCGGCGCCGTCGTCGTCAAGAAGAAGCTGACGCAGTGGTACTTCGCGATCACGAAGTACGCGGACCGGCTGCTCGACGACCTCAACCAGCTCGAGGGTCGCTGGCCGGCGAAGGTGATCGCGCAGCAGCGCAACTGGATCGGCCGTTCGGTCGGCGCCGACGTCGACTTCGTCATCGAGGGGCACGACGAGCCCGTCACCGTGTTCACCACACGTCCGGACACCATCCACGGGGTGACGTTCCTCGTCGTGGCGCCGGACTCGGACCTGGCGGCGTCGCTGGTCTCCGCCGCCCCTGACGACGTGCGTGCCGACTTCGACGCGTACCTGACCGCGACGCAGAAGACCTCGGAGATCGACCGGCAGAACGCCGACCGGCCGAAGACCGGCGTGCCGCTCGGCCGCTCCGCGATCCACCCGCTCACGGGGGAGCGCCTGCCGATCTGGGCCGCCGACTACGTGCTCGCCGACTACGGCCACGGCGCCGTGATGGCGGTCCCGGCGCACGACCAGCGCGACCTCGACTTCGCCCGGGCCTTCGACCTGCCCGTCAAGGTCGTCGTCGACACGAACCAGCCCGTCACCGGTGCCATCCCGGTCATCCCCGAGGGCGCGACGCTCGAGGACCTGCCCGCGCTCGACCCCGTCTCGACCGGCGAGGCGCTCACCGGCCAGGGCCGGATGATCAACTCCGGGCCGCTCGACGGCATGTCGAAGCAGCACGCCATCACCGCGGCGATCTCCCTGCTCGAGGAGCGCGGGACGGGTCGGGCTGCGAAGACCTACCGCCTGCGCGACTGGCTCATCTCCCGTCAGCGCTTCTGGGGCACCCCGATCCCGATCATCCACGGCGCCGACGGCACCGAGCACCCGGTCCCGATGGACCAGCTGCCGGTGCGCCTGCCGTCGACCGAGGGCCTCGACCTCAAGCCGAAGGGCACCTCGCCGCTCGGTGGAGCGACCGACTGGGTGAACGTGCCGAACCCGGTGGACGGCACCCCGGCGCTCCGCGACACGGACACGATGGACACCTTCGTCGACTCGTCGTGGTACTTCCTGCGCTTCCTGTCGGCCCAGGACGACACGCAGGCGTTCGACCCCGAGGCCGCTCGGAGGTGGGCGCCGGTCGACCAGTACATCGGTGGCATCGAGCACGCGATCCTGCACCTGCTCTACGCGCGCTTCGTCACGAAGGTCCTGTTCGACCTCGGCTACCTCGACTTCACCGAGCCGTTCTCGGCGCTGCTCAACCAGGGCATGGTGCTCTCCGGCGGCTCGAAGATGTCGAAGTCGAAGGGCGGCGTCTCGCTCGGCGACGAGCTCGACGCGAACGGCGTCGACGCGATCCGCCTCGTGATGGGCTTCGCCGGGCCGCCGGAGGACGACATCAACTGGGAGGACGTGTCGCCGTCGGCGTCGGCACGCTTCCTCGCCCGCGCCTACCGCCTGGCGCTCGACGTCACCTCGGCACCGGACGCCGTCTGGGCCGACGGTGACCGTGCCCTGCGCCGGGTGACGCACCGCTTCCTGGCCGACGCGCCGGGGATGATGGAGGCCTTCAAGTTCAACGTCGTGATCGCGCGACTGATGGACCTGGTGAACGTCACCCGCAAGGCGATCGACAGCGGCCCCGGCGCCGGTGACCCCGCCGTGCGCGAGGCCGTCGAGACGATCGCCCTCGCCCTCGCCGTCTTCGCCCCGTACACCGGTGAGGAGATGTGGGAGAAGCTGGGCTACGAGGCCACGGTCGCCACGTACGGCTGGCGGAAGGCGGACCCGACGCTGCTCGTGCAGGAGACGCTCACCGCGGTCGTGCAGGTCAACGGCAAGGTGCGCGACTCGTTCGAGGTGTCGAAGTCGATCGAGGCGGACGAGCTCGAGCAGCTCGCGCGGGCCTCGGCGAACGTGCAGCGGTACATCGGTGACCGCGAGATCGTCAAGGTCATCGTGCGGGCGCCGAAGCTCGTGAACATCGCGATCAAGGGCTGACGGCTCCCGGAGTCCTCCCCACCTGACCGGCCCGGCCGGTCCCTCCACAGGAGGGGCCGCCGGGCCGTCGTCGTCCCCGTGGCGGGACCTACCGTGCCGGGCATGACTGCTTCGTCTCCTGGAGGACCCGGTGCCGACGGGTCGTGGGCGTCCCGGTTCGCGCTCTCGCCCCGGGCGGCCGTGGTGCTGGCCGCCGTGGTGGTCGGGCTCGCGCTCGTGGTGGTCGCGATCGGGACCCTCGGGACGCGACCGACGGCCGGGGTGACGGTGACGAGCGCGCCCTCGACGGCGCCCGGCCGACCGGATCCGGGTCCGAGCACGGACGCCACGGGCGGCGCTCCCGGGTCCGGATCGCGCTCGGGATCGGCGAGTGCCGCGGCGGTCACCGTGTACGTGCTCGGCGCGGTGGTCCGGGCCGGGGTCGTCGAGGTCCCCGCCGGGACCCGCGTGGACGGCGCGCTGCAGCGAGCGGGGGGAGCCACGGCCGACGCCGACCTCGCCCGGCTCAACCTCGCTCGTCCGGTGGTGGACGGAGAACGCCTGTACGTGCCGCGGGTCGGGGAGACCGAGGTGCCCGAGGCGCTCCGGCCGGACGCGCCGGGTGCCGGGGGCGGGAGTGCCGCCGTCGGGGGTGGTGCCGGCGGCGCGGACGACACGGGCGCGGCCGTCGTCGACCTCAACACCGCCGACCAGCCGACGCTCGAGACCCTGCCCGGCATCGGCCCGGCACTGGCTGCCCGCATCCTGGCGTGGCGCGAGGAGCACGGCGGGTTCACGTCGGTGGACGACCTGCTCGAGGTCAGCGGCATCGGCGACACCCGCCTCGCCGAGCTGCGGGACCGGGTCCGGGTCTGAGTCGTGGAGGTGCAGCCGAGCCTCGTCGACCTGCGCCTGGCGGGACCGGTGGCCGTCGCGTGGGTCGAGGCGGCACTGCTCGTCGGGGCGCCGGGGCTCGCGTGGTGGTGCGCGACGACCGCGGCGACCGCCGGCACCGTGGTCGTCCTGGCGATCGTGGTGCGGGGCCGGCGTGGGCGTGCAGCGCTGTCCGGCGGTCGCGGTGGTCTGCTGGGCGGCGTGCTGGGCGGCGTGCTCGTCGCGGCAGTGTGCTGCCTGCTCGTCGCGGTGGCGGTCGGGGTGGGCGCGGCGGCGCGGTCGCCGCAGGCGCTCGCCGACCGTGCCGGACGGACCGTGGCCGTCGAGGTCGTGCTGACCCGGGACCTCGCCGCCTCCGACCGGTCGACCACGGGCACGCTGCGGGCGATCGGTGACGTGGGCGGGCTCGAGGTCCCCGTGCGCGTGGTCCCGACCGGGCGTCTCCGTGCGTCGGCCGGAGCGGTGCTGCACGCCCGGGCGACGGTGCAGACCGACGACGGCGGCGCACCGACCACGGCGGTGGTGTTCCTGCGCGGACGTCCGACGAGCCTGCCGCCGACCGGACTGCTGGCAGCGTCGGAGCGCGTACGGCAGGCCTTCACGGCGGTGACGCGCGACCTGCCCGAACCCGGTGGCGCGCTGCTGCGCGGGCTGGCGATCGGGGACCGCAGCGGACTCGACCCGGCGACCGAGTCCGCCATGGAGACGACCGCGCTGACCCACCTCACGGCGGTCTCCGGCTCGAACTGCGCCGTCGTCGTCGCGCTCGTCGTGGCCGGGTGCCGGGCGCTCGGGCTCCCTCGGGTCCTCCGGGCGGCCGCGGCCGTCGGGTTCCTGGTGGCCTTCGTGGTGCTCGTGCGACCGGACCCGTCGATCGTGCGTGCCGCGGTGATGGCGGTGGTGGTCCTGGCGGTCCGGCTGTCGGGCCGCCCGCTCCGCGGGGTGCCGCTCCTGGCGCTCACCGTGCTCGGCATGCTCGTGGTGGACCCCTGGTACGCCCGGGCGCCAGCGTTCGCGCTGTCGGTCCTGGCCACCGGTGGCATCATCGTGCTGGCACCGCGCCTGACCGCCCTGCTCGCGCGGCGGTGGTGGCAGCCCGTCGCTGCGGCGGTCGCGATCCCCGTCGCCGCACAGCTCGCCTGCTGGCCCGTGACGGTCGTGCTCGCCCCGACCCTCCCGACCTACGCGGTCCCGGCGAACCTGCTGACGGAGCCCCTCGCGCCCGTCGTCACCGTCGGCGGGCTCGCCGCGTGCGTGCTCGCTCCCGTCTGGCCCTGGGGCGCCGCGGTCGTCGCGCACGTGGCCTGGGCTCCCGCGGCGGTCATCGGTGCCGTCGCGCACGGGGCGGCCGCACTGCCGGCGGCGACGCTCGACTGGCCCGCCGGACCGGTCGGAGCCGCGACGGCGGGGCTGGTCAGCCTGGCGGTCGCCGGTGCCGTCCTCGTGGATCCTCCGCGGCGGACGTGGGCGCTGGTCGCGGCGGGGACCGTCGTCGCGATCGGGCTCGGACTCGTGGCCGTCCCGCGGCTCGTGGTGCGCTCGACCGTGCCGGGGGACTGGTCGGTGGTGGCGTGCGACGTCGGGCAGGGTGACGCCGTCCTGGTGCGCGACGGCGCCGGTCCGGTCGCCCTCGTCGACACCGGGGACGACGAGGAACTGCTGCTGCGGTGCCTCGACCTGGTCGGTGTCGACCGGGTCGACCTGCTCGTGCTGACCCACTTCGACCGTGACCACGTCGGCGCGGTCGGGGCGGTGGCGGACCGGGTGGCGAGGGCGCTCGTCGGTCCCGTCGGACGGCCCGAGGACGAGCGGGTCGTCGGGACGCTCGAGCGGGCCGGGGTCGAGGTCCGGACCGCGGACGACGGCACGTCGGGCACCCTCGGCGCGTTGCGCTGGCGGGTGGTGTGGCCGCGCGCGGGATCGTCAGCATCGGGCAACGACGCGAGTGTCGTCCTCGAGACCACCGCCGACGGACCCTGCCCGACCTGTGTGTCCGGGGTGTTCCTCGGCGACCTCGGGGAACAGGCCCAGCGCCGGCTCCGACCGTTGGTCGAGGCGCACCCGGACGTCGTCAAGGTCGCCCACCACGGATCGGCCGATCAGGACCCGGCGTTGTACCGACAGCTCGCGGCGCCGATCGGACTCATCGGCGTCGGCGCCGACAACACCTACGGGCACCCGACGGCGTCGGCGCTCGACGCCCTCCGCGCCGCGGGGACGACCGCGTTCCGCACCGACGAGCAGGGCACCGTCGTGGTCTCGCGATCGGCCGACGAATCGTTGCAGGTCTGGACCGAGCGGACGGCGCCGACGCCGGAGGCACCCTCGCCGGCTCCACGGGCGTCGGTCCTGACGGCGCCGGCCACGACGACGGGGGTCCGTCCGGCGGGAGGTCCGTCCGTGGCGGCCCGTAGGATCGGAACAGGCCCCGACCAGCTCGCTCCGGAGCCGACGGAAGGAACGCATGCCCGCCAAGAAGCCCACGCGCGCCGCCGCGAAGATCGACCAGGTGCCGTGGTCCGGTGTCCGGCCGGCGCCCGTCGTGCTGGTCACCGGTCCCGAGCAGTTCCTGGCGGAGCGGGCGAGCAGCGTCCTCCGTGACCTGCTCGTCGGCGAGGACCCGGCGCTCGAGGTGCACGACCTCGAGGCAGACCAGTACGCCCCCGGCCTCCTGGCGACGCTCGCGAGCCCGTCGCTCTTCGGCGAACCGCGGCTCGTGCGGGTGACGAACGTCGAGAAGTGCACCGACGCCTTCATCACCGAGACGATCTCCTACCTGCAGGCGCCCGCGGACGACGTCACGCTGGTCCTGCGACATGGTGGGGGCATGCGCGGGAAGAAGCTGCTCGACACCATCCGCAGCGGGGTCGGCGGCGGCGTCGAGGTCCAGTGCGACGAGCTCAAGCGCGACACCGACAAGATCGACTTCGTCAACGCCGAGTTCCGGGCCGCCCGGCGGAAGATCGCGCCGTCGGCGGTCCGCACGCTCGTCGCCGCGTTCTCCGACGACCTCGCGGAGCTCGCGGCCGCGTGCCGGCAGCTGCTGGCCGACGAGGCCGAGGAGATCACGGACCGCACCGTCGACAAGTACTACGGCGGTCGCGTCGAGACCAACGCGTTCAAGGTCGCGGACATCGCGCTCGCGGGACGCTCGGCCCCGGCGATCGTCGAGCTGCGGCACGCCCTCGCGACGGGGGAGGCCCCGGTGCCGATCGTCGCGGCGTTCGCGAGCAAGATCCGCACGATGGCCAAGGTCAGCGCCTTCCGCGGGCCGAGCGGCCAAGCGGCGTCCGCACTCGGCATGGCGCCGTGGCAGGTGCAGCGCGCGCAGCGCGACGTCGCCGGGTGGAGCGAAGCCGGGTTGGCGAACGCGATCACGAGCATCGCGGCGGCGGACACGGCGGTGAAGGGCGGCTCGCGCGACGCGCACTACGCGCTCGAGGTCATGGTCCGCACCATCGCCCGTCGCGGCGAGGAGCGCTGAGGCGGGACGCGCCTCCAGGCCGCACGTGGACGCCGAGCCGCGGCCGCCGTGCCCGTGCCTGAGCCCGTGCCCGTGCCCGTGCCCGTGCCCGTGCGGCGCCCGTGCACGCGCCCGCTCGTTCTCGCACGGGACGAACCACGGATCCGACATCGAACCAGCACCATCGGCTGGTTCGATGTCGGATCCGTGGTTCGATCCGCACGGGGTACCGCGCGCGGCGACGAGGCTGCGGCACAACGAGAAGCACCTCGCGCCACGGATCTCCGTGGCGCGAGGTGCTTCCGGTTGTTCTCGAGCGAGTCGTGCCGCGGCTGACCACGCGCTGCCGCAGCGGTGCCGCCGCCGCCACGAGCGCGCCGTCGCCGCGGCCGACCAGGCGCTGCCGCCGCGCCGCCGCCACGAGCGCGGCGCCGCAGCCGCCGCGCCGCCACGAGCGCGCCGCGCCGCCACGCCCCGCCCGGACACGCCCCGCAACGACGAGAGCCCCGCACCATCGGTGCGGGGCTCTCGTGCAGGTGTCAGACGCTCAGAGCGCGGAGACCTTCTTGGCGATGGCCGACTTGCGGTTCGCCGCCTGGTTCTTGTGGATGACGCCCTTGCTCACGGCCTTGTCGAGCTTCTTCGCCGCGAGGGCCAGGGCCGCGACGGCCTTGTCCTTGTCGCCGGCGACGACGGCCTCGTTCGTGTGGCGGATGACCGTCTTGAGCTCCGAGCGGTAGGCCTTGTTGCGCTCCTGGGCCTTGAGGTTGGTCTTGATGCGCTTCATCTGCGACTTGATGTTCGCCATGCGTGTTGCTCCTTGTTCGTCTGCTACGGGTGGTCGCGACGTCGGGTAGAGGGGCCCTCTGTCGCATCGCGTTCCACCCGTGGGCGGGGAACGCGGAAGCCAGCCACCAACCCTACCAGCAGACCCACGGACCGCCAAAGCCCCGACGCGCCGCGCTCCGTCGCAGGGCCGCACGGTGGAAACGCCCCCGCAACACGGACGGGCTACCGTGACGAGGTGCCATCCCTCGCTCCACGCATCGACTCCGTCCCCGCCTCCGGCATCCGTCGCGTCTACGAGCAGGCGGCCCTGCTGCGAGCCGACGACACCGACGTCGCGATGCTCGTGATCGGTGAGCCCGACGTCCCGGTCGCGCCGCACATCGGCGAGGCCGCGCGCCGCGCGTGGACCGAGGACCGCACGGACTACACGCCGAACGGCGGCATCGCACCGCTCCGCGCGGCGATCCGCGACAAGCTCCGTCGCGAGAACCGCATCGAGGTCGACGTCGAGCAGGTCTGGACGACGATCGGCGCGACCCAGGCACTGTTCCAGGCGATGACCCTCGTGCTGAGCCCCGGGGACGAGGTCCTGGTGCCCGACCCCGGCTACACGACCTTCACGATGAACGCGCACATCATCGGTGCCACCCCCGTGCCGTACCGGCTCGAGCCGCAGCACGACTTCGAACCCGACCTCGCGGCACTCGAGGCGAGCGTCACCGAGCACACCCGTGCGATCGTGGTGAACTCGCCGTCGAACCCGCTCGGCTCGGTGTTCGGCGAGGACACCCTGCGCGCGCTGCTGGCCCTGGCGAAGCGGCACGACCTGTGGGTGATCAGCGACGAGGTCTACGAGTACTTCACCCACGGCACGCGTCACGTGAGCATCGCGGCCCTCGACGACGACGACCGGGTCTTCACCGCCTTCTCGTTGAGCAAGACGTACGCGATGACCGGTGTCCGGGTCGGCTACCTGGTGACGCCGAAGGGCATGGGGCCCACGATGCGCACGACGCAGGAGGCGATGATCAGCTGCGTCGCGGAGCCGGACCAGTGGGCCGCGCTGGCGGCGATCGTGGGCGACCACCAGGCGGTGCAGGACGCACGCGAGCACTACCGAGCGAACCTCGCCGTCGCGAAGGAGGTCCTCGACGCAGCGGGCATCCGCTACCTCGACCCGCGCGGCGCCTTCTACCTGTGGATCGACGTCTCGCACGCGTCGCAGGGCGACGTCGCTGAGTGGGCGCTGGCGTTCCTGCACCGCGAGCACGTCGCGGTCGCCCCGGGCAGCGCCTTCGGTCGGTCCGGTGAGGGGTGGATCCGGGTCTGCCTGGCGGCGACCGTCGACGACCTCCGTCGCGGCCTGGGGGTGCTGCCGGCGCCCGCCAGGGCGACCGTCTGACGGACGGGAGGCCCGTGGCGGGCGCGACCACGCGCCTCCGGTCCGTCCTGCACACCGTCCAGGGCCCCGGCGCGCCTCCACAGGTCGGCCTGCGGTGCGCGCTGCCCGTGTGCAACCGTGGGACAATCGTTCGACCGCACCGACCCCCTGAGGAACCGTGAGCCCACAAGCATCCGCGCCGCTCGAGCCCGCCGCGACCCCGGCCGAGGCGATCCGCAACTTCTGCATCATCGCGCACATCGACCACGGCAAGTCCACGCTGGCCGACCGCATGCTGCAGATCACCGGCATCGTCGAGGAGCGGGCGATGCGTGCGCAGTACCTCGACCGCATGGACATCGAGCGCGAGCGCGGCATCACGATCAAGTCGCAGGCCGTCCGCATGCCGTGGGAGCTCGACGGACAGACCTTCGCCCTGAACATGATCGACACCCCCGGGCACGTCGACTTCTCGTACGAGGTCTCCCGCTCGCTCGCGGCGTGCGAGGGCGCGATCCTGCTCGTCGATGCGGCGCAGGGCATCGAGGCCCAGACGCTCGCCAACCTGTACCTGGCGCTCGAGAACGACCTCGAGATCATCCCGGTCCTCAACAAGATCGACCTGCCGGCGGCCGACCCCGACAAGTACGCCGCCGAGCTCGCGCAGCTCATCGGTGGCAAGCCGGAGGACGTCCTCCGCGTCTCGGGCAAGACCGGTGTCGGTGTCGCCGAGCTCCTCGACCGCGTGGTCCGGACCGTGCCGGCGCCGGTCGGCGACGTCGAGGCGGCCCCCCGCGCGATGATCTTCGACTCGGTCTACGACAGCTACCGCGGCGTGGTGACGTACGTCCGGATGATCGACGGCACGATCCACCCGCGCGAGAAGGTCCAGATGATGTCGACCCGGTCGACGCACGAGATCCTCGAGATCGGTGTGTCGTCGCCCGAGCCGAAGCCGACGAAGGGACTGTCGGTCGGCGAGGTCGGCTACCTGATCACCGGTGTGAAGGACGTCCGGCAGTCGAAGGTCGGTGACACGGTCACGACGGCGCAGAAGCCGGCGACCGAGGCACTGCCCGGGTACACGGACCCGAAGCCGATGGTGTTCTCGGGGCTGTACCCGATCGACGGTTCCGACTACCCGGACCTGCGCGAGGCGCTCGACAAGCTCAAGCTGTCGGACGCGGCCCTCGTGTACGAGCCCGAGACCTCGGTGGCGCTCGGCTTCGGCTTCCGCTGCGGCTTCCTCGGCCTGCTGCACCTCGAGATCATCACCGAGCGCCTGTCGCGGGAGTTCGGCCTCGACCTCATCACGACGGCCCCGAGCGTGATCTACGAGGTCACGAACGAGGACACGACCGTGACCGAGGTCACGAACCCCTCCGAGTTCCCGGGCGGTCGCATCGTCGAGGTCCGCGAGCCGATGGTCCGCGCGGCGATCCTCGCGCCGAAGGACTACGTCGGCGCGATCATGGAGCTCTGCCAGTCGCGACGCGGGTCCCTGCTCGGCATGGAGTACCTGGGCGAGGACCGCGTCGAGATCCGGTACGAGATGCCCCTCGGCGAGATCGTGTTCGACTTCTTCGACCAGCTGAAGAGCAAGACGCAGGGCTACGCCTCGCTCGACTACGAGCCGACCGGCGACCAGGCCGCCGACCTCGTCAAGGTCGACATCCTGCTGCAGGGCGAGCAGGTCGACGCGTTCAGCGCGATCGTCCACCGCGACAAGGCGTACGCGTACGGCACGCTGATGACCGAGCGTCTCCGCAAGCTCATCCCGCGGCAGCAGTTCGAAGTGCCGATCCAGGCCGCGATCGGTGCGCGGATCATCGCCCGCGAGAGCATCCGTGCGATGCGCAAGGACGTCCTGGCGAAGTGCTACGGCGGTGACATCACCCGCAAGCGCAAGCTCCTCGAGAAGCAGAAGGAGGGCAAGAAGCGCATGAAGATGGTGGGTCGCGTCGAGGTCCCGCAGGAAGCCTTCATCGCAGCGCTCTCGGGCGACGTCGAAGAGAAGAAGAAGTAGCCGCAGCGAGCACGAGCAGCACGACGGGGCCCCGCCACGAGCGGGGCTCCGTCGTTCCCGGATCCGCTCGTCCCGGTGCGGTAAGCGGACGAGATCGGGGCGCAGTCCGCCGGGGGTTCGGGGGCGGCCGGCCTGGTCCTCCGCGGATGCGGTGGGTGGACCGGCCAGTCTGCCCGCACTCTGGGGGACCGGGCAGGTCACCCGATCTGTACGGTCGCATCTGTACCGAGGGCGACTGAAGACCCCTCAGTTCAGGGTGGACCCGGCCGCCCGGACCGTGCGTGCTCCTGCGCCACGGCGCTCGAGGACCCGGGGTGCACACGGAGGTGCGAACCACGATGTCCCGTCACGCAACGACCGTCCCCCGCGCACGGCGCCGACGGTCCGAACTCGTCCTGGTCGCCGCCGGCGTCGCTGCTGCGGTGGTGCTCGCCATGAGCTTCAGCGGCACGCTGTCGGTCTTCACGCAGGCCTTCCTGCACGGCACCAACACGGTCGCGACCTCGACCATCCAGATCGTGGAGACGACGGCGGACGGTTCGCCGGGTGCGTGCACGACCGCGGCCGACGGCACGGCGAGCTGCACCGACCCGGACCTCTACGGCGGCCAGTCCCTGCGACCAGGGGGCCGGTCGGAACCCCAGACGATCTTCTTCGAGAACACCGGGACGGCGACGCCCACCGGCTTCCGGCTGACCGGCGGACCGTGCGCGACCACGCCCGAGAGCGGGTCGGACCTGTGCCGCCAGCTCGTCGTGAAGATGACCTGGCGCGGCGCCGACGTGCTGCCCGCGTCCACGACGCCCGCGTACCTCGCGGCGAACGCGATCACGCTGCCCTACCCACCCGCCGCAGGCGAGCGTTACCCGCTGGCCGTGCAGGTCTCGCTCCCGGACGGAGCGACCGCGCCGACGTCGGGTGTGACCCTCTCACAGGCCCTCACGTTCACGTTCTCGGCCTGACGGTGCCGTCGTGGGAAGGCACTCGACGATCGTCCCGCGGGCTTCGGTGCGCACGGGCTGGCTCCTCACGGCGGCGGGTCTCGTCGCCTCGGTCGCCCTCGCACTGACGGCGACCGGCACGACGTCGGCGTACACGGCGTCGATCTCGAACACCACGAACACCGCCAACACCGTCTCGATCGAGATGACGCAGGGCCCTGACGCCTCGACCGTGGCGTGCAGGAGCACCGCCACGGCCACCACGACCTGCTCGACCGACCTCTACGCGGGCAAGGACCTCCGGCCGGGGGACACGACGCGCGGCACCTCCACGGTGATCAGGAACACCGGAGGGGTCACCGCGTCCGCCTTCTCGCTCACCCCCGGCACCTGCATCGGCACCGTCTCGACGTCGAACAGCATCTGCTCCTGGTTGCGCGTCACCGTGACGTGGACGACGCCGACGGGGACCACGACCGTGGTCTCGGGGGAGAGCGCCGCGGCGGTCGGCGGGCGGACCTTCCCCGTCAGCCCGGCGCCTGCGGCCGGTCAGGGCGGTACCGCCGTCGTGTCGGTCGCCCTCGACCCGGCGGCTCCGAACGACTCGCAGGCGCAGAGCATGAGCCAGTCGCTCGTGTGGACGTTCACCGCATGACGGTGGCGGAGACCGGGGACGCGATCGGCGTCCCCGCGGCTGGTCGCCGGCGTGCTCCCGGCCGCGCCGTGCGGGTGCGGCTCGTCGTCACCGTCGCCGTCGTCCTGCTCGTGCTGCTCGGTGTCGGGGCCGCGACGGCCGCGGGCGTCCGGACGTTCGACGTCCGGACGCCGTCGATGGGCCGCACGGCACCCGTCGGCTCGCTCGTCGTCACCCTGCCGCCTGGACCGGACCGGCTGGCCGTCGGCGACGTCATCACCTTCGTCCCACCGGTCGCCGAGGGCGGGGGGACGGCGCCTCGACTGCCCTACACGCACCGCATCAGCGCGGTGGAGGACGGCGCGTTCACCACCAAGGGCGACGCGAACGGTGCTGCCGACGGCTGGACCGTCAGCCGCGCTGACGTCGTCGGCAGGGTCGTCGCAGTCCTGCCCGGTGCGGGGTGGGCGCTCCGCATGCTGCCGTGGTCCGTCGGCGGGGTCGGTCTCGTCTGGCTCCTGACCGGGCTCCTCGGCGCGGGCGCTCCGCGCACCGCCGCTCGCCTGCTCGGCTCGGCCGCGGTGCTGGCCGGCGTGGTGACGGTCTTCCGACCGTTCGCCGCCCTCGTCGTGACCGGCGTCGACCCGGGGACGCGGCCGGTGGCGCACGTGGTCTCGACCGGTCTGCTGCCGATCCGGGTGGTCGGACCGTCCGGTGCGTCCGACCGGCTCCTCAGCGGTGCCGTCGGTCAGGTGCCCCTGCCTCCGGGGTCGGACGGCGCGGTCGCGCTCGCCGCTCGACTCGACCTCTCCCCGCTCGGTTGGGCGGTGCTCGCCCTGCTCTGTGCCGCACCCCTCGTCGTCGGGGCCCTCCTGGCCCGGTCGCAGAGCCTCCGTGTCCCCGATCCCGGGGACACGGAGGGCCCTGCAACGGACCTCCCGGCGGTGTCGTCGTGAGTGCCAGGACGGCGGGCGTGCTCACCGGGGCGCTCGTCGTGGCGCTCATCGTGGCGACCGGTGTCACCACGACGGCCGATCCCACCCTCGCCGCGTACACGGCCGCGTCGTCGAACCGGAGCACCGCGAGCACGGTCGGTGACTACGCCCTGACGGGCCTGCCGTTCCGTGACTCCTTCGCCGGAGGGCAGGGGGCGTGGAGGACCTACGGCGGCTCCTGGACGACCCGGACGCAGTTCGGCTACGGCACGTTCACCGAGACGGCTGGCTCCTCCGACGGGCCCAAGGCCGTCACGGGTGACCCGTCGTGGACGGACTACACGATGCAGGCGGACGTCCAGGTGAACAGCGGGACGAACGCCGGGCTCCTGGTCCGCGTCACGGATCCCGCTCCGGGTGCCGATGCGTTCGCTGGGTACTCGATCGGTCTGGACCGGACGGACAACACGCTGTCGATCAGCCGGACGAAGCACGGTGCGACGACCCGACTGGCGTCCTCGACGATCCCCGGCAGGCTCGCGAACGGACAGTTCTACCACGTGGTCGTGCAGGCCGCCGGGTGCGGCATCACCGCCTGGTCGACCACCGTCGGCGCGAACGACTGGACGCGGGCGAGCGTCTCGGAGTCGTCGGCCGACTGCCTGACGACGGGCGCGATCGGGCTGCGTGGCAACGGCAGCGCAGCCGGCTACCGCTTCGTGACGGCCACAGCGGGTGCCCTCGCACCCTCGCTCGCGGCGGACCCGTACAACTCGACCCTCGCCACGGGCCGGTTCGAGGACGGAGCGCCCGCGCGGGTGTTCGGGGGCACGTGGGCGATCGACCAGCAGGAGGAACGGATCCGCAGCACGGCCTACGCGAACACCGGGGACAAGCAGGTCCTGAACCGGGTCTGGGGCGACATGACCCTGACGGGCGACGTGCGCCTGATGCGCACCCCGAGGTCGGGCAGCGACGCGGGTCTCGTCGTCCGGGTGAACGACCCGTCCACGGGGATCGACTCGATGCGCGCCTACTCCGTCGGCATCACCGCGACCGGGATGACCATCGGCGAGCACCGGTCGCCCGGGTTCGTCGGGTCGTTCGTGTCCTTCGGTCGGACGGTGCAGGCCGAGGAGTGGTGGCACCTCACCGTCGAGGCGGTCGGCTGCACGATCACGGCCACCGCGTCACCGGCCGACGGCGGGACACCCGTCCAGGGTCGCGTGTCCTTCGGTGCCTGCTCGTCGACGAGCGGCGCGGTCGGGATCCGCGAGCAGGGCACCGAGGCCGAGTGGCGGAACCTCGCCGTCACGCCACGCTGACACAGGTCGGGCCGAGCGGCCCCGGTACGATGGCTCCATGAGTTCCCGCGGCAGCTACCGGACCGCCCTGACCTACGGTGCCGTCGGTGCCACGCAGGCGGCGGACCTCATGACCTACCCGCCGGAGGGCTTCACCCCGGCGGAGTCGCGGGCGCGCATCGGCCACGGCGACGCCCGGTTCGAGACCGCGGTGACGCAGGCGTTGACCTGGCAGATCCAAGAGCGCAGCGGCATCCGGGTGCAGGTCGAGGACCATCCCGACGACGACGAGGTCCGCTACAACCCGGTGACGTTCGACGAGCACGGTGTGCCGATCGCACCGGCCTCGATCGGCACGCCCCGGGTGGAGAAGTTCGCCGCCGACGGCACCCCGCTGCTGACGGCGGGCACCACGGCGACGCTCGAGATGCACGCGTTCGGGCAGACCGTGCACGCGCCGGTCCGCGTCGTGTCGATCATCGACGAGACCGACCGCAAGGGCTTCGCCTACGGCACGCTCGAGGGGCACCCACTGTCCGGCGAGGAGTCCTTCGTGGTCGAGCGCACGAGCGACGGTTCGGTGTGGCTGCAGGTCCGCCAGTTCTCGCAGCCGTCGAGCCGGAAGTGGGCGTTCGTGGCGCCGCTGCTCCGCCGACAGCAGCGGGTCATGGCAGCGAAGTACCTCAGCGCACTGCGCGGCGACTGACCGGCCGACACGAGGCGTCCGACCGCGTGCTCGGTACGGCGCACCGACCGACCGCCACCGCCGCCGCCGCCGCCGCTCAGCGCAGCGGCGGCAGCGCGGCGATCGCCTCCTCGAGCAGTCGGGCGTCCTGCACGCAGTCCCGCGCGACGCACACCGCGCTCGTCCCGCGCAGGGCGTCGACCTCGTAGACCCCGGTCGCGACCGCGACGAACGGGATCCCCACCGCGTCGGCCGCCTCGCCGTCCCGCGGGGTGTCGCCGACGATGACGGCTCGCTCCCCGGACAGGGCGGCGGCGGCGCGTGCGGTGACGCCGGTGCGCTCGACCTCCGCGTCCCCGAAGTACGAGTGCTCCCAGTCGAAGGCGCCGAGGTCGAAGCCCGCCCCGCCCAGCTTCACGCGGGCCCGGTGCTCGGAGTTGCCGGTCAGCAGGCCGTTCCGCCAGCCGAGTCCGGCGAACCGGCGGACGAGCGCGGCGGCTCCGGGGGCGGGGGAGCGGCGTTCGCCCCGGCCGTAGCGCTCGTCGGTCAGGTCGCGCAGGTGCCCGCTGACCGTGGGGATGAGCGCGTCGTCGAGGTCGTGTGCCCGGACGTGGTCCGCGATGAGCCCGGCGTCGGTCCGGCCGTGCTGGTGTCCGACCTTCAGCACGAGGTCGCGGCCGACCGCGCGCTCGACGGCCAGGTGGTACAGGTTGCCGGGCGACGCCGCGTTCAGCACGAGGGTGCCGTCGATGTCCCACAGCACCGTGGTGGGGACGGTGTGGTGCTCCATGGCTCCATCATGGCCGAGAATGGAGTCCATGCCGAGTGCGCTCCCGATCGCCGATCCCGCTCCCGCGGACGGCCTGCTCACCCCTGGCCCCGGCGTCGGCGACGTCCCCTTCGGCGTCTACGTCCACGTGCCGTTCTGCCGGGTGCGGTGCGGCTACTGCGACTTCAACACCTACACGGCGTCCGAGCTGCGCGGGGTGCGCCGTGACGACTACGCCGGCCACGCGGTGCAGGAGATCCGGTGGGCGGCCGAGGTCCTCGACCGCTCCGGGGTGCCGCGACGCCCGGTCTCGACGGTGTTCTTCGGCGGTGGCACGCCGACGATGCTGCCGGCGGACGACCTGGTGATGATCCTCCGGGCGATCGACGACACGTGGGGCATCCTGCCGGGTGCGGAGGTCACCACCGAGGCGAATCCGGACTCCGTGGACGCGGACGCGATCGCGACCCTGCAGCGCGGCGGGTTCACCCGGATGAGCTACGGCATGCAGTCGGCCGTCCCGCACGTCCTCGCGACGCTCGACCGGACCCACGACCCCGAGCGGGTGCCGGTCGTGGTGGACCTCGCGAAGCAGCAGGGCCTCGACGTCAGCCTCGACCTCATCTACTCGACCCCGGGGGAGTCGCTCGACGACTGGCGCACCTCGCTCGAGGCCGCGCTGGCCTGCGCGCCCGACCACGTGTCGGCGTACTCGCTCATCGTCGAGGACGGCACGGCGATGGGGCGCATGGTGGCCCGCGGCGACCTGCCGGCCCCGGACGACGACCTCGCCGCCGACATGTACGAGCTCGCCGACCGGACCCTGGCCGACGCCGGGTACTCCTGGTACGAGGTCTCGAACTGGGCGCGCACCGACGAGGCCGGTGGTCCGGAGCGCCACGCGAGCCGGCACAACCTGTCCTACTGGAAGGGCCACGACTGGTGGGGCGTCGGCCCGGGCGCGCACTCCGCGGTCGCCGGCACCCGCTGGTGGAACGTGAAGCACCCGGCCGCGTACGCGAACCGGGTGCTGGCCGGCGAGTCGCCCGCGGCGGGGCGCGAGACGCTCGACGCCGACACCCGGTACGTCGAACGGGTGCTGCTCGCCGCGCGCGTCCGCGGCGAGCTCACCACCGCGGAGCTCGGCCGGGAGGCACGTGGCCGGGTCGCCGGTCTCATCGCGCGTGGCCTCGTGGACGGCACGGCCGCGGTGCGGGGACGCATCGAGCTCACCCTGCAGGGCCGGCTGCTCGCGGACGCGGTCGTCCGCGAGCTGCTCGACTGACGCGCCGGCGGTCGCTCGCGCGCTACTGCTTGATGAACTCGATGGTGAGCGGGTAGCGGTAGAAGTCACCGCGGTTCGCCGCGAGGGCGGCCATGATCGCGAAGACGATCACGATCACGTACAGGATCGGCAGCAGCACGAGTCCGATGACGACGAACGCCAACAGGCTGCACACGAACCCGGCGATCGCCATCGTGATGTGGAAGTTCAGTGCCTGACGGGTGTGCTCCTTCACGAACTGCCCGCGGTCGCGCAGCACCAGGTAGGCGATGATCGGCACGACCAGGCTGAAGAAGATGCCGCCGACGTGCGTCAGCGTCGCCCAGAGTCGCTGGTCCTCCGGCGACATCGGCTGGGGCGGCGTGAAGCCGGCCGGGTACTGCGGTCCCTGCGGGTTCTGGGGTCCGCCCTGCTGCTGGCCGTAGCGGCCGTCCTGCGGGCCGCCCGGTTGCTGTCCGTAGCTCATGCCGTGAGCGTACCGGCGTGGGCCCCGGCGGTCCCGGTCGGTCGGCGGTCGGGCGTAGGATCAGCAGTCGACACGTCCGAGTGCCAGCATCGAACGGAAGGGGTCCGGATGGTCAGCGAACGCTCCCTCGAGGTCCTCAAGGCGATCGTGCGGGACTACGTCGCCTCGCGCGAGCCCGTCGGCTCGAAGACGATCGTCGAGCGCCACGCCTTCGGGGTCAGCGCCGCGACGATCCGCAACGACATGGCGCAGCTCGAGGACGAACAGCTGATCGTGGCGCCGCACACCTCGTCGGGGCGGGTGCCGACCGACAAGGGGTACCGACTCTTCGTCGACCACCTGGCCGCAGCCCGGCCGCTGTCGAGCGCGCAGCGCCACGCCATCGAGACCTTCCTCGGCACGCCGAACGACCTCGACGAGGTCCTCGGTCGCACGGTCCGCCTGCTCAGCCAGCTCACCAACCAGGTCGCGCTGGTGCAGTACCCGTCGATGGTGCGCGCACGCGTGCAGCACGTCGAGCTCGTTCGGCTCGGTGACACCCGCCTGATGGTCGTGCTCATCACCGACACCGCCCGGGTCGAGCAGCGCGTGGTCGAGACGGACGTCCCCCTCGACGAGGGGTCGCTCACCGAGCTCCGCACCGTCGTGAACGGGGCGAGCGTCGGGCTCCTGCTGCAGGACGTCCCGCGTGCCCTGCGCGAGGTGCCGCAGCAGCTCCGTCCGGACGCGCAGACCCTCGGCGGCGTGGTCGTCGCGACGCTCATCGAGCAGGTCGCGGCGAACCGGCAGGACCGCCTGGTCATGGCCGGCGCGGCGAACCTGGCGAAGAGCGAACGCGACTTCTCCGGCGGACTGTTCTCCGTGCTCGAGGCGATCGAGGAGCAGGTGACCCTGCTCCGCCTGTTCGGCGAGATGCAGGTGGACGACGTGGCCGTCGCCGCGAGCATCGGCGTCGAGAACGCCGAGTACGGCCTCGACGCGACGAGCATCGTCGCCGGTGGCTACCTCGCCGGCGGCGGAGCGGTCGCCCGACTCGGGGTCCTCGGCCCCACCCGCATGGACTACGGCACGAACATGGCCGCCGTCCGTGCGGTCGCACGGTACCTGTCCAAGCTGCTGGGCGAACATTGACCGGACCCTGCGCCCGACGCGCGGTGTCCAGCGGACCGGCTCCGCGCCTCCAGACCGGACCGCGGCGACCGCCGCGACCCACCGACCGAACCGAAACCGACTGAGGGAACCGTGGCAGACCACTACGACGTCCTCGGCGTCCAGCCGGACGCCTCCGATGCCGACATCAAGAAGGCCTACCGACGGCTGGCGCGCGAGCTCCACCCGGACGTCAACCCGAGCCCGGACGCGGCCGAGCGCTTCAAGGACGTGACGCACGCGTACGACGTGCTGAGCGACCCGGAGCAGCGCCGACGCTACGACGCCGGCCCGCAGGAGAGCCCCTTCGGCGGCGGTGCCGCCGGTGGCTTCAGCGACATCTTCGACGCCTTCTTCGGCGGGGGTGGTGGCGGCGGACGCGGCAACGGCCCGCGCAGCCGTGCCGAGCGCGGGCAGGACGCCCTGCTGCGCATCGAGGTCGACCTCGACGAGGTCGTCTTCGGCACCCACAAGGACGTCGAGGTCGACACGGCGGTCGTCTGCGACACCTGCCACGGCTCGTGCTGCGCGCCGGGGACCAGCCCCCGCACCTGCGACATCTGCGGTGGCTCCGGGCACATCCAGCGTCAGGTCCGCTCGCTCCTCGGCAACGTCGTGACCAGCGCGCCCTGCGGGACGTGCCGCGGCTACGGCACCGTCATCCCGAGTCCCTGCCCGACGTGCCAGGGCCAGGGGCGCGTCCGTGCCCGCCGGACCATCCCCGTCGACGTCCCCGCCGGCGTCGAGACCGGGCTGCGCCTGCAGATGCCGGGCCAGGGCGAGGTCGGACCCGCGGGCGGCCCGTCCGGCGACCTGTACCTCGAGGTCAAGGTGCGCCACCACGACGTCTACAGCCGCGACGGCGACGACCTGCTCGCGACGCTCGAGGTCCAGATGACCGATGCGATCCTCGGCGCGCACACGACGATCGACGGGCTCGACGGGCCGGTCGAGCTCGAGATCCGTCCGGGCGTGCAGAGCGCCGACGTCCTGGTCATCAAGGACCGCGGCGTGACGAAGCTGCGCGGCACCGGCCGGGGCGACCTCCGCGTCGGCGTGCAGGTCGTGACCCCGACCAAGCTCTCGCACAAGGAACGTGGGCTCGTCGAGCAGCTCGCGAAGACGCACAAGGCACCGGGACCGCAGCTCGCCCGCTTCCAGCAGGGCATGTTCGGCAAGCTCCGCGACCGCTTCTTCAACTTCTGATGGCATCGCTCTACCTCGTCGGTCCGGGGACCCTCGACGACCTCGGCGCCGGTGACGCGGTGTCGCTCGACGGCGCGGAGGGCCGACACGCCGTCTCGGTCGCGCGGGTCCGCGTCGGCGAGACGCTGCGCCTCTCCGACGGCCGGGGCACGGTCGTCACGGGCGCGGTCGCGTCGACCGGCAAGGACACGCTGACCCTGACGGTCGCCGACGTCGCCGTCGAGGCGGAACCGCGTCCGGCGCTGGTGCTCGTGCAGGCGCTCGCGAAGGGCGGGCGTGACGAGATGGCGGTGCAGGCAGCCACCGAGATCGGCGTCGACCGCATCGTCCCCTGGGCGGCAGCGCGCAGCGTGTCGCGGTGGGACGGCGCGAAGGTCGAGAAGGGACGCGCCCGGTGGGCGGCGATCGCGCAGGAGGCCGCGAAGCAGGCGGTCCGGTCGCGCGTCCCGACGGTGGACGCACCGGTGACGACGGCGCAGCTGGCGGCGGTCGGCCGGGAGGCGCGGCGTGCGCTGGTCGTGCTGGACCCGGTCGGCGCGGTGCGGCTCTCGGCGTGGGAGCCGCCGGCCGACGTCGACGAGATCGTCCTGGTCGTCGGACCCGAGGGCGGGATCGACGGTCCCGAGTTCGACCGGCTCGAGGCCGCCGGCGCCGTCCGCGTGCGGCTCGGGGACACCGTGCTCCGCACCTCGACCGCCGGACCGTCCGCCCTGGCCGTCCTGCAGACCAGGCTCGGGCGCTGGTAGCGGCGTCGGAGGCGGGTCCTACGATGGTCTCCATGAGCAGCAGCGAGCCGAGCATCTTCTCGAGGATCGTCGCGCGCGAGGTCCCGGCGACCATCGTGGCCGAGGACGACCGGGTGATCGCGTTCGAGGACATCGCCCCGAAGGCACCCGTCCACGTGCTCGTGGTGCCCAAGACCGAGGAGTACCGCGACGTCACCGAGCTCGCCGCCGGTGACCCCGAGCTGCTGGCGCACGTCGTCGCGACCGCCCGCCGCATCGCGGACGAGCGGGCCGGCGGCCAGTTCCGTCTCGTCTTCAACACCGGCGAAGCCGCCGGTCAGACCGTGTTCCACGTGCACGCGCACGTCCTCGCAGGTGATCTGCACGAAGGGAATCTCCTTGCCGGTTGACGACTCCGTCCACCCCGCGTCCGACGCGCCCGCACCGGACCGACCCACGACCCGACCCGTGTCCGACCCGTCCGACGTCGTCGTCGACATCCGGGTCGACGGCATCGCGATGGTCCAGCTCCTCGGCCCGCAGGACCGCCTGCTCAAGACGGTCGAGCGGCAGTACCCGGGCGTCCGGGTGCTCGTCCGCGGCAACGAGGTCTCGCTCTCCGGACCCGAGCGCGACGTCGCCCGTGCCCACGCGCTCGTCGACGAGCTCGTCGGCATGGTGAAGCGAGGGCAGGACATCGGTCCGGCCGACATCCCGACGTCGGCGCGGATCCTCGACGAGGACCGCAAGCCCTCGGACACGTTCGGCACCCCGATCGTGGCGAGCCGCGGCAAGTCGGTGCGGCCGAAGACCGACGGGCAGCGCGCCTACGTCGACGCCATCGACCAGCACACCATCACCTTCGGCATCGGCCCCGCGGGCACCGGCAAGACCTACCTGGCGATGGCGAAGGCCGTCCAGGCACTGCAGCGGCGCGAGGTCACCCGCATCATCCTCACCCGTCCCGCGGTCGAGGCGGGCGAGCGGCTCGGGTTCCTGCCGGGCACGCTGACCGACAAGATCGACCCCTACCTGCGCCCGCTGTACGACGCCCTCAACGAGATGATGGACCCCGAGCTGGTCCCGAAGCTGCTGGCAGCCGGCACCGTCGAGGTCGCACCGCTGGCGTACATGCGCGGGCGGACGCTGAACGACTCGTTCGTGATCCTCGACGAGGCGCAGAACACCACGCCCGAGCAGATGAAGATGTTCCTGACGCGCCTCGGCTTCGGCTCGAAGATGGTCGTCACCGGTGACATCACGCAGGTCGACCTGCCCGGCAACCTGTCGGGTCTCCGGCTCGTCACGCGGATCCTGGGCGACGTCGACGACATCCACTTCGCCCGGCTCGGCAGCGAGGACGTCGTCCGCCACACCCTGGTCGGACGGATCGTCGACGCCTACACCGTGTACGACGAGGAACGTCTGGCGGAGCAGGCCGGGCACCGCCCCGCCGGCCGGGGGACCGCGCCGACGGGCAACCCCGCCGGAGCGAACCGCGCCGAGCGTCGCGGGCGCCCGCCGCAGGACCGCCAGCAGTCCCCGTACCCCCAGAACGACGCCCGAGGAGGCAACCGGTGAGCATCGAGCTCAACAACGAGTCGGGTGTCGAGGTCGACGAACAGGCCGTCCAGCGCCTCGCCGCCTTCGCGCTCGACGCGCTGCACGTCCACGCGGACGCGGAGCTCGCGATCGTCCTGGTCGACGAGGGCGCGATGGAGCAGCTGCACGTCCGGTGGATGGACGAGCCGGGTCCGACGGACGTCCTGAGCTTCCCGATGGACGAGCTCCGCCCGGGGACCGAGGACGAGCCGACACCGGCCGGGCTGCTCGGCGACATCGTCGTGTGCCCGCAGGTCGCCGCCGAGCAGGCGAAGACCGCGGGGCACACCACCACCGACGAGATGCTGCTGCTCACGTGCCACGGCATCCTCCACCTGCTCGGCTTCGACCACGCCGAGCCGGAGGAGAAGGCCGAGATGTTCGGGCTGCAGGGCGAGATCCTCTCCGCCTTCGCGGCACAGCGACGCGGGCGGTGACCTGATGGTGCTCGTCGCCGTCCTGCTCGCGGCGGCGTTCGTCCTGGTCGTCGTCGGCGGTCTGCTCGCCGCGTCCGACGCCGCGCTCACCGTGCTGTCCCGCGCCGACCTCGACGAGATCGCCCGCGGCAGCCGCAACCGTCGTGCGATCGAGGCCGTGGCCGACGACGTCGGCGCGCACGTCAACGCCCTGAACTTCGTCCGCGTGCTCGCCGAGACCGCCGCCGCGGTGCTCGTCACGATCGCCCTCGTCACGGTGTTCGACACCTGGTGGGTGGCCCTGGTCGTGTCCGCTGCGATCATGACGGCCGTGTCGTTCGTGCTCGTCGGGTCGAGCCCGCGCAGCGTCGGACGCGCACACGCCGAGCGCCTCATCGGCGCCACCGGAGGACTCGTGCGCGCCGTCCGGATCGTGCTCGGTCCGCTCGCCGGGCTCCTCGTCGCGATCGGGGACCGGGTGACCCCCGGCCGTGGCCGCAGCGCATCGACGGTGTCGAGCGAGGAGCAACTGCTCTCGCTCGTCGACGAGGCGACCGAGAGCAACGTGCTCGCACAGGACGACCGCGAGCTCATCCACTCGGTCTTCGAGTTCAGCGACACCCTGGTGCGCGAGGTCATGGTGCCCCGGACCGACATGCTCACGGTCGACGGCGAGGCCACCCTGGCCGCGGGGATGGAACGGTTCCTGGTCGCCGGCGTCTCGCGCATGCCGGTCACCGGCAAGGACAGCGACGACGTGCTCGGCGTGCTCTACCTGCGCGACGTCTCCCGCGCCCTGTACGAGCAGCCCGGCAGCGAGCGGGAACCGGTGACGGCGCTGCTGCGACCGGCCGAGTTCGTCCCCGAGTCGAAGCCCGCGGACGACACCCTCCGGCACATGCAGGTCGCCAAGAACCACCTGGTGCTCGTGGTCGACGAGTACGGCGGGGTCGCCGGGCTCGTGACGATGGAGGACCTCATCGAGGAACTCGTCGGCGACATCTCCGACGAGTACGACCGCACCGTGGTCGACCGGACCGAGGTCGGCCCGGGCGTCTGGCGCATCTCCGCCCGCATGCCGATCGACGAGCTCGGCGACCTCTTCGGCGTCGAGCTCGAGGACGACGACGTCGACACCGCCGGTGGCCTGCTGACGAAGGAGCTCGGCCGGCTGCCGGTCCGCGGCGAGCAGGTCACCGTCTCCGGGGTCGCGCTGATCGCCGACCGTGTCGAGGGCAAGCGCCGCCACCTGATCACCGTCCTGGCCGAGCGGAGCGCCGCCCTGCAGGACGCCGAGGACGCCCTCGACGAGACCACTCCGAGCACGACGGGAACCCCGAACGCATGACCGATCACGAACCCGACCACGGCACCGACACGGGTACGGACACCGACGCGACCACGGGGACCGACACACCGGGCCAGCCGTACCGCGCCGGCTTCGTCTCCTTCGTCGGGCGTCCGAACGTCGGCAAGTCGACGCTGACGAACGCCCTGGTCGGCGAGAAGGTCGCGATCACCTCGTCGAAGCCCCAGACCACGCGACGCGCCATCCGGGGCATCGTGCACCGGCCCGACGGCCAGGTCATCATCGTCGACACTCCCGGCGTGCACCGCCCCCGCACCCTGCTCGGCGAACGGCTCAACGACCTCGTGCAGTCGACGCTCGGTGACGTCGACGTGATCGGCTTCTGCGTGCCGGCCGACGAGCCGATCGGGCCGGGCGACAGGTTCATCAACGAGTCGCTCGACCAGTACCCGCGGGCGCGGAAGATCGCGATCGTCACGAAGATCGACGGCACTCCGAAGGACCGCGTCGGCGAGCAGCTCCTCGCGGTGTCCCAGCTGCGGGAGTGGGACACGATCATCCCGACGTCGGGGACGAAGGGCCTGCAGCTCGAGGTGCTGCTCGCCGAGATCACGAAGCTGCTGCCCGAGTCGCCGCAGCTGTACGACGCTTCCACCGTCACCGAGGAGACCGACGAGGACCGCATCGCCGAGCTCGTCCGCGAGGCAGCGCTCGAGGGCGTCCGCGACGAGCTGCCGCACTCGCTCGCGGTCGTCATCGAGGACGTCGTCGAGCCCGACGACGAGGACGACCCCGACGGACCGCTGCGGATCTTCGCGAACCTGTTCGTCGAGCGCGACAGCCAGAAGGCGATCGTCATCGGCCGCGGCGGGGAACGGCTGAAGGACGTCGGTTCCCGGGCGCGCGCGGAGATCGAGTCGCTGCTCGGCGGTCGCCACGTCTACCTGAACATCCGTGTCAAGGTCGCCAAGGAGTGGCAGCGCGACCCGAAGCAGCTCGGCCGTCTGGGCTTCTGATCCGGGTCATCCCCTGGTCGGACGCGCGTCCTCCGGCCGGGTCGTACCGTGGGGTGGTGTTCCGCCCCCTGCTGCGCGCGCAGCTCGTCACCGACGTCACCACAGCGGTGCTGCTCGGCGGGCTGCTGACGCTCCTGCGTGCGTCCGCCGACCTGCCGTCCCTCTGGCTGGTGACGGTGGTCGGACTGAGCATCGCCCTCGCGATCCGTCGCCTGTCGCCGGGGCTGTCGCTCGCACTCTCGTGGGTGATCGCCGTCTTCGAGATGGTGACCATGCAGGTGCCGGACTACTCGAACGCGCTGCTCGCCGGCGTGCTCTTCACCACGAGCGCCTACGGCAGCAAGCGCGTCCGCATCGCCGGCCTGGTCTCGGCCATCGGCGGATCCGCGGTCGCGGCGGCGTACGTCGGGCTGTACGACCACCAGCGCCGCTCCGGCATCGAGACCGCCTCGTCGCCCACGCTCGAGACCCTGCAGGTCGTGCTCGCGACGTTCGCCGGCGTCCTGCTGCTGCTCCTGCTGCCGTGGCTCGCCGGACTCGTCCGCCGCGCCCGCCGGTCCGCGAGCATGAGCCGGGAGGCCCAGCTGGTCGCCGAACGGGATGCCGCACGCGCCGACCGTGCGGTCGCGGTCGAGCAGGAGCGGGTGCGGATCGCCCGCGACATGCACGACATCGTCGCGCACTCGCTGGCCGTCGTCATCGCCCAGGCGGACGGGGCACGCTACGCCGCCAAGACCGACCCCGCGATCGCGGACCAGGCGCTCGAGACCATCTCGAGCACCGCTCGCAGTGCCCTCGGTGACGTCCGCGAGCTGCTCGGCGCCCTGCGGCACGAGCAGGGGACCGCCCCGACGCCCGAGGCAGCCGACCTCGAGGTGCTCGTGGCCGAGATGCGCGAGGTCGGCCTCGACGTCCGTGTGGACCGGGAAGGCGACCCGACCGGTCTGCCCACGACGACCCAGCTCGCCGTGTACCGGATCGTCCAGGAGAGCCTGACGAACGCGTGGAAGCACGGGGAGAGCGGGACACCGGTCCACACCGCGCTGACCTACCGTCCCGACACCGTCGAGATCACCGTCGTGAACCGGCGCGCCGACGACGGCTCCAGCGGCCCCGGCACCGGGCACGGACTGGTCGGCATGCGCGAGCGTGTCACGATGACCGGGGGGTCGATGACGGCCGGGCACCGCGGTGACGACTTCGTGGTGGCCGTGCGCATGCCCGCGGTCCCCGCGAGCGGCCAGTTCCCCCGCGGCCGCATCACCCAGATGGAGCAGGAGCGCACCAGATGACCACGTCCCAGCCGACCGGTGGCCCGATCCGGGTCGCCCTCGTCGACGACCAGGCGCTCTTCCGCACCGGGATCCGGATGCTCATCGATTCACAGCCCGACCTGCAGTTCGTCGGTGAGGCCGGCGACGGGGCCGAGGGCGCCGAGCTCGTGCGGTGCACCGGGGCGGACGTGGTGCTCATGGACGTCCGGATGCCCGTGATGGACGGGATCACCGCGACCGCACGGATCGTCGAGCAGGGCGGGGCAGACGCCGCGAAGGTGCTCGTGCTCACCACCTTCGACTTCGACGAGGCTGCCGCGAAGGCGATCCGGGCGGGCGCGAGCGGCTTCGTGCTCAAGGACGCCGACCCGGAGTTCCTGCTCGCCGCGGTCCGGACCGTGCACGCCGGCACCGCCGTGTTCGCCGCCTCCGCCACCCGCGAGCTCCTCCGCCGGTACGACGACGGCGCGGCCCAGGCCGCCGCGGTGCCCGCCGCCTTCGCCGAGCTGACGCCCCGTGAGCGGGAGATCTTCGACCTCGCGGCACGCGGGTACAGCAACAGCGAGATCGCCCAGCACGAGTACGTCAGCGAGGCGACGGTGAAGACGCACATCTCGCGCGTGCTCAGCAAGCTCGACCTGCGGGACCGCGTCCGGCTCGTCGTGTTCGCGCACGAGCACGGGCTGGTGCCCAGGGCCGACTGACCCCGGCGTCGACCGGCGGAGCGACCCGCTGTCATCCGACAGGATGACCCCTCCACAGCACGTCGAGCCGAGCGGACCATCCACAGGAGCCGCGCGACGGACGCGGGACGCGCCTCCCGGCCGCCAGGCTCGGAGCATGACCACCAACCACACCCCGATCATCCGGCTCGACCACGTGTCCAAGCACTACGGCGACGCCGCCCGCCGCGTCACCGCGCTCGACGACGTCAGCGTCGACATCGGGGCGGGGGAGTTCACCGCCGTGATGGGGCCGTCGGGCTCCGGCAAGTCGACGCTCATGCACGTCGCCGCGGGGCTCGACGCGGTGAGCACCGGGCGGATCACGATCGACGGGGTCGACATCACCGGCCTCGGGGACCGCGAGCTCACCGAACTGCGCCGTCGCCGGCTCGGGTTCGTGTTCCAGTCCTTCAACCTCGTCCCGACGCTCGACGTGCGGGAGAACATCCGGCTGCCGTTCCTGCTCGGTGGGCACCAGCCGAGCCGGGACGAGTCGGCGTGGATCGACCGGCTCGTCGACCTGCTCGGCCTGGGTGACCGTCTGACCCACCGGCCGCACCAACTCTCCGGCGGACAGCAGCAGCGCGTCGCGATCGCGCGTGCGCTCGCGTCGCGTCCCGCCGTGGTGGTCGCGGACGAGCCGACGGGCGCCCTCGACTCGCGCACCGGGCGTGACGTCCTCGCGATCCTCCGCGGCGCCGTGCAGGAGTGGGGGCAGAGCGTCGTCATGGTGACGCACGACCCGACGGCCGCCGCGAACGCGGACCGCATCCTCTTCCTCGCCGACGGGCGGATCGTGGACGACCGCCCGTCGATGACCGCCGCCGAGATCTCGGCGACGATGCTCGGGATGGAGGCAGCCGCGTGACCGGCCTGCGCACGTTCGCCCCGACGGTCCTCGTCGCAGCCCTCGGCACGACGTTCGGGTCCGCCCTCGTCATCGCTCCCGGCATCGCGACCCAGGCGATGGCTGCCGCGGGTCTCGACGACCTCGCACCCGTCCGGGCGATCCTGTCCGTCGTCGGGTGGCTCTTCCTCGGCATCGCCCTCTACGTCGGTGCGATCGTGACGGCGAACACCTGCGCCACGATCATCGCGGGGCAGACCCGCACGATCGCCCTCCAGCGGTTGATCGGGGCGACGGGCGCCACCCTGCGTGCCCGGACGACCCGCACCGGCCTCGTCGTCGGTGCCGTGGGCGGCGCGGTGGGCACCGTCGTCGGCACCGGGCTGGCCGCATGCTTCGTCGCGGTCCTGCGGAGCACCGGCTTTATCCCGGACACCACCTACACGCTCGTCCCGTGGGAACTCGTGCTGCCGCTCGTCGCCGTGGTCCTGGCGACCTGGGGCGCGTTCGCGGCCGGGTCCCGCCGGGTGCTGACGGTCACGCCGCTGCAGGCGCTGTCATCGACCGTCGAGCCGAGCCACGCCGACGTCCGGTCGGGCCGGGCGCGGACGGTCTGGGCGGTCCTGCTCATGACGGTCGGTGCGCTGCTGATGGTGCTCGGTCTGGTCCTCAGCCCCGCCACGCCCGCGGCCGTCCTGCCGGCGGCCCTCGGCGGGTTCGTCTCCTTCGCCGGGGTCGCGGTCGGCGCGACGATCGTGATGCCCCCGGTCCTGCAGTTCATCGGTCGGATCGGGTCCCGTGACCCGGTCGTCCTGCTCGCCGGTCGCAACGCGATGCGGGCTCCGGGCCGGTCGTCACGGGCCACCATCGGGCTCGTCATCGGCGTGACCCTGCTCGTCACCTTCGCGGTCGCGCTCGGGATCATGCAGCACGTGGTCGAGACCCAGATGGCGGCGATGGGCGACGGTTCCCTGCCGGCGGACGCGGTCCAGGCGCAGCGGGACTTCTTCGTGCAGCTGAACGCCGTCGTGAGCGTGATCGTCGGGTTCTCCGCGGTGATCGCCGCGGTCGGCGTCGTGAACGCCCTCGCGCTCGGCGTGCTCCAGCGTCGTCGTGAGCTCGGCCTGCTGCGCGTCCTCGGGCTGACCGGAGCGCAGGTCCGACGCATGATCGTGACCGAGGCCGTGCAGATGGTCGTCGCCGCGGTCGTCACCGGACTCGTCCTCGGCACCCTGTACGGCTGGGTCGGCGGGCAGACGATGCTCGGCTCGCTCGGGACGGTCGTCACGCCCGTGCTGCCGCCGCTGACCGTCGCGGTCGTGGTGGTGGGGGCCCTCGTGCTCGCGGTCGTCGCCACGGTCGCACCGGTCCGGCGGGCCATGCGGGTGTCGCCGACCGAGGCGCTCGCCGTCGACTGACCGCACGGGTCGGGAGGAGCGTCCGGGACGTCATCCACTTGCACCGCGCTGGTGTACCAGTGCTACGGTGGCAGCGATGTACTCGGCGCTCCTCCTCCTTCGCTGCCGCGACGAGGCCTGACACACGGCCCACCTCGTCGCGGAGTCCGTCGTGGCCCCCCACAGCGCCGATGCCGGCGAGACGACGAAAGCGACGACCATGCAGAACACCCAGCGCCCCTCCGGGATGCCGATCCACAAGTACGTCCCCTTCCACGAGCAGATCCGCGTCGACCTGCCCGACCGCACCTGGCCGACGAAGCGCATCGACCGGGCGCCTCGGTGGTGCGCGGTGGACCTCCGCGACGGCAACCAGGCCCTGATCGACCCGATGGACTCCGAGCGCAAGCGGGCCATGTTCGACCTGCTCGTCCGGATGGGCTACAAGGAGATCGAGGTCGGCTTCCCGAGCGCATCGCAGACCGACTTCGACTTCGTCCGGTCGCTCATCGAGGACGGCGCGATCCCGGACGACGTCACGATCCAGGTGCTGACCCAGGCGCGTGAGCACCTCATCGACCGCACGTACGAGGCGATCGACGGGGCGAAGCAGGCCATCGTGCACCTCTACAACTCGACGTCCATCGTCCAGCGCGAGGTCGTCTTCCGCACCGACGTGCAGGGCGTCGTCGACATCGCCGTCGCGGGCGCCCGGATGTGCAAGGCGGCCGAGGCCCGGTTGCAGCACGGCACGCAGGTGTTCTACGAGTACTCGCCGGAGTCCTACACGGGCACCGAGCTCGAGGTCGCGGCGCAGATCTGCAACGCCGTGCTCGAGGTCTTCGAGCCGACCTCCGACCGCAAGGTGATCATCAACCTCCCGGCGACGGTCGAGATGGCCACGCCCAACGTCTACGCCGACTCGATCGAGTGGATGTCGCGCAACCTCGACCACCGCGAGGACGTCATCCTGTCGCTGCACCCGCACAACGACCGCGGCACCGCCGTCGCCGCCGCCGAGCTCGGCTACATGGCCGGGGCGGACCGCATCGAGGGGTGCTTGTTCGGCAACGGCGAGCGCACCGGCAACGTGGACCTCGTCGCCCTCGGCATGAACCTGTTCACGCAGGGCATCGACCCCGAGGTCGACTTCTCGGACATCGACCAGGTCAAGCGCACCGTCGAGTACTGCAACCAGCTTCCGGTGCCCGAGCGGCAGCCCTGGGCCGGCGACCTGGTCTACACGGCGTTCAGCGGTTCGCACCAGGACGCCATCAACAAGGGCTTCGAGGCGATGCAGGCCAAGGCCTCCGCCGCGGGGAAGTCCGTCGACGACATCGCCTGGGCGGTGCCGTACCTGCCCGTCGACCCGAAGGACATCGGCCGCTCGTACGAGGCCGTCATCCGCGTCAACTCGCAGTCCGGCAAGGGCGGCGTCGCGTACCTGCTCAAGACCGACCACGCGATCGACCTGCCCCGCAAGCTGCAGATCGAGTTCTCCGGCGTGGTGCAGCAGCGCACCGACACCGAGGGCGGCGAGTTCTCGTCCGACCGGATCTGGGACCTGTTCCGCGACGAGTACCTGCCCGCCGACGACGAGTCGGACAAGTGGGGCCGGTACGAGATCACGAAGACGGCGACGTCGAGCGACTTCGACGGCACCACGGAGCTCCACGTCGCGATGCGTGTCGACGAGGGGTCCGTCGCCGCCGATGCAGTCGGCACCGGTCCGGTCGACGCGTTCCTCACCGTCATGCGGGAGCAGGGCGTCGCGGTCACGCTGTACGACTACTCCGAGCACACGATGAGCGCCTCGGGTGACGCGAAGGCCGCCGCCTACGTCGAGCTCGACGTGGACGGCACCCGGCTGTGGGGCGTCGGGATCGACGCCGACATCGCGACCGCCTCGCTCAAGGCGATCGTCTCCGCGGTGAACCGGGCCGTGCGCGCCGGGGCCGCGACCGGGACGCCGGAGCTGGTCACGGCGTAGGACGCCAGCGCTCTCGGGAGGCGCGGTGCGGGTCCGTCCCACACCGCGCCTCCCGTCTGTGGACGCGTCGTCGACCGGGCGGATCCCGTCACGCTCGGCGTCGTCCGGCGACGGGATCTGCCCGCCGGACGGAACTCAGGCGGCGTATCCTGCCCGCTCGGCGCCGACCGGACAGGACGCCAACGACCGGTCGTCGCGCGGCATCGGCGGTGCCGCGAGCGGGTGGATTCCGTCACGCTCGGCGTCGTCCGTCGACGGCGGTGCGTCGAGCGGGCGGGATCGGTCACGCTCGGCGTCGTCCGGCGACGGGATCTGCCCGCTCGGGAGACCGCGCGCGGCGCGTCTCGCTCGCTCGGCGCTCGGCGCTCGGCGCTCCGCGCTCGCCGCTCGGGCGACGCCGCGCCGCGCTCCGCGCCGGCCGCGCCGCCGGCACCCGCTGTCGGCGCCGCGGGGGATACTGGGGCAATGCCGCTGTACCGGGACGAGTGCGTCGTGCTGCGCACCCACAAGCTCGGCGAGGCCGACCGCATCGTCACCATGCTGAGCCGGCAGCACGGCAAGATCCGGGCGGTGGCCAAGGGGGTACGGCGCACGGCGTCGAAGTTCGGGTCGCGACTCGAGCCGTTCATGGTCGTCGACGCGCAGTTCTACGAGGGTCGGTCGCTCGACATCGTCACCCAGGCCGAGAGCCTCGGCTCGTACGGCGCCCAGATCGTCACCGACTACGGCGCCTACACGGCGGCCAGCGCCATGGTCGAGACGGCGGACCGGTTGAGCGAGGCGGACGCCGGGCTCCAGCAGTACCTGCTGCTCGTCGGTGCCCTGCGCTCACTGTCCAGGCACGAGCACGTCGTCAGCGCCACGCTCGACTCGTACCTGCTCCGGGCGATGAGCATCGCGGGGTGGGCGCCGTCGTTCGGTGACTGTGCAGTGACGGGGGAGCCCGGGCCGCACACCGCCTTCGTCGTGCAGCTCGGCGGGGTGGTGGCGGACCGTGCAGCGCCGCCCGGGACGCCCCGGCTCGACACCGACACGCTCGGCCTGCTCGGGGCACTGCTCGCCGGGGACTGGTCGACCGTCGACGCCTCCGACGAGCGGACGCGGTCGCGGGCCTCCGGCGTGGTGGCGGCCTACGCCCAGTGGCACCTGGAACGATCGCTCCGGTCACTGCCCCACGTGGACCGCAGTGAACACCCCGCTCCGGTCGCACCGACCCCCGGTGGGGTTCCGGCAGCCGTGGCCGCCACCCCGGCGCCCGCCGTGCCCGTCACGTCCGATCACGAAGGAACACCTGCATGAGCCCACGCCGGTCCGCGTCCGAAGCCGTGTCCGAGGGACTGCGACCCGTCGACTGGACGGGGGAGCAGCCGCCGGCGATCCCGGCGCAGTTCGTCCCGGAGCACGTGGCGATCGTCATGGACGGCAACGGCCGCTGGGCGAACCAGCGCGGCCTGACGCGGGTCGAGGGGCACAAGGCCGGCGAGGCCTCGCTGCTCGACGTCGTCGCGGGCGCGATCCAGATCGGCGTCAAGCACGTGTCGGCGTACGCGTTCTCGACCGAGAACTGGAAGCGGTCGCCGGACGAGGTCCGCTTCCTGATGGGCTTCAACCGCGAGGTCATCCACCGCCGTCGCGACCAGCTGCACGCGTGGGGTGTCCGGGTGCGGTGGGCGGGTCGGCGACCCCGGCTCTGGCGGAGCGTCGTCGACGAGCTGCAGACCGCGGAGCGGATGACCGCCGACAACGACGTCTGCACCCTCACGATGTGCGTCAACTACGGCGGGCGGAACGAGATCGTCGACGCGGTCCGGGGCATGGCCGAGGACGTCGCCGCCGGTCGGATGAAGCCGAGCCAGGTGACGGAGAAGGCCCTGGCGAAGCGGCTCTACGTGCCCGAGCTGCCCGACGTGGACCTGTTCCTGCGGAGCTCGGGCGAGCAGCGGACGTCGAACTTCATGCTGTGGCAGTCCGCGTACGCGGAGATGGTGTTCCTCGACCAGCTCTGGCCGGACTTCCGCCGCACCGACCTGTGGGGAGCGATCGAGGAGTACGCGCGCCGCGACCGACGCTACGGCGGCGCGGTGGACGCACCGACCGCCTGACGGGAGGCCCGTGGCGGCGCCGCCACGGGCCTCCCGTCCGACCCGTGGCCGGCCGGGCGGCCGTCGGTGCCGACACGAGACCCGTGCCACGGACAGCGCGCCGCGCCTCACGTGAGCAGGTGCGCCACCCCACGGACCGCCTCCAGCGCCGCCCGCACGCTCGGCACGCGGTCCGCGCCGCGGGCGACCACGACCTCGACCCGTCGTGCCAGCGCGTCGTCGGCCGGCGTGACCGCCACACCGGACGGCACGACGGTGGTCGACAGCGCCAGCCGGGGCAGCAGCGCGACGCCGAGTCCGGCCGCGACCAGCCCGACGACCGCCGCGGCGTTGTCGGTCTCGAGCACGATCTCCGGCGTGAACCCGGACGCCGCGCACGACGCGAGCAGGTGCCCGCGGCACCGCGGACAACCGCCGATCCACCGGGCGTCCCGGAACGCGGCGAGGTCGGCTGCCCGGTCCCCGGTCGGCACCGCATCCGCGGCGGTGACGAGCGCGAGCGGATCGCGCCCGAGCACGCGCGTGGTCAGGGTCGGATCGTTCGCGGCGTCGTCCTGCAGTGCGTGCGAGAAGGTCAGGGCGACGTCGACCTCGCCGCGCCGGAGCAGTTCGACGGCCTCGGGCGGCTCGGCCTCGACGTACGACGTCACCACCCCGGGGCTGTCCGTCGCCAGCGCCGCGAGCACCGGGGGCACGAGGGTCGACGACGCGCTCGGGAAGCCGGCGAGCCGCACCCGCCCGCGGGCGAGACCGCCGACCGCGTCGAGGTCCTCGCGTGCTGCGGCCAGGGCCGCCTCGACGTGCAGGGCGTGGTCGGCGAGGACGCGCCCGGACTCCGTCAGGGTCGCGCCGCGGCCGCCGCGGAGCACGAGGTCGTGCCCGAGCCGCTGTTCGGCGCGTGTGAGCAACTGGCTGACGGCGGGCTGGCTGTAGCCGAGCGCCGCGGCCGCACGGCTGATCGACCCGCCGTCACGCACGGCGAGCAGGACCCGGAGCAGCTGCGGTTCGATGGACTCCACAACACGATGTTATGGGTCCCCGAAGAAGCCTGCCCTGGCGTGATGGCGCCGGCCGTCGGAGCCTGGGGGCATGGACTCCTTCGTCGACGGATCGGGCTACCTCGCCGCCTGCACCGCCGGGCTCCCCACGCTCGGCACCCTGGCCGCACAGCGGGCGGACCTCGACGCGTGGTCGCGCGCCGCGACCTCGCCCGCGACGTACGGCGCCCTGGTCGAGGAGGGCCGTGCGCTCTTCGCGGGCATCGTCGGCGTGGACGCCGCACGGGTGGCGACGGGGTCGCAGACCTCGGCGATGGTGGCACTCGTCGCTGCGTCACTGCCGGACGGTGCCGAGGTCGTCGTCCCCGACGGCGACTTCTCGTCGATCGTCTTCCCGTTCCTCGTGCAGGCGCACCGCGGCGTCACGGTCCGCAGTGTCCCGCTCGAGCGACTCGCCGACGCCGTCCGCCCGGGCACCGCGCTCGTCGCCTGGTCCGCCGTGCAGTCCGCCACCGGCGTGGTGACCGACCCCGCCCCGGTCCTCGACGTGGCGCGCGCCGCCGGTGCCCTCACCCTCTGCGACCTCACCCAGGCCGCGGGCGTCCTGCCGGTGTCCGCCGCGCCGTTCGACGTCACGGTCACGCACGCCTACAAGTGGTTGTGCGCACCGCGCGGCGTCGCCTTCGCGACGTTCTCCGATGCGGCGCTGGAGCGCGTCCGCCCCGTGCAGGCCGGCTGGTACGCGGGAGCGGACGTCTGGTCCTCGTGCTACGGCCCGACCATGCAGCTCGCCGACGACGCCCGCCGTTTCGACGTGTCCCCGGCATGGCAGGCGTGGCCGGGGGCGGTCGCCGCCCTGCGACACCTCGCGTCCGTCGACGCCGGTTCGGCCTGGAGGCACGCGACCGGTCGCACGGACCGGCTCGCCGACGCGCTCGGGACGCCCCGGTCCGGTCAGGCGATCACGACCTTCCCCGACCCGGACGGGTCGGCCCTCCGCGCCCTGACCGCGGCGGGGGTCACGGCGAGCGGACGGGCGGGCCGGCTGCGCCTGGCCTTCCACCTGTGGAACGACGACGCCGACGTCGACCGGGTCGTCGCGGTGCTGGGCGCGGTGGAGGGGTTCCGTCCCGCGGGGTGAGCCGGGCCGTCCACGGGTGCGCGACCGGCGTCCGTCGGTCGCCGCGGGGCCGGTACGCTTGCCCGGTACCGTTCCCGCACCGGGCACCCAGTCCGGCGAAATCAGGAGTCCTCTTGGCACCGTCCTCCCGTCTCGACAGCGTCATCGCCCTGGCCAAGGGCCGTGGCTTCGTCTTCCAGTCGGGGGAGATCTACGGCGGATCCCGCTCCGCGTGGGACTACGGGCCCCTCGGCGTCGAGCTGAAGGAGAACATCAAGCGCCAGTGGTGGCAGCGGTTCGTCCGCGGCCGCGGCGACATGGTCGGCCTCGACTCCGCCGTGATCCTGCCCCGCAAGGTGTGGGAGGCCTCGGGTCACGTCGCCACCTTCACCGACCCGCTCGTCGAGTGCCTGCACTGCCACCACCGGTTCCGCGAAGACCACCTGCTCGAGGCGTTCGAGGCGAAGAAGGGTCGAGTGCCCGAGGGCGGCATGGCCGAGGTGCCGTGCCCGAACTGCGGCACCCGCGGTGAGTGGACCGAGCCGCGCGAGTTCTCCGGCATGCTCAAGACCTACCTCGGCCCGGTCGAGTCCGAGGAAGGGCTGAACTTCCTCCGCCCGGAGACGGCGCAGGGCATCTTCGTCGACTTCGCGCAGGTCGTCACGACGAGCCGCATGAAGCCCCCGTTCGGCATCGGCCAGGTCGGCAAGGCGTTCCGCAACGAGATCACGCCCGGCAACTTCATCTTCCGCACGCGCGAGTTCGAGCAGATGGAGATCGAGTACTTCGTGCCGCCGGCCGACGTCGACACGCACTACGAGCAGTGGATCGCCGACGCGGTGGCGTTCTTCACCGACCTCGGCATCGACCCCGAGAACCTGCGGCGCTTCGACGTGCCCGACGGCGAGCGCGCGCACTACTCGGACGCCACCGCGGACATCGAGTACCGCTTCGGGTTCGCCGGCTCCGAGTGGGGCGAGCTCATGGGCGTCGCGAACCGCACCGACTTCGACCTGAACAACCACATCGAGTCGTCGGGCAAGGACCTGCGCTTCTTCGACCAGGCCGCGAACGAGAAGTACGTGCCGTACGTCATCGAGCCGTCGTTCGGGCTCACCCGTGCGCTCATGGCGTTCCTGCTCGACGCGTACCACGAGGACGAGGCCCCGAACGCGAAGGGCGGCGTCGACAAGCGCACCGTCCTGCGCCTCGACCCGCGGCTGGCGCCGGTCAAGGCCGCGGTGCTCCCGCTGTCCCGCAACGAGCAGCTGTCGCCGGTGGCGCGCGGGCTCGCCGACGACCTGCGGAAGCACTGGAACGTCGACTTCGACGACGCCGGCGCGATCGGTCGTCGCTACCGTCGCCACGACGAGATCGGCACGCCGTTCTGCATCACGGTCGACTTCGACACGCTCGACGACAAGGCGGTCACGGTGCGTGAGCGCGACACCATGTCGCAGGAGCGCGTCTCGCTCGACCAGCTGCAGGGCTACCTGGCGCAGCGCCTCCTCGGCGCGTAGCGCGCGCGGCTGCTGCGGCAGCACCTGCCGGCCGCGGTCAGCGATCGCCGGTGCGACCTGCCGCTGCACAACCGAAAGCACCCCGGACCACGGAATCCCGTTGTTCGGGGTGCCTCTCGTTGTGCACGGCGCACGAGACACGGCGCACGAGACACGGTGCGCGAGGAGCGGGTCGTGACCGCGGGAATGCGCGGGCAGGGGCCGGGCTTGCACCTCGTGTGAACGAGTCTGTGAAGGTCGATGTCTGGTCGGACATCGCATGCCCCTGGTGCTACATCGGCAAGCGGAAGTTCGAGGCCGGCGTCGCCGCGTTCGCCTCCTCGCCCGAGGCCCAGCCGGTCGAGGTCGAGTACCACTCCTTCGAGCTGAGCCCGGACACCCCGGTCGACTTCGAGGGCACCGAGGCCGAGTTCCTCTCGCAGCACAAGGGCCTGCCGGTGCAGCAGGCACAGCAGATGATCGACCAGGTCGCCGGCATCGCCTCGTCCGTCGGGCTGCACTACGACTACGACGCACTGCGCCACACGAACACCGTCAAGGCGCACCAGGTCATCCACCTGGCGAAGCAGCACGGCAAGCAGCTCGAGATGGTCGAGCGCCTCTTCACCGCGTACTTCGAGCGCGGCGAGCACGTCGGACAGGACGAGTCCCTGGCCGACCTCGGCGCCTCGATCGGTCTGGACCGCGACGAGGTCCTGGCGACCCTGCGCGACGACGCCCAGCTCGCCGCCGTCCGGGCCGACCAGGCCCAGGCGCAGGCGTTCGGGATCAACGGCGTCCCGTTCTTCGTCATCGACGGCAAGTACGGCGTCTCCGGCGCACAGGACCCGGCGGCGTTCGAGCAGGTGCTCCGCCAGGTCGTCGCCCTCCGTGACGTGACGCCGGAGGAGCTCGCGGCGCAGCAGCAGCGCGCCGCGGACGACGCGACCGCTGACGCGGAGGCGACCCGGTGACCGGCGTGACGACGACCGGCCCGGTCGAGCCGGGCCTCCAGGCCGACGACCGGGAGGCGCGACCCGCCCTGCTCACGCTCGTCACGCCCGGCGGTGCGCCGGTCTGCGAGGGTGACAGCTGCTTCGTCCCCGGTGCCGAGGGCGACTGGACCGAGGTCCCCGACTGAGCCGTCCGCTAGCGGACGGGCTCCTCGTCGGTGATGTCGGCGACGGTCGCGTCGTAGGCGGCGACGAGCGCGTCGCCGTCGACGAAGGCACTCGCGCCGTGGCGACCGGCACCGAGCGCGATGCGGCGGCCGAGGACGCGTTCGTCGGCGTACACCGGCAGGTCCCCGGTCGCGCCGATCGGCGTGATCGTGCCGCGCTCGTAGCCCGAGGCCTCGAGCGCGGTGGCCGCGTCGGGCATCGACAGCTTGTTGACGCCGACGACGGCGCGGAGCTTCTTCCAGGCGATGCTGCGGCCGCCCGGCACCAGCGCGAGCAGGAAGCCACCGTCGTGACGCTTGACGACGAGCGTCTTCACGATGTCGCCCGGGTCGATGCCGAGCAGGGCGGCGGCACCCTCGAGGGAGTCGGCGGCGGGGCGCTGGACGACGTCCACCGCGAGCCCTCGGGCGGCGGCGTCGGCGTCGAACCGGGCGATCGCGGAGTCGGTCATGTGGAGAACGCTACCGGCGCGGACACGCGTGGGAGAATGGAGCACGTATGACGATCACCGACGCGCCCACCACGGCGCCCCGCACGGCGAAGCCCCTGCGCATCGGCCCCATCGAGGTCGAGGCGCCGGTCGTGCTCGCGCCGATGGCGGGCATCACGAACATGGCCTACCGCCGGCTCTGCCGCGAGTACGGCGCCGGACTCTACGTCTGCGAGATGATCACCTCGCGGGCGCTGGTCGAACGGACTCCGGTGTCGATGCAGCTCATCCAGCACCACGAGTCGGAGACGCCGCGGTCCATCCAGCTGTACGGCGTCGAGCCGAACACCGTGGCCGAGGCGGCGACGATCCTGGTGGGCGAGGACCGCGCCGACCACATCGACCTCAACTTCGGGTGTCCGGTGCCGAAGGTCACGCGGAAGGGCGGGGGAGCGGCCCTGCCGTGGAAGACCGACCTCTTCAAGGACCTCGTCGAGAAGACGGTCAAGGCCGCTGGTGACGTCCCGGTCACGGTGAAGATGCGCAAGGGCATCGACGCCGACCACCTGACCTACCTCGACGCGGCACGCATCGCCCGCGACGCCGGTGTCGCCGCGATCTCGCTGCACGCCCGCACCGCGAACGAGCACTACTCGGGGCAGGCGGACTGGTCCGCGATCGCCACGCTGAAGGAGACGATCACCGACATCCCGGTGCTCGGCAACGGCGACATCTGGTCCGCCGCCGACGCCCTGCGCATGGTCGACGAGACCGGCTGCGACGGTGTCGTGGTCGGCCGCGGCTGCCTGGGTCGTCCGTGGCTGTTCGGCGACCTGGCGGCGGCGTTCCGCGGTGAGGACGTGCGCGCGATGCCCTCGCTCGGCGACGTCGCGACCGCCTTCCGTCGACACACCGAGCTGCTCGTCGAGTTCTTCGGGTCCGAGGACCACGGGTGCCGCGACGCCCGGAAGCACGTCTCCTGGTACTTCAAGGGGTACCCGATCGGCGGTGACGTCCGCTCGGCGCTCTCCATGGCCTCGAGCCTGCAGGAGATCGACGACCTGCTCGGGCAGCTCGACTGGTCGGCGCCGTACCCCGGTGCCGACGTCGAGGGCCCGCGAGGCCGCGCCGGCCACCCGAAGCGCACGGCGCTGCCGGACCGCTGGCTCGAGTCGCGCGACGTGGACGCCGAGTTCCGCAAGGTCCTCGCCGCCGCCGAGCTGCACCACAGCGGCGGATGAGCGCCACCGCCTCGTACGGGCCGGCCGACGCGGAACGCTGGCTGCCCGAGACCCACGGCAACCGTCGCTCCGACTTCGCCCGGGACCGCGCCCGCCTGCTGCACTCGAGCGCGCTCCGACGCCTCGCCGCGAAGACCCAGGTGCTCAGCCCGACCACCGGACTCGACTTCGCCCGCAACCGCCTGACGCACTCGCTCGAGGTCGCGCAGGTCGGGCGCGAGCTCGCCGACTCCCTCGGGCTCGACCCCGACGTCGTCGACACCGCGTGCCTGGCGCACGACATCGGGCACCCGCCGTTCGGGCACAACGGCGAGACCGCCGTGAACGCCTGGGCGGCGGACATCGGCGGCTTCGAGGGCAACGCCCAGACGCTGCGGCTGCTGACCCGCCTCGAGCCGAAGGTCTACGGCGACGGGCCCGACGACGAGCGCCCGTACGGGCTCAACCTGACCCGGGCCTCGCTCGACGCGAGCTGCAAGTACCCGTGGCCGGCGGCGCAGGGCGTCGCCGAGGCATCGTCGGGGCGCACCAAGTTCGGGTTCTACGACGACGACCACGACGCCTTCGCGTGGCTCCGGCGCGGTGCTCCGCGTCGGCAGCGGTGCATCGAGGCGCAGGTCATGGACCTGTCGGACGACATCGCCTACTCGGTGCACGACTTCGAGGACGCCGTCGTCGCGGGCTTCATCGACGTCGCGGCCCTGGGCGACCGGGTCGGCGAGAACGACATCGTCACCGCGATGCACGCCTGGGTCGGGTCGGACCTCAGTCGTGACGAACTGCTCGAGGCCTTCGACCGACTCCGGTCGCTGCCGCTGTGGATGACGTCGTACGACGGGTCGCGGCGGGACATGGCGCGGCTCAAGAACCTCACCTCGCAGCTCATCGGACGGTTCGCGCGGACGGCGACGGCGGCGACTCGCGAGTCCTACGCGTCCGGGTCCCTCGTGCGGTTCGCGGCCTCGGTCGTCACCCCGCCGGAGATCATCGGCGAGATCGCGGTGCTGAAGGGCATCGTCGCGGCGTTCGTCATGACGCAGGGCAATCGGCAGCCCGTGTACGAGGACCAGCGTCGCGTGCTCACCGAGTTGCTCGACGCCCTGGCGGCGACGGGCAGTGCGGACCTCGAGCCGGGCTTCGCGGCGGACTGGCGTTCGGCGTCCGACGACGCCGGGCGGCTGCGGGCCGTGGTCGACCAGGTCGCGAGCCTGACGGACCAGGGGGCGCTGGCGTGGCACAAGCGACTCGTGGTGGGGGACCGGGAGACGACGCACATCGCGGTCTGACGCCGGCGTGCGGGACGCCGGCGTGTGGACGGGACGCCGCCGTGAGGGCGAGACGCCGCCGGATCAGGGTCCGGTTCGCCGACCCGGCACCGTCTCGGGCGGACGGCGCCGTCTCGGTGGGACCGGAGTGGCTCCTGCCCGGCCGCCGCGCGTGTCGACGTGCGCACCGACCGAGGTGGGGCGCGTGCTGATCGTGCACCGCGCCTCCCGGCCGTCGTGCTCTCCACAGGCGGACACGGACCGTCCTCCGGCACCGGCCGCACGAACTAGGATCGAGGGGTGGCTGGCAGGATCGCGCGGAACGACATCGACGAGGTCCGCTCGCGTGTCAACATCGCCGACGTCGTCGGCGACCACGTCACGCTGAAGTCGGCGGGCGTCGGCTCGCTGAAGGGGCTCTGCCCGTTCCACGACGAGCGCTCCCCGTCGTTCCACGTGCGGCCGCAGGTCGGCCGGTACCACTGCTTCGGGTGCGGCGAGGACGGCGACGTCTTCGAGTTCATCATCAAGATGGACCACACGACGTTCCAGGAAGCGGTCGAGCGCATGGCCGCGAAGATCGGCTTCACGCTCCACTACGAAGAGGGCGACGGCCCGCGCACCGACTACAACCAGCGCGCGCGGCTGATCGCCGCGAACGAGGCAGCGCTCGAGTTCTACCAGTCGCAGCTCACCTCGGCGGCTGCCGAGCCCGCGCGACGCTTCCTCGGGGAGCGCGGCTTCGACCCCGCCGCAGCACAGCACTTCGGCGTGGGTTTCGCGCCGCAGTCGTACGACGCCACGCGTGAGCACCTGCGGGGCCGTGGGTTCTCGATGGACGAGATCCTCGCGGCGGGACTCGCCGGACAGGGTGACCGCTCGCCGTACGACCGGTTCCGCGGACGCCTCGTGTGGCCGATCCGTGACGTGACCGGTGCGACGATCGGCTTCGGCGCGCGTCGACTGCTCGACGACGACAAGGGCCCGAAGTACCTCAACACCCCCGAGACGCCGATCTACCACAAGAGCCAGGTCCTCTACGGGCTCGACCTCGCCCGCAAGGACATCTCCAAGGGCAAGCAGGTCGTGATCGTCGAGGGCTACACCGACGTCATGGCGTGCCACCTCGCCGGTGTGACGACCGCCGTCGCGACGTGCGGCACCTCGTTCGGTGTCGACCACATCAAGGTCCTCCGGCCGATGCTCGGCGACGTCAGCGGTGCCGACCCGAACGCCAACGGCGAGGTGGTCTTCACGTTCGACCCCGACGAGGCCGGGCAGCGTGCCGCCTCGCGGGCGTTCGCCGAGGAGCAGCGCTTCGCCGCGCAGACCTACGTCGCGGTGGCTTCCGGCGGACTCGACCCGTGCGACCTCCGACTCGCGCGGGGCGACGACGCGATCCGCCGGCTCGTCAGCGCGAAGCGCCCGATGTTCGAGTTCATGATCCGTCGGACGCTCGACGGCCACGACCTCGAGACCGTCGAGGGGCGGGTCAGCGCACTGCGGGCCGCCGCGCCGGTCCTCGCCGGGATCCGCGACCGCTCCCTCACGCAGGGGTACGTCCGCGAACTCGCCGGGTGGCTCGGCATGGACATCCCGGACGTCCGGCGGGCGGTCGACTCGGCGCGTCAGCGCGCGTCCGCAGCGCGCACCGACCGGACGGGAGGCCCGGTGCCGGTCGGTCAGGCCGGTCCCGGTGGTGAGCTGGTCGCCCCGCCCGAGGAGCCCGTGGCCGGTCTGCGGCTGCTGCCGAACGACCCGATCACCCGGATGGAGCGCGACGCCGTGATGGCGATGGTGCAGCAGCCCGGGTACGTGGGCGCACCGCTCATCTGGCTCGCGGCCGGCGCGACGTTCTCGGCGCCGATGCTGTCGGTCGTGCGGGACGCCGTGGTCGCCAACGTCGACTCGATCGGCGCGGGGGACTGGCTCGACCGGTTGCTGCAGGACGTGCCGGCGCCGTTCCGCGGTCTCGTGCAGGAGCTCGCACTCGCACCGATCCCGGCTCGCACCGACGAGGACCTGGCGCTCTACGCCCGGAGCATCGTCGTGGCCCTGGTCGAGCGGGACCTGCTCGCCCGCAAGGCCTCGCTGCTCGGGCAGTTGCAGCGGGCCGACCCGCACGAGCAGTCCGACCGGCGCGCCGAGATCCAGCGCCAGCTCGTCGACATCGACGCGCAGCGGATGCGCCTCCGCGCCGACGCCGAGGCGGCAGCGCAGGGCTGAGCCGTCCCGCGAGGGGCGGCAGCGCGTCGTCGCCCGGCCACTCGTGCTGGCCCGCACGGTCGCGCGGCCACTCGTGCTGGCCCGCACGGTCGCGCGGCCACTCGTGCTGGACCCCAGGGTCGCGCGACCTGCCGCGTGCGGTCGATCTGGTCGCAGGACTCGCCGCCGCGACCCGAACTGAGCGGCAGGTCACGCGACCAGGGCGCGAACACCATCCGCCGTCGCCGTCGCCGTCGCCGTCGCCGTCGCCGCCGTCGCCGTCGCCGCCGCCGCCGCGGGCAGGGATCGCCGCGTGGATGACGTCGAGCGGGTGGGGATCGGTGCCCGGAGACGCCGAGGGTGACGTAGTCCGCCCGCTCGGTGTCCCGCAGTGGCCCGGCCGCTCGCACTGGCCGTTCCGGTCGCACGACGTGCCGTGTGCGGTCGTCCTGGTCGCACGACCCGCCGCCGCGGCCCGAACTGAGCGGCAAGTCGTGCAACCCGAACGCGAGCACCACCGACCGGCGCAGAGCGGGCAGGACGTGCCGCGCGCGTGACGTCGAGTGGGTGGGATGTGTCGACCGAGGAGGTCGAGCGTGACGGATCTCGCCCGCTCGGCAGCGGGCAGCGGGCAGCCGGCAGCGGGCAGCGGGCAGCCGGCAGCCGGCAGCGGGCAGCGGGCAGTCGGCTCGGCACTCGGCAGCCGCTCGCCCGCCCGCCCGGTGGGCAGCAGCGGCCCGACCTCCGGCCCCCCGTTGCACCACGCAACTTTCGTGCGCGACACGCCGCTCCGTGACGCGTGCATCATGCGCCACGCGACGCGGTCGTGCATTACAAGGGTGTAAACAAATGTCCCTCGAATCGTGGACTTCCGTGTCAGGGTGGTACCAATGAGCGTTCCCGGCGGGCCTCACAGTCGATCCACCGCCCTCCGCGGGACCCCTTGCGAACCATCACCGAGAGAGAGAGCGGACATGGCATCCGTATCCAAGTGGGGCAGGCGCGGCATCGCGCTCGGCGCCGGGGCAGCAGCGACGGCGCTGGTGCTGACGGGCTGCGCGAGCAGCAGCGTCTCCGACACCGACCTCAACGGCCTGAGCATCGGCACGACGGACAAGGTCACGTCCCTCGATCCGGCCGGGTCCTACGACAACGGCTCCTTCGCCGTGCAGAACCAGGTGTTCCCGTTCCTGATGAACACCCCCGTCGGCAGCCCCGACGTCAAGCCGGACATCGCCGAGAGCGGCGAGTTCACGAACGACACGACCTACACGGTGAAGCTCAAGAGCGGGCTGAAGTTCGCGAACGGCAACGACCTCACCTCGAGTGACGTCAAGTTCTCGTTCGAGCGCGAGCTGAAGATCAACAACGAGAACGGTCCGCAGTCGCTGCTCGCCAACCTCAAGAGCATCGAGACCCCGGACGACACCACGGTCGTCTTCAACCTCGACCACGCCGACCAGACCTGGCCGCAGGTGCTCTCGAGCCCCGCAGGCCCGATCGTCGACGAGCAGGTCTTCTCGGCGGACGAGCTCACCCCGGCGGCGGACATCGTCAAGGGCAAGGCGTTCGCCGGGCAGTACGAGATCACCTCGTACAAGGAGAACGACACCATCCAGTACTCGGCGAACCCCGAGTACGACGGGCTCCTCGGCAAGGCGAAGACCAAGGAGGTCACCGCCAGCTACTACACCAAGGAGACCGACCTGAAGCTCGCCGTGCAGAAGGGCGACGTCGACGTGGCGTACCGCTCGCTGACGCCGACCGACATCGCCGACCTGCGCAAGGACGACTCCGTCAAGGTCACCGACGGCCCCGGTGGCGAGATCCGCTACCTGGTCTTCAACTTCAACACGCAGCCGTTCGGCGCGAGCCAGTCCGACGCGGACGAGGCGAAGGCCCTCGCCGTGCGCCAGGCCGTGGCCGACGTCGTCGACCGCGAGAAGATCGCGAAGGACGTCTACAACAACACGTACTCGCCGGTCTACTCGATGGTGCCGGACGGCCTGACCGGTGCCGCGAAGCCGTTCGAGGAGCTCTACGGCAACGGCAAGGGCGGCCCCGACGTCGACAAGGCGAAGGAGACGCTGTCGAAGGCCGGTGTCACCGGCAAGGTGCAGCTCGACATCCAGTACGCGCCCGACCACTACGGTTCGACGTCGGACGACGAGTACGCCGAGCTCAAGACGCAGCTCGAGAACTCGGGCCTGTTCTCCGTGAAGATCCAGTCGACGGTCTACACGACCTACGCGCAGGAGCGGACGAAGGACTCCTACCCGGTGTACCAGCTCGGGTGGTTCCCGGACTTCTCGGACGCCGACAACTACCTGTCGCCGTTCTTCACGAAGGACAACTTCGTGCAGAACCACTACGACGACCCGGAGATCCAGAAGCTGATCTCCGAGGAGCAGCAGGAGTCCGACAAGGACAAGCGCGCGCAGCTCATCGAGCAGGCGCAGGAGCGCGAGGCCACGCAGATCTCGACGCTGCCGCTCATGCAGGGCAAGTCCGTGGCGGTCGCGGGCAAGGACGTCAAGGGCCTGACCCTCGACTCCTCGTACAAGTTCCGCTACGCCACCCTCTCCAAGTAAGACCGGCGTCGGCCCACGGGGGCGTTCCCACGAGGAGCGCCCCCGTGGCCACGTCCCGAACGGCACCGAAAGGCACCCGTCCCCGTGACCCTCAGCACCCCCGAGGCGACACCGGAGCTGGCCACCGACCCCACCAAGCCCCAGGCACAGCGACGTGCCCGTGGGCAGGGCGGCGGGCTCGGTCGGTACATCCTGGTCCGCTTCCTCCTCATCTTCCCGACGGTGTTCATCCTGGTGACGCTCGTCTTCTTCCTGATGCGCGTCATCGGGAACCCGATCACCGCCTCGGTCGGTGGCCGTCTGACGCCCTCGCAGCTCCAGGAACGTCTGCACGCCGCCGGCTACGACCGGCCGGTCATCGTCCAGTACCTCGAGTACCTCGGCGGCATCGTGCGCGGGGACTTCGGCACGACGTCGACCGACAACCGTCCGATCACCGAGGTCATCGTCACGTACGGCGGCGCGACCGCGGAGCTGGTCTTCTACGCGCTCATCGTCGCCCTCGTCCTCGGCATCCCGCTCGGCATGCTCGCGGCGTACGTCCGCGACAAGTGGCCGGACGTGCTGTTCCGAGCGCTCGCGATCCTGACGTACGCGACGCCGGTGTTCTTCGGCGGTCTGCTCCTCAAGCTCGTCTTCTCCGTCTGGCTCGGCTGGCTGCCGCTCGGTGACCGCGCCTCCACCCGGGTGTCGCTCATCCTCGACAACATCCCGGGTGCCACCGGCATCTACCTCATCGACGCACTCCGCACCGGCAACGCGCAGGTGATCGGCGACGTACTGTCGCACGCCGTCCTGCCCGCGCTGACGCTCGGCCTGCTCACCGCCGGCATCTTCCTGCGTCTGGTCCGTGCCAACATGATCGGCTCGCTCGGATCCGAGTACGTCGACGCGGCCCGCTCGCGCGGCGTCCGGGAGGCCCGGCTCGTCCGGACGCACGCCTTCCGTCCGGCGCTGGTCCCGATCATCACCGTGATGGGTCTGCAGATCGCCATGCTGCTCGGTGGGTCGGTGCTCACCGAGACCACGTTCGGCTGGCGCGGGCTCGGTTTCCAGCTCAACCAGTACCTGTCGGCCCGCGACTTCGTCGCGGTCCAGGGCATCGTCGCGATGCTCGCCGTGATCGTCGCCGTGACGAACTTCGTCGTCGACGTCGTCGCGGCGCTGATCGACCCGAGAGTGAGGTTCTAGCGATGGCCGACACCTCGCTCGTCGACCGCCACGAGCCGCTCTGGAAGCGGCTGCCCGTGGTGGTCCAGCTCCGCAGGAGCACCGGCTGGCAGCGCGCCATGCTCATCACCGGCGTGGTCATCTGCGCCCTGTACCTGATCGTCGCCCTCGCCGCGCCGCTCATCGCCCCGTACGGCTTCGGTCAGCTGCAGGGCGCCGACGGCCAGGGCTTCCCGCGCACCGCCCCGCCGAGCGCCGAGCACGTCTGGGGCACCACGGTCGGTGGCTTCGACGTGTTCAGCCGCGTCGTCTTCGGCGCGCGCACCGCGGTGCTCGTCGTCATCGTCGCGGTCGTCGTGTCGATCACGATCGGGGTCATCCTCGGCATGGTGTCGGGGTACGTCGGCGGCTGGCTCGACCGGGTCCTCGTCGTCGTCGCCGACGCGATCTACGCGTTCCCCTCGCTGCTGCTCGCCATCGTCGTGTCGATCGTCATCTCCGGCGGCAACTCGAGCTACACGGGCGGCATCGTCGCGGCGGCGATCTCGATCACCGTCGTCTACGTCCCGCAGTACTTCCGGGTCGTGCGTGCCGAGGCGGTGCGCCTGAAGAACGAGGCGTTCGTCGAGTCCGCGCGGGTCATCGGCACGAACCCGTGGCGCATCATGACCCGCCACGTGCTGCGCAACAGCACCAGGAGCCTGCCGCTCATCCTGACGCTGAACGCCTCCGACGCGATCCTCACCCTGGCCGGCCTCGGCTTCCTCGGGTTCGGCATCGGCCCGACCAGCGGCGCGGAGTGGGGCTACGACCTCAGCCGCGCGCTGTCGGACGTCGCGTCGGGCGTCTGGTGGACCGGTGTGTTCCCCGGCGTCGCGATCGTCGTGCTCGTGCTCGGCGTGACCTTCATCGGCGAGAGCCTCAACGACATCTCGGACCCGCGCCTGCGCGCCCGGAGGAGGCTGAAGCAGCTGGTCTCGCGGAAGCAGGCCGCCAGCACGGAAGGGGCGACGGCATGACCGACGCAGCGAACGACCAGCAGGACCGACCGGTCGCGGTCGTCGACGACCTGACCGTCACCTTCGCGACCGACGGCGGTGCCGTCGACGCGGTCAAGGGCGTCAGTCTCGACGTCCGTCCGGGCGAGGTCCTCGCGCTGGTCGGCGAGTCCGGCTCCGGCAAGTCGGTCACGGCCCGCAGCATGCTGCGGCTGATGCCCGAGACGGCGACGCTCGGTGGTGCGGTGTACCTCGACGGCACCGACGTGGTCAGCGTCGGGTCGGCCAAGCTCCGCGAACTCCGCGGCACGGCCGGTGCGATGGTCTTCCAGGAGCCGTCGACCGCGCTCAACCCGGTCTTCACGGTGGGGTGGCAGATCGCCGAGGGCCTCCGGGCGCACGGCGGCGTCTCGAAGAAGGACGCCCGCGCGAAGGCGATCGACTACCTGCGACGCGTCGGCATCCCCGACCCGGAGACGCGGGTCGACCACTACCCGCACCAGTTCTCCGGCGGGCAGAAGCAGCGCGTTGTCATCGCGAGTGCACTGGCCCTCGAGCCGAGCGTGATCATCGCCGACGAGCCGACCACCGCGCTCGACGTCACCGTGCAGGCCGAGATCCTCGACCTGCTCCGGCGCTGCCGCGACGAGTTCGGCGCCGCCATCGTCATCATCACGCACAACATGGGCGTGGTCGCCGACCTGGCCGACCGGGTCGCCGTCATGTACCAGGGCGAGGTCGTGGAGGAGGCACCGGTCGCGCAGCTCTTCGCGGACCCGCAGGCCGACTACACGAAGCGCCTGCTCGCCGCCGTGCCCCGGCTGGAGGCCTCGACCGGGACGGCCCGCCGAGCGGTGATCGCGACCGACGTCGAGCCCCTCGTCAGCGCGAAGGGGCTCGAGATCGAGTACCCGGGCCGCCTCGGTTCGCCCGCCTTCAGGGCCGTGAAGGGCGTCGACCTCGACGTCCGTCCCGGCGAGGTGCTCGGGCTGGTGGGGGAGTCGGGCTCCGGCAAGACGACGATCGGTCGGGCCATCGCGGGGCTCACCCGCGTCACCGGCGGGTCGCTCGAGGTCCTCGGCACCGAGATGCTCGGGTACCGCGAGCGGGACTTCAAGCGGCACCGCAAGGACATCGGGTTCGTGTTCCAGGACCCGGCGACCTCGTTCAACCCGCTGCTCACGATCGCCGAGTGCGTCGCCGAGCCGCTCGTCGTGCACGGCGAGGTGCGGAACCCCCGAGCCGCCCGCAAGCGCGTCGGCGAGTTGCTCGAGATGGTGCAGCTCCCGGCGTCCTACGGCGACCGGTACCCGCACGAGCTGTCCGGTGGCCAGCGGCAGCGCGCCTCGCTCGCGCGTTCGATCGCACTCCGGCCGAAGCTGCTCATCGCGGACGAACCGACGAGCGCGCTCGACGTGTCGGTGCAGGCCCGCGTGCTGGAGCTCTTCCTCGAGCTGCAGCAGGACCTCGGGTTCGCGTCGCTGTTCATCAGCCACGACCTCGCGGTCGTCGGCGCACTGTCGGACCGCATCGCGGTGCTGTACCGCGGCGACCTGGTGGAGACGGGCACCACCGCCGAGGTCCTCGGTGCGCCGAAGCACCCCTACACGCAGCGGCTGCTCGCGTCGCTGCCCGTGCCGGACCCGGCGGAACAGGCGGAGCGACGGCGTACGCTGGTGGCACTGGAGAACGCCGGGTCCTGACCCGACGCGACCGGCCGGGAGGCACGGCGTTGCGTCGTCGACGCACGCCGCGCCTCCCGGCCGGTCACCTCCGGCGAACCACCGACGACGCGACACCGGTCCGTCGCGCAACCGCCGCCAGGGGGCGGCGCGGAAGGGGACCCATGATCGCGGTGAACGGCCCGGCGGTCGTCGCAGACGACGTCTCGATCGAGTACCGGGGCGTCCGCGGATCGGAGCCGATCCGCGCGGTCGACGGGGTCAGCCTGACCGTCCGCCAGGGCGAGATCCTCGCGCTCATCGGTGAGTCCGGTTCCGGCAAGAGCACCTTCGCCGCCGCGATCGCCGGGCAGCTCGGCGCGACCGGCGAGGGCGAGGGTGCGCACCGGCGACAGATCGTCGGCGGTGAGCTCACCGTGCTCGGTCAGCACGTGCGCGGGCTCCGCCCGTCCTCGCGGAAGGCGCAGCGGCTGACCGGCCGCATCGGGTACCTGCCGCAGGACGGCGCCGACCGGCTGAGCCCCGACCTGACCGTGGGCGAGGCGATCGCCGAACCGATCTACCTGCGCGACCGGCGGTTCGACCGCAAGGAGGCCGGGCTCATGGTCGCGCGACTGGTCGACGCCGTGCACCTGCCCCTCGGCATCATGCGCCTGAACACGTGGGAGCTGTCGAGCGGGCAGCGGCAGCGTGTCGCCCTCGCACGCGCGCTCATCCTCGAGCCGCAGCTCCTCGTCGCCGACGAACCCGCACGCGGCGTCGACGTCCTGGTCCGTCAGTCGGTGCTCGAGGCCCTGACGAACCTGCAGCGCGGTCGGCAGTTCTCGGCCGTCGTGGTGTCGAGCGACCTCCGCGAGGCCCGCGCGCTCGCGGACCGCGTCGGTGTGCTCGCCGAGAGCCGCCTGGTCGGGCTCGGCACCTTCGACGAGGTCCTCGACAACCCCGTCGACCCCTACGTGCAGACGCTCGCCGCGACCGCGTCACGCCCCGTGAAGCGTCGTCCGACCGCGACCACCGCCCCGCGGCGCTCGTCCGCCCCCCGTCGTCCGGTCGGTGCCGGGGCGGGCACCGCTCCCCGGACCGAGCGTCAGGAGAACGCATGAGCACCACGACCGCACACGACACGGCGAGCAGCCGCGGACACCGCGCGGTCGTCACCGACGCGGGCGCCCCGCTCCCCGTCGACGCACCCACGGCCGGACCGGTCGCGATCCTGCCGACCGCGGCCGACCTGCACGCGGACGCCGTGCGGGCCGCCGGCGGCACGGTCGGCGACCTCGGCGCGGACACGCGGGGGATCGTCTGGCTCGACGCCCGTGACCCCGACGGGCTCGCGGCGGCGTTGGACCAGGGGGCCTCGGTCGGCTGGGTCCAGCTGCCCTTCGCGGGCGTCGACGCCTTCGCCCACCTGATCCAGGAGCACGGGGACCGGGTGCTCTTCACGTCGGCCAAGGGCGCCTACGCGGAACCCGTCGCCGAGCACGCCCTCGCGCTGACGCTCGCGACGCTCCGGGTGCTGCAGAAGCGCGCCCGCGCGACGTCCTGGGCGACCGAGCCGGAGGGCGTGTCGCTCTACGGGCGGAACGTCGTGGTGATCGGCGCGGGCGGGATCGCCCTGGAGTACATCCGGCTCGTCGCCCCGTTCGAGGTCTCCGTGACGGTCGTGCGCCGCTCGGACGACCCGGTGCCGGGAGCCGACCGCACGGTCACGACCGACGCCCTGGACGAGGTGCTGCCCGACGCCGACGTGGTCGTGGTCGCGGCAGCCATGACCTCGGGGACGGCGAAGCTGCTCGACGCGCGTCGGTTCGGACTCATGAAGCCCTCGGCGCGTCTCGTGAACATCGCGCGCGGGGGACTGGTCGACACCGACGCGCTCGTCGCGGCGCTGCGCGAGGGCACGATCGCCGCCGCCGGCCTCGACGTGACGGACCCGGAGCCGTTGCCCGACGGCCACCCGCTCTGGGACGAGCCGGGTGTGGTCGTCACGCCGCACCAGGCCGACACCCCGGACATGGTCGCGCCGCTGCTGGCCGAGCGCGTCCGGGCGAACACCGCCGCGTTCCTGTCCGGCTCCGGTGACGGGTTCGTCGGCGTCGTGGATCCCGTCGCGGGCTACTGAGCACCGACGGCGCCGGGCCCGGCCGGGGAGCTCGACGACGCGGCACGCCCGGGATGCGCGGCCGATGCGCGGAGCGGGCTCGGGGTGCTGCTATGCTGTTACCCGTTGTTCGCACCACATTCGCCAGCGGACAGTGATCCTCGATAGCTCAATTGGCAGAGCAGCCGGCTGTTAACCGGCAGGTTGTTGGTTCGAGTCCAACTCGGGGAGCGACAGGCCCTCACCCTCCGGGGTGGGGGCCTCTTGCGTTCCCGGGGTTCGGCGCCCTTGCCGCTACCGCGAGACTCGGCTCCGCGGACGGTTTCTCGGGCACCGGACCACGAACGTGTCCGCACGGCCGAGTCTCGCGCGGAGCCGGCGCTGGGCGGCGGCCGGTGTTCGGCTTCCGGCTGGCTCGCAGGCGCCGCCCGGTCGCAAGCTGTTAGCGTTCACAGGTGATCACCGTGCGCCGGACCCTCGCCGCGGCGTTCGTCGTCCTCGGAGCGGTGGCGCTCACCGCGTGCACCGCCGGGCAACCGGAGCCGGAGGACTCGCTCGACTCCGCAGCACGGTCCGAGGTCTCCGCGACGGGCAGCGCGCCGATCGTCTTCGCGTTCGTGTGCAGCGGCGCCGCGGACGGCAGCAGCGACACGACGGGTGTCGACGCCGACGGCACTGGGGAGACGTACACGACGTACGCCGCCGTGTGGGAGGCCGAGCGCACCGACTGCCGGGCCGAGCGCATCACCGGCACCGAGATGTCGGCGCAGCAGCGGGCCGCGGTCCGGGCGGCCGACGGTACCGCCACGCTCGAGGAGCTCGCGGCGACCTGCGCGGAGCGCGGAGCGTCGCCGTGGCGTGACGGCGTCTCGACGCCGGACCAGGCCGAGCTGGCGGCCGGACTCGTCGCGTACTGCCCCGGTCACCCCGACCGGGACCGCCTGCAGGAGTCGCTGACGGCCTACCGGGGCTGAGCCGGGCCTCCCGGCCGACCGCCGGTGCCGCCCTGGGACGTGCGCCGGAGCCGACCGCGCGGTCAGCCCTCGGGGTGGTCGCGACCGGGGAGCCAGGACTTGCCCGGGCCGCCCCAGCTGCTCTTGCGGATCGCCTTCGCGACCTGCTTGCCGTACGGGTGCACGAGCCGGTCGGCGTACAGGTAGCCGTCCAGGTGGTCGTACTCGTGCTGGAAGACGCGGGCGAGCCACCCGTGGGCCTCGACCTCGAAGGGCTCCCCGTGCTCGTCGACCGCACGGAGCAGGGCGCCCTCGGCCCGACGCAGCGGGAAGCGCTCACCCGGGATCGAGAGGCAGCCCTCGGACTCCTCGTCCTCGTCGAGCTCCTCGACCGTCTCCGGCACGGGCGGAGTGGTCCAGAGCACCGGGTTGATCGCGACCCCGCGGTGCAGGACCTCGTCGTCGTCGGTCCACGAGTACACGAACAGGCGCTTGCCGACCCCGACCTGCGGACCCGCGAGACCGACCCCGGGGGCGAGGTCCATCGTCTCGTACATGTCCTGCACCAGTGCGCGGAGGTCGTCGTCGAACGCGGTGACCTCGGCAGCGCGCTCGTGGAGGACGGGTTCGCCGGTGATGCGGATGGGGAGGACGGGCATTCACCCAGGTTATCCGGCGAGGACCGGTAGCCTCGTCGCGTGACGACGGACCTCCCGATCCCGGACGCGGTCAACCTGACCCCGTTCCAGGCCCTGATGATCCCCGTCGCGCTCGTCGGTGCGGTCTTCCTGTCGCTCGGAGCGCAGTTCCAGAGCCGCGGGGTGCAGCGCGTCGAGGCCCGGCTCGGTCGGCAGTCGAAGGGGCTGTCGGTGCGGCACGTCCTCGGGCTGCTCGGCAGCGGCTGGTGGGTGCTGGGCACGCTCATGCTCGGTCTGGCCGTCGTGCTCCAGCTCATCAGCATCACGAACGCCCCGCTCATCGTCGTGCAGCCGCTCGGCGCCGTCGCGCTCGTCATCACCACGTGGTTCTCGTCACGGTCCTCCGGGGTGCCGCTCGGACAGCAGGCGCGACGGGCGGTCTGGACCTGCATCATCGGTGTCGGGATCTTCGTCGGCATCGCCGCCGTCGTCGGCCGCGAGAGCGCGATCACCCACGAGCAGCTCGTGACGATCCTGGTGGTGCTGGCGATCGTCCTGGTGGCCGTGTTCCTGTCGTTCCGCTTCGCGGCGAAGCGGGCGAGCGCCATGTACTACATCGTCGTGGCCGGGGTGCTCTACGGCTTCGTCGCGACGCTGGCCAAGGTCGTGCTGAACCGGTTCCTGCACGGCACGTTCGACTGGCTGACCGCGATCGCCGTCGTCGGGGTGATCGTCGCCGCGGTGCTCGGCGGGTACTTCGTGCAGAACGCGTACTCGAGCGGGTCCGCCGACCTGGTGATCGCCGGCCTCACCGTCATCGACCCGATCGTCGCCGTGGGCATCGGCGTGATCGTGCTCGGCGAGGCTGCCGGGGCGCCGTGGATCGCGGTGGTCGGCTTCCTGGTCGCTGCGGTGATCGCCATCACGGGCGTGTTCCTGCTCGCGAAGCACCACCCCGAGACGCGGCGCTGACCGCGGTCGGCTCGCGGCGTGGGCGGTCGTGTCCGCGGTTGCTGACAGCGTCGGTCGTCGTTGTCAGCCGTCGGCGTCGTCCGCGCGGCTGACGCGGTTGCTGACGGCGTCGGTGGTCGCTGTCGGCCATCGGCGTCGTCCGCGCGGCTGACGCGGGCGCTCGGGCCCGTGCGGTACCGTCGAGGCCCGACCAGCAACCGCCCACGAGAGGACGATGCCAGCCGTGTCAGAGGACGCCACCACCGCCACCGCCGAGTCGACGGGTGCGACGGGCGGGTCCCGACCGCTGCGCGTCATGATCGCGGCCGACACCTTCCCGCCGGACGTCAACGGCGCCGCGACCTTCGCCGAGCAGCTCGCCGTCGGGCTCGCGGAGCGCGGCCACGAGGTCCACGTCGTGGCCCCGGCGTCGAGCGCCCACCACGGCACGTTCGACGAGGAGCACCGCGGCGTCGTCCTCACCGTCCACCGGCTGAAGTCGTACAAGTGGCCGTGGCACGCGTGGCTCCGCTTCGTGTGGCCGTGGAGCGTCCGCAAGTGGACGGGTCCGATCCTCGACGCCGTCCAGCCGGACGTGCTGCACATCCAGTCGCACATCGTCATCGGGCGCGGCATCGTGCAGGAGGCCCACGAGCGCGGCATCCGCATCGTCGGCACCAACCACTTCATGCCCGAGAACCTGCTCGAGTACGTCCCGTTCGGCCGTCGCACGCTGCCGATCGCGCTGAAGATCGCGTGGAACGACGCCGCCAAGACCTACCGGCTCGCCGACGCCATCACGACGCCGACGGTGCTGGCCGCGGACTACCTCCGCGAGGCCATCGCCGGGCAGCAGGTCCTCGCGATCTCCTGCGGCATCGACGCGTCGCGCTACAGCGCCCGCAGTGGTCGCCCCGCGGGGAACGACATCGTGTTCGTCGGCCGGGTCGCGCCGGAGAAGAACCTCGACGTGCTCGTCCGAGCGCTCCCACTGCTGCCGAGTGAGCTGCACGCGACGCTCACCATCGTCGGTGGCGGCGAGATGATCCCGAAGTTGAAGACGCTCGTGCAGGAACTCGGACTCGAGGACCGGGTGCGCTTCGCCGGCTTCGTGTCGGACGAGGCGAAGCGCCAGGCGCTGACGAACGGCACCGTCTTCGCGATGCCGTCCACCGCCGAGCTGCAGAGCATCTCGTCCCTCGAGGCGATGGCGTCCGGGCTGCCGGTGGTCGCCGCGGACTCGATGGCACTGCCGCACCTCATCGACGGCAACGGGTACCTCTTCACGCCGGGCGACGTGCAGGACCTCGCTGCGAAGCTCGCACAGGTGCTGCAGGCGTCCGACGACGACTACCAGGCGATGCGGGAGCGCAGCCTGGCCATGATCGAGGCACACGACATCAACCGCACGCTCGCGACGTTCGAGTCGCTGTATCGTGGGGAGTCGGTGGCCTGACGGTCCCCGACGAGGGGCGGTAGCCAAGCTGGTCAAGGCACTCGGCTCATAACCGAACGATCGCGGGTTCAAGTCCCGCCCGCCCTACGTGCACCTGCCGCGACGACGTGAGACCCCCGACGACCACGCGCCGACCCCGAACGTGACGTTCGAGGCGACCCGGGTCGGCACCGGCGTGCGCGTGAACGCGTTCCGCATCGGCTTCATGGGAGCCCTGGGCGTGCTCATCGCCCTGCTGGCCGGCGTGATCGTCCAGCAGCTCAGCACGGTCCTGGTCTACATCGGCGTCGCGCTCTTCCTGTCGCTCGGCATCGACCCGCTGGTGTCCTTCCTCGAACGGTTCATCCCGCGCTGGTCGGCGATCACGATCGTCGTCGTGGGTGTCCTGTCCGCCTTCGCCGGCGTCGTGTTCGCGGTCGTCCCGATCCTCATCCAGCAGGCGACGAACCTCGTCCAGAACTTCCCGGAGATCGTCCAGGACATCTCGCAGCAGGAGTGGGTCCAGGACCTGTCACAGCAGTTCGCCGGCGCCGTCGACGTCAACCACGCGCTGGAGTCGCTGCAGTCCTTCGTGGAGGACCCGGGCAACCTCCTCAGCCTCGGTGGCGGGATCCTGGCGGTCGGCAGCGGTATCCTGTCCGGCCTGACCGGCGCGATCATCGTCATCATCCTGATGCTGTACTTCCTGGCGTCGATGCGGGGCCTGAAGTCGATGGCCTACCGCTTCGTGCCGGCGACACGTCGGCAGAACTTCGTCGACGTCAGCGAGCAGATCACCCAGGCCGTCGGCCGCTACGTCGTCGGACAGATCAGCCAGGCGCTGATCAACGGCATCCTCAGCCTCGTGTTCCTGCTCATCATCGGTGCACCGCTGCCCGTGCTGCTGGCGACCTTCGCGTTCCTGGGCTCGCTCATCCCGCTCGTCGGCACCCTCGCCGCGGCGGTCGTCATCTCCCTGCTCTGCCTGTTCGCCTCGCCGGCCACGGCGCTCGCGGCCGCGATCTACTACCTCGTCTACATGCAGGTCGAGGCGTACCTCATCTCCCCGCGCATCATGTCGCGCGCGGTGCAGGTGCCGGGCGCCCTGGTGGTCATCGCCGCGGTCGCCGGTGGCACGATCGGCGGGGTCCTCGGGGCGCTCGTCGCCGTGCCGGTCGCCGCGTCGGTGATCATCATCGTGCAGAAGGTCATCTACCCCCGCCAGGAGCAGTCGTGAGCACCGTCGACCCGGACCTGGCCGAGCACGTCGCGGCCCGCGATGCCTGGGCCCGCAGCGCGCGCGGCCCGCTCGCCCTGGTGAACGCGCAGCACGTCGACCGCCCGCAGCCCGTGTGGCCGGTCGCCGGGCAGTGGGCACCGGTCCCTGGTGGTCTCACCGTCACCGCCGCGGCGGCGGACGGCGTCGTGGTCGACGGCGTCCCGGTGGACGGCACGGTGCTGGTCGCGGGTGACACCGCCGTCGTGCCGTCGACCGTCGCCTTCGCCGACGGGCTCGCCGGCACGGTGCACGGCTCCACGCTGCGCGTCTGGGACCCGGCCTCCGACGCGGTCTCCCGCTTCGCACGCATCGCCCGGTTCGCCCCGCGGCCGGGCGGGTGGGTCACGGCCGGCAGGTACGAACCCTGGTCCGGTCAGGAGGCACCCGGTCACCTCACCGACGCCGCCGGCGACCCCCTGCCCGTCACCGGGACGATCGAGACCACGGTGGACGACGTTCCCGTGCGGCTCACCGCGGTGCGGTCCGCGCCGTTCCAGGGCCGGCCGCGGTTGCAGCTCATCGTGCAGGACACCACCAGCGCCCTGCCCGAGGGCGACCCGGGCAGCTCGTACTCGATGGGACGCTTCCTGTACCTGCCCGAGCCCGACGGCGCGGCCGAGGTCGCGCTCGACTGGGACCGGCTCGTCCTGCCGCCCTGCGCGTTCTCGTACCAGTACGCCTGCCCGGTGCCCCCGGAGGAGAACCGCCTCCCGGTCGCACTCACCGCGGGGGAGCGGCACCCCGTCGACGAGCAGGGCGCCGTCCTGCACTGAGGCCCGCCCGGTCCGCCCGCGCGGTCTGCTCGCCGGGTGTGGCGTTCCCAGCGCGGACGCTGCATAATGGGCGTGTCCGCAGGGACATCACAATCTGATACCGATGGTTCCGCTACCGGGACTCCGCACCACAGGTCGATGGGGAAGTCGCACCTGACGAAGCGGAGGAATCGTGAACGGAACGACGACAGGGGTGCTGTACGTGCACTCCTCACCACGCGCGCTCTGCCCGCACGTCGAATGGGCGGCCGGTCGCGCGATGAGCCGCGCCGTGAACTTCTCGTGGCTCGACCAGCCCGCACTCGACGGCTCCCGCCGGACGGAGTTCACGTGGACGGGCCAGGTCGGCACCGGTGCGGCGATCGCCTCTGCCCTGCGCGGGTGGGAGCACCTGCGCTACGAGGTCACCGAGGAACCGACCGCGCAGTCCGACGGCGGGCGGTGGATGCACACGCCCGACCTCGGCGTCTTCTTCGCGCAGACCGACGTGTCCGGCAACATGGTCGTCCCCGAGGACCGTGTGCGCTACGCCATGGAGGTCGCCGGCAGCAACGCCCTCGAACTCCACCGCGAACTCCGTCTCGCCCTCGGGCAGGCCTGGGACGACGAGCTCGAGCCCTTCCGGCACGCCGCCGAGGGCAACCCCGTCGTCTGGCTGCACCGCGTCGGCTGACCCCTCCCGCGCCCTCCGCGCCACTCGGACGCCGCCCGCTCCCTCCGGAGTCGGCGGCGTCCGTCGTCCCCGCGTGGGGCACGCTTGTCGTCGAGGAGCTGTGCCCTGGCCTCGTTCAGGTCGCACGACGTGCCGCCTGCGGACGTCCCGGTCGCAGGACACGCCGTCGTCGCGGAACATGAGCGGCAGGTCGTGGGACCGGAACGGCCCGGGCACCGGCGGCCGATGGACGGGACCCAACCCGTGACGGACGGAGGCCCGCCCTGCGGACGCAGGACGGGCCTCCAGGCCGACGACGGGTCGGCGACGACGGATCAGGCCGTGCGGAACGCCACCACGGCGTTGTGTCCGCCGAACCCGAACGAGTTGCTCACCGCGAGCAGGTCACCTGCGGGCAGCTCGCGCGGCGCGGTCGCGACGTCCATCACGATCTCCGGGTCCTGCTCGGTCAGGTTGATCGTCGGCGGCGCGACGCGCTGGTGCAGCGCCATGACCGTGAACGCGGCCTCGATCGCACCCGCACCGCCGAGCAGGTGCCCCGTCGACGCCTTGGTGGCCGAGACGACCACGTTGTCGAGGTGGTCGCCGAAGACGCGGCGCATCGCGTGGTACTCGGCCACGTCGCCGACCGGGGTCGAGGTGGCGTGGGCGTTGACGTGGACGACGTCCTCGCGGGCGGCGTCGGCGTGCTCGAGCGCCGTGATGACCGCGCGGGCGGCGGCGCTGCCCTCGGGGTCCGGCGCGGTGATGTGGAAGGCGTCCGAGGTGATCCCGGCACCGGCGACCTCGGCGTAGATCGTCGCGCCGCGGGCCTCCGCGTGCTCCTTCGACTCGAGGATGAGCGCTGCGGCGCCGTCGCCGAGCACGAAGCCGTCGCGCGTGACGTCGTACGGACGCGAGGCCGTCTCGGGGGAGTCGTTCCGTCGCGAGAGTGCCTGCATCGCGGCGAACGCGGCGAGGGGCAGCGGGTGCAGTGCGGCCTCGGCGCCACCGGTGATGACGATGTCGGCGTCGCCGTCGGCGATGTGGCGGTAGGCCTCGGCCAGCGACTCGGTGGACGAGGCGCAGGCGGAGAGGTACGTGCGGGCACCGCCGCGCGCGCCGAACTCCATCTCGATGGCGGCGGCGGGGCCGTTCGCCATGAGCATCGGGACCGTCATCGGCATGACGCGACGCGGACCCTTCTCGCGCAGGGTGTCCCAGGCGTCGAGGAGCGTGTTGACGCCGCCGATGCCGGTCGCCCAGTCGACGACGAGGCGCTCGGGGACGACGGTCTCGGGGTCGATGCCGGCGTCGGCCCAGGCCTCACGAGCGGCGACGAGCGACAGCTGCGACGAGGGGTCGAGGCGCTTGGTCTCCGGGCGCGTGAGCTGGTCCGTGAGGAAGCGGCGTGCCTGGCCGGCGAACTCGACGGGGATCTCGAGCGACGAGTAGCGCTCGTCCTCGATGCGGGTGATGCCGGACTTGCCGGCGAGCAGCGCGTCCCAGGTCTCCGGGGCGGTCGCGGCGAGGGGTGTGATCGCACCGATCCCGGTGACGACGACGGTCTTCTTGGTCATGGAACGACGTGTCTTTCGTGTGGACTGGTCGAGCGCCGGTGGACGCCCGTCCGTGTGGTCGAGCGCCGGTGGGCGCCCGCCCGGTGTGGTCGAGCGCCGGTGGGAGCTCCACCGCTGGTGGACGAGGTGAGCGCCGCGGCCCGCGGGATGTGCGCGGTCCGCGGCGCTCAGGAAGCTCGCGTCAGGCCTGGGCCTTCGTGATGTAGTCGACGGCGTCGCCCACGGTCTTGAGGTTCTTGACCTCTTCGTCCGGGATCTTCACGTCGAACTTCTCCTCGGCGTTCACGACGATGGTCATCATCGAGATCGAGTCGATGTCGAGGTCGTCGGTGAACGACTTGTCGGCGGCGACGGTGTCGGTCGCGATGCCGGTCTCGTCGTTGATCAGCTCGGCCAGGCCGGCGAGGACTTCTTCGTTGGACAGGGCCATGGGTGTTCTCCTTGAGGGGGGTGTCGTTTGACCGTGGACCAGCCTAGGGCACGAGTGGTACGGGTGCCCGGAGCCGAGCCGGGATGGGGGACTAGGGGAGGACGACGACCTGCGCGCCGAACACGAGACCGGCACCGAAGCCGATCTGCAGCGCGAGACCGCCGGAGAGCTCGGGGTGCTCCTCGAGCAGGCGGTGCGTGGCGAGCGGGATGCTCGCGGCGGAGGTGTTGCCGGTGGTGGTGATGTCGCGGGCGATCGTCACCGTCTCGGGCAGGCCGAGCTGCTTGGCGAACTCGTCGATGATGCGGATGTTCGCCTGGTGCGGCACGAACGCGGCGAGGTCCTCCGGACGGACGCCAGCGGTCTCGAGCGCCTGCCGCGCGACCTTGACCATCTCCCAGACGGCCCAGCGGAACACCGTCTGACCGGCCTGGCGCATCGTGGGACGCGGGGCTCCGGCGGCCCACTCGTTGTACGTCGCCGTCATGCCGATGGCGTCCCACTTCGAGCCGTCCGAGCCCCAGATCGTCGGGGCGATGCCGGGGAAGTCGCTCGGGCCGACGATCGCGGCACCCGCACCGTCACCGAGCAGGAACGAGATCGAGCGGTCGGTCGGGTCGACGACGTCGCTGAGCTTCTCGGCCCCGACGACCAGCACGTGGTCGGCGAGCCCGGACTTGATGAACGAGTCGGCCTGGGCGATGCCGTACGCGTAGCCGGCGCAGGCCGCGCTGACGTCGTAGGCCGCCGCGGGCGTCGCGCCGATGCGCTCCGCGAGCAACGACGCCATCGACGGCGTCGCCACGGTGTGGGTGACGGTGCTGACGAGCACGACGCCGACCTGCTCGGGCGTGATGCCGGCCTTCTCGATGGCCTCGCGCGCCGCGGCCTCGGCGAGGTCGACCGCCTCGACGTCGGCGCCGGCACGCTTGCGCGTCACGATGCCGGTGCGCTGGCGGATCCACTCGTCGGAGGAGTCGATCGGACCGACGAGGTCCTCGTTCGGCACGACGTGCTCACCGCGGGCGGCACCGAACGCCATGATGCGGGTGTACTCGTGGCCGCGACGCTGCTGCAGCACCGGACGGGAGGCGCGGGGCGCGTCGGTCCCGTCGGCTGCGGGGGACGGCGTGGTGGCGTCGGTCATGCGGTTGCGTCTGCTTCCTCGCCTGCGGGCTGCTCGCCCACCGGCTGATCGTCCGGGACGGCTGCTGCGCGCGCGTCCTGCTCGAGGAGCTCGACGGCGGCGGGCAGGTCGTCGGGGGTCTTGACGGCGACGGTGGGCGTGCCGCGCAGGCCACGCTTGGCCAGCCCGACGAGCGCGCCCGCCGGCGCGAGTTCGATGATGCCGGTGACACCGGCGGCGGAGAAGGACGCCATGACGGCGTCCCAGTGCACGGGGCTCGCGATCTGGCGGACCATCAGGTCGACGAACCGTCGGCCGTCGTCCACGCGCGATCCGTCGGCGTTCGTCCAGATCGGCAGCGTCGGGTCCTGCACCGACGCCCCGGCCGCGACCGGTGCGACCCGGTCGACCGCGGGGGCCATGTACCGCGTGTGGAAGGCGCCGGCGACGGCGAGCGGCACGACCCGGGCGCGAGCCGGCGGATCGGCGGCCAGTGCTGCGACGGCGTCGGCGGGACCGGCGACGACGGTCTGGCCGCCGCCGTTGTGGTTGGCCGGCACGAGCCCGTGCTGCTCGAGGGCTGCGGCGACCGCGTCGGCGTCGCCGCCGAGCACGGCGGCCATCGACGTCGGCTCCAGCGCTGCGGCGTCCGCCATCGCCCGGCCGCGCTCGGCGACCAGCGCGACGGCGTCGGTCGGCTCGAGGATCCCGGCGACACCGGCGGCGGTGAACTCGCCGACCGAGTGTCCGGCGACGCCACCGACCAGGGCACGACGGCCGTCGGCGAGCAGGGCGTCGGCGGTGACGAGCCCGGCAGCCACGATGAGCGGCTGCGCGAGGGCGGTGTCCTTGATGGTGTCCGCGTCGGAGTTCGTGCCGTGCTCGACGAGGTCGACGCCGATCGCCTCGGACCACGCTCCGACGCGGTCACGGACGGCGGAGTCCTCGAGCCAGGGGGCGAGGAAGCCGGGGGTCTGGGAGCCCTGTCCGGGCGCGACGACGACGATCACCGGTCAATCCTCGTCGCCGCGCCGCTGTCGGCCCGTGTGGACATCCGACAGCGATCCGGCGGGGACGTTGTGCGATCCCTACCGTCGGGTCAGCGACGCGGGGGCAGGCGCCGCCGACCGGCGTTCGACTCGGACATCGCGCCGAGGATGAGCGCCGACTGCACGATCAGGGCGTCACGCGCGTGGGTGGCGTCCCACCCGATGACGTCGGCGACGCGGCGGAGCCGGTAGCGCACGGTGTTCGGGTGCACGAACAGCTCGCGCGCCGTCGCCTCGAGCGACCGGCCGGTGTCGAGGTAGCACCAGAGCGTCTGCAGGAGCTCGGTCGACTGGTCCTTGAGGGGGACGTAGATGCGCTGCACCAGTGCCGACCGAGCGAGCGGGTCACCCGCCAGGGCCCGCTCCGGCAGCAGGTCGTCGGCGAGTGCCGGACGGGGAGCACCGCGCCACGCACGTGCGACGGCGAACCCGGCGAGGGCGCCCTTCGCGCTGGTCGAGGCGTCGACGACCCCGGGGACCTCGTTGCCGAGCACCAGGTGCCCCTCGCCGAACGACGGTTCGAGGGCCTGGGCGATGGCGGTGAAGGACACCGGCTCCTCGCCCTCGGGGACGTCGTCACGCGGGGTGGCCCGCCCGATGACGACCACGAGCCGAGAGCCCTGCACGCCGATGAGCACGTCGGCGTCCATGTGGCGCGCGGTGCGGCGGATCTGGTCGACCTCGAGCTGCTTCGGTGCGTTCCCGACGAGCACCGCGACCTCGCCGTGGCCGTGCCAGCCGAGCGCGGCGATGCGGGAGGGCAGCTCGTCGTCGTACTCGCCCGACAGGATCGAGTCGACGACCAGTGCCTCGAGCCGGGCGTCCCACAGGCCGCGGGCCTCGGCGGCGCGGGCGTAGACGTCGGCCGCTGCGAAGGCGATGTCCCGCGAGTACTTCAGGATCGCTTCCTGGAGCATCTCGTCGTCCTTCGCGCGCTCCTCGACCACGGTCACCACGACGCGGATGAGCTGCAGCGTCTGCTGCAGGCTCACCGAACGCAGGAGCTCACGCGGGGCGGACCCGAAGACGTCGGCGGCGGCGATCCACGGGGTCGACGCGGTGCCCTCGAGCCAGGAGATGAACGAGGTGATCCCCGCCTGGGCGACGAGGCCCACGGCGGACCGGCGCCCCGGGGGCATCTCGCTGTACCAGGGCAGGGTGTCCTCGAGCCGCTTGATCGTGGCGGTCGAGAGTTCGCCCGACACCTGCCGGAGCCAGGAGAGCGCGCGTTCGCGGTCCCTCTCCTGGCCCACGGCAGCGTCGGTGCGGGGTGTGCTCACCGGCGGATCAGGCCTCTCCGCCCGCGCTGCCGGTCGTGCCGGCGTTGACGTCGTGCAGGCGGTACTTGTCGATCGCCTGCTGGACGACGGCGTGGTCGACCTTGCCCTGCTTCGCGAGCTGCTGCAGCGTGCGCACCACGACGGACGGACCGTCGATGTGGAAGAAGCGGCGTGCCGCCGGACGGGTGTCCGAGAAGCCGAAGCCGTCGGCACCGAGCGTCGCGAAGTCGGTCGGGACGAACGGACGGATCTGCTCCTGCACGGCGTGCATGAAGTCGCTCACCGCCACGACCGGCCCCTCGGTGCCGAGCAGGCGCTCGGTCACGTACGGGGTGCGCGGCTGCTCGTTCGGGTTGAGGAACGCCTGCTGCTCGGCGTCGAGACCGTCACGGGTGAGTTCGCCCCAGCTCGTGACGCTCCAGACGTCGGCGGACACGCCCCAGTCCTCGGCGAGGAGCTGCTGCGCCTCGAGGATCCACGGCACCGCCACGCCGGACGCGAGCAGCTGGGCCTTCGGGCCGTCGTGCTCGCTCGGCTTGAGCAGGTACATGCCCTTGACGATGCCCTCGACGTCGACCCCCTCGGGCTCGGCGGGCTGCACGAGTGGCTCGTTGTAGACCGTCAGGTAGTACATGACGTTCGGGTCGTCGTGGGACGGCGAGCCGTCCTCGTTCGTCCCGTACATGCGCTCGAGGCCGGACCGGACGATGTGCCCGATCTCGTAGCCGTAGGCCGGGTCGTAGGACACGACCGCCGGGTTCGTCGCCGCGAGGAGCGGCGAGTGACCGTCGGCGTGCTGCAGGCCCTCGCCGGTCAGCGTGGTGCGCCCTGCGGTGGCACCGATCATGAAGCCGCGGACCATCTGGTCACCGGCGGCCCAGATCGCGTCGCCGGTGCGCTGGAACCCGAACTGCGAGTAGAAGACGTAGACCGGGATGAGCGGTTCGCCCTGCGTCGAGTACGAGGACCCGACGGCGATGAAGGCCGCGAGGGCGCCCGCCTCGTTGATGCCGACGTGGATGATCTGGCCCTGCGGGCTCTCCTTGTAGGCCAGGAGCAGCTCGCGGTCGACCGACGTGTAGTGCTGGCCGTTCGGGTTGTAGATCTTCGCGGTCGGGAAGTACGCGTCCATGCCGAACGTGCGCGCCTCGTCCGGGATGATCGGCACCACGCGGTTGCCGAAGTCCGGGGAGCGGAGCAGGTCCTTCAGCAGGCGGGCGAACGCCATGGTCGTGGCGACCTCCTGCTTGCCGGAGCCCTTCTTCACGACCTGGTACTTCGACTCCTCCGGCAGCGTGAACTGCGTGTACTTCGTCCGACGCTCCGGCACGTACCCGCCGAGCTCGCGGCGACGCTCGTGCATGTACTGGATCGCCTCGTCGTCGTGACCGGGGTGGTAGTACGGCGGGGTGTAGGGGTCCTCGTCGAGCTGTGCGTCGGAGATCGGGATGCGCATCTCGTCGCGGAACTGCTTGAGGTTGTCGAGCGTGAGCTTCTTCATCTGGTGGGTCGCGTTGCGCCCCTCGAAGCTCGGGCCGAGGCCGTAGCCCTTGACCGTCTTCGCCAGGATGACCGTCGGCTGGCCCTTGTGCTCGGTCGCGGCCTTGAACGCGGCGTAGACCTTGCGGTAGTCGTGCCCGCCGCGCTTGAGGTTCCAGATCTGGTCGTCCGTGTAGCCCTCGACGAGCTCGAGCGCCTTCGGGTCGCGCCCGAAGAAGTTCTCGCGGACGTAGGCGCCGTTCTCGGCCTTGTAGGTCTGGTAGTCGCCGTCCGGCGTCGCGTTCATCAGGTTGAGGAGCGCGCCCTCGGTGTCGCGGGCGAGCAGGTCGTCCCACTCGCGGCCCCAGACGACCTTGATGACGTTCCAGCCCGCGCCGCGGAAGAACGCCTCGAGCTCCTGGATGATCTTGCCGTTGCCGCGGACGGGTCCGTCGAGGCGCTGGAGGTTGCAGTTGATGACGAAGTTCAGGTTGTCGAGCCCGTCGTTCGCCGCGACCTGCAGCTGCCCGCGCGACTCGACCTCGTCCATCTCGCCGTCGCCGAGGAACGCCCAGACCTGCTGGTCGGAGGCGTCCTTGATGCCGCGGTTGGACAGGTACTTGGCCTGCTGGGCCTGGTAGATCGCGTTGATCGGGCCGATGCCCATCGACACGGTCGGGAACTGCCAGAAGTGCGGCATGAGGCGCGGGTGCGGGTAGGACGACAGTCCACCGCCCGCGTGCGACTTCTCCTGGCGGAAGCCGTCGAGCTGGTCCTCGCTGAGGCGGCCCTCCATGTAGGCGCGGGCGTACATGCCGGGGGAGGCGTGGCCCTGGAAGAAGACCTGGTCACCGCCGGACGGGTGGTCTTGCGCGCGGAAGAAGTGGTTGTAGCCGACCTCGTACATCGCGGCGCTCGACGCGTACGTCGAGATGTGCCCACCGACCGCGACGCCGGGGCGCTGGGCGCGGTGCACCGTGATCGCGGCGTTCCACCGGATCCACCGGCGGTAGCGGCGCTCGAGTTCCTCGTCACCGGGGAACTCCGGCTCGTCCTCGGGCGCGATCGTGTTGACGTAGTCGGTCGTCGGGACCATCGGCACGCCGAGGTGCAGCTCGTTCGAGCGCTTCAGCAGGCTCTGCATGATCTCGCGGGCCCGCTGGTGGCCGTGCGTCGCGACGAGTCCGTCGAGCGACTCACGCCACTCTGCGGTCTCCTCCGGGTCCTGGTCGGTCCCTGCGGTGCTGCGCGGGTCCTGGTCGTTCACCGTCACCCTTGACCTCGTTCGTTCTCGTGGTGGTGGACATGGGGGCCACCGATGGTCGGGTCACGACCGGTCGGAGCCCACACCACCTTAGGCCCCACGACCGACGCCTTCGCTGATGGTGTCGTGCAGGTGGTACTTGCGTCCTGGTGCGGTCGGCGTACGATTGCCGATCGTGCACGGACGACCCGCACGTGCGCACGCGACACGGGCACACCCCACGCCCGAGGAAGAAGCAGCGCACCGATGGCCCTGGAGATCGGCTCCCTCGCGCCGGACTTCGAGCTCCCGAACCAGTTCGGCGAGCACGTCCGCCTCAGCGACTTCCGTGGCGTCCGCCCGGTCGCCCTCGTCTTCTTCCCGCTGGCGTTCTCGTCCGGCTGCACGAACGAGCTCTGCACCCTGCAGGACAACATCGCGATGTTCGAGGACCAGCGGGTCGAGCTGATCGGCATCTCCGTCGACTCGAAGGCCACGCTCCGCTCGTTCGCCGAGACGCACGGCTACGACTTCGAGCTGCTCGCCGACTTCTGGCCGCACGGCGCGGTGTCGAAGGAGTACGGCGTGTTCCTCGACAAGAAGGGCTTCGCGACCCGCGCGACGTTCGTCATCGACGTGCACGGTCGCATCAAGGCGTCGATCATCACCGAGCCCGGGCTGCAGCGCGACGTCGCCGAGTACCGCGAGGCGCTCGACCGTCTCGCCGCGTGCACCGCGCCGGTCCCGGTCGCCTGACCGTCCCCGCGAGCCCCTACGCACCCTGGCCGGTGACCGACGCGGCCGCCGCGTGGTCGCTCCGGAGCACCACGGTGCCCACCGGCAGCGGGCCCGTGGTGGTGCACCACCGTCCCGGTGCCGACCCGGTGCTGCTGCTCCACGGCGTGGCGGGGTCGTGGACGACCTGGACGCCGTTGCTGGCCGCCGCCGGTGGTGTCGGCGCGCGGGGTCTCGTGCTCGTCGACCTGCCCGGGTGGGGGTCCTCGCCGGCGCCCGCGGGGCCGTTCACCGTGGACGACGGCGTCCGCGTGCTGCTGGAGGTCCTCGACGCCCTCGCCGTGGGGTCGGTCGACGTCGTCGGGCACTCGATGGGCGCGTTCGTCGCGCTCCACCTCGCCGTGGTCGCTCCCGAGCGTGTCGGGTCGCTCGGGCTCGTGTCGGGCACGACGATCGCGACCGTGCGGGCCTCCGGCCGGCCCTGGCGTGCGCTCGCGTCCCTCCCCGCGTTCACGCTGCTGCGGGCCGGGCTCCTCGTGACGGGTCGTCGGGCGAGGGCGATCCTCCGTGGCACCGCCCGCGTCGGACTCCTGCCGCTCGTCGCCGCACCCGTGTTCGCGCACGTCCGTCGACTGGACCCGAGTGTCCTCGACGCCTTCGTCGACGAGTTCCGGCCCGAGCGCTTCACGGCTGCCGCCCGGGACGCCGCCGGCTACGACGTCGACCGCTGGCGCTCGGTCGGCTGCCCGGTGGCTGCGGTGCTCGGCCGCGGGGACGTCTTCGCCCGGGTGTCCGACCTCGACGACCTGCGCGGCCTGGTGCCGGGAGCCCGGACGGCCGTGCTCGACGACTGCGGGCACTTCGCACACGTCGAGCACCCCGGTGCCGTGGCGGCGTTCCTCGGACTCACCTCCGCACCGGCCTGACGGGTCGGGCCGTTCCGCAGCGGTCGTCCGACGGCGCCGCGCCCCCAGCGCGGCCGTGCGAGCGCGGCCCCGCTCAGCCCGCCACTGCCCCGGCGGGGAACGTCTCCGCGATGCGGGACCGCACCTCGGTCACCACCGCGCGTCGCATCGCCGGCGAGAACAGCGCGTGGTCGCCGTCCGGGACCTCCACGACCGAGACCTTCGCACCCCAGCGGCGGACGGCGCGACGGCCGCCGTACCGCTCGAAGCGTTCGATGTCCTCCGGCGCCGCGACCACGACGACGTCCGTGCCGTGCTCGACGATCGGGCCGAGGTGGCCGACGACGCCGCCGAGCGCCCCGCGGCGGGCGATCGCGTCGCGGACCCGCGCCGGGACGAGGCGGTTGTAGGGAGCGCGGAGCGCGCGACGGAGCCGGGACGCGTCGGCCACCGCCTGCGCGGACCCGGCGTACGAGCCCGGAGCCGCGGGCGTGCGGCGGTAGTCGTTCGGACTGATCTCCACCACGAGCCGCGGGTGCTCGTCGACCGCGCGGCCGGCGAGCCACGCACCGGCGCACATGCCGACGATGGCGAGCCGCTCGGAGGGGACCCGCAACGCCGCGACCACCTCGTGCTGGTCGTCGACCCACTCCTGCGCGAACAGGAAGGCGTCCTCGTCGGCGCGCACGTCCGAGCTCTCCCCGGTACCCCGCCGGTCGACGCGCACGACGCGGGCGCCGTCACGGGCCAGCGTCCGCGCGAGGGCGACCTGGTAGTCGACGGCGCCGGTCCGGTGCTCGGCGCCGCCGTTGTGGAGCAGCACCACCGGGGCGTCCTCGTCCTGGGCGGAGGACACGGTCTCGACGGCGAAGAGCCCGTCCGGGCCGATGCGGAGCACCCGCTCGGACACGCGGTCGTCGACGTCCAGCACCTCGTCGAGCGCGGGCGGGGTCGTCGGAGCAGCGGTGGCGGGTGCCCAGGCGTCCAGCCGACCGACCACGGCGTCGACGGCGTCCGCCGGGATCCGGGCGTCGATGCTCGTGCCGTCGAGGAGCTCGGCGGTGCCGTCCACCTCGAGGACCTCGACCGGGCCGAGTCCGCGCGGCGGGACGGCACCCGGGCGGACGACGGCGACCGTCGTCGCGGAGCGTGGCGCGTACGCCAGGGCGCCGACGACGGCGGTCTCGGCGGGTCCGAGGTCGATGCCCACGAGCGACTCGACCCCTTCCACGATCCGGTCGGGGCCGATCGTGATCGTCGCGAGCGCCCGCTGCCGTCGCAGCCAGGCACGTCCGGACGCCGGGGCGTCCCAGACGACCAGGGCGTCGTCGTCACCGACGGCGGCGGCCGCGACCAGGGCTGCCGAGGCGAGACCCACGAACGCGATGCGCTCGACCCCCGACCGGCGCAGCACCGCCGCGGCGGCGCGAGCGGACCGGACCTGCGCGTCGGGGTCGCCGTCGTCCGCGGAGTCCCCACGTCCGGACGGGTCGTAGCGCACCGAGGCCACGCCACGGGCCTCCAGGCCGTCCGCCAGCAGCCGCAGCGTGCGGTAGGCGATGACGCCCTCCTGCCCGAGCGGCGGGCAGAGGACCACGCCGGCGCGTGCGGTCGGCGGGAGCTGCACGGCGAGGCGCAGCGCGGGCGACCCCGACCAGCCGTGGTGGGTGGTCACAGCGCCAGGGCCGCGCGGACGTCGGTCGTCCAGCGGTCCGGGTCGGTGCCGTGCGCGGCGAACAGGGCGATCGTGATGCGCTCGAGGCCGAACGCGGTGCAGGCGCTGTGGGCCACCTCGCCGTCGGCGGTGCGGAGACCGAACGACGTGCCGAAGTGGTCCTCGTGCAGGTTCGCCGACGAGATCGCCGTCGCCTCGTGCTCGGGCCCGTACACGGGGGTGACGAACTCGTACTTCAGCGACTGCTCGACCTGGTTCCGGGCGAGCATCTGGCCGACACGACCGAAGAACGGGTCGTTCGCCGGGACGACGTCGATCGCCAGACCGAAGGACTCGAGCAGGGCGCGCATGCCCGGGGTGCGGCCGTCGCGGTGCGCCTTCGCCGACTCGGGGGTGCCGACGTGCACGAACTCGTGCATGTGGAAGGCCTGCAGTCGCATCGGGTCGAGCGAGGGCTCGCGGCGGAACGAGTCGCCGACGATGTCGAACGTCCGACCACCGGCCGGCACCGTGTCGCCGATCAGCCCGTACAGCGGGTGGCAGACGGCCGGGGTCAGCATGAGGTCGGCGGGCTCGAGGAACGACTCCCAGCGCTCGCCGCGACCCCGGGCGGCCAGCAGTGCGCGGTGCGTCCGGTCGTCGCCGGTGAAGCCGGAGATCGACGCGGCGAGGTCCGGGAACGACGCGATGTAGTCCGTCCGCTCGAACGCGGCGAGCGGCTCGACCGGCGGGAAGCGCAGGACCTCGGCGTCGAGGTCGGCCTGGCTCCGCACGACGGCGGCGTCGACCGCGCCGTACACGCGCTCGAAGACGCCGGTGCGGCCGTAGAGCCCGGGGGAGCCGAGGTCGACGAGGACCCGGTCGGTGAGCAGACGTCCGCGCAGGTCGGCGCGCGCGGCGTCGAGGTCGGACGTGGTGGTGTGGTCGGTGATGGTCACAGGAGTGCTCCGCTCATGAGTGCCAGTGCGGCGTCGTTCTGCAGGAGCCGGTCGTTGCTCACCATGACGGCGGCTCCGTGGGCGTCCCGGAGGTGTCGGGCGATGCTCAGCGGCCCGGTCGCGGCGAACCCGGCGATGCCGACGATGCGCATCGCGGTCGTCACGATGTCGACGACCCGCTCCGATGCGGCGATCTTCAGGGCGTTGGCGGCGAGTGCGTACGCGGGGGAGCCGAGCACCGTCGCGTCGTCGGCGGACCGGTCGAAGCGCTCCGCGGCGTGGCGGACCGCGTCCGCGAGGGTCTGCAGCTCCACCAGGAGCTCGGCGAGCCGGAGGGCTCCCGGCGGGGTCGTCCCGACCGCGGCCCGCGCCTGCTTCCGCACGGCCTGCCGGGCGCGTTCGGCGGCGCCGGCGGCGATGCCGGTCCAGACCGACGCCCACAGCACGTGCGAGACCGGCAGGACCGTCTGCGCCGAGATCGTCGCGTAGTCGTCGCGGAGCACCCGGTCCTCGTGGGTGTCGGCGTCGAGCACCCAGCCGTTGCTGCAGGTGCCGCGGAGACCGAGGGTGTCCCAGGTCGAGGTCTGCGTGAGGGTCGTGTCCTCGGGCAGGCAGACGACGAGACGCTGGTCCGAGGGCGCGGCGTCGGGGTCGCGACGGGCGGTGACGAACACCGCGTCGGCCTCGGTCGCGTAGGAGATGACGGGCGCCTCCTTGTGCAGGTGGATGCGACCAGCGGTGGAGACCTCGATGGCGCAGGTGCTCCGGCGCGCGTCGCCACCGATGCCCTTCTCGGTCGTCGAGGACGCCACGAGCGCTCCGGCCAGGACGGCCTCGGTCATCGCGGTGACACCGAGGCCGACGCCGCCGTGCCGCCAGAGCGCCATCGCCTGTCCGTGGTGCATCGCGAAGACCATCCCGGTCGCGGCGCACGCCCGCCCGAGGGCCGTGGCGATCGTCGAGAGCTCGGCGAGGGTGGCTCCCTCGCCACCGAGTGCGGTCGGGACGGCGGCCGCCAGGAGGCCGTGCTCCTTCATCGCCGCGATCGCCTCGCGGGGCGGACGGGCGTCGCGGTCGACCTCGTCGGCGTGCCGGGCGGCGACCTCGGCGACGAGTGCGGCGCGGAGGGCGAAGCGGTCGACGGGCGTGGTCGCTCCGGTCGTGTCCGGGCCGACGGGAACCGACGGGTCGTCCAGGACGGGGGTGCTCACGCTGCTGCCTCCGCGGCGGCCGCGATCGACTCGATCGTGGCGAAGGTCGAGCGGTGCAGCACGGCGTCGGGGAACTCCACGTCGAGCTCGTTCTCCACCGCGAGCATCACGTTCACGGTGGCGTGCGAGGTCAGGCCGAGCGCGTACAGGTCGGCGATCGAGGCGATGTCGGACGCGTCGACGGTGAGGTGTCCGTGGTCGGCGAGGGCCCGTCGGACGGCCTGCTCGGCGCCGGGCGCGGCGAGGGCGACGGGGGCGGGTGCGGAGGTCGGGTCCTGGTGCATGCGAGCAACGATAGGGAGCATGCGGGCCCGGAAAACCGCCGTGCACGTGCGTGATCCCGCACGTGCGCCGCAAGGAACGCGGGACCGGGTCGGTCAGCGTCGGGACAGCGCCACGGCGGTCGCCAGCGCCAGCCCCCGTTCGTGTGACAACGACACCGCGACCGGTCCGCAGCCGACCGCCGCGGCGAGCTCGGCGGCGCGGCCGGAGAGCTCGACGACCGGGGCGCCGGCGGCGTCCAGCACCACCGCGACGTCCGTCGGGGGGACCGCGTCGCCCGGCGCGGGTCGCAGCAGCTTCAGCACGGCCTCCTTGCCGGCGAAGCGGGCGGCCAGACGCTCGGGGTCGTCACCGCAGTCGGCGCGCTCGCGGTCGGTGAACACCCGCGACAGGTAGCGCTCGCCGTGTGCGGCGATGCCCGCGACGACGTCCTCGACCGCCGCGAGGTCGGTACCGGTCCGGATCGTCGTCACGGGTGCAGCGTACGGCTCGCAGCCACGCGGTGGCACCACGTCGTCGCCGCGTGGCCGCGAGCCGCCCCCGATCCCGGAGCCGACCCCCGTCAGCGGTACTGCGGCGGCCAGTCGAACGGCGCCGGCAGGTGCGGCACCTCGCCGATCGTGGTGACGACGAGCACGACCTCGCGACGGTTCGTCAACGCGATCGACCGCGGGTTGCCGAGGTACCGGTGTCCGTCGACCCAGGTCGTCAGCTCCCCGTGCAGCCCGCCGACGCGCCCCGCGCCGAGCGAGACGTCCCACTCGTCGAAGAACTGCCCGAGTGTGAACGTCTGCCGGGTCGGCGACTCGACGTGCAGGATGCCGGAGGTGTCGTGGGTGTGGAGCTCGGCGGCGAACCGCTCCCGCGACGAGTGCCCGACGTCGCCCGGGACCGTCACCGGTGTCGAGCCGTCCAGGATCGTCAGGTGCGTGTGCACGTGCTCGGCGAGCGGTTCGCCCCAGACGTTCCGCAGGCCCGCCGCTTCGGCGCGCGTCTGCAGGTCGGTCGGTGCCGGCCAGGGAGGCGCGGTGCGGGTCGTCCCCGCCGCCGGCGCCGTGCAGAGGGCGAGCAGGAGGACGGCCACCGCCGCGACGAGCGTGACGACGACGCTCCGGGGCGCCGTCCGCGCACCGCCCGTCCGCGGGGCCCGGCCGGTTCGCGTGCCGGGCCGGCGGCTCACCACCGGTCGTGCACGGTGGCGCGGAACCACCGGTCGTAGAGCTCGTGCACCGTGCTGTCGAGGGCGCCGAGGTCGAGTGCGCCGCCGTCGACCAGGTCCGGTGCTCCGGCGTTCGAGCGGGCCTGCTCGGGGTTCCTGGCGCCCGGGATGGCGGCGGTGACGCCGTCCTGCGCGACGATCCACGCGAGCGCCGCCTGCGGGACCGAGATGCCCTCGGGCAGCGCCGCCGCGAACGCCCGGGCGGCCTGCACGCCGTCCGCGAAGTCGACGCCGCTGAACGTCTCGCCCTGGTCGAAGGCCTCGCCGTGACGGTTGTAGTTGCGGTGGTCGCCCTCGCTGAACGTGGTCTCGGTCGTGTACTTCCCGGAGAGCAGTCCCGATGCCAACGGCACGCGCGCGAGGATCCCGACCCCTGCCTCTCGTGCGGCCGGCAGCACGCGGTCCAGCGGCTTGAGCCGGAACGCGTTGAGGATGACCTGCACGCTCGCGACGTGCGGGCGGGCGATCGCGGTGAGCGCCTGGTCCGCGGTCTCGACGGAGACGCCGTACGCGGCGACCGACCCGTCGGCGACGAGGGCGTCGAGGGCGTCGTACACGGCGTCGTCCTCGAAGACCGCGGTCGGCGGGCAGTGCAGCTGCACGAGGTCGAGGGTGTCCTGCCGGAGGTTGCGCCGGGAGCGGTCGACCCACTCGCGGAAGTTGGCCGCGACGTAGTTCGCGGGGACCTGGTCGGCGCGTCGACCCATCTTGGTCGTCACGGTGAGCGGCACGTCGGGGTTGGCCTGTCGCCATGCCCCGATGAGCTGCTCGCTGCGACCGTCGCCGTACACGTCGGCGGTGTCGAAGAGGGTGACGCCGGACTCGACCGAGGCGTCCATCACGGCGGCGGCGTCCTGCTCGCTGACGGGACCCCAGTCACCGCCGAACTGCCAGGTGCCGAGGCCGACGACGGACACGGAGCGGCCGGTGCGGCCGAGGGTGCGACTCTGCATGCGGACGAGCGTAGTCACGGCAGCCGCGGACGTCCCGTGACGATCCCCGGGGCGCAGGGCCGGCTCAGGACTCGGTCGGTCGGGACTCCGTCGGGTACGGCTCGGTCCCGACCCCGCGACGGAGCAGTGCCCGTGCTGCGCGGGCGCAGGGGACGACCCAGAGCGCGGACCACGCGCCGATCCCGACCCAGAGCGCGACGAGCAACCCCGTCAGGAGCGGGCCGTGCTGGTCCGCCATCGAGAGCGTCATCGCGGTCCAGAGCACGCAGAGGACGATCTTGCCCCAACCGGCGCCCTCGCGGTCGGCCTGCGCCTGCAGCGCCGGGACCCACTCGTCGGCCGTGACGCCCGGCGGCACACGCTGTTCCGCGACCCATCGCTGCACGGCCGCCGATCGCTTGTAGCCGCCGGCGGCTCGCCAGGCCCGCAGCTGCGTCCAGACGCCGATGGCCGCACCGGCGATCCCCGCGGGCACACCGACCCCGACGAGCAGCGCCGTCGTGGTCGTCAGCCAGGACGACGCGACGAGCACCGCGAGCACCACGCCGAAGGCCGCGCCGGCCACGGCGCTGCCGAGGAGCCGCAGCCGCCCGGACTCGTCCACCACACCGACACCGTCCACGAGGACGACGCTACCCGCGACGGACGACCGTCCGCTGCGAGCGCGCGGGGTGCCCGGTGGGGCATGATCGACCGGTGTCCTCCCTGAACCCGACCGCCGTGTACCGCGCCGCCCGTGACGAACTGCTCGCGGTCCTCGACGAGCACGACACCGAGCGTGCCGAGGCCGTCCGACGTGCGTTCCGCTGGCCCGACCTCGGCCGGACCTTCAACTGGGCGACCGACTGGTTCGACGTGGTCGCCCGTGGGAACGACCGCGTGGCGCTGTGGATCGTCGACGAGGACGGCGGCTCGCGCACGACGTACGCCGAGATGGCCGCCCGCTCCGACCGGCTCGCGGTCCGCCTGGACCGGCTCGGGGTCCGGAAGGGCGACCACGTGCTCCTGATGCTCGGCAACCAGCTCGAGCTGTGGGAGACGATGCTGGCGGTGATGAAGCTCGGCGCGGTCATCCTGCCGACCTCGACCATGCTCGACACCGCCGACCTGCAGGACCGCATCGACCGCGGCGGCGTCGCGCACGTCGTCACGAACCACGGGGAGACGCCGAAGTTCGACGGGGTGACGGGTGCTCCGTCGCGCATCGTGGTCGGGGGAGCGGTCGACGGCTGGACGTCCTACCCGGACGACCTCGGTACCCCGGCGCCGGCGGACGAGGTGCGGCCCGTGGTCACCACGAGCACCGACGACCCCTGCCTGGTGTACTTCACGTCGGGCACCACCTCGCGGCCGAAGATGGTCGTGCACACGCAGGCGTCGTACCCGGTCGGCCACCTCAGCACGATGCACTGGCTCGGACTCCGGCCCGGCGACGTGCACCTGGCCATCAGTTCACCCGGGTGGGGCAAGCACGCCTGGAGCTGCTTCTTCGCGCCGTGGATCGCCGAGGCGACCGTCTTCGTGTACGACACGCCGCGCTTCGACCCGGCAGGGCTCCTCGCGCAGCTCGACGAGGCCGGCGTCGACACGTTCTGCGCGCCGCCGACCGCCTGGCGGATGCTCCTGCAGTCCGACCTCGGACCGAGGCCGCGCGCGCTGCGCGAGGTGGTGTCCGCGGGCGAGCCGCTCAACCCCGAGGTGATCGCCCGTGTCCAGGCGGCCTGGGGCCTGACGATCCGCGACGGCTACGGCCAGACCGAGACGACGGCGATCATCGGCAACGTGCCCGGTGGGGCGATGACACCCGGGGCGATGGGTCGTCCGCTGCCCGGGGTGGCCGTGACGCTGCTCGACCCGCTGTCCGGGCGCGTCGGGGACGAGGGCGAGGTCTGCCTCGACCTGACCGAGCGGCCGACGAACCTGATGGCCGGGTACCTCGGCGACCCGGAGCGCACCGCCGACGCGATGCGGGACGGCTTCTTCCACACCGGCGACATCGCGGTCCGCGACGCGGACGGGCAGCTGACCTTCATCGGCCGGACCGACGACGTCTTCAAGTCCTCCGACTACAAGGTGTCGCCGTTCGAGGTCGAGAGCGCCCTGCTGCAGCACGACGCCGTGGCCGAGAGCGCCGTCGTCCCCGCACCGGACGACGCACGGCTGAACGTCGTGAAGGCCTACGTCACGCTCGCGGCCGGGTGGGAGCCGACGGCCGAGACCGCTCGTGCGGTGCTCGAGCACGCACGGGTCGCGCTCCCGGCGTACGCCCGGGTCCGCCGGGTCGAGTTCGGGCAGCTGCCGAAGACGATCTCGGGCAAGATCCGACGGGTCGAGCTCCGCGAGCGCGAGGAGTCCGCGGCGTCGGGCGGTGTGTCGGTCGAGGGGGAGTGGCGGGACGACCAGTTCCCGGAGCTCCGTTCGGTGGGACGGGCTCAGGCGACGCGGAAGAAGTCGCCGTAGGTCGGCTCGGGCGGGACGTCGCCGTGCGTGCGGTGGTGCACGAGGGCGTCGATCTCGTCGGGGTGCCGCAGGCCGCGGCGGTGCCACTCGTGGGGGTGGCGCTGGAGTTCGCGGAGGTCGTTCGCGGTGCGCACCGTGCTCACGCCCCGAGGGTGACGACGGTGACGGCAGCGGTGGCGACGGTCACGGCGACGATGCCGAGGCTGGTCGCCAGGGTGGCGAGGACCCGTCCACGGGCTGCCTCCCGGACCTCGGAGAACTGCGAGTGCGTCGCGTCGATGGTGCTCATGGCCGGCCCTTCCCGTGCTGTGGGTCGCCGCCGATCGGCGACTGGGGCCAGCTTGCTCCGATTTCTCTAGTTTGTCTAACTACCGAAGTGGATGCGTACGCATATCGGCCATCGCACCCGGGCGGGCGGCGCCGTCGGCCTCGTCCGCGGGTGAGTCGGCGCCCATCGCGTCGATCACCTCGGCGAAGAACGCCTGCATCTCGACCACCGTCTGCGGCGACAGCCGGTCGGCCGCGGCGATCATCCGGGCGTGCACGTCGGTGAGTTCGGACCGGACCTCGTCGTCGCTGTGCACGGTCGCGACCAGCAGGGCGCCGCGGCCGTCCGCCGGGTCCGGCCGGCGTTCGGCGTGCCCGCTGGCGACGAGTCGCTTGACGACGGCCGTGGTCGACGCCGACGTGATCCCGAGGTGCGCGGTCAGGTCGCCCGGCCGCACCGCGCGGCCCTGCTCCGCGGCGCGCAGCAGGAAGCGGACCGCCTCCATGTCGGTCGCGTTCATCCCCATCGACCGGCGCTTGCGCTCGCGCATCGCGACCTCGGCGGCGCGGTAGCGCCGCATCGCGGTGAGCAGTTCGACACCGGTCCTCGCCGGCCGGTCCGGGTACCAGTACCCGGACGTCCCGTGCGTGCCGTCCTCGGTCATCGCAGCCTCCTCACCTCGTCCGCCCGACAGTACCGAGCCGGTCCGGGCGCGCGGGGAGCAGCGGGGTACGTGACGAGGGTCGGCGACCCACGACACCGGTCTCGAGCGGACCACCCGGCGGACGGGAGGCGCGAGGCGGGTCGGCCACGGGCCTCCCGTCCGGCACGCACCGGCTCACTGCCGCGGAGCGGCTCGTCCCGCAGCGGTCTCGTCCCGACGCGCGGACGAGGACCGGGTGCGGCGGCCGATCCGTGACCCGAACACAGACCGGCCGCCCGTGCCGTGGTGCCTGACCCGCACCACGACGTCTCGATTGAACACGATCCTGCTGTGAGCGCAAGCCCACAGCCGCTGCGCGCAGTGCGTGCAGCCGACGTCCAGACACGCGGTCGCCGGGGCGCGCCGGAGATCGCGCGTCCGGACCGAGGAGGCCCGAGCGCCGTAGGCTCCGTGAGGAGAACTCGTCACGGGAGACGGAAGGCCGGCATGACCAGCACCACCACCAGCAGCCACCCCGCACCCGGCGCCGCACACGGCGCCCGGACGACCCAGGCCACCGCCTCCGTCGCCGCGATCCTCGCCGAGTCCGCGGCGCGGTTCCCGGACGACGTCGCGGTCGTCGTGGGGGACCAGCGGACCACGTACGCCGAGCTGTGGCAGCAGACCCTCGCCTACGCCGGCGGCCTCCGCGCGCGCGGTGTGCGTGAGGGCGACCGCGTCGCGATGCTCGTGCCGAACGTCGCCGACTTCCCGCGCGTCTACTACGCCGTCCTCGCGCTCGGCGCGGTGGTCGTGCCGGTGCACGCGCTGCTCAAGCGCGGGGAGATCGAGTTCGTGCTCCGCGACAGCGACGCCCGACTGCTCGTCTGCGCAGCCCCCCTGCTCGGCGAGGGTGGCGCCGGGGCGACAGCCGCCGGCGTCGACGTGCTCAGCGTGCTCGCCCCGGCGGACGCCGAGGGAGCTCCGGACCGACTCGAGACCGTCGCCGCGACGAGCGAACCGCTCGACACCTACGTCCCGCGCCACCCGTTCGACACCGCCACGATCCTGTACACGAGCGGGACGACCGGGAAGCCCAAGGGCGCCGAGGGCTCCCACTTCGCCCTGCTCGAACAGGTCAACACGTGCCTGCTCACGACCTTCGACATGCGTCGGGGTGACGTCCTGCTCGGTGCGCTGCCGCTCTTCCACACCTTCGGGCAGACCTGCACCATGAACACCGGGTTCCGCGCCGGCGCGACGATCGTCATGCTGCCGAGGTTCGACGGCGACGCCGCACTCGCGGCCATGGTCGAGCACGACACGGCGATCTTCATGGGCGTCCCGACGATGTACATCGCGCTGCTCGACGCCGCGACCCGGTCCGAGGCCCGACCGCACCTGCGGTACGCGATCTCCGGCGGGGCATCGCTGCCGCTCGCCGTGCTCGAACGGTTCCAGCAGGTGTTCGACGCGCCGGTCCACGAGGGGTACGGGCTCACCGAGACCTCGCCGGTGGCGTCGTTCAACCACGTCGGGGCCACCCCGCGCCCGGGCACCATCGGGACGCCGATCTGGGGTGTCGACATCGAGATCGCCGACCCCGAGGTCACGGACCGCACCGTCCTGCTGCCGCGCGGCGAGATCGGCGAGCTGGTGATCCGCGGCCACAACCTGATGAACGGCTACCTGAACCGACCCGAGGCCACGGCCGAGGCGATCGTCGACGGGTGGTTCCGCACGGGCGACCTCGGGCGGAAGGACGACGACGGGTACCTCACCATCGTCGACCGCACGAAGGACATGATCATCCGCAACGGCTACAACGTGTACCCCCGGCAGGTGGAGGAGGTCCTCGCCGCCCACCCGGACGTCACGATGGCCGCCGTGTTCGGGATCCCGCACGAGGTGCACGGGCAGGAGGTCGCCGCGGCGGTCGTGCTCCGTCAGGGCGCCGAGGTGACCTCGGAGGAGCTGATCCGCTTCGTCGCCGACGAGATCGCCGTGTACAAGTACCCGCGGGTCGTGCACGTGGTGGACGCCCTGCCCCTGGGGCCGAGCGGGAAGGTGCTCAAGCGGGAGCTCGTCGAGCGGTTCGGCTGAGCGCCCCGCGGCGGGGTCGTCGGTCCGGAGCGCGGCTCGCGCTCCGGACCGGTCGCGATCGTGCTCGCGGCCGACCGTCGCCGACGTCAGCGGGCGCGTGGACCGGGCGCCGCCCGGCGGCGGCGTTGCTCGTCAGCCGTGGCCACGACGAGGAACACCGCCCCGATCACCGCAGGACCGTGGACAGGGTGTTCCCACCGAGCGTCTAGGATCGACTCCAGGGGCCTTTAGCTCAGCTGGTAGAGCGCCACGTTTACACCGTGGATGTCGTCGGTTCGATCCCGGCAGGGCCCACCAGAAAAACCCAGTTCAGGCCCCACCATGCGGAAATAATGTGTGGCCGACGGGAGGAGAATCCGGGCAGCTGCCGGTGAGCTGCCGGTGTCTAACCTGGGAGCTGGGGGATTGAGGTGTGCGCGCCGCGGTTGACGCTGGGAGAAGCATGCACGCCGCTCGGCCCGCTTGAAGTGGTGCCTGAGATTGTGCCGCGATCGTGCCCTCCAATGACTGCACGCTGATGGCCTCTTCGCAGCGACGCTGTGCCAAGCCAGGGGTAGCGAAGAGTCGCCGAACTTGGAGTGTAAGTCGGGCGAGTACGTCGACAATCGAGTTCCATGACGGTGAGCCGCGTCATACAGGCGGTCTACTGGCTAGACCTTGGTCCAATCCCGGCCCTATCGAATTTCACCGTGCAAGCCGCGCTAAGGTCAGGTTCGACAGATGATGCATCGGAGCGGCGCCCCTTGCGTTGACCCTACAACCTCCAGAATCTAGGCATGCTCTCCCTCGTTCTCTCCATCTATGCGGCTTTGGTTGCGACCTTCGCGCTGCTGTTCAACTACTTCAAAGAGCCAGTGCCGCTTATGCACGTGATCCGTAACGATGTGTCGGCCGAGTACGGAAAGCCCTACTGGTCGCTGTATTTCCGTAACCTCGGGGCAGGGTCAGCGCGGCACGTCAAGGTACGAACTCGACAGGGCAAGGCCCGATGGACGCCCTGGACGAGCCTCGCTCCGGTCTTGGATGCCAAGAGTGAGGTCGGCCACAGGGTGCCACTTACTGAAGAGGAGTACGCCGCGTTAGCGTCGGAGCCAGCTCGTTCGTCTTGGCGAGTGCAGTTCCGCTGGACGCAAGGCCCCGTCTCCTTCGTTGGCCAGCGCCGGCTCACTGTTCGTCCCGACCACTACTGGACTCGTGAACAGTCAGACGCTTGGGGTTAGCTGCTGACCGCTGGCTTCTTCCTGCCGTGCCTGTCGGGACCGTGAACGGCGGCGTCCAATCTTGGCTCGCCAAAAACTGATCTAGTGGCAGTGTCATCGCCTTTACCATCTCGGGATGTTCGTGAATGTCTTTGATTCGGTGACCGATCATGTAAAGCGTCGGCACCTTGGTATCAGGCCAAGCGATGTCGCGACGCACTGCCACGAGAAGATCAGCCATGAGTCGCATCGTCACCAAGTTCGGCGGATTCAAGTTGGCTGAAGTGCGCCACCGGTAAAATGTCTCGATCACTTCGTCCGAACCCCAAACCGTCACGAAGCCCTGAAAGTTCGTAATGACGTCTTCCATACCGGCCAGAGCGGCCGCGCTCCGATTCGGAGTGAGAAGGTCGTTTAGCGTTGTGAGGAAGGGCTGATACAGCTCGAACTTTTTCTGCGCTGTGCGCTCCTCAAGCGCTCTAAGACGTGCAGCCTCCGCCTCTGCGTGTTGCGCTCTGCCCGCGGCCCGCGACGCCAGAATGCTGGAGATCACGGCGACGGCGACGGGGACGGCAAGGGTGACGATTTGCAGCCATAGAGGAAGTGTCATGCGTGGGAGTCTTGCATCGACCGCCGTCGATCGGCATCACGACCGCGCCGTCCGGGGCGCCGGTAGGCCTCTGGTCGATCAGGTCAGCAGCAGGTTTGCCATCGCGCTGTCTTCCCCAGTGAAGAAGAGCCTCTAGGTCCACCGAACACCCCTCAAAGCAAGCACCCTCAGTCCAGTGGCTGAGGGTGCTTGTATTGAGGGGACTTACGAAAAGATCGGGCATGCTCGAGGATCTACGCGTACCTGTCGTTAGTCGCCGTCCGGATCAGCGCCTACGACCTCACCTACGACGTGCAGTAACAGCAGCGGCAACTCCAAAACCGAGGCCAGCTAGACCGACCAGCATTCCTCCGTTGTAAATCAATCCTGCAGCGAAGTTAACGCCCCCACCGGGAGGACTCAGTATGGTCCATACAGAGCCGATTGCAGTTGCAACGAAACCGACCGCAAGAAGAACGATTGCAGCAACGACTACCCCTGGCATTCTCATCAGTTATTACGTCCGTTTCCCTTATAGAAGGCCCAGCCAGCGCCACGAACAGCGGTGTAGTAGCCACCAGCGACACCAGCACAAGAGTTTCGCGTAGCACCCTTGGGGTAAGCCTTGTTGCAAGCATACGTAAGGTTACCGAGGAACGCGACGTCGCAGGTCAGGCGGTTAATCTTCTTCTTATTGCCATAGCAGATGTCGTGGGCGTCGCAAGCGGGCCTGAACTTCGCCTTACCCCACGTGTCGGGCGAATAGCTACAACCGTTGGGTGCAGCGAAAGTGGTCATCTCCCCACTCGCGGTCGGCTCGGGGTCGGTGGCGTCAGGAACGTCCTCCCCCTCGTTCGCGACTCGGAACGACCAATCTGCGGTCTGAATATCGCCTCGTTCGTCCCATGCGGTGGCAGCCGAAACTTTCGCCTTCCATGAGTAGGAGTGCCCTCGGGGAAGGTCGTAAAGGCCGAGCGGGACGTTACCAGTAGTGGTCGCCTGCGTGACGCCGGTTGTCAGGTCGCGGAGCTCATAAGCGATCGCAGCATCGCCAGGTAGGAGCCCTGACTGGGGAAGCGGGTAAAGGGAAACCACTTCCGGGTTCACCACTGCCCCGTTCGCAAGACTTGGCTGTAATGCCTCGTTCTGCCACTGACCAACCCCAAATTCGTAGGCCACGGAGGGCGCCAACCCCGTGCTGCTGGACAGTTCTGCACGCAGCTTCACTAGCCCAGACAAGGGTGGAGTCGTGAAGGTGAACGAGGACGTCGTAGTGTCATTCAGTGAATAAGACTCGAGCGGAAGGTCGTTCAGGTACACGTCGACCGTTTGCCCAGCCTCGACTGCAGCAGGCGCGCTTACAGTGCAAGACGCCGCAATATCATCGCTTCCCGTGGTAGCGGTCCATGTTCCAGCCCCGAACGGAGCGGCGCAAGTCAGACGAGGGGCTTGAGGATTGCTGTACCAGCCTTGGACGTCGAAAACGTAGTCGGTCGGGTCAGCGACACTGTTGATTGCGACCTTGCCGTTCGCGCCGAGCGGTACCGTAATGGTGTTCGTGCGGATCGTAGTCTCGTCGAAATTGATCGACGTCGTGTTCGGGCGGGTTGTGCCGTCTGCCCACACCGTCGCATTGCCGGCACCAGCGGTCGACTTCAGCGAGGTGAGCGAGAGGACAACGGCCTTGATACCAGAGCCCATGACGGGGACGCCTGCTTTGCCGGCGATCTGGATGGAACGGGTTTCGTTCTTTCCCATGACTGTGTTGCCGCTGGAGCGGGTGTCGTACGCACGGCCAGCACCGGGAGTGAAGACGGCGCCTCCCTTCCCAGCGGCGGTGAAGTAACCCTGGGTGTCGACGACGAGGTCGGTGGTGCTGTTGTTGTTGTAGATGGTGATCTTGCCGTCAGCGGAGAGCTTGACCTGCGCCTGCATCGAGGTCGGCACGTTGCCGGCGTAGTTGAAGGAGTTCGACGGACGGGTGTCGCCCGTGGCGTACGGGGTGAGGTACCCGACGGAGGCGGTGCGGTTGACGGCGATCATGTTGATGATCGCGCCGGAAGCACCCTTCGGGATGCCGCCGCGTCCGGAGACCTGCAGGTCGACACGCTCGCCGGCGCCGATGGTCTGCTGTGGGAAGCCGAGCCCGGAGCGGGTGTCAGCGATGCGCGAGCCGTTCAGCGGGACGAAGCCGCCGGCGGCAGTACCGTCGTCGCTGGCGGTGTAGTAGCCCTGCACGTCGAGGATGAGCCGGATGCTGGTCTCGGCCTGCACCTGAATCGTGCCGTCGGGATTCACCGCGAGGACAGCGGAGAACGAGGTGTTTTGCTCGCTCTCACCACCGTAGATACCCATGAGCGTCGTCTTCGCGGCTGCGTTCGGGCGCCCGTAGAGGATGCCCTGATGCGAGATGCTCGCCGCGGTCGCAACGACGGATACAGCTCCAACGGAACCGTCGTCCGGGACGCCGTTCTTGCCGGTCACCTGGACGGTGCGCCAGCCCTTGGCAGGCATCGGGGTGTCGAAGCCGCCGATGTTTCTCCCCGTGTCGAGGAAGCGTCCGGTTGCCGGGACGAATACGCCGCCGGTTCCGGTGTCGTTGAGGGCTTGCGCTGGCGTTGCGACCAGCAGCGAGCCAAGGATTGCGAGCGCGCTCAGGGTTGCGGCAGCGATGCTGCGCTTCCTCTGGCGCGGCCTGTGCAGCAGCGTGCGCACGAGACCCCCTAGGTCAGCTGACAGCACGGGTTGCCGTCAGTTCGCGAAGGCTAGAAGAAGTCTGAATACCGGCACAGGTCCCCCGAAGAGGGGCTCGCCAGAAAAATCCCAGTTCAGAGGTAATAGTTCCGGAATGGGCTGAGCGTTCTCTCAGTCTATGTCAACCTGCGAGCTGATGATCCCAGCCAGTCGGCTAGCGCCAAATGGCTAGCGCCGAACAGCTGTCCAGTTGGAGCTCTGGGCTGATCGAACGCAAGAGAGGGTGGGGCATTCTCACGCAAGTCAGCGTGAACAGCCACAACGCCGCGACGCGCCGGGGGGCCGCAGGGTCCGTTTTGGGTCCTAAAACGATGCGCAGGAAGGGCACATCAAGGGCGTAGCGACGCGAACGCTACGATGCTCCACACCAGCCAGAACCGCGGAACGACGCGGATCAAGGGCACAAGGACGCGCACCATCGCAAGGCCTGACCCGGTACCAGTGGGTTCCAGATTCAAGACCCACGAGCCCGCAAGGAGTGACGACCCATCGTGTCCGGGTCACAGCCGGCGGGTTCGACAACATTGATGTTGAAGTAAGCGCCGAAGCCGATGCCGGCGATCGAGCCTCTCTTCCACGCGAGACCTAGGCTCTTCTCATGATCAACGCCGCATACGCGCTGTACGACATCTTCCTTGAGTGGCGCGAGGCGGCCGCAGCCGGCGTGGTCGCAAATGACGCCCGAGGCTGGAACGCTGACCCGATGGTTGCGACTACAAAGATGCTCGAGACCAGCGCTCTGCTCACGGCTATCGATCGTGCGCTCAGCGAGATGGAGGCGGACGGTCTCAACGTCTACGTCTCGAGGGAGTCGTTCCCGCAATGGGGCCGCATGGCGGCCAATGCGGGGACCACTTGGGGTCAGCAGTCCGACCCTGGCGCGGCATTCCCTTCAGCAGCGCTGGGGCAGCTGCAGATGCTGGGCACCCTCATTGAAGCGACCAAGGGGAGGATCGCGCCGGGCGGACTCGACCGGCTCAGTGCCGTCGTCGACGAAGCGATTGGCCTCCTTGAGGAAGACCAGACCATCAGCGCGGAGCTTCGCTACTACTTGGTGAAGCTGGTGCGCGAGATTCGCGATGCGATGGAGGATGAGACGCTCGCTGGGGGCTTCGACTATGCGAGCGCTGCTGAGCGGCTCTGGGTTGCCATGCAGGCTGCAGCCGGACAGGCGGACGAGGAGCGTAGTCCCCGATGGCGGGACGCCGCGGCCAAGCTGATTGTCCCTGCGGTCACGGGTGCCATCACACACGCGGCCACTCTCGGCTATGACGGTGTCGCAGCGGCGCTCGGACAGCTCGGCCAGTAGTTCCGAGGTGGGCGCCTGTCGTCTCGGCCGGAAGCATCAGCAGCTGCTCGGCGGCGGACCTTTACGTGCACGGCGCGACACACGTTAGCGGTTTGCCGCGGGGGGGGGGAGTACGCCGTGCTCGCGCCGCCTGCCGAGCGTCGCCAGGCAGCCGCCGTTTCATTGGGCGGCGATATCGGCGGCCGAGGCGGTAGCGGTGCGTGTCGTCGGCGTAGGGGAGGCCGGCGCCACGGCGGGGAACTCGAGGACGACCGGCACAAGCTGCCGGTGTGCTGCCGGTGACCACGCGCAGCCGGGTGCTTTTGTTCGCAGTTGTCCGCAAGCTACTTCCGCGCCATCACTGGGAAGCGCTGCGTATCGCTGCGGACGTTTGCGCGGTCCGCCACGTTTACACCGTGGATGTCGTCGGTTCGATCCCGGCAGGGCCCACGCAGTCGCTCAGCGACGCGCGCGCAGGGTCTCGCTCGGCAGCTCCCCGAACCGCTTCGCGTAGGCGGAGGAGAACCGCCCGGCGTGTGCGAACCCCCACCGTCGTGCGGTGTCCGCCACGGTCGTCTCGCCCACCGAGTGGTACCGGAGCTCCGTCCGGATCCGGTCGAAGCGGATCCCGCGGAGCATCGAGTTCGGTGACATCCCGACCTGCCGCTGGAAGCCCTGCTGGAGCCCGCGGACACTGAGTCCGACGTGTTCGGCGACGTCGGTCGTGGTGATCGGGACGTCGGCGTTGGCGTGCATGTACTCGATCGCCTGCTGCACCCGGCCCCGTGCGCCGACGGGCACCGGCGCGGCCGGCGCGAGGGTCGTGTGCGGGAAGGTCCGGAGCATCGCCAGCGCGGTGCGCCGGGTGGCCTCGGCCATCGCGAGCGGGGACAGCGGCGTGGCACCGAGGACGACCTGCGCGGAGGCCCGCAGCTCGGCGTTCCACGTCCGGACGTCCTCCCGTCGGGGCAGCGCGGCGTGGTCGAACACGAGCGGCGCCGGCTCCGTGCCGTGCAGCTCGGCGGCGGTGCGCTCGAGCGTGCGGCGGTCGAACTGCACCACGTTCTGCCGGACGTCGGCGAGGTCGAAGCGGTACGGGCGCTCGCTCGGGAACACGATCGGGCGTCCGGGCGCGAGCGCCACCTCGTCGCGGTCGATGTCCAGCAGTCCGCCGCCGTCGCTGACCCACGTCACGAAGTAGTGGCTCGTCGCGTCGACCTCGCCGGCCATCCGACCGTCGAAGCGCTTCGAGTCCAGCGACATCCCCTCGCCACCGACCGATCGGAACCGGTAGCCGAAGTCCCGCTCGGTCCGCTCGGGCAGGAACCCGGCGGCACCGTACGCCGACTCGAACACCGCTCGGGCCGCGTCGAGGTCGTCGCCGGACGCCTCGACGACGTGACGGACGTCGGGTTCGGCGGTGGTCATGATCCGATGCTGACACGTCCGGCTGAGCCTCGCGCGCGCGTCGTGGTCAGGACAGCGCCTCGAGCGGGTTCTGCGCGAGCTTCCGGACGACACCGCCGTCGACCAGGCGCCGCGCTGCGGTGTCGGGCTTGCGAGCGGCCTGGTCGACGACGCACGCGCCGAACTCCGCAGCCAGCGCGCCGCGGGGGTGCCGTGCGAGCACCTCGCGCAGGTACGACTCCGGCAGCAGCTCGGCCCCCGCGCCGGAGACGTCGAGCCCGGTCGCGCGTTCGAGCAGGTGCCCCTCGAGGTCGAGGTGGACGTCGACGCCCGGCCAGTTGTGCCGCACGATCACGTCGAGCACGCGCTGCTGCCGCTCGACGGCCCAACCCGCCCCGGTCGTCAGGGCGACGGCGACGTGCCCACCGGCGTGCTCGTAGGACACCGTGTGGTTGTCGAACTCGGTCACGGTGCCGATGTCGTGCAGGACGGCCGCGACCCACAGCAGTTCGTGGTCGACGCCGTCGAGCCCGTCGAGCGCCGCGAAGCCCGCTGCCCAGTACCAGGACCGGACGGCGTGCGCCGTGATCGCCGTCGACTGGTAGCGCGTGGCGAGCGACGCAGCCGCTCGGGCGGCCGGGGTCTCCGGGACGGGGAAGTCGTCGATGCGCACCCCCGGATCATGGCATGCTCACCGCTCGGACCGGTGACGCGGCGGACGGGAGGCACGGTGCCGGCCGGCCACGTGCCTCAGGACCGGCGCGGCGTCGGACGCGCGACGTGGCGCTGATCCGCCACGCGCCTCCCGTCCGGTGCGCTGCCGGCCCTGCCGGTGGGGCCGAGGTCCCAGGACGACAGCTCGTGCTCGCCGACCACGAGCGTGTACGGTCCCGGCGCGTCGGTACGACCATACGGGTGGGGGAGTTCCGAGCGGAAACGCTCAGACATCGCTCGTCGGCAGCGCGGTCGCGTCCGACGGCCCGCCCTCGGGAGGCGTCACGGCCGCGTCGACCGGGTCCTCGACCAGCCGGACGGTCACGCTGATGAGGTCCGCCGTCGCGGCCGTGTCGGCGTCGAGCAGGTCGCGGACCCGTTCACCCACCGCGCGGAGGGTGTCCGCGGCGGGACGGCCGCCGTCGACGCTGATGCCGGTGACGACGTGCACGCGACCGCCGCGTCGGTCCACGTCGACCAGGACGTCGGGGTCGTGCAGACGGAGCGGTACGGGCACCACCGCGTCGACCACGGTCTCGGCCGCGGCGGCGACGGGGCGGGGCGGGTAGACCCCGGTGACCCCGGGGACGTGTCGGATGCCGGCCGTCACCGTGCGTGAGATCGCTTCGTCGTCCATGGTCGCGCTCCTCGCTGCTGGTGGGTCGTCTCGCCGCCGGTCGGGCAGGTCGTGGTCAGGCGGTGGTCGTCAGGGCAGGTAGACGTCGTCGAAGTGGACGTCGACGGCCTCGACGCGCAGCTCGGTGTGCCGTTCGACGGCCTCGGCGACGGTGACCCGCAGGCGCTCGGCAGTCTCCAGGGCCGACCCGCCGTACACGAGCCCGGCAGTCACGTCGATGCTGACCGCGGCTCCGGGCTCCTCCACGTCGCCCCGCAGCACGCAGCGGCCCATCACGACGCCGCCCATCGTGTCACCGGCGCGGCGCACGAGTCCGCGCACGGCCGCCTCGGTGACCGCCAGGCGCAGGCGCGGATCGGGGTGGGCGACCGGGACGTCGCGACCGGGCCGCACCTCGGCGCGGATCGCCCCGAGCAAGCGGTCGACCCAGGCGGTCTCCCGGTCGGGCTCGGCACCGGCGCGCTGCTCGAGCGCGCCGAGCGAGAGCTCGCGCAGGCGCTGCATGTTCGTCATCGCGAGTCGGCAGACCGCCGAGCCCTCGATGGACGGGTCGATCGGGTCCCGACCGCGGTCGAGGTAGTCCGCGATCTCCTCGATCGTGTGGCCGTCGAGGTCGTCGTCGGGCAGGGGGAGGTCGTCGGTCGTCATCGCCATCCCTCCATCTCCGCGGCGAGGAACCGTCGCGCCCGTGCGAGCAGGCCCCGCACCGTCGACGTCGGGAGCTCGAGTTCCTCGGCGATCTGCTGGTAGCTGTACCCGGCGGTCTCCCGGAGCAGCCAGCACCGACGCTGGTCGATCGGCATCCGGTCCAGAGCAGCCCACATCGCGTCGAGCTGCATGCGCGTCTCGACGGTACGCTCCGGGGCCTGCGACGGGTCGGCCGCCTCGTCGTGGTCGTCCAGGTCGTCGTGGTGACGTCGACGCCGGAGACGGTCGAGGGCCCGGCGGGTGACGATCTGCATGATCCAGGGGCGGAACCGCTCGGCGTCCTCGAGGTCCGCGAGCTTCCGCCACCCCGTCAGGAAGGCCTCCTGCACGACGTCGTCGGACTCGACGTTGGAGCCGAGCACCTGCTCCGCGTAGACGCGCATCAGCGGTCCGTGCCGGCGGGCGAGCACCTCGAAGGCCAGCACGTCGCCGTCGGCCGCGCGGGCGACGAGCGTCGCGTCGGACGCGTGCTGCAGCGCGGTGCCGTCGCTCATCCCCGCCTTCCGTCCGACTCGGGCTGCCGGTCGGTGGACCGGTCTCCACCGAGCATGCACCGGCAGCGCGGGGAGTGCCCGCGTGGTGTCGGGTGCGTCAGTTCGTGACGGATCCGCTGCTCGTGACGTCCCACTGGTGAGATGCACGACGACACCACCACGACCCCCCTGCCCGCTGTCGAACCGGAGCCGACCGACGACGCGACCACGGACCCGCTCGGCGACAGGACGCCGCAGCGTCCGCTCCGCCACGCAGCGCCGCAGCGGCCCGTCGCCGGCGCGGTGCGCACGGCACGGACGCTCTGCATGAGCGTGTTCGACCGGTGGCGGTGCGGGCTGGAGGACGGGCACGGGGGACTGCACACCGCGACCGAGGTCGGGGCCACCACGTCCTGGAACGACGCCGTCGCCGGCCGCATGCTCCGGGAGCTCTGAGCGGAGGAACGCACGACGCTCACTCGGCGGAGAAGAAGTCGCGGTACGCGGGGTCGGCCGGGACGTTCTCCAGCAGCCGGGTGTGCACGAGGGACGCGATCTCGTCCGGGTGACGCAGCCCACGCCGGTGCCACTCGCCCGGTTCCTCGTGCAGGTCGGAGAGTCTCGATCGCACCCGTTGCACCTCCCGCGTCGTCCCGCCGGCCGTCCTCGCCGTCGGGTCTGCGCGAGCGGGGTGCCGCCCGGTCGGACGGCTCCGTCCACACTGCACGCGCTCCGGGGCACCCGGCGGGTCCGGTCGTGTTCCGGACGCGGACGGGCGGACCATCCGGTTCGCGCGCTCGTGCTGCGTCCCGTGGCGCGCGCTCAGCTCCGCGGTACCGGGCGCAACCGCGGCACCCAGCACCGGACGGCTGCGGCGTAGCGGCGGAAGTCGTCACCGAACCGCTGCTCCAGGTCGCGCTCCTCGAGCGGGCGCACGACGCAGTTCCACACGACGGAGCCCGCGACCGCGTAGACGAGCACCGTCCAGGACGCCGCGACGAGCCCCACCGCAGCGCCCTGGGTCAGCCCGGCGAGGGCCATCGGGTTCCGCACCACCCGGTAGGGGCCGGCGACCACGAGCCGGTTGGGCATCGCCGACGGCAAGGGGGTTCCGCCGCCACGCGTCGACATCGACACCGCCGAGGCGAGGCCGAGCAGGCTCGCCAGCACGAAGACGACGAGACCGGTCCCGCTGACCACCTGCACGACGGCGTCGGGCAGCGGGGGACGGAGCCGCCACCGGGTCTCGGCGGCGGCGATCAGCAGCGGGAGGACGCCGAGGAAGAGCCCCCAGAACACGACGATCTGCACCGCGGTCCCGAGGAGGTGCCGGACGGGTCCCGCGTCCGGGTCGGCGGTCCGGAAGCGCAGCGGACCCGACGTGACGAGTTCGGTCGGCACCCGCCCGAGCAGCACGTGGCACAGCGCGAGGACGGAGCCGACGGTCGCTGCGGTCATCGCGACGACACCCCAGCCCGCCTCACGGGTGACCGTCGCCCAGGCGGCCGTCCCGAGCAGCACGAGCACCGTCCACCCCGTGGCGACGACGGCGGACCAGCGGAGGCCCGCGGCGGCCAGTGCCGAGGCGACGACGAACAGCGGGACGTCGAGTGCGGCGACCGGCACGGGGTCGAGCGAGCCGAGCGTCGCGGTCCGGACGATCGGCACGGTGGGGACCAGCAGCCACCAGACGGCGCCGCCCGACGCCTGCAGCGCGAACCACCACCGACCCCACGACACAGCTGCAACCTAGCAGCGCCGCGCCGACGTGACGGCGTCTCGCCGTGACCGGCGGCGTCCGGCATGACCACGAACGGACGGGAGGCGCGGTGCCAGCCGGCACCGCGCCTCCCGTCCGTCAGCGCGCAGCGAACGCGCTCAGCGCTGTCCGTTGATCTGGCCGAGCCAGCGTCCGAACGTCTGCTCCTGCTGGTCGTCGTGCAGGGCGTGCAGGGTGCTGGTCGGCAGGCAGTGACGCTCGGTGTCGACGCTGTTCCCCTTGTGGAGGTCGAGGGTCATGGTGTGCTCCTTCGCGTGGTGTGTGGATGGTTCGACGTCGGTGGGTGCGCGGGCATTCCCGCTCGGGGAGCAGCGTGTCCGCTCCACGAGCCGAGGCGGTCCGGGGTCAGGGCGTGACCATGCCCCCGTTGACGTTGAGGGTCTCGCCGGCCACGAAGCTCGACTCCTGCGACGCGAGGAACACGTACGCCGGCGCGAGCTCGGCGGGCTGGGCCGCGCGGCCCATCGGCGACTCGCTGCTGCCGAACTCGGGCAGCGACTCCGGGTCGACGCCGCCGCTCGGCTGCAGGACGGTCCAGGTCGGACCCGGGGCGACGATGTTGACCCGGATGCCGCGCTCGACGAGCAGCTGCGACAACCCCTTGGAGAAGTTGTTGATCGCGCCCTTCGACGCCGCGTAGTCGAGGCGGTCCGGCGCGGGCTGGTAGGCCTCCATGGACGCGGTCGTCGTGACCGTCGACCCCGGCTGCAGATGCGGCAGGGCTGCCTTCACCAGGCGGAAGAGCCCGAACACGTTGACGTCGAACGTCGCCTCGAACTGGTCGTCGGTGATGTCGAGCAGGTCGGGCTGCCACCGCTGCTTGCCGGCGACGCTGACCAGCGCGTCGATGCCCCCGAGCTCGGCGACGGCGCGCTCGACGAGCTGCCCCGCGTAGGCCTTGTCGCGCAGGTCACCGGGGACCGCGACCGCCTTCCGCCCGGCCGCCTCGATCTGCTCGATCACGTGGTCGGCGTCGGACTGCTCCTCGGGCAGGTAGGCCAGGACGACGTCGGCCCCCTCGCGCGCGAAGGCGATCGCCACGGCGGCGCCGATGCCCGAGTCAGCTCCGGTGATGAGGGCCTTCCGGCCCTCGAGGCGCCCCGTGCCCCGGTAGCTGGACTCGCCGAGGTCGGGGACGGGGGTCATCTGCGACTGCAGGCCTGGCTCGTCCTGGGTCTGCGGCTCCGGAGAGACGTCGGGGTAGCGGCTGCGCGGGTCGCCGAAGGCGTACTGGTCGCTCGGTGCGGTGGTCATCGTGTCGCCTCCAGTTCGACCTTGACCCAGCCGGGCTCGCGGCGGTCGAAGGCCTCGTACGCGGCGATCGCGTCGCCGATGGGTTCGTGCTCGGTGATCAGCGCGGTCGGGTCGAACTGCCCCGATGCCACCAGGTCGATGAGCGGCGGGGTGACCGAGTGGTGGTCGCAGTTGCCCATCCGGATCGTCAGGTTCTTGTTCATCGCCTCGCCGATCGGGTACGACTGTGCGGTCGGACCGTAGACGCCGATGATGCCGATGCGGCCGTACTTCGCGACCGACGCGACCGCCCACTGTGCGACCTGCGACGGGCCGTCACCGGGCTTCCACTGCTGCTGCTCGCCGAAGCCGTCCGGCGAGGCGTCTGGCGCGACCTGCTGCACCTCGGCGTCGAACTGCTGGGCCTGTTCGTCGGACACCGCTGCGGGGCCCTGCTTCGGGCGCTCCGCGTCGACGCCGACGGCGTCGATCACGGCGTCCGCGCCGATGCCGTTCGTCAGGTCCATGATCGCCTGCACCGGGTCCTCGCGGTTGTAGTCGACGACCTCGCAGTGCTGCGCGAGCGCCGCGGCGAGCCGGGTCTCCTCGCCGTCGACGACGATCACGCGGGCTGCGCCGAGCTTGTAGGCGGAGGCGGCGGCGAACTGGCCGACGATGCCGGCGCCGAACACGACCACGACGTCGCCGCGGGTGACCCCGGCGAGCTCGGCGCCGAACCAGCCGGTCGGGAAGATGTCGGAGAGCAGGATCGCCTGCTCGTCACTCACGTTCTCGGGCAGCGGGTGCATCGTGTTGCGGGCGTACGGCACGCGCACGTACTCCGCCTGCAGACCGTTCACCGGCCCGGTCGACTGCGGGCCGCCGAAGAAGCTCGTGCCGGCCTGCGGGCCGTTCGGGTTCGCGACGTCGCACTGCGCGGTCTTGCCCATCCGGCAGTACCGGCATGCGCCGCACGAGATCGTCGAGTTGATGACGACGCGGTCCCCGGCGCTGAACCCGCGGACGGCGTCACCGACCTGGGTGACGACGCCGACGGCCTCGTGCCCGAGGATGGTGCCCTCCTCCATCGGTGCCATGGTGCCGCGGACGAAGTGCAGGTCCGTGCCGCAGATCGCACTGCGGGTGATCCGGACGATCGCATCCTCCGGGTGCTGGATGGTGGGCTCCGGGACCTCGTCGAGACGGATGTCCCCGATGCCGTGCCAGACCACTGCGCGCATGTTGCTCTCGCTTCCTGTCGTGGGGGTGTTCGGGGGACACACAACCCGACCAGTGCTGGACGGACGCGGAGCGGCGTCCGATCAGCGCACCGGAACGGGGGACACGCAGCGCTGCGTGGACACCCAGGCCCGGCGCGTTCGCTGGCCGCCATGAGCGACGACCAGCACGACGAGAAGCAGACGCGCGACGACTTCGCCGACGCGGTGAACATGACCGCGTCGGAGCTGAAGGAGTGGCTCGACACGGACGAGTCGAAGGAGGTCGGACAGAAGTCCGACGGCGGCGGCGAGTCCACCGGTCACGAGAGCGGGCGGCACATCGTCCGCATCCTCGAGAAGAAGCAGGGCGACTACACCGAGGACGACTACGCCCACATGCGGAAGGTCGTCGGCTACGTGGCGCGGCACTCGAAGCAGGAGCCGAAGGGTGACTCCCACGACTCGCGGTGGCGGTACTCGCTCATGAACTGGGGCCACGACCCGGAGAAGTAGGCCGCGGCGACCCGGGCCCGTCGCGCCGGTCGGGCAGAATGGGGCCGTGGACGACTCCGGCATGCCCCGCTTCCGCCGCATCTGGTCGACGATCCAGGTCGGCGTCCTCGCCGCGGCCGTGGTGTTCTGCGTCGTGATGCTCGTCATCGGCCAGGGCAAGCTCGACCGCGTCTACGCGGTCGCCGCGGTGTTCTTCGGCCTGGCGCTGGTCGGCCACGCGACGTACCTCTGGTTGCTGGCACGCGCGAGGCGCTGAGCACTGGACGGACGGGAGGAGCGTGGCGGGCTCGCCCCGCGGGTCCCGTTCGCCGTCAGGCCTGCTGCCAGACCCGCACCCAGTCGACGAACATCTGCTGCGGGAACCGGGTGGTCGCGTCCGGGGACCCGGGCCAGGTGCCGCCCACGGCGACGTTGAGCAGCACGAAGAACGGCTTGTCGAAGACCCACGGCGACGACCCCACGTCGGCCCGGGTGACCGTGCGCTGCGCGACGCCGTCGACGAGCCACGTGACCGATCCGGGGCGCCAGTCGACCCCGAAGACGTGGTACGCGTCCGCCCAGGCCGCACCGTTCGGCAGCGTCGCAGCGGCCGACATCCCCTGCGCTCCGGAGTAGCCAGGTCCGTGCACGGTGCCGTGCACGGCGCCGGGCTCGTACCCGACGTTCTCCATCACGTCGATCTCGCCGCAGGCCGGCCATCCGACCTGCCCGATGTCCGCGCCGAGCATCCAGAACGCGGGCCAGATCCCCTGCCCGCGCGGGATCCGGATGCGTGCCTCGATCCGGCCGTACTGCGCGGTGAAGGTGCCCTCGGTCTTCAGCCGCGCGGAGGTGTACGTGCCGTCGGCCTCGCGTCGCGCGGTGATGACGAGGTTGCCCGCGCCGTCCAGCGCGCTGTTCCGTCGCGAGTCGGTGTAGGTCTGCAGCTCGGCGTTCCCCCACCCGCCGGCGCCCGTGTCGAACCGCCAGATCCCCGGGTTCGGGGCGCTGCCGGCGGCGCCGTCGAACTCGTCGGCGGCGAGGAGCACCCCTCCGGACGACGTCGTGGTGGCCGCCGCGGCGTGGTCGTCCGGCGTCAGTGCCGCTCCGACGGCGGCCGTCGTGGCTGCGGCGCTGCCCAGCCCGAGCGCCAGGAAGCGGCGTCGGTCGACGGTGTGGGCGGCGTCGGTCGGCGTGTGGTCGTGCAGCATCCGGGGGATCCCTGTCCTCGTGCCCGTCGGTGGACGGGACGCACGATCATCCCCCGTGATCGGTCCGGTGACCAGTCCACACTTCGAGGGACACGCGCGCCGGACCGCGGTCGCGACGAGGGGTCGGTCCGCTCAGGGGACGTAGCCGACGCACAGCACGGTGACGTCGTCGGGGTGCTCGTCGGCGTGCGCGAGCTCGGCGATGCCGTCGACGACCTGCTGCGGGTGGTCCCGCTCCGCCACCCACGCCTCGAAGCGGTCGAGCGAGTCGAGGTCGCCGCCGAACAGGTCGAGCACGCCGTCGCTCACGGCCACGATGACGTCGCCGGGCTCGAGGGAGGTGTCCTCGGCGGTCCAGCTCGTGCCGACACCGATCGGCAGGTGCGCCGACCGCAGCGGGCGGACGGTGCCGTCGGCGCTCCGAAGCACCGTCAGCCCGTGCCCGGCGTCCACCCACCGGGCGTGCCCGTCACGGTCGACCCGCACGTGGAAGCACGTCGTGAACTGTCCGCTGGTCAGGTCGGACGTCCCGGTCGCGAGCCCGGTCGCGGCGCGGCGGACGGCGACCGCGGGGTCGGACTCGTCGACGGTGCTGCGGATGAGCGAGCGCACGGCGGCGGCGATCATGCCGGCGCCGACGCCCTTGCCCATCACGTCGCCGAGGGTGAAGGCGGCGCCGTCGGGGGTGGGGAACCAGTCGTAGAAGTCGCCGCCGACCGTCCGCGCGGGGATGCACACGCCCACCGCGCGGAGCTCCCCGGGCAGCCCCGCGGCGGTCGTCGGCAGGAGCGACTGCTGCACGAGGGCCGCGCGGTCGATCTCGCCCTCGGCCACCCGACGCCGGCGCTGCACCGCGGCGAGCTGGAGGCCGGCCTGCCGCGCGAGCTCGTTCGTCACGGCAGCCGTCGCCCCGAACACGAACACGACGATGAACAGCCGCACGAGCTCGCTCGGCCGCGGTTCGGTCGGGGAGATCGCGTAGGACAGCAGCAGCGTGCCGGTCGTGCCGAGCACCGGCCACACCACGTGCCGTCGCCCGGGGTTCGCGGCGACCCACACCACGGGCAGCACCACGATCGCGGTGAAGACCGAGGCGGCGTCGCCGGTGCCGAAGCGCAGGAAGCCGACCGCGAAGAAGTCGATCGCGGGGACGAGCAGCTCGACCCGCATCGCCGCGGACGAGCGCACGGCCACGGCGGCGAAGACCAGGCCGAGGAGGGCGATCGCGACCCCGCTCCACATCAGCGGGGCGTCGGTGACCTCGAGCCACGGGGAGAAGGTGCTCCCCACGGCAGCCCCGACGATCAGCGCGGCGATGATGGTCTGCTTCGCCAGCGGAGCCCACGACGTCCGGAGGCCGCCGAGCACGATCGGACCGGTGTCGTCGCGCACGCTGATCGTCCACGTCGGCGTCGACGAGGGGCGGTCCGCGGTGCTCGTCACGCGGTCGAGTCAACCCGGACGGGGTGTTCCGGGCAACCCCACTCCGAGGGCCGGGCGTGTTGAGCCGCGCTCACGCGACGCGGCTCACACGACGATCGGTCGACGCGCCCGCGCTCGCGCGTCGGTCGACCGCCGGTCTCAGAGGCCGAGACGGAAGGCGAGGGGGACGAGCAGCCCGGCGACCCAGACGAGCACCATCACCAGCGCGCCCGCGGCGAGCCACCGCCGACGACGGCGGAGCCTCGGGCTGCGGTCCTCGCCCCACATCTGCGCGCGGACCAGCGTCCGGTTCGCCTGCTCGACGACGCGGCGGACCTCGGGGTCCTCGAGCGGGAGCGCCCCGGACCGGGCGTGCTCGGCGATCGCCGTCGCCTCCTCGACCGTCAGCTCGTCCTTCGGCATGCGCCCATCGTCGCACCCCCGGGCACGTCCGGGAAGCCGTGGGGCGACCGCACCCGGCCTGGGCGTCGTCGCAGCCGGTCGCGGGTAGCAACGAGGTCATGACCAAACGGTTCCGCGGGAAGATCGTCGTCGTCACCGGAGCATCGAGCGGCATCGGGAGGGCCGCGGCGCACGAGTTCGCCCGACAGGGGGCCACCCTCGTGCTCGCCGCTCGCAGCCACGACAGCCTCGAGGCCGCCGCGGCCGAGTGCCGGTCACTCGGCGCCGAGGCGGTCGCGATCCCGACCGACGTCGCCGACGAGCACGCCGTGCGCGACCTCGTCGCCACCACCACCGCACGGTTCGGCCGGATCGACGTCTTCGTCGGCAACGCGGCGCTCTTCGTCTACGGGCTCTTCGAGCAGACCCCGACGAAGGCGTTCAAGCGCGTCGTCGACACGAACCTGTACGGGCACCTCCACGCGATCTCCGCGCTGCTGCCGCACTGGAAGCAGCGCGGCACGGGGACGTACGTGCTCGTCGGGTCGATCCAGTCGCTGCTCTCCGCGCCGTACCAGTCGGCGTACGTGACGAGCAAGCACGCCGCACTCGGTCTGGTCGACGTCCTCGGCGACGAGTACGCGGGCACCGGGATCCGGTTCACCGCCCTGCTCCCCTCGACGATCGACACCCCGATCTACCAGAACGGGGCGAACTACACCGGCAAGACCTCGCACCCCCTGCCGCCCACGGTGTCGGTCGAGCGCGCCGGTCGGGCCGTCGTCCGCGCCGCGTTGCACCCGAAGCGCTACCGCTTCGTCGGGCGGATCCAGGCGTCGCTCGTGCCGCTGCAGTACGTGTTCCCGGGACTGTTCCACAAGATCACCAAGCCGATGGTGGAGACGTTCGCGCTCCGGGGCAAGGGCGTGCCGAGCGACGGCAACCTGTACGAGCCCGCCGACGCCCACAACGCCACCGACGGCGGCTGGGTGGCGAAGCGCCGCCGCGTGACGCGTCCGCTCGTCTGGGCGGGCATCGCCGCGGTGGTCGGCACGGTCCTGCTCGGCCGCCCACGTCGCTAGCGGGACCGGAGCCGGACGGGAGGCGCGTGGCGGTCCGGCCGCGCGCCTCCCGTCCGTCGGTCGCACACCGTAGGGTGACCGCGTGGAGTTCCCGGGGGAGGCGGCCGACGCGCGCGACGCGTCGACCTCTCCGGGGTCACCCCGGGGCACGCAGGACCAGCAGGACGACACGCCCCGAGCGGGACGGCGCGCTCCGCGCGCGACGCCGCACGGAGGCACCGACGGGTCCTCCGGGAACCCCACGCCCCTCGAGGTCGTGGCGACGGCGCTCGCCGACGCCTTCCTCACCGCCGACTCGTGGGCCGTCGACGACCTGACCGCCGCCGGCTACGCCGTGGTCGGCGTCGACCGCGCCTACGTGGGACGAGCCGTCGGGGCGGCGCTCGACACCTACCCGCGACCGCCCGTCGACGCACCCCGCCAGCTCGCCCGGGTGCTCGCCGCGGCGCCCCGGCTCGCCGCCCTGCACCGCTCCCGCGAGGCCCGGCGTCCGGTCCGCGTGCTCGCCCGTCCGGTCACCGCCGTCCGCGCACGCCCCGCAACCGAGAGCCCGCTGCTCGTCGACACGCTCCCGGAGCTCGCCCGGGCGCTCGACGTCACCGTCGGTCGGCTGCTCTGGCTCGCCGACACCCGGGCGTGGAACCGGCACGCCCCGGCGGGCAGTCCGCTCCACCACGTCCGGCACGAGTGGGTGGTCCGGCCCGGACGGGTACCGCGCCTGCTCGAGAAGCCGATGGACCTGCTCCGCCGGACGCAGCGCACCGTCCTGGACGGCCTGCTGGTCCGGCTCCCGGTGCACGACGCCGCCCACGGGTTCGTGGCGGGACGGAGCGTCGTCACCGGCGCCGCGGTGCACACCGGGCAGCACGTCGTGCTCAGCGCCGACCTGACCACGTTCTTCGCCAGCGTCACCGCCCCGACGGTCTACGGCGTGTTCCGGTCCGCCGGCTACGCGGAACCGCTCGCGCACGTCCTGACCGGGCTCTGCACCCACCGGGTCCCGCCCCACGTCCTCACCGCGATGCCCGCCGGCGGGAGTCCCGAGGAACGAGCCGCGCTGCGCGAGGCCCTCGCCGTCGCCCACCTGCCACAGGGCGCGCCCTCGTCGCCGGCCCTCGCCAACACGGCGCTGCGGCACCTCGACGCCCGCCTCGCCGGCTGGGCGGGAGCGACCGGTGCCCGGTACACCCGTTACGCCGACGACCTGACCTTCAGCGGCGACCACCGGTTGGCCGCCCGACCCGACGCCTTCCTGCGCGGCGTCGAGCGGATCGTGACCGAGCAGGGGTACCGGCTCAACCCCCGCAAGAGCCGGGTCCGGAGGCGGGGGAGCCGGCAGTCGGTCACGGGGGTCGTCGTCAACGAGCGGCCGTCGCCCGGTCGCCGTGAGGTCGACCGGCTGCACGCCGTCCTGCACAACTGCGTCGTCCACGGCCCGGCATCGCAGGACCGCGCCGGGCACCCCGACCTCCGCGCGCACCTGCTCGGCCGGATCGGCTGGGTCGAGCAGGTGCACCCCGGTCGCGCGCGGCGACTGCGCGAGGAGTTCGCCCGCATCCGGTGGTGACCCGTCCGCACGCTCCGCCGTCCGCCGTCCGCCGTCCGCCGTCCGCCGTCCGCCCTCGGCCGTCCGGAGGTGCACGGACGGCGACTCCGACACCGTGACACGCTGTCCGGGAAGCGCACACCGGCCGCCGGTCCTGAGACCATGCGATCGTGACTGGGCAGGCACGAGGGACGGAGCACCCCACGTTCCGACGCTTCCGCGTGGAGGCGGTCAGCGAGCACCGGGGTGACGAACTCGACGAGATCTACGGGACCGCCGGCGGGATCGACAGCGCGCTCGACACCTTCCGCTACCTCGGCGCGGGCGACGCCGAGGTCTCGGTCCGCCGGGCCGAGGTCCAGGGCACGCGGGCCGGCGTCATGCAGCCGCGCGACGAGCACATCGTCTTCTGGATCGGGGACGGCAGTGCGACCATCGAGGACCTCGACGGCGGCGACCCGCTCGCCGTGCAGCCGGGTGCACCGGTCCTGCTCACCGCCTCGCGTCGCTACGCCTTCACGGCGGACGTCCGCACGATCACGATGGTCCACCTGTCGGACCGCGTGCTCCGTCGCGCGCTCGTGCGCAGGGGACACCTGCCGACCGGGCCGGTGGTCCTCGCGCCTGAGTCCCCGGACGAGTCCGCGCGGCGGGCCCTGCGTGCCGTGATCCGTGCGCACGGTGGACCGGTCATGGACGCCGCGCTCGCCGACGCCGTCCGACAGACGATCAACGCGGAGATCGCCGACGCCGTCGTGGCGGCCTTCCCGGTCCTGCCGGCCGTCGCGCCGACCGGCCGTGGCTCCGCCGCGCGCGCAGCGGAGTGGATCCGCGCGCACGCCGACCAGCCGGTCACGCTCCGGGACATCGCGGACGCCGTCGGGATCAGCGAGCGGGGACTGCAGAACGCGATGCACCGTCGGTTCGGGGAGTCGCCGATGGCCAGGCTCCGGGCGGAGCGGCTCGACGGTGCCCGACGGGAGCTCGAGACGTCCGGCGGGGACCTCCTGGTGGCCGACGTCGCGCGCCGGTGGCAGTGGGCGCACCTCGGTCGGTTCGCCGCCGCGTACGCCGACCGCTTCGGCGAGCACCCGAGCGACACCCTGCACCGCAGCCGGCGGGACGACGGGTTCCGCTGAGGCCACGGCGGCGGCGCCGGCGTCCGCACGTCCTGCGACCACGGCTACCCTGGCGGCCATGACGACACGCCGCGTGACCGCTCCGGAGCCGCCGGAGGACGGGTCGAAGCCGAAGGGCCCCGCCTCGTACTTCCCGAGCATCGAGCGGACCTACGGGCGCCCCGTGCAGGACTGGCTCGACCTGGTCGCCGAGCAGCTGGACGGGCACCGGCACGCGGAGGTGGTGGCCTGGCTGAAGGACGAGCACGGGTTCGGCCACGGGCACGCGAACGCGGTCGTCGGGTACGTCCGGAACGCGCTCGACGGCTGACCCGGCCCGGGCGCCCGACGGCTCGGCAGTCGCGGTGTCGGAGGTGCTCCCTACGGTGACGGCGTGGTCGAACCGGTGGACGCGTGGTGGCGACGGCGACAGTGGTCGCGGGGCACCGCCGTACCGTACGCCGTCGGCGAGTTCCGCTCGGCGTGGGCGTCGTACCCGGTGCTCGTGCGGCAGTACCACCCGGAGTGGAACCACGGCGTGGTGCTCACGCAGGTGCCGCCCGCGGCCGAGGTGCTGCTGACGTGGGAGTGCGACGTCGGTCACGTCTTCGTCGCAACGCCTGCCGAGCAGCGGTCGCGACCCGGGCGGGAGCGCCGACGGTCCGTCTGGTGCCCCGAGTGCCACCTGCAGGCGGCACCGCAGCGGTGGCCGGTGCTCCCCGAGGACTGGCCGGCAGCGATCCCGCCGCCGCAGCGGGCGGAGCGGGTCAGCGGCCGCCGGACGCTCCCGTCGGCTCCGGGGCGAGGCCCGGTCCCCGGCGTGGGCCGGGTGCCGACCGGTGCGGTGGCGTCGTCCCGATCGGGGGCTCGTGCTGCGGGACGGTCGGGCGCACGCTCGACACGGGCGAGCGGTGCACGGTCGTCGCAGCCGGTCCCGCGGTCGATCTGCCCGAAGACCCCGAGGGTCCCGTCGGGTGACTCCTTCACGAGCGTGTGCGCCCCCGCGCCGGCGTCGGCGGTCGAGGCCGACCTGCGGCAGGCGCTGCGCGACCGGTTCGCCTTCACGTTCGACCACACGGCCATCCGGCTCGACCGCCCGTTCTTCGACCACGTCGAGGCCTGGCCGGACATCGTGCTCCCGGAGCTGCGCGTCGCGATCGAGTACGACAGCACGGGCCGACACGGGCTCGAGCACGTCGGACCCCGGCAGGAGACCGACCGGCGGAAGGACCGTGCCGTCCGCGCCGTCGGGTGGGAGGTCGTACGGATCCGCACCGGCCGCCTGCCGGCGCTCGGTCCGTACGACCTCGAGGTGTCCGGCATCTCCGGGCGCACGATCGAGCGGCTCGTCGACACCCTGCGGGACCTCCGCGGAGCGCTCTTCGTCGACGCCTACGCGCGCTGACGGCCGGATCGGCGCAGGGTCTGACGCGGGTACTCGCCGTGGCGCTGCTGGTAGGTCGCGGAGAAGCGGCCCGCGTGGGCGAACCCCCACTCGCGCGCGACCTCGGCGATGTTCGTCGTCGCCGGGTCGCCGGCGAGCAGCGCCTCGCGCACGCGGTCGAGCCGGACCTGTCGGATGTACGCGTTCGGCGAGAGCTCGAAGGTCCGCTGGAACGCCGTCTGGAGGGCGCGGAGACTGAGTGACGCGACCCGCGCCAGGTCGGTGCTCGTGATCGGCAGGTGCGCGTGCTCGTGGACGTACTCGACGGCTCGTCGGACGTGCGCGTTGCGGGGGAGCAGCAGCTCGTCCGGCAGCGAGGCGCTGACGATCGGGTACAGCTCCAGCAGTGCCAGCGCCCCGAGCCGACCCATCTCGGCCTGCAGCAGCGGGGAGGCACGGCGGTCGAGGACGGTGTGCGAGATGAGCTGGACGCTGCTCCGCCAGACGCGCATCCCCCGCTCGTCCGGTCGGACGGTGTGGTCGAGCACGAGCTGCCCGGGCGCGGTCCCGCGTTCACCGGCGACCTCCTCGAGGGCGCTCCGGTTGACCTGGACGATGCGCTGGTCGTAGTCGTCGTACGAGAACGCGGCGCCCTGCTGCGGCCAGAGCTGCGGTCGACCGGGCTCCATCACGATCCGGGCGTCTCCCGACCCGATCGCAGCGGTGCCGCGGGTCGTCCACTGCACCACGAAGTCGTCGGACGGCGTCATGACGCCCTCGAGGTGGCCGTCGAAGCGGATCGACCGCAGCGACATCGCGGCGTCCCCCACCGCCGAGTAGCGGAACGCGAACGGCTGTCCGGTCGCGTCGGCGCTCCACTCGTTCCCCGCGTAGGCGGTCGCGAGGAAGTCGCGGGCTTCGTCGAGGTCGGAGCTCTGGGTCTCGACGTCGATGCGTGGCGGCGTGATCGGGTTCATGGGTCCCGTGCATTCTGTCCGCCGGACGCGGCGCTGTCCGGACACCGGTGTCCCCGGTCCGGGGGTGGACGACGTGGTCCGCACAGCAGGGATGTCCGGAGATCGTCGGACGAGGACTGCCGGACGTCCGTCTTTCGTCGTCGTCGCCCGGTCGGCGTCCGCCCGGCGCCGCGGTCTCCTAGCGTCCTCGGTGGACGGGTGCCGGATCGGCCGGCCCCCCGGAGACCCGAGGACGACGACCGTGACCATCATCGCCACCGACCTGGACACCGGACCCACCACCGCCCGCGCCGCCGGGATCGGTCGCACGACCCCGCGGTTCGCCGAGGTGGTGGAGGCCCGCCGACAGCGTGGCCTCCAGATCGCCGCGGTGTCGACCGGTCTGCTCTCGGTGACCGTCGCCGCGTCCGCAGCGATCCTGCTGGGACTGTCCGCATGAGCATCCCGCGCAACGAACTCGGCATCCGCGGGTCGCGGCTCTCCCGCGGGACCCGCGCGCTGCCCGGGGCGGACCACTCGGTCGCCGACACCGTGCTGCCGGTCCGACGGTCGGCCGCCGCCGACGCACCGACGCAGCCGATCGACATGCGAGCCCTGCTCGCCGAGGCCCTCGACGCCGCTCGCGTGTCGGGCCAGTAGGCTCGCGCCACCCGCGGTCCCGACCCTGCAGAAGGCACATGACCCTCCTCACCCTGACCCCCACCGTCCGTGAGTCCCCGACACAACGCCGGGCGTCGACCGCGGCGGACACCCTGTTCACACGGCACGGCGTCACCCCGGTGACGCTCGACGACGTCGCGGACGAGGCCGGACTCACGCGCGACGAGCTCACTGCCGCGTACCCGTCGAAGCGGGAGCTCGTCATCGCCGTGCTCCAGCGCTGGCACGGCGCGTGGCGACGGGCACTCGACGGCATCGCTCGGGACGCCGACGATCCGCGGGACGAGGTCCTCGGGGTGTTCGGGTACCTGGAGCAGTGCTTCGCCGACGAGGGCTGGCGCGGCTGCGCGTTCATCAACGGGCACGCGGAACTCGGGCGCACCGACCCGGCGATCGCCGAGCTCGCGCGAGCGCACTTCGCCGACGTCGAGGCACACCTGACGCAGCTCTGCGCGCGTGCCGGCGTGCCGTCGCACGTGGCGCAGGCACTCTCGTTGCTCGTCGAGGGTGCCCGGGTGGAGTCCGCCGTGCAGCGGTCGGCGCAGCCCGCACGGGTGGCTCGCCTGGGTGCCGCGATGCTCCTCTCGGTCTACGAACCGCGCACGTCCTCCTGACACCGCCCGTCGGGGTACGTCGCAGGGGTACAGGAGCCTGGGTCCCGCGCGATCCGGACGGTAGGAACGAAGGATGACAGCGACCGCCTTCTGCCTGCACGCGCTGGGCTCGAGCTCGGAGGAGTTCGCCCTCCTCCGCTCCGAGCTCGCCGGCACCCTCGACCTCGTCGGCATCGACCTGCCGGGCTTCGGGCGGAGCCCCGCCTCCGGTGGCACGACCGTCGAGGAGATGACCGTGCTCGTCGAGCGGGCGATCGGGGCGAGCGGCGCCACCGAGTGGGCGATCGTGGGTCACTCGATGGGTGGCAAGGTCGCGACGGTCGTCGCCGACCGCACGGTCTCGGGCGCGAACGGCCTGTTCGGACTCCGCGCCGTCGTCCTCCTCGCCGCCTCGCCCCTCGCTCCCGAGCCGATGGACGAGGACCGCCGCGACGCGATGCTCTCGTGGGCCGCGGACGGGCCGATCGAGCCGGACCACGCGGCGGAGTTCGTCGACGCGAACACCGCCGACGTGCTGCCCCCGGACCGGCACGAGCAGGCCGTGCAGGACGTGCGCCGCACCGACCCGCGCGCCTGGCGCGACTGGCTGCTCCGCGGTAGTCGGGAGGACTGGTCGACGACGGCCGAGCCGAACCCCGTCCCGGCGCTCGTGCTCGCCGGCGCCGAGGACGGCGACCTGGCGGCCGGAGCGCAGCGTCGCCTCACGATGCCGCACTGGCCCGCCGCCGAGCTGCACGAGGTACCTGGCGCCGCGCACCTGCTGCCGTGGGAGCGCCCGCAGGAGGTCGCCGCGCTCGTGCGCAGCTTCTGGGAGCGGCGTGTCGCCCACGGACCGGTCGTCCCCGCCGACCAGGCCCGGGTGATCGCCTCGCCGCGGGTGAGTGCTCGGACCCGGGGCGTGCTCGCGGTGCGTGCGCTGCCCGACGACCCCGCCGCGACGCCGGAGGCCCTGTCCCCGCAGCAGCTCGACGTGCTCCGGGCGGTGGCTCGGATCGTCGTCCCGCAGGCAGGGCCGGGAGAGGTGGACGTCGCGCTCCGTGTCGACCGTCAGCTCGCCGCCGGGCAGGGCGACGGATGGCGCCCCGAGGGGATGCCGGAGGACGCCGACGCCTACCGTGGTGCGCTGGACGTGCTCGCGACGGTCGGTTCCGGCGACCTGCCCGCGGTGCTCGAGGACGTCGCCGCCGGCCGGTACCGGTCGGACGGCCCGCTCGGGGCGGAACAGCTGCGCGTCTGGTTCGAGGACGCCAGCGTGGACCTCGTGAAGCAGTGGCTCGCCCACCCCGCCACGATGTCCGAGATCGACTACGACGGCTTCGCCAACGGTGGCGACGGCGTCCGGAAGCAGGGCTTCCAGCTGCTCGGAGCCGGGCAGCGGGAAGCGTGGGAACCCGAGGGAGCAGGACGATGAGACTCGACGCACAGCGCCACCACCAGGACGACGAGGTCGTCGACGTCGTCGTCGTCGGGACGGGTGCCGGCGGCGCCCCGCTGACCGCTCGCCTCGCCCGCGAGGGCCTGAGCGTCGTCGCGTTCGAGGCCGGTCGGAACACCGAGCCCGGCGACCACACGCCCGACGAGGTCGAGGCACCGGTGGACATCAACTGGATGGACGAACGCATCAGCGGTGGTGCCGCTCCGACCGCCTTCGGTCCGAACAACAGCGGGACCGGCGTCGGCGGCTCCACCCTGCACTGGGGCGCCTTCACCCCGCGCCCGAGCACGCACGACCTCCGTCTGCGCACCGAGAGCGGGCAGGGCGAGGACTGGCCGATCGACCACGCCGAGCTCACCGCGTACATCGAGCGCGTCGAGCACGAGGTCGGCGTCGCCGGCCCCGCGCACTACCCGTGGGACCCGGACCGCCGGTACCGGATGGGTCCGCCCGCGCGGAACGCCTCGTCGGACATGATGATGCGCGGCACCGCGGCGCTCGGCATCACCGCGACGGACGCACCGGTCGCCCTGACCACCGAGGACCGGGTGCAGGAGCACCACGGGCTGCGTCAGGCGTGCGTGTCCTGCGGGTCGTGCCACCAGGGCTGCCGCAACGGGGCGAAGGTGTCGATGGACACGACCTACCTGCCCGCCGCCGTCGCCTTCGGCGCGGAGATCCGTCCGGATTCGTTCGTGCACGGCATCGAGCTCGACGCCGACGGCAGGGTGTGCGCCGTGCTCTACACGCGCGACGGCCGTGAGCGCCGCCAGCGGTGCCGGTCCCTCGTGCTGGCCGCGGGTGGGGTGGAGACGCCGCGTCTGCTCCTGCACACCGGGCTGGCCAACAGCAGCGGCCAGGTCGGTCGGAACTTCACGGCGCACGGGGCGACCCAGGTGTGGGCGACCTTCGACGAGTCGATGCGGTCGTACCGCGGCTACCCGTCGTCGATCATCACCGAGGACTTCGTCCGGCCCGCGGACGCCGACTTCGCCGGTGGGTACCTGATCCAGAGCCTCGGCGTCCAGCCGCTGACCTTCGCGACCACCCTGGTCCGTGGCGGGGGGCTGCGCGGTGCCGAGCTCGTCAAGGCCATGCGCGACTACCCGCGGACGGCCGGCGTCGGCATCAACGCCGAGTGCCTGCCGTACGACGACAACCGGCTCGTGCTCTCCGACGACCTCGACGAGCACGGCGTGCCGCGGGCCCGCGTGACGTTCTCGCCGGGTTCGAACGAGGACGCGATCCGCGCCCACGCCGTCCGCACGATGACCGCCATCGTCGAGGCTGCCGGCGGGACCGACGTCCGGGTGCTCGAGCGCACCGCCCACACGATCGGCACGGCGCGCATGGGTTCCGACGCCGGGTCGTCCGTCGTCGACCCGGCGGGTCGGTCGTGGGACGTGCCGAACCTGTGGGTGTGTGACAACTCGGTGTTCCCGAGTGCCGTCATCGCGAACCCCGCGCTCACGATCATGGCGCTGTCCCTGCGCACCGCCGACCGGTTCCTGCGGGACGACCCGGCAGCAGACCGGCAGCGCGCGACGGCCGCAGCGGCCTGACCCGAGGTGCTGCGCGGCACCGCCGCGCAGCACCTCCACGACCCGCGTCGCGCACGGCACACGTCCGCGCAGGGAACGGGAGCCGGTCCCTGCCGTGCAGGGACCGGCAGCCGGCCTCAGCCGCGCAGCGCCAGTGCCTCGCTCGTCCACCGGGCGTGCAGCGCCCACGGGTCGTCCACGCCCGCGGCGACGCGCGCGACGTGCTCGAGCAGTGCCGGCGTGGTCCGGAACCACTCCGTCCTCGGGAACCGGTCGTCGGCGAAGGCCGTGTGCCGTCGTCGCTCGACGGACCGGTCGCCGCGTTCGAACGCCAGGAGCTCCTGGTGCGGCACCGCTGCGAGCCGTCGCCGCGGGTTCGCGGTCGTGCCGATCTTCACCCGGTCGCCGAAGTCGTCGCGCTGCCGCAGGTAGTAGACGACGTCGACGCGCGGCGGTGGCAGCTCACCGTCGGGCACGTCGCCCCACCGCCACTCGCACGTCCCGCACAGCACGGCGCTCGGCCAACGCACGCCCACGCGCGACCCGCAGACCGGGCACGGGCCCGGCAGCGCGTCCTCCGTGCCGACGTGCTCCGCCGCGACCTCGGCGACCAGGGTCACGTGTCCGCCGCAGAGCGGCAGGACGGCGGCGAAGCCGTCCGCGGACGGCGCGTCGCAACCGGGGACGCAGCAGGCGAGGACGGCAGGAGGGGTGACCACCCGCGGACGCTAGCGTGCGCCACCGACGCGCACCGGGCCTCCCGGCCGACGCACGGAGCGGGGTCGCTCAGTCCGCGAAGATCACGCCGACCGGCTCGCGCTTCTCCTCCTGGAACCGGTCCTCGGCCCGTCCGAGCGCCCAGTACGCGGACAGGGACATCTCCGCCTTCTCGAGGCCCCACTCGTCCTGCAGCACGCGGCGGAGCGCCTTCACCGCGGTCCGCTCGCCGTGCGCGAAGACCTGCACCGGTCGGGAGGCACGGGGCAGCCCCCGAGCGGCGGCCACCAGCAGCGTGCCCGGCTCGGCGCCGGTGGCGTCGCGGTGCAGCCACCGCAGGTCGACCCCGTCCGGGTGCTCGAGCGGCTGCTCGTCGGCTGCGCCGCCGACCTCGACGAGCGCGACGCCGCGGGCGTCGTCGGGCATCGCGGCGAGGGCCGCGCCGATCGAGGGCAGTGCGCTGTCGTCGCCGAGGAGCACGTGGGTGACGGTCGGGTCCGTCGACGGCGCGTACCCGCCGCCGGGCCCGGACAGGGCGAGCAGGTCGCCGGGCTGTGCGGCGGCGGCCCACGGGCCGGCGAGGCCCCGGTCGCCGGGCCCGTCCTCGGGCCGGTGGTCGTCTCGCCCGTGGTCGTCGTGCCCGTGGTCGTCGTGCAGCACGAAGTCGATCGCGATGGTCTCTGCGGTGTGGTCGACGGACCGGACCGTGTAGGTGCGGCGCGCCGGCCGCTGGTGCTTCGGCAGGGTCTCGCGCAGCGCCTCGAGGTCGTACGGCGGGGTCAGGCCGCTCGACGGCGGCGCGAGCAGGAGCTTGACGTACTTGTCCGTGGCGGCGAGGCGGTCCGGGTCGGCCCCGTCGACGAAGTCCCGGAAGGCCGGACCACCGAGGTGGACGCGCACCATGTGCGGGGACAGGTGCTCCGTGCGGTCGATGACGAAGACGTGCTGGGTGCGCTTGGGACTCATCCTGGGATTCCTCTTCCGGTGCTCGACCTTGCCAGCTACTGAGGTTAGCCTCACCTCATGAGTCCGACCGTGACGCCGTTCTCCGAGCTCCTGCGCCGGCGCTCCCGCACCGCCGCGGACCCGGCCGTGTGGACCGGCGGTGCTCACGACCTGCTCGCGGGGGAGTGCGACGTCGCCGACTACGCCGACCTGCTCGGCCAGTACGCCGTCGTGTACGACGCCCTCGAGCGTGCCGCCGAGCGGATGGCGGACCACCCGGTCGCCGCACCGTTCGTCACGACGCAGCTCACCCGGATGCCCGCGATCCGCGCCGACCTCGAGTACCTCGTCGGTCCGGACTGGTCCGAGCTCTGCTGTCCGACCGCGGCGACCACCGCGTACGTCCGTCGCCTGTGCGCCGTCGCGGCGACCTCGCCCGGGGCGTTCGTCGCGCACCACTACACGCGGTACCTCGGGGACCTGACGGGCGGCCCCACCCTGGCCCGGATGCTCGAGGACCGGTTCGGGTTCGACACGAACGGCGTGCTCTTCACGATCTTCGACCAGGTGGCCGACCCCGCCGCCTTCGAGGACACCTACCGGGCCCAGCTCGACGCGGCCCCGTGGTCGGACGCCGAGCGCGAGGCCGTGCTCGCCGAGGTGGAGCTGGCCGCGGGCCTCGACCGGGCGCTCGTGGCCTCGGTGCGTCGCCCGACGGCGGGCGACGGCCGGACCGTGCCGCTGCTCCCCGCCTGACCGTGCCGCTGCTCCCCGCCTGACCGTGCCGGTGCTCCCCGCCTGACCGTGCCGGTGCTCCCCGCCTGAGCGGGATCCGGTGACGACGGGGCAGATCGACCGCCGCCGCGACCGCCGCCGCGACCGCCGCTGCGCCCGCCGCCGCGTCCGTCGGCGCGCTGGCGGGCCGTGCCCTGGGCGGTCCGCGGTCCGTCCGGACGGTCGTCGTCACGTGCCCGCGTCCGCCGGTACAGTGCTGGGGACCCGGGACGCGGTCCCGGCGCAACGTGAGAGGAACCCATGACGGCGATCGACGGATCGACGCGCCACGGGCGCGCACGGGACGACGTCAGCGGCGCGGTCGACAGCGACCTGCGCGCGGACGTCCGGTACCTCGGCAACCTGCTCGGGCGGGTGCTGCGGGAGACCGGGGGTGACGAGCTGCTGCACGACGTCGAGAGCCTGCGCGCCGCCGTCATCGACGCTTACGAGGGCTCCGACGCCGAGGGCGCCGCCCGTGCCGAGGCGATCGTGGCCGGCATGTCCGCCGAGCGGGCCGAGGCCGTCGCCCAGGCGTTCACGACGTACTTCCACCTGACGAACCTGGCCGAGGAGCACCACCGCGTGCGCGTCCTCCGTGCCCGGGGCGACGACGGCGGCCTGCCCGGCGACTCGTTCCCCGCGACGTACGCCTCGCTCGTCGAGCAGGTCGGCGCCGACGAGGCCGCCGCGCGCCTGGCCGACCTGCGGTTCCACCCGGTGCTCACCGCCCACCCGACCGAGGCCCGCCGTCGCGCGGTCACCACGGCCGTCCGGCGCATCACCGACCTCATCGACGAGCGCGACCGCTCCCGCAACGCCACCGCCCGCGCCGAGAACGAGCGGCGGCTGCTCGAGGAGATCACCACGCTCCTGCGCACCTCACCGCTGCGCACGACCCGGCCGACCCCGCTCGACGAGGTCCGCACGGCGATGAGCGTGTTCGACCAGACCCTGTTCGAGATCGTGCCGCAGGTCTACCGCCTGCTCGACGACCGGCTGCTCGGCGACGACGCCGGTCGGGTCCCGGTGACCGCACCGGCCTTCGTGCGCTTCGGCACCTGGATCGGCGGCGACCGCGACGGCAACCCGCACGTCACCGCCGGCGTCACCAAGCAGGCCGCCGACATCGCCGCCGAGCACATCCTGCTCGGCCTCTCCCGCGCAGCCACCCGCATCGGCTCGGCACTGACGCTCGACGCCGCCGAGACCCCCGCGGACGCCGGACTGCAGGCCCTCGTCGCAGCGCAGGAGCAGCTCGACCCGGGCATCGCCGAGCGGATCGGCGTCCGTGCCCCGAACGAGACGCACCGTCGCGCACTGCTCTTCGTCGCCGCCCGCATCCGCGCGACGCGCCGCGGCCAGGAGGGCCTGGCGTACGGCGACCCCGAGGAACTGCTCGCCGACCTCCGGGTGATCCAGGCGTCGCTCGTCGCCGCCGGTGCCGTCCGGACCGCGAACGGCGACCTGCAGAACCTCGTCTGGCAGGTCGAGACCTTCGGGTTCCACCTCGCCGAGCTCGAGGTCCGTCAGCACTCGCAGGTGCACCGGAACGCCCTGGCGGAGATCCGGGCCGGCGGCGAGCTGAGCGAGACCACGGAGGAGGTCCTCGCGGTGTTCCGCACCGTCGCGGACCTGCAGCAGCGCTACGGCGTCCGTGCCGCGCACCGCTACATCGTCTCCTTCACGCAGTCGGCCGCCGACCTGGCGAACGTGCACGAGCTCGCCCGTGCCGCCTGCGGTGACGCGGCCCCGGTGCTCGACGTCATCCCGTTGTTCGAGACGTTCGCCGACCTGCACGCGAGCGTCGACATCCTCGACGAGGCCGTGCGCACCGAGCCCTTCCAGCGGCGGCTCGCGGCGACCGGGCGTCGGCTCGAGGTCATGCTCGGCTACTCCGACTCGTCGAAGGACGTCGGCCCGGTCTCGGCGAACCTGGCGCTCTACGACGCACAGGCACGGATCGCCGACTGGGCGCGCGAGCAGGACGTCCAGCTGACGCTGTTCCACGGCCGCGGCGGATCGCTCGGCCGCGGTGGTGGCCCGGCGAACGAGGCGGTCCTCGCACAGCCGCCGGGGTCGATCGACGGGCGGCTCAAGCTCACCGAGCAGGGCGAGGTCATCTTCGCCCAGTACGGCGACCAGGACATCGCGGCACGGCACCTCGAGCAGATGGCCTCGGCGACGCTGTTCGCGTCGTCGCCGTCGAACGAGGAGCGCACGGCCGTCGCGGCGACCCGCTTCGCCGACCTCGCGCAGCAGCTCGACGACGTCTCGCGCCGCGCGTTCTACGACCTGGTCAAGGCGGACGGCTTCGCGCCGTGGTTCGCCCGCGTCACCCCGATGGAGGAGATCGGACTCCTGCCGCTCGGCTCCCGCCCGGCCCGACGCGGCCTGAGCGTGGAGTCGCTCGAGGACCTCCGAGCGATCCCGTGGGTGTTCTCGTGGACGCAGGCACGCATCAACCTCGCCGGGTGGTACGGCCTCGGCTCCGCGCTCGAGGCCGTCGGCGACGTCGATGCCCTGCGCGCCGCGTACGCGGAGTGGCCGCTGTTCGGCGCGATGATCAAGAACGTCGAGATGTCGCTCGCGAAGACCGACGAGCAGATCGCCCGCCGCTACCTCGAGCTCGCCGACCGCGACGACCTGGCCGCCAAGGTGCTCGACGAGATGCTCCGCACCCGCGACTGGGTGCTGCGGGTGTCCGGCGGGAGCGACGTGCTCGAGGACCGTCCGGTGCTCGCGCGTGCCGTGCGGCTGCGCAGCCCGTACGTCGACGCGCTGTCGCACCTGCAGCTGCGCGCCCTGCGGGCGATCCGGACCTCCGGCAGCACCGACCCGACGGACGGCGACCACCGCCTGCTCCTGCTCACCGTCAACGGGGTCGCGGCCGGTCTGCAGAACACGGGCTGATCCGCCAACGACCACGTCACGGACGGGAGGCGCGGTGCCGGCGGGCACCGCGCCTCCCGTCCGTCACGGGTCAGCGTGGTGCCCGACGGCCGTCGCGGATCGGTCCGCGCGGGCGTAGCGTGGCGTCGGTGACGACGGAGCGCGCGGGGACCGGACCGACGACCGCGACGACCCGGCTGCCGCCGATCGTTCCACTGGCACTGATCGTCGGCGTCTCGCCCTTCGCCACCGACATGTACATCCCGGCGCTCCCGACGATCGCCCGCGACCTCGACACCACACCCGGGGTCGTGCAGCTGTCGCTCACGGCGTTCCTCGTCGCGTTCGCGGTCGGCCAGCTCCTCGCCGGGCCCGTGAGCGACGGCACCGGACGGCGACCGCTGCTCCTCGTCGGGACCGTCGGCTTCGCGCTGGCGTCCGTCGGCTGTGCGCTCGCACCGGACGCGGGCACCCTGGTGGCCGCCCGCGTGCTGCAGGGACTCGCCGGTGCGGCCGGAGCCGTCGCCGGTCGTGCGATGGTCTCCGACACGACCTCGGGGCCACGGGCGGCGACGGTGTTCGGCACCCTGGCCGCGATCAACGCCGTCGGGCCGGTCGTCGCACCGCTGGCCGGCGGCGCCGTGCTCACCGTCGGGTCCTGGCGCCTGATGTTCGTCGTCCTCGCCGTGCTCGGGGCGGCGTTCGCCGTCACGGTCGTCCTGCGCTTCGGTGAGACCCTCCCGCCGGCCGCCCGGGGCGGGACCGGCTTCCGGGCGAACGGGCGTCGCATCCGGGACCTGCTCGCGATCGGGCGCTTCCGGGCCTACGTCCTGACCGGGGTGCTCTCGACGATCGGCTTCTTCGCCTACATCGCGACGAGCTCGTTCGTGTTCCAGCAGCAGTACGGCTTCTCGGAGCAGCGTTACACGCTCGTGTTCGCGACGAACGCCTCGGTGATGGTCGTCACGACGCTCGTGTTCCGCCGCGTCGTCGGCCGGTTCTCCGAGGACTCCCTGCTGACCGCGGGGCTCGCCACGGGGACCCTCGGCAGCGCGGTCGTCCTGGTCGCTGCCCTCGCCGGAGCGGGACCCGTGCCGGTCTGGTGCGGGCTCGCGGTGGTCACCGGGGCCTGGGGGTTCGTGCTGCCCGCGGCCATGACCCGGACGCAGCACGTCGGCGCTGCCCACCCGGGGACCGCGGCCGCACTGCAGGGCGGTCTCACCTTCGGACTCGGCGGGCTCGGGACGCCGCTCGCGGGTGCGCTCGGCGGGACCGCGACCGCGATGGGCGCCGTGATGGTGACGCTCATGGCGGCCGCCGTCGTCGTCCAGGTCCTCGCGACGCGGCGAGGCCGTACCGCCTGACGGCTCAGACCCGGTAGGTTGCAGGGTGCACCCGCACCGAACCGAGGAGGCCCCTGCATGGACATCGTCGTACACGAGGCGACAGACGACACCGCCGTGCTCGAGTGCAGCGGACGACTCAACATGGTGAGCGCGGGAGCCTTCCGCGAGACCGTGGCGAAGGTCGTCGAGGGCGGGCGCTCGCGTCTGGTCGTCGAGCTCTCCGGCGTCGAGTTCATGGACTCGTCCGGACTGGGCGCCCTGGTCGGCTGCCTGAAGACCGCGCGCCAGGCCGGGGGAGACCTGCGGCTCGCCGCCCCCTCCGAGCAGGTGCAGATGGTGCTCAAGCTCTCCAACATCGACAAGATCCTGCGGACGTACCCGGACGGGGACGCCGCGGTGACGAACTGGGCATGACCGTGGCCACCGGCGAGCACGTCCTCGACCTCGCCTGCCCGCCCGACGACGTCACGGCGGTGCACACGTTCCTGTCCTCGGTGTGGGCACACGAGCCCGAGCTGTCCCTCGAGGACCGCATGGCGCTCGAACTCGCCCTCGTCGAGCTCGCCTCGAACGTCATCGAGCACGGAGCCGGCGGTCGTCCGGTGTCCTGCTCGCTCCGGATGGACGTCGGCCCGGACGAGGTCACGGTGTCGCTGTCCGACGACGGTGTGCCGGTCCTGGTCGACCCGTCGGCGGCGCACCTGCCGGACGCGCTGGCCGAGGGCGGCCGCGGGCTCGCGCTCGTGCAGATGGTCGTCGACGACCTGCGCTACGAGCGGGTCGACGACCGGAACCGATGGGTCGTCCGGCGCGGCCGCCGCTGACCGGCCGCCGCTGACCGGTCTCCGCGTCCGGCCCGCGCATCATCCGTTTCCCGCACGGGAGGAGCCGGTCCGCGCACCCCGGGACGGTGCGCATGCGGGACCGGCGATGTCGTGCCACGCTCGGTCCGGTGACGACCGAGACGCGCGCTGACACCCGGATGCGCTACGAAGCCGTGGGGACCGACCTCGGCGCGGCGCTCCAGCTCTTCTCGGACGCGTACGACGGCGCGCACTTCGCTGCGCGCCACACCGCGCGGTCGTTCGGGTACCGCTTCAAGGCGGTCGGTGACGCGTCGATGTCGTTCCGGTCGACCCACTTCGACGCGCACGCGACGGGTGAGGCGTCCTCCGGCGACGACTACGCCGTCATGTGGACGACCGACGGCGGAGGCACGGTCGACGTCGGTCGGGACGAGGCGTCCTTCGCTCCCGGGCACGCGCTCGTGTTCCCGGCAGGTCGGCCCTTCGTCTTCGAGGTCGAGGACGTCCGGCAGAACCTCGTGCACTTCGACCGGAGGTTCCTCGAGGGCATCGCGGCCGAGGAGCACGGCGGGCAGGCGGGCGCCATCGTCTTCGACCACACCGCGAGACCGCACGCCGAGGACCTGCGGGTGTGGAACGCACAGGTCCGACGGGCCGCGCAGGTCGTCCTCGGCCCCGCGGCTCCCTCACCGCTCGTCATGGCCGAGACCGCCCGCGAGACCGCACTCGCGATGCTGCGGACCTTCCCGCACGAGCAGATCGCGCCCGAGGTCCCGATGCCGCAGGGTGCGACGAGCCGGGTCCGCGACGCGGTCGAGTACATGCACGCCTACGCGCACACCCCGATCACGACCACCGACGTGGCCGAACACGTCGGACTCAGCGTCCGCGGGCTGCAGCAGGCGTTCCAGCGGCAGGTCGGGACCGCCCCGAACGCCATGCTCCGTGGCATCCGGATGGATCGTGTCCGCGAGGAGCTCCACCGGGGCACCCCGGGGGAGCTCACGGTCGCCGCGGTCGCGGTCCGGTGGGGCTTCGCGCACCTCGGTCGGTTCTCGGCTGCCTACTCGGCGCGGTTCGGCGAGTACCCGCGCGACACCCTGCACAGCTGACGGCCGTCGCCGCCAGGGCTGCCCGCTCCGCTGCCCGGATGCCCGCTACGCTGCCCGGATGGAGGAGCAGCTGCGCCCGGCGGACCGGCACCCCTGGGTCGTCGTCCCGGGCATCTGGGGGTCTGACCCCGAGCACTGGCAGTCCCGCTGGCAGGACGAGCGCGCCGACGGTGCGGTACGCATCGCCCCGAGGTCCTGGTCGGACCCGGAGCCCGGCGACTGGAGCCGGGCGATCACCGAGGCCGTCGACGCCTGCTCCCGGCCGCCGGTGCTCGTCGCGCACAGCCTGGGCGTCCTGGCGGTGGCCGACTGGTTGGCGGAGCACGTCGTCGACGGCGCTCACGAGCGGGTCGTCGGCGCGTTCCTGGTGGCACCCCCGGACCCCGGGGCGCCGGTGTTCCCCGCCGAGGCTGCCGGCTTCCACGCTCCGCGCCGACCCGTCGCGGTACCGACCGTGCTCGTGGTCAGCGACGACGACCCGTACTGCTCCGTCGACCGAGCCGTCGCGTTCGCCGGCGCGCTCGGGTCCCGGGTGGTCCGGGTGGGGGACCGGCAGCACGTGAACGTCGCGAGCGGTGTCGGTGCCTGGGACGAGGGTCGGCGCCTGCTCGACGACTTCGCGGAGTCGCTCCCGAGGGCCTGACACGCCGCTCATCTCCGACCCGGTACGTCACGTCCGAGAGTGCGGGATGCGCGACACACCGCGGATCTCCCCGCATCCGGCACGCGTGATATCTATCCTGCGTCACATGGAGACCCAGCCCGGTGCGCGCACCCCCCTCGTCGACCCGTTCGGTCGCGAGCTCGAGGAGTGGCTCCGAGACGTCCCGGCCACCCGTACGCCGTACCTGGCGGACCTCGTGGTGCCGCCGGTCACGGGTCCGGTGCAGCGCCCGGTGACCACGGACGCCGTCGCCGAGCCCGCCGTGCCCGTCGGCCCTGGTGCGGCTGCTGCCGAGCCCGAGCCCGAGCCCGAGTCGGCGTCGGACGCACCCGCACCCGCGCTCGTACCCGCCGCTGCCGCGCCCGCCGCCGAGCACTCGGAGCCCACCGCCTTCCGTCGTCGTGACCGTGCACGACACGTGGCGGCCTGCGCCCCGTCGTTCCCCGAGCCGCCCGCCCGGATCGCCCTGCGCATCGAGGACCTGGCGGTCGAGGTCTCCGCCACGAGCGGCCGCACCACGATCGACCGCATCGTGCTGCTCGAGGACGAGGTCCGCCGCCGCGACGAGGACCTCGCGCGCCTCGCCGCCTGGGAGGCCACCGTCGCCCACCTCGACGACGCCGAGGTCGACGCCGCGCGCGCGTTCGCCCGCGCCGTCTTCGCGGACCTGCTCGCCGACGCAGCGGACGAGGTCGCGCGCCGTGATCGTGCCGCCGCCCGACGCGCCGCCACAGCACCGGTGCCGACGCCGGTGCGTGCAGCAGCCGCCCCGCGCGCCGCCGCACCCCGGACCGACGTCGCGACCCCGACGCGACCCGTCCAGCGGGCCACGACCGCACCGACCACGACCGGGGTCCTCGCGACCACGGGCTCGGGTGCCGTCGACGCTGCGGCGACCACCCCGGGCCGCGAGCTGCCGGTCCGGCCGGTGCTGGGCCTCCCGGTCGGCTCGCCCCTGTCGGCCGCGACCCGGCCCGCTCCGCTCGTCCAGCCGGCCACCGGGCCCACCGTCATCGACCGGGCTGCCTTCGCGGCCGCGCTGACCGCGCACACCGGTGCGACGGCGAGCACGCCGGTCGTGCTGCCCGAGGCGGTGGCCCTGCCCGCGAGCGAGACCACGGCGAGCCACGACGACGAGCACGCGCCGACGACGGACAGCACCGGACCCGGCTGGTGGGCGCGCCTCGTGGCACGTCTGCGGTCCCTGTTCGGTCGCCGCTGAGCGACCCGGACCCCGCCTGTTGCTCGGTAGACTGACGGGATGCCGACGCTCCGCGAACTCCAGGCCGTGATCGAGGACCTGTGGCCCTCCGCCGGCGCCGAGTCCTGGGATGCCGTGGGGCTCGTCTCCGGGCACCCGGACCAGCCGGTCGAGCACGTCCACCTCGCCGTCGACGCCGTGCCGGCCACGGCAGACGAGGCGGTCGCCGTGGGTGCCGACCTGCTCCTCACCCACCACCCGCTCCTGCTCCGCGGCGTCACCACGATCGACGAGACGACCGCCAAGGGACGGGTCCTCGCGACGCTCGTGCGGGGCGGGACCGCCCTGCTGGCCGCGCACACGAACGCCGACGTCGTGACGACCGGTACCTCGGCCGTGCTCGCGGACCGACTGGGCCTCTCCGAGCAGCGGCCGCTCGAGCCGGGCGCCGATCCCGGCGCAGGCATTGGTCGTGTCGGGGTCCTGCCGTACGGGACCACCCTGGGCGCGCTCGCCCGGCAGCTCGTCGACCTCCTGCCGCCGACGGCCACCGGGGTCCGGGTCTCGGGCGACTTCGACCGGCCCGTCCGCACGGTCGCGCTGTGCGCCGGGGCCGGCGACGCCTACCTCGGCAACGCCGCGGTCCGCACCGCCGACGTCTACGTCACGAGCGACCTCCGGCACCACCCCGCCTCGGAGTTCCGCGAGCAGGCCCTGCTCGTCGACGGCCCGGCGCTGGTGGACACCTCGCACTGGGCGACCGAGTGGCTCTGGCTCGACGTCGCCGCCGAGCAGCTCAGACGACTCGCCGGCGTCCGCGTGACCGTCAGCGACCGGCGCACCGACCCCTGGGACTTCGCCGTCCTGCCCGCGGCCGAGCCGACAGCCGGACCGACCGCTGCGGACGGCTCCGGCTCGACCGGCACCGCCGCTCCCACCCCCGCCCCCGAAGGAGACCGACCGTGAAGGCAGCACCCGAGGACCAGGTCGTCCTCCTCGACCTCCAGCGCCTCGACAACGACGTGACCCGTCTGTCGCACCGCATCACCGCCCTGCAGAAGGGCGACCGGCTCACGGAGCTCGGCACGACCGCCGCCTCGTTGCGCGCCGAACTCGCCGCCGCGACCGGCCAGGTCGAGGACGCCGAACGGGAACGCACACGCCTCGAGTCGGACACCGCGACGGCGCAGGCCCGCATCGAGCGCGACACGACGATGCTGCAGAACGTCTCCAGCGCGAAGGACGCCGCCGGGCTCGAGAGCGAGATGGAGTCCCTCCGTCGCCGCATCGGCGACCTGGAGACCGCCGAGCTCGAGGTGATGGAGCAGCTCGACGTGCACCGCGCTCGCGTCGGGGACATCGAGGCGAAGCTCGCCGGGGTCGAGGCGGACCGTGCCACCCTGGTCGCGGAACGTGACTCCGAGATCGCCCGTGCCGAGGCCGACCGCGAGTCGGCGGTCCAGAGCCGTGCGGCCGTCGCCACGAAGGTGCCCGCGGACCTGCTGGCGCTGTACGACCGGCAGCGTGCGCGCTACGGCTTCGGTGCGTCGCTGCTGCAGGGCGGGGTCTCGACCGCCTCGGGCGTGACCCTCACGAACTCGGACCTGCAGGACATCCGTCGGGCCGCGCCCGACGACGTCGTGCTCTGCCCCGACAGCGACGCGATCCTGGTGCGCACGGCCGAGTCCGGCCTGTAGACGCGGGACCACCGGACGGGAGGCTCGTGGCGACACCGCCACGAGCCTCCCGTCCGTCGTCGGTGGGGACGCGCGGGGCGCGCTCGTGGTGTCGTGTGTGCGAACGGGCCGGCCGTACGCCGGGTTCTGTCCCGCTCTCGCGGTGACGGCCATCTCTCTCGGACCGACGTTGCCGCCGGCCTCCAGCGGTCCACCCGAGGACTCAGCGAGCAGCCTCGTCGTCCTCTGTCTGACCTTGCTCCGGGCGAGGTTTACCGAGCGGATCCGGTCACCCGGACCCCTGGTGGTCTCTTACACCACCGTTTCACCCTTACCGACGTCGCCGCCGGCGGTCTGCTTTCTGTGGCACTGTCTCGCGGATTGCTCCGGGTGGGTGTTACCCACCGCCCTGCTCTGTGGAGCCCGGACGTTCCTCGGCACTCCCGGGGGAGTGACGCGACCGTCTCACCGACCCGTTCGCACCCCCGAGTCTACCGCTGCCGACCCCCGTCCCGCGCCCGCCTGCTGCCGACGGTTCCGGCGTCCGGCCTCCTCGTGCCCCGCCGTCGTTCGCCGAGCGGGCCAGATCTGTCACGCTCGACGCTGACACCCGACCGATCGCACCCGGTCGTCGGAGCACGCGCGGCATGTCCTGCCCGCTCGCCGGACAGCCGGAGCCGGCCGCCGGCGGACGGGCAGGAGCAGCGCTGCCGGCAGCGCCGCCTACTTGCTGCGCGCCGCCAGGGTCGCTGCCCCGATGATGCCGGCGTTGTTCCGGAGGGTCGCGGGGATGATGTCCGCCTGCAGGTCGAGCAGCGGCAGGAACTCCTCGTGGTGCTTCGACACACCGCCGCCGACCACGAAGAGCTCGGGGGAGAGCAGGGCCTCGAGCGTCGAGTAGTACTTCTGCAGGCGCTTCGCCCAGTGCTTCCAGGACAGCTCGTCCCGCTCCTTGGCCGCGAACGAGGCCTTCGTCTCGGCGTCGTGCCCGTCGATCTCCAGGTGGCCGAGCTCGGAGTTGACGATGAGCACGCCGTCGTTGATCAGCGCCGTGCCGATCCCGGTGCCCAGGGTCGTGACGACCACGAGCCCGTCCTTGCCCTTCGCGGCGCCGAACTGCTGCTCGGCGAACCCGGCGGCGTCGGCGTCGTTGACGAAGTGGATGGAGCGACCGAGCTCCTTCTCGAAGAGCGCCTCGGCCTCGAAGCCGATCCACTTCTTCGACACGTTCGCAGCCGACATGGTCTTGCCGTCACGGACGATCGCGGGGAAGCAGACCCCGACGGGCACGTCCGCCGCCGGAGCGAGTTCGTCGAGGATCGACTTCGCGACCGCGACGATGTCGTGCGGCTTGCCGCCCTCGGGGGTGGCCTTCTTGATCCGGTCGGTCGTGAGCTCGCCGGTGGCGACGTCGACGATCGCGCCCTTGATGCCCGTACCGCCGATGTCGACGCCGACTGCGAGGGAGGTCATGAGAAGCGGTGCCTTTCGAGAGTGTCCGTCAGGAGACGGTGAGGAGTTCCGCGCCGCGCTCGGTGACGACGAGGGTGTGTTCGAACTGTGCGGTCCAGGACTTGTCGCGGGTGCTGACGGTCCAGTCGTCCGACCAGATGTCGGCCTCGATGCCGCCGAGCGTGAGCATGGGCTCGATGGTGAACACCATGCCCGGCTCCATGACGTCGTCGAAGCGCGGCGCGTCGTAGTGGGGGATGATCAGCCCGGAGTGGAAGGCACGACCGACGCCGTGACCGGTGTAGTCACGGACGACGCCGTAGCCGAAGCGCTTCGCGTAGGCCTCGATCGCTCGTCCGATGACGTTGACCTGCCGTCCGGGGGCCACGGCCTTGATCCCGCGCTCGAGCGCGGTGCGGGTGCGATCGACCAGGTCCTGCACCTCCTGCGACGCCTGCCCGACGACGAACGTGCGGTTCGTGTCGCCGTGCATGCCGTCCTTGTAGGCGGTGATGTCGATGTTGACCAGGTCACCCTCCTGCAGCACGGTGTCGTCCGGGATGCCGTGGCAGATGACCTCGTTCAGGCTCGAGCAGAGCGACTTGGGGTACCCGCGGTAGCCGAGCGTGGAGGGGTAGGCCCCGTGGGACACGACGAACTCGTGGCCGATGCGGTCGAGCTCGTCGGTGGTGACCCCGGGGCGGATGGCGTCCCCGACGGCGTCGATGGCCTGCGAGGCGATGCGTCCCGCGGCCCGGATCAGCTCGACCTCGTCCGGCGTGTACGTGTCACCGAGTCCGTGCTCGTGGGGCTCGACGCGCCCGACGTACTCGGGACGCTCGATGTCCTTCGGCACGGGGCGCTGGGGGGAGATCCGGCCGGCGGTCAGGTGTCCGTGTTCGTCCCGGGGCATGCCGACCACTCTAACCGGGTGCGGCAGGCCGCCGTCCCGCCGCACGCCGGCGCCGAGACGCCGGCGGCCGCGCGAGACGCCCCGCACGTGCGCGAGGCGCGGCACGTGCGGGAGACACCGGCGTCGGTGCGAGACGCCTCGCCGGTGCCGGGACGCCGCGCCGACCGACACGTGCGCGAGCCGCCCTCGCCGGTGCGAGACGCCCCGTCCGTGCCGAGACGCCGCGAGATCCGGCGGCGTCTCGCGGCGCCGAGGGCGTCCGGCGGTGACGCCGGCGTCTCGCGGCGCCGCGCGGGGCACCGGCAACGTCCCGGCTCGAACCCGCCCTCAGGACCGCCCGCCCAGCGCCCCGCGCCCCACGCGACGGCCTGGAGGCGCGGTGCCGGCCCGCCGGACCGGCACCGCGCCTCCAGGCCGGTCGCCGCCACCGCCCGGCCGGGCCCGCGCCCGTCCTCCGGTCCGCCGGTCCGCCGGTCCGCGAGCCCCGCGAGTCTCGAGCTGAGCGACCGATCGCGCGCCCCGGTGCCCGAGGACCGTCGCCCAGCCCGAGACCCGGCTGCGGGCCCCGCGCCCGCCGCGCGCGGGCACCGCCCGACCACCGTGGGTACGGTGGCGCCATGAGCGACGAACGCATCGAGTCCCAGTGGTGGTTCAACGAGAAGACGCACGAGGTGGAGCAGGGCCCGCAGTCGCCGCAGCGCGACCGCATCGGCCCGTTCGACACCCGCGAGGACGCGCAACACGCCCTGGACCGCATCAAGGCGAACAACGAGCGCTGGGACGACGCGGACCAATAGGCTGGGAGCCCCAGCAGCACCACGGAAAGGGCGTCCATGGACAAGCAGACGGACTTCGTGCTCCGCACCATCGAGGAGCGGGGCATCAAGTTCATCCGACTCTGGTTCACCGACGTCATCGGCACGCTGAAGTCCGTCGCGATCGCCCCGGCCGAGGTCGAGGGGGCCTTCGCGGAGGGCATCGGGTTCGACGGCTCCGCGATCGAGGGCCTCACGCGCTCCTACGAGGCCGACGTCCTGGCGCACCCGGACCCCTCGACGTTCCAGATCCTGCCCTGGCGGGGCGAGGTCGACCCGACGGCGCGGATGTTCTGCGACATCACGACGCCCGACGGCCAGCCCGCCGTCGCCGACCCTCGCAACGTGCTGAAGCGGACGCTGGCGAAGGCGAGTGATCGTGGGTTCACCTTCTACACGCACCCCGAGATCGAGTTCTACCTGCTGAAGAGCCGCGACTGGGCGGACGGCGGCCCGCAGCCCGTCGACCAGGCCGGCTACTTCGACAACGTCCCCGGCGGCAGCGCCCACGACTTCCGCCGCCGCTCGGTGCGCATGCTCGAGGACCTCGGCATCTCGGTGGAGTTCTCCCACCACGAGGCCGGCCCCGGGCAGAACGAGATCGACCTCCGCTACGCCGACGCGCTGACGATGGCGGACAACATCATGACCTTCCGCACGGTGGTGAAGGAGGTCGCGATCGAGCAGGGCGTCTACGCGACCTTCATGCCGAAGCCGCTGTCGGGGCAGCCCGGCTCCGGCATGCACACGCACGTCTCGCTCTTCGAGGGCGACCAGAACGCCTTCTACGAGGCCGGCGGCGAGTACCAGCTGTCGCAGACCGCGAAGCACTTCATCGCCGGTGTGCTGCGGCACGCGCCGGAGATCACCGCCGTGACGAACCAGTTCGTCAACTCGTACAAGCGCCTGTGGGGCGGTGACGAGGCCCCGTCCTTCGTGACCTGGGGCCACAACAACCGTTCGGCCCTGGTCCGCGTGCCGCTGTACAAGCCGAACAAGGGCCAGTCCGCCCGCGTCGAGTACCGCGGCATCGACTCCGCCGCGAACCCGTACCTGGCGTACTCGCTGCTCCTCGCGGCGGGCCTCAAGGGCATCGACGAGGGCTACGAGCTCCCGCCGGAGGCCGAGGACAACGTCTGGAGCCTGTCCGACGCCGAGCGCAAGGCCCTCGGCTACAAGCAGCTCCCGGCCAGCCTCGACCACGCGCTCGGTCTGATGGAGGACTCGGAGCTCGTCGCCGAGACCCTGGGCGAGCAGGTCTTCAACTTCGTGCTGCTCAACAAGCGGCAGGAGTGGAAGGCCTACCGCGACCAGGTCACGCCGTTCGAGCTCCGCACGAACCTCGGCGCGCTCTAGCAGCCGCCCGGTGCGCCACCCATGACCGGTCGGACGAAGACGTCCCGTTCCGAGATGGCCCGCCTGGGCTTCGCGGAGCTGTCGGAGAGCCTGGAGCGGATCGCCGGCCTGGAGGCCCGGTTCGGCCCCGACCTACGGGTGCCGGTCGCCGACGCCCCGGCCCTGTGGGAGTCCACGGCCGATCCCGACGGTGCGCTCCGGCTGCTCGAGCGGCTCCTCGAGCGTGCGCCGGACGAGCTGCGGCCGGTCCTGGCGGACCGGGCGGCCACCGAGCGGCTCGTCCGGTTGCTCGGTGCGTCGACGGGGCTCGGGGAGTTCCTCCACCGTCGTCCGGCGGAGATCGCGCTGCTGCTCGAGCCGGTCACCCCGCCGTGGTCGCAGGAGGCGTACACGGAGTCGCTGGCCGACGCGGTCGCGGACGCCACCGGTGAGGACGCCCGCCTCCGGCTGCGGGTGCGCTACCGGCGGCACCTGGCGCAGATCGCCCTGTTCGACGTGCTGCACCCCGCCCCGACCGAGGCGTTCCCGGCGGTCGCCGCGGGGCTCGCCGACCTGGCCGGCGCGGCGCTCGAGGCGGCGGTCGCCGTCGCCCGGCGCGAGGTCCCGTTCCCCGCCGCCGACGTCGAGGCCACCCCGCTCGCCGTGATCGGCATGGGGAAGGCCGGCGCACGCGAGCTCAACTACGTCAGCGACGTCGACGTCATCTTCGTCACCGAGTCGACCCGTGACGACGAGACCGGCTCCGGCGTCGGAACCGACCGCGCCGTCCTCATCGCGACGCGGCTGGCGATCGCGGCGACGCACGCCATCACCGACCTCGCGGCCGAACCGGCACTGTGGGAGGTCGACGCCAACCTGCGGCCGGAGGGCAAGGACGGCGCGCTCGTCCGGACGCTCGACTCGCACGTGGCGTACTACGAGCGCTGGGCGAAGGGGTGGGAGTTCCAGGCGCTGCTCAAGGCGCGGCCGATCGCCGGCAGTCGGGACCTGGGGGAGCGCTACGCCGCAGCGGTCGCCCCGTTCGTCTGGAGTTCCGCCGGCCGGCCCGGGTTCGTCGAGTCGGTGCAGCGGATGCGGGAACGCGTCACCGAGCACATCCCGGACGACGAGGTCGACCGGCAGATCAAGCTCGGGCCGGGCGGGCTGCGTGACGTCGAGTTCACCGTGCAGCTCCTGCAGCTCGTGCACGGCCGCGACGACGACACCGTGCGGGTCCGCTCGACGCTCGAGGCGATGGACGCCCTGGCCGCCGCCGGGTACGTGGGCCGACCCGAGGCCGCACGCTTCGGCCCCGACTACGCCCTGCTGCGCCTCCTCGAGCACCGCATCCAGCTCCGACGACTGCAGCGCACGCACCTCATGCCCTCCGACGAGGACGAGCTCCGGGTGCTCGCACGCTCGACCGGGCTCGCGACCTCGGCGTCGGCGCTCGAGCAGCGGTGGCGCGGCGTGAAGCTCGAGGTCCGCGGGCTCCACGAGCGGCTCTTCTACCGACCGCTGCTCTCGGCGGTGGCCGCGACCGACGGTGACATCGTCCTGACGAACGACCAGGCGGCCGACCGCCTCGGCGCGATCGGCTTCGCGGACCCCTCGGGCGCGCTCGGCCACATCCGCGCGCTCACGCAGGGCACGAGCCGGCGGGCCGCGATCCAGCGCAACCTGCTCCCCGTGCTCCTGCGGTGGATGGCCGAGGGGCCGGCTCCGGACCGGGCGCTCCTGGCGTTCCGGCGCCTCAGCGACACGCTGGGGGAGTCGAGCTGGTTCCTCCGCATGCTCCGCGACTCGTCGGGCGCCGCGCACTCCCTGACGACCGTGCTGTCCGAGTCGGCGTTCCTCGCCGGGTTGCTCGAGCGCTTCCCCGAAGCGGTCGCGTGGCTCGACGAACCGGAGACGCTCCTCCGGCCCCGACCGCTGGCGTCCCTGCTCGCCGAACACGCCGCGACGACCGCCCGACACGGTGACGACGTCGACGGTGCCGCCGCCCTCGTCCGGTCCGCCCGACGTCGCGAGACGCTCCGGCTCGGCATGGCCGCAGTGCTGGGCCACCTCGACGTGGACGCACTCGGTCCGGCGCTGTCCGACGTCTCCGAGGCGACCCTGACCGGAGCGCTCACCCTCGCGCGGCGGGACGCTCCCGAGGGCCTCGCGTTCGGCATCGTCGCGATGGGACGCTTCGGTGGCCGGGAGCTCGGCTTCGGGTCCGACGCCGACGTGCTCTACGTGTACCGGGCGCCGGAGGGCCTCGAGTCGGAGCAGGCCTCGCGGGCGGCGCAGCGCATCGTCCGTGAGCTGTCGCGGCTGACCGACGACGCCATCCACCCGTTCGAGCTCGACATCGACCTGCGTCCGGAGGGGAAGAACGGACCGGTGGTGCGGACGCTCGAGTCGTACGGCGCGTACTACGCCCGGTGGTCGTTGACGTGGGAGGCGCAGGCACTCCTCCGGGCCCGTGGTGCCGTCGGCGACGACGGACTCCTGCGGGACTTCGAGCACCTGGCGGACCGGACCCGGTACCCGGAGCACATCGACGAGCAGGCGGTCCGCGAGGTCCGGCGCATCAAGGCCCGCGTCGAGTCCGAGCGGCTGCCACGCGGAGCCGACCCAGCGCGGCACCTGAAGCTCGGCCGCGGGTCCCTCAGCGACGTGGAGTGGTTCGTGCAGCTGCTGCAGCTGCAGCACGCGACGACGGTGCCCGGGCTCCGGACCACCTCGACGCTCGAGGCGCTCGACGCCGCCACCGCCGCCGGGCTCGTCGCGGCGGAGGACGCCGACCGCCTCGGCGCCGCCTGGCGCTTCGCGTCCCGCACCCGGAGCGCCCTCGTGCTCTGGTCCGGGAAGACGACCGACGTGCTGCCCGTCGACCGGGTGCAGCTCGAGGGCATCGCGCGCCTGATGGAGTACCCGCCCGGATCGGCGTCCCGGCTCGAGGACGACTACCTCGGCGTCACACGGCGCGCTCGCCAGGTCTTCGAGCGGGAGTTCTACGGCGCCTGAGGGTGGGGCGACACGCCCGGACCGACGTCCGCGGGGGAACGTGACACGTCGTCGTCGATGAATTCCTGATGTCGTCCGCCGTCCCCCGACGGCTGCCGCGCTGTACCCCGACCGGCACGGGCCCACCCGTCGTGACCGGACCGTGATCGGGGGCTGCGGACCGGGGCAGCAGCGGCCCCGACCAGGCACCCCCCGGACGGGGGTACGTGCCCTTCGACCTGGGGTTTCCTACACTGAGTAGCCCCGCCTCCCGGGCCGTCATCGGCTGCTGTTGCGCTCCGGACGGCGGTGGACCGGTCCACATTCCTGCTGTCAGCAGCAGTGCGGACAGCCGCGGTCTGCCGCGAGGGGGACTGCGTTGTACCCCGTGACCTCCTGGAAACACCCCCGGACAGGGGTCGCGTTGCGGTGGCACCCAGCTTCTGCCTCAATGGGCTCACCCGAACCGCCCACGGTTCCTCGATGAAGCGGAATCCCCACCTCGAACGTTGAAGCAGGGATCGATGTTCACCTTCATTCTGCAGATCCGGCAGATGGTCGAAGGGCACCCCGAGTTCTACCTGTTCGCCGTGTACTCCGCGGTGATCTGGTTGCTCTGGCTGCTCAAGGTCGTCCTGTCCGCCCGCTACCGCCCCTACACCGGCACCTTCGTCGGGACGACCAGCGTGGTCGTCCCCGTCGTCGACGAGCCGATCGACCTCTTCCGTGACGTGATCGGCCGCATGGTCGAGCAGGGGCCGGGCGAGATCATCGTCGTCATCAACGGCGCGAGGAACGAGGCGCTGGAGCAGGTCTGCGACGAGTTCGCCCCGCTCGTCCGCTGGACCCACACGCCGATCCCGGGCAAGCGCAACGCCGTCAAGGTCGGCACCGAGATGTCGACGGGCGACATCACCGTGCTCGTCGACTCGGACACGGTGTGGACCCCGGGGACGCTCTCCGAGCTGCTCAAGCCCTTCGCCGACGAGTCCGTCGGCGGGGTCACCACCCGCCAGCGCATCCTCGAGCCGACGCGCTCGTGGATCACCCGGTGGGCCGACTGGCTCGAGAACTCGCGGGCGCTCTACTCGATGCCGGCGCAGAGCGTGCTCGGCCAGATCGGGTGCCTGCCCGGGCGCACCATCGCCTTCCGCCGGAACATCCTCGCCCGTGTCATGGACCGGTTCATGCACGAGGAGTTCATGGGCGTCTTCCTCGAGGTGTCCGACGACCGCACCCTGACGAACCTGACCCTCAAGGAGGGCTACCGGACCGTCTACCAGTACACGTCGCTGGTCTACACGGACGCACCGCTGCAGGTGAAGAAGCTGTTCAAGCAGCAACTGCGCTGGGCCCGCGGCTCGCAGTACAACACGCTGCGCATGCTCCCGTGGATGCTCGGTCACGCGCCGATCCTGGCGGTGTTCTTCCTCACCGACATCATCCTGCCGTTCATGCTCTTCGGCGTGATCGCCGGCTGGATCTACCGCGCGGTGACCGGGCAGGGCGAGAACCTGTACCAGGGCATCCTGCAGCAGTACGGCTTCTCGACGGGCTTCGTCTACGTCGCCGGGCTCATGGTCGTCTCCAGCGTGCTGAGCATGGCGGTCCGCCAGATGCGCCACCTCGCCGAGAAGCCGAGCGACTTCTTCCGGCTGCCGATGTTCATCATCGTGTCGACGTTCTTCCTCATGCCGATCCGGCTCATCGGCTTCTTCCGACTGGCGCACGCGTCCGGGTGGGGGACCCGCGCCGGGGCGTACGCCGGTGGTCCGATGGAGGAGGACCCGGCGGCCGCCGTCCAGCCGACCGCCACCGGCACGCCGGTCAGCCCGGTCGACGCCGGGCTGCCACCGGCGGACCGCACCGACGTCGCCCGGTCCCGGGTCGACGTCGGCGACCAGGCCGCGGCCGACCGCGCGTTCGACGAGCTCTTCGGCGCCGACGCCACGACCAACTCGACCGCGACGGTCCTCGCCACCCGGCGATCGGCGGCGGCGGCCGCTGCGGCCCCCGCCGCGCCTGTCCGTCCGGCGTCGGCGAAGGCCCGCCGTCGCAACCCGTACGCCGCGATCCCGTACCTCATCGGGTTCGCGATCCTCGCACTGGAGGCGTTCCTCATTGTCTGACCTCATCCGTTCCACCAGCACGTGGTGGGCCCAGTCGAGCAAGCACGCCCGTCGCACCGCGATCGGTACGGTCGCGATCGTCCTGGTGCTCGGCCTGATCACCTGGACCGTGTGGGTGTCGCCGGCCGGCCCGGTGTCGAGCGCGGTGCAGACCGCCCTCGGCGTCACCCCGCCGAAGGCGAAGCAGCCCACCGCCGCCGAACTCAGCGCGAAGCTCGACGCGGCGCAGCAGACCATCTGGAAGCTCGAGGGCAAGCTCGACTCCTCGGGAGCGCAGGCCGGGTCGCGGGCCGAGGAGATCACCCGCCTGAAGGCGCAGATCGCCTCGCTGCAGTCCGACCTCGGCGCTGCGACGAGCGGCGGCAAGGCGTCCGCCGGGGGGGCGGGCCCGGCGGGTTCCTCCGGCGGGTCCGGTCCGAGCGGGAGCGCTGCGGGGACGGCCGCCGGCGACTCCGACTCCGGCGCCGGCTCGGGCGGGGGCTCCGACTCCGGTTCGGGCGCGGGCTCGGGCTCGGGCTCGGGCGCCTCCGACGGGCAGGGCGGGACCGCGGGCCCGTCGAAGGACCCGGTCGCGTCCGAACCGATCACGACCCCGACCAAGGCGCAGATCCTCGGTCAGCAGTCCCGCTGGTACGGGCTCTACACGACGCAGTCGCCCTTCAACTGGGCCGAGTACGACCGCGTCTCGCAGGAGGTCGGCCGGGCCACGAACATGGTGGGCTACTTCCAGGGGTTCGACCAGGACTTCAATGCCAGCGCCGTCCAGCGGTCGTGGGCGAACGGCCGCCTGCCGATGATGACGTGGGAGACCGTGCCCGCGAAGACCGGGAACGACCAGCCGTACGTCGCGGGCTACACGAACCAGGACATCGTCTCCGGGAAGTTCGACGACTACCTCGCGTCCTACGCGAGGGCGCTGAAGGCGAACGGGATGCCCGTCGTCATCCGCCTCGACCACGAGATGAACGGCCAGTGGTACAACTGGTCCGAGGGGTCGAAGCAGCAGAACGCGCCGGGGTCGTACGTCGCCATGTGGCAGCACGTGCACGACGTCTTCCAGGCCAACGGAGCGAACGACTACGTCATCTGGAACTGGTCGCCGTCGCGCATCGACAAGCTCGGCAACCCGAAGTACCAGACGCTCGACTACATGCGGCAGTACTACCCGGGCGCCGACTACGTCGACTGGGTCGGCATGAGCGGCTACTACCGCACGGCCACCGAGCAGCCCACCTTCCAGAACACCTTCGGAGCGACCCTCGCGCAGCTCCGGCAGGTCGCGCCGGGCAAGCACGTCCTGCTCAACGAGATCGGCGCCACCGAGACCGGCGGCAGCGTCTCGGACAGCCAGAAGTCGCAGTGGATCGACTCGCTCTTCGACGCCCTCGCCGACCCCGCCAACCGCGACGTCATCGGCTTCGCGTACTTCAGCCAGGTGGCCACCACCATCGTCGACGGCGCCCGCACCACGAACGACTGGCGCCTCGACTCCCGCGCCGACAGCCTGGCGACCTTCGCCGAGGGCATCGCCCGCACCGACACCGACTACGACCTGCAGGAGGTCAAGCAGTGACCGCTCAGAAGAAGACCGACGCCGCCGACGTGCGGCCGGCTCCCGTCATCAGTGTCATCGGCACCGGATACCTCGGCGCCACCCACGCGGCCGCCATGGCCGAGATGGGCTTCGAGACCATCGGCGTGGACGTCGACCCCGCGAAGCTCGCCGCCCTGTCCGCCGGCGAGGTGCCGTTCTACGAGCCCGGCCTGCCCGAGCTCATCACGAAGCACGTCGCCACCGGGAAGCTCCGGTTCACCGCCGACCTGGCCGAGGCCGTCGCCGCCGCGGACGTCCACTTCGTCTGCGTCGGGACGCCGCAGAAGGCCGGGTCGCACGCTGCGAACCTGACCTACGTCGAGGCCGCCACCCGCGGTGTCGCGGAGCACCTCACCCACCCGGGGCTCATCGTCGGCAAGTCCACGGTGCCCGTCGGGACGGCGGAGCGACTGCGCGGGATCGTTCGCGAGTTCAGCCCGTCCGGCATCCAGGCGGAGCTCGTCTGGAACCCGGAGTTCCTCCGCGAGGGCAAGGCCGTCGACGACACCTTGCACCCCGACCGTCTGGTCTGGGGCGGCGCGTCGGCGGCGGCGGACGCGGTGATCCGCGAGGTCTACGCGGTACCGATCGCCGAGGGCACGCCGGTCATCACGACGGACCTCGCGACCGCCGAGCTCGTGAAGGTCAGCGCGAACGCGTTCCTCGCGACGAAGATCTCCTTCATCAACGCGATCTCCGAGATGTGCGCCATCACCGGTGCCGACGTCACCACGCTCGCCGACGCTCTCGGGCACGACGTCCGCATCGGGCGCAAGTTCCTGAACGCCGGGCTCGGCTTCGGCGGCGGCTGCCTGCCGAAGGACATCCGTGCGCTCATGCACCGTGCGAACGAGATCGGCGCCGGTCGGGTCGTCGGACTGATGCAGCAGGTCGACGAGATCAACATGGGGCAGCGCGAACGGGTCATCGACATGACGATCGAGGCGCTCGGGGGTTCCGTGCTGAACCGCCGCGTGGCCGTGGTCGGAGCCGCGTTCAAGCCCCTCACCGACGACGTCCGGGACTCGCCGGCGCTCAACGTCGCTGCGGCGCTGCACCTCCGCGGCGCGCAGGTCACGCTGTGGGACCCGGAGGCGAACGAGACCGCTCGTCGCTCCTTCCCGACGCTGTCCTACGCGGCGACGAAGGAGGACGCGGTCGAGGGTGCGGACGTGGTGCTCGTCCTGACGGAGTGGGACGAGATCGTGCAGGCGTCGCCGGTGTCGCTCGGCGGCATCGTCGGCCGTCGCACCGTCATCGACGCCCGCAACTGCCTCCCGGTCGCCGACTGGGTCGAGGCCGGGTGGTCCGTCCGCTCCCTGGGGCGGCCCACACCGGTCGCGAGCTCGGCCGTGAGCGTGGCGGCGGGGTCGAACGACGTGCTGGCCGCAGCGCGCTAGTCGTCACCGCGCAGGAGCGGGGTCTGTGCCGGGGGCGGCAGGGACCCCGCTCCTGTGTGTCCGGGCGTACCTCGTCCTTCCGGGCGTACCTGGTCCTTCCGGGCGTGGCTGGTCCCTCCGGGCGTACCTGCTCCTTCCGGGCGCGCCTGGTCCTTCCGGGCGTACCAGGTGGTTCGTTCCGACCAGATACGCCCGTTCCCGCCCGCCATCGCGCGCGTCACGGGAAGGAACGGGCGCACAGCAGGCGACTGTCTGGAGGCCCGGTGTCGGTCCGCCGGACCGGCACCGGGCCTCCAGGCGGTCACCACGACGGCACGACGCGCCCCGCACGCAGAAGGCCCCGCACCGGAACCGGTGCGGGGCCTTCGTGGTGTCAGCGCAGATCAGACGCCGAAGTACAGCTCGTACTCGAACGGGTGCGGACGCTGCGCGAGCGGGAGGATCTCGTTCTCACGCTTGTAGTCGATCCACGTCTGGATGAGGTCCTCGGTGAAGACGTTGCCCTTCGTGAGGAACTCGTGGTCCGCCTCGAGCGCCTCGAGCGCCTCGTCGAGGGAGCCCGGCACCTGCGGGATGCCCTTGGCCTCCTCCGGCGGGAGCTCGTACAGGTCCTTGTCCACCGGCTCGTGCGGCTCGATGCGGTTCTGGATGCCGTCGAGGCCGGCCATCAGCTGCGCAGCGAAGGCGAGGTACGGGTTGCCCGAGGCGTCCGGCGCGCGGAACTCGATGCGCTTCGCCTTCGGGTTCGTGCCCGTGATCGGGATGCGGATCGCGGCGGAGCGGTTGCCGGCCGAGTAGACCAGGTTGACCGGAGCCTCGAACCCCTTGACCAGACGGTGGTAGGAGTTGATCGACGGGTTCGTGAAGGCGAGCAGCGCCGGGGCGTGCTTCAGGATGCCACCGATGTACCAGCGCGCGACGTCCGAGAGGCCGCCGTAGCCGTTCTCGTCGTAGAACAGCGGCTTGCCGTCGCTCCAGAGCGACTGGTGGGTGTGCATGCCCGAGCCGTTGTCGCCGAACAGCGGCTTCGGCATGAACGTGGCGACCTTGCCCCACTGGTCGGCCGTGTTCTTGACGATGTACTTGAACTTCAGGATGTCGTCCGCGGCGTGGACCATCGTGTCGAACTTGTAGTTGATCTCCTGCTGGCCGCCGGTGCCCACCTCGTGGTGCGAGCGCTCGAGCTCGAAGCCCGCCTCGATCAGCTTGAGCGTGATGTCGTCGCGCAGGTCGGCCGTCTTGTCGACGGGGGAGACCGGGAAGTACCCGCCCTTGTAGGGGGTCTTGTTGGCGAGGTTGCCGCCCTCTTCCTCGCGGCCGGTGTTCCAGGCGCCCTCTTCCGAGTCGACCGAGTAGAACGACTTGTTCTGGGTCACCGAGTAGCGGACGTCGTCGAAGATGTAGAACTCGGCCTCGGGCGCGAAGAACGCGGTGTCCGCGATGCCCGTCGATGCGAGGTACTTCTCGGCCTTCTTCGCCACCTGGCGCGGGTCGCGGCCGTAGATCTCGCCGTTCCGCGGGTTGTAGATGTCGAAGATCATGATCAGCGTGCGCTCGGCGCGGAACTGGTCGATGTACGCCGTCGTCACGTCCGGGATGAGCTGCATGTCCGACTCGTGGATCGACGCGAAGCCGCGGATCGAGGAGCCGTCGAAGAGCTGTCCGACCGAGAAGAAGTCCTCGTCGACCGTCGACGCCGGGATGTTGAAGTGCTGCTGGACACCGGGCAGGTCCGTGAAGCGGATGTCGAGGAACTTGACGTCCGTGTCCTTGATGAAGGCGAGCACCTCGGAGGAATCGCTGAACATGTGTGTCGATCTCCTGGGGGGTAGGTGATGTCGGAGGTGCCGCGGGTGCACCCTCCGACGAGGCTATTGACACCGGGTTTCCCGGACATGACTGCATTGTTTCGTGCGTGTTACGGGCACGGAATCGCCTACCCTTGGAGCATGGCCCGCAGCACCACCCCGCCCTCGGCGTCGTCCGCACACCCCGGTGGGGAGCACCCGGACGGGTGGCCGGGCAAGGACCTCGGGCTCCCCGAGGACGGGCCGCGCAGCGTCGGCCGCATCGGTCGCCGGGTCGTCGGGCTGCTCATCGACGGCATCCTGGCCGACCTCGTGGCGTACGTCACCGGCGTGTGGTCGCCGCTCGAGGGATCCGGCGACATCGCGCACACGTGGATCCAGCTCGCGATCTTCGCGGTGCTGCAGGTCCTGTTCATCTGCACGCTGTCGGGCTCCTTCGGTCACGTGTGCGTCGGCCTGCGGGTCGTCCCGATCCGCGGCGGCTACGTCGGGGTGTGGCGACCGATCGTCCGCACCGTGCTGCTCTGCCTGGTCGTCCCGGCGCTCATCATCGACCGTGACAGCCGTGGTGCGCACGACCGCATCGCGGGGACGGTGCTCGTCCGGCGCTGACCGGCGCGGCCGGACGCGCGCGGAGCCGGAGGCGTGCGAACGACGCGCAACGACATCGTCGACGTCGTACGACAGCGGCGGTGTCGTTCTGCCCGCGGGTCGTCCGGCGGGTACGGGCGGAGCGACGAGATCGCTGTCGCACGACAGCGGCGGTGTCGTTCAGCCCGCGGTCGCCCGGCGGCGGGGGGAGAACGACGAGATCGCTGTCGTACGACAGCGGCGGTGTCGTTCTGCCTGTCAGCACCACCGGCAAGCTCGGCGCTCCGACGAGACCACAGTCACGAGGAGCACGCGCCTCGCACGCAGCGACGCCCCCGACCTGGCACGGTCGGGGGCGTCGTCGCTCGGAGCGCGGGGGAGACGATCAGCGCGGACGCCCGGCGCGCGCACGCATCGGGTCCATGCCCTTGGGGATCGCAGCCGCCGGGCTGTGCGTGAGGGAGTCCAGACGGTTCGCGACCGCCAGGACCTCGTTGCGGTTGAGTGCCTTCTTGTACTTGTTCATCGCCCGCGGGAGCTTGTGCAGCGTCACGCCGTCCTCGTCGTCGTCGACGTGGACCACGTGCACGGGGACGTTCGGGACGATGCGCTGGACCTTGCGGCGCTCCTCGTCCACCTGGCGCTTGAGGTTGCCCCGCTGCCCCTCGGTGATGAGGACCACGCCGGGGGTGCCGACCGCGCGGTAGACCGCGGCCTGCGACCGGCCGTGCACGGCGACGGGCATCTCGCTCGAACGCCACTGGCGCCGGAGCGAGTTCGAGAGCACGGCGCCGACGGCGCCCGGCTGCCCGGCGATCTGCGAGTAGGCGGCACGCTCCGCGAGCCGACCGAGGACGATGAGGAAGAGCAGCACACCGAGCAGCACGCCGGCCACGATCCACAGCGTGATCGCGAGCCAGTTCTGGCCCGGCAGGAGCAGCGCGAGCAGGACACCCGCGACGACGGGGCCGACGAACGCCAGCAGGAACCACCAGACGGACTTCGGGTCGGCCCGACGGGTCATGGTGAAGACCTGGTACATCTGCTTGAGACGACCCGGCTCCTTCGCCGTCGTTGCTTGGGGAGTGCTGCGTGCCATGCGACCAGGATACGGCCTCGACCATCGCTCGCAGACCGCTGGTGCCCAGGCTGTGGGCGAACGTCGCCGTCCACAGGTACCGCACGCCGGCCGGGGGGCCCGTCCGGCGTCCGTGAAGCTCGTCACCATGACGACGACAGCGGGCAGCAGACGGTGGTGCGGTGCACAGGACCCCGCCGACTTCTCGGGGTGGGTCGCCGACCGCGCCGCCAGCGCCGGCCCGCACCTCGTTCCGGTGACCCGGGTCGGCAGGTGCCCGCAGGGCCACCTCGCCGCCGAGGTCCTCGACCCGTCGACCCGCGCGCTCGAGGACGCACTGGAGGCACTCGGCACGCCGACCGAGGGCGTGGCGGTCACCCTGACGGTGCCCCTGCTCGAACTCGCTGCGCGGGCACGATCGGGTGCGGTCGTGCTCGGAGTCGTCCCCTTCGGCGCCGTGCGCGTCGACGAAGCGGGAGCAATCGTCGTCGAAGACCGTCCTCCCGGGGCGTCGGTCGCCTGCACGACACGCACGTCGGCCGATCCCGGTGCGGACGCCCGGGCGACGGCTCCTGCCACCAGAGCCCTGTCCCGGTCGACGCCGGTCGCTCGGGCCGAGGCAGCAGCAGCCTCCTCGCGGGTCGCGTGCACGCCGCCGGCGCACCCGCTCCCGTCTCCCCGTGACCTCGACGGCGCCCGCCAGCTCGTGACCGCCGCCCGTTCCGTGTGGGACCGTGTCGACGCGCGGTCTCCCGCCCGCAGCACGCTCGACCCGGTCCTCGACGCCGCGCGGGACGGGGACGCTCGGACGATCTCGGACGCGCTCGACCTCGTCGTCGGAGTCGCGCCACCCCGACCCGTGCGCTGGAGCAGACCGGGCCTGGCCTTCCCCGACGAGGAGCCCGTCGGCGTCGGGCGTCTGCCGGACGACACCACGGACGCGATCGGCTCGGTCGCCCGGGTGGTGCGTGACCTGGTCGAGCGGGGGATCCCCCTGGGACGGGAGCGCCGAGTGCCGGTCCGGCACGTCCTCGTCGGCACGGTGGTCGCGGGTGGTCTCGTGACCGCAGCGACCGGTCTGCGCTGACCGTGCCCCGCGTCCGCGGCCGCAGGATCGCCGGACGGCCCCGGCCCGCGACGCACCGGGCCGGCTCCGCCGCTCCCGGTGGAACGCCGGACGGCCCCGGTCCCACGAGGGGACCGGGGCCGTCCGGTGCGGATCGGAGCGACGACTCAGTAGCCGAGGTTCGGGCCGAAGTTGCCCTCCTCGAGGCGGTTCTTCACCGCGACGAGGTACCGCGACGCGTCGGCGCCGTCGATGATCCGGTGGTCGTACGACAGCGCGAGGTAGACGAACGAACGGACGGCGATCGCCTCCTGCCCGTCGACCTTCACGACCGCCGGACGCTTGGTGACGATGCCCGTGCCGAGGATCGCCGACTGCGGCAGGAACACCACGGGGGTGTCGAACAGCGCGCCGCGCGAACCGGTGTTGGTCAGTGTGAAGGTGCCACCCGCGAGCTCGTCCGGCTTGAGCTGGTTGTTGCGCGTGCGCTCGGCCAGGTCCGCGATCGCCTTCGAGAAGTCGGCGAGCGAGAGCCCCGACGCGTCCTTGATCACCGGGGTGAGCAGGCCGCGCTCGGTGTCCACCGCGATCGACACGTTCTCGTGGTCCGGGTAGACGATCTCGTCGCCCTCGACCGTGGAGTTGATCTTCGGGTGGGCCTTGAGCGCCTCGGACGCCGCGAGGGCGAAGAACGGCATGAAGCTGAGCTTCGAACCGGTCTTCTCGAGGAACTCGGCCTTGTTCGCGTCGCGGAACTGCGCGACCTTCGTGACGTCGACCTCGACGACGCTGGTGAGCTGTGCGGTCGAGGTCATCGACTGCACGGCGCGCTCGGCGACCACCTTGCGGAGGCGCGTCATCTTCTCGCGCGTGCCGCGGAGCGGCGAGGTCTCGGCCACGAACGGGCCGGACGCCGCGGCGGCCGGAGCCGACGAACCGGCGGACGACGCCTTCGCGGCGGCGGCGAGCACGTCCTCCTTGCGGATGCGGCCACCGACCCCGGAGCCGGAGACCGTCGACAGGTCGACGCCCTGCTCGTTGGCGAGCTTGCGCACCAGCGGGGTGACGTAGCCGGAGGCCGACGCGTCCTGGTTCGGGTTCGGCACCGACGCCGACGCGGTGGAACCGGCTGCGGCCGGCGCCGGAGCAGCGGCCGGAGCCGGAGCCGCGGCGGGCGCGGGGACCGCTGCCGGCACGGCGGCGGGCGGCGGGACCGGAGCGGCCTGCGGGACGGGCGGAGCCGACGGTGCCTGCGGGGCGGCGGGCTGCGTCTGGCCACCGGGCGCCGGCTCGGCCTGCTGCGGCTCCGGAGCCTTCTGCTCCTCGCCCTGCTCGGTGCTCGGAGCCGTCTCGGGCTCGCTCTCCTCGGCGGCTGCGGCGTCCTGGTCCGCACCCTGGTCGTCCGACGAACCGGAGTCCGATCCGGACCCGTCGCCGATCTTCACCAGCGCGGTGCCGACCTCGACGGTCTCGTCCTCCTGGACGAGGATCTCCTCGACGACGCCGGCGATCGGCGACGGGATCTCGGTGTCGACCTTGTCGGTCGAGACTTCGAGCAGCGGCTCGTCGACCTCGACGCGGTCACCGACGTTCTTCAGCCATCGGGTGACCGTGCCCTCGGTGACGCTCTCGCCGAGCGCCGGGAGGTTGACGGATTCGCTCATCGGGTGGGCTCCTGTTCGCGGGTTGCTGTGGTGGTGGTTGTCATTGTCTCGGTGTGCACGGTGGACGTGGTCGTCACAGCGCGTGCAGCGGCTTGCCCGCGAGGTGGAGGAAGGCCTCGCCCAGGGCCTCGTTCTGCGTCGGGTGGGCGTGCACGAGCGGTGCGACGTCCTCCGGGTGCGCCTCCCAGTTCACCGCGAGCTGGGCCTCACCGATGAGCTCGCCGACGCGCGCGCCGATCATCGAGACACCGACGACCGGTCCGTCGACGACCCGGACGACCTTGACGGCGCCGGAGGTCCCGATGATGTGGCTGCGGCCGTTGCCCGCGAGGTTGTACTCGTAGAAGTCGACCTTGTCCTTGCCGTACTCCTCCTCGGCCTTGGCCTGGGAGAGTCCGACCGAGGCGACCTCGGGGTCGGAGTAGGTCACCTTCGGGATGTTCGTGTCGGAGATGACGACGGGCTTCAGGCCCGCGATCTCCTCGGCCACGAAGATCCCCTGCTGGAAGCCGCGGTGCGCGAGCTGCAGGCCGGGGACGATGTCGCCGACGGCGTAGACGTTCGGCAGGTTGGTGGCGAGGCGCTCGTCGGTCGTGACGAACCCGCGGTCCATCGCGACACCGACCTCGTCGAAGCCCATGTTCTGCGTGAGCGGGCCACGGCCGACCGCGACGAGGAGCACGTCGCCCTCGTAGGTCTTGCCGTCCTCGAGCGTCACGACGACGCCGTTCTCGTGCTGGTCGACGTGGTCGAAGCGCACGCCGAGCGAGAACTCGATGCCGCGCTTGCGGAAGGCGCGCTCGAGCTGCTTGGACATCGACTCGTCCTCGGCGGGGATGAGGTGGGGCAGGCCCTCGACGATCGTGACGTCGGCGCCGAACGACTTCCACACGCTGGCGAACTCGACGCCGATGACGCCACCACCGAGGATGACGACCTTGTTCGGGACGTAGTCCATCTTCAGCGCGGTCTCGGACGTGATCACGCGTCCGCCGATCTCGAGGCCCGGCAGGGACTTCGAGTACGAACCCGTGGCGAGCACGACGTTCTTGCCGGTGACGGTCTGGTCGCCGACCTGCACGGTGTTCTGCGAGGTCAGACGGCCCCAGCCCTCGACGACGGTGATGCCGCGCGCCTTGACCAGGCCCTGCAGGCCCTTGTACTTCGAGTTGATGACGCCCTGCTGGTAGTCGATGACCTTCGGCACCTCGACACCGGCGAACTCGGCGATGACGCCGTACTTCTCCGCGTCGCGGGTGGCGTCGGCGACCTCGGCGGCGTGCAGCAGCGCCTTGGTCGGGATGCAGCCGCGGTGCAGGCAGGTCCCCCCGAGCTTGTCTCCCTCGATGAGCGCGACGCTCATACCGAGCTCGGCGGCCCGGAGCGCAGCGGCGTAGCCACCACTGCCGCCACCGAGGACCACGACGTCGTAAGTCTGTTCCGTCACCTGGTGCAACTCCCTCGTGCGTGTCGGGATCCCGGTCGGACCCCACTGGACACCGCGGCGGCGGCGTCCGACGGTCGGACCGCATGGTTCCGGTCCCGTCCCGCTGGTTCCGGCGGACGCGCGTCGGTGCGCAGCCCGCCGGACACCAACCTACTACCTGGACTGGAGCTCTTCTGCGAGCCCGATGAGCGTCCGGACCATGACGCCGGTCGCGCCCTTGCCGAGCCAGCCGTACCCGCCGCCCTTGTGCTCCGAGGGGCCCGCGATGTCGAGGTGCGCCCACGGCACGCCGTCGCCCACGAACCGCTCGAGGAACTTGCCGGCGAGGAGCATCCCACCGGCCGGGTTGCCCACGGTCGCGTTGACCATGTCGGCGACGTCGCTGGCGAGTCGCGCGTCGAGCTCCTCGGGCAGGGGCATCGGCCAGATCGGCTCGGCGACGGCGTCGGCGACCGCGCGGACCCGTGCGACCAGGTCGTCGCTGCCCATCAGGCCGGTGGTCCGGTCGCCGAGGGCGACGACCTGTGCGCCGGTGAGCGTCGCGACGTCGACGAGGGCGTCGGGCTGCTCGAGCGAGGCGGCGACCATGCCGTCGCCGAGGACGAGTCGGCCCTCGGCGTCGGTGTTCGTGACCTCGACGGTCTTCCCGTTCTTCAGGGTGAGCACGTCGCCGGGGCGCGTCGCGGAGCCGGACGGCATGTTCTCGGCGAGGCACAGCCAGGCGGTGACCTTCGTGTCGAGGCCGAGGCGCGCGGCGGCGATCGTCGCGGCGAGCACGGTGGCGGCGCCGGTCATGTCGGTCTTCATGCCGAGCATCGACGCGGCGGGCTTCAGCGAGAGGCCGCCGGAGTCGAAGGTGATGCCCTTGCCGACCAGCGCGAGGTGCTTGGACGCCGACGACGGCTCGTAGCGGACGACGACCAGGCGCGGGGGACGCTCGGAGCCGCGGCCGACCCCGAGGATGCCCCCGAAGCCCTGCTCCTCGAGCTGCTGCTCGTCGAGGACCTCGACGGTGAGGGGGAGGCCCTCGGCCTGCGCGACGGCGACGTCGGCGACGTCCGCCGGGCCGAGGTCGCCGGCGGCGGTGTTCACGAGGTCACGGACGAGCGCAGCCGCGTCGGCGACGATCGCGGGCCGGACGGTGGCGTCGGCGGCGGTGTCGGCCGGCGCGACGACCGCGATGCGCTGATCGCCCCGGGCCGGAGCGGTCGTGCCGGTGCCCTTGTGCCGGGTGAAGGCGTAGGAGCCGAGCGCCGCACCCTCGAGCGCGGCGTCGACGAGCTCGGCCGAGTCGGCCGGCAGCGCCAGGGCGATCGACGCCGCCTGGGGGAGCTGGCGGACCGCGCTGCCGGCGGCCGCGCGGACGGACGCCGCGTCGATCGTGGCGCCGAGGCCGACGAGCGCGATGCCGGCCGCGGCGACGCCGGTACCGGGGAGGCGGACCAGCTGGTCCTTCGCACCCGTCACACCGACGGAGCCCAGGTCGAGGTCGGCGAGCGCGTCCAGGGCGCCGGCAGCGCTCGGAGCGATCGTGGGGGCACCGCCGCCGGTGCCCGAGCGGACGCCGAGCACGAGGACGTCGGCGTCGACGTCGGAGGGGGTCGAGGTGGTGGTGGAGAGCGTCGGTCGGACCATGCGCCCAGCCTAGCCAGCACGTGTTCGCCGAGAGCGTCGGGCCGGCGCAGGGGTCGGGTCGGGGGTGCCGCCTAGCATGGGGACGGTGAACCACCCCGAGGACCTGTACTCCGCTCCCGACGGCGCGCCGACCGTCCCGGCCGGGCTGCACCTGGTCGCGGGCCTGACCGGCTTCGTCGACGCGGGGTCCGCCGTCGCGCAGGTGGCCACGTCGATCCTCGACGGCCTCGACCACGAGCTCGTCGCGGAGTTCGACCCGGACGTCCTGCTCGACTGGCGCGCCCGCCGGCCGGTCATCACCTTCGAGCACGACCACATCACGGCCGTCGAACCGCCGCGCCTGGCGCTGCACCTGGTGCGCGACGAGCTCGGGCAGCCGTTCCTGTTCCTCACCGGGTACGAGCCGGACTTCCAGTGGAACCGGTTCGTCGACGCCGTCACCGGCCTCGCCGACCGCCTGCAGGTCGCGGACACGACGTGGGTCCAGTCCATCCCCATGCCCGTCCCCCACACCCGTCCCATCAGCCTGACGGTGTCGGGGACCCGCGCGGACCTGGTCGAGCAGCTGAGCGTGTGGAAGCCGGAGACGCAGGCGCCCGCGAACGTCCTGCACCTGGTCGAGCACCGGCTGACGCAGCTGGGTGCATCGGTCACCGGGCTCGTCCTGCTGGTCCCGCACTACCTCGGCGACACCGAGTTCCCCGACGCGGCGGTCACCGCACTGTCGAGCATCGCGGCGGCCACCGGTCTGATCTTCCCGACCGACGCGCTGCGTGCGTCCGACCGCGAGTTCCGCACACGCGTCGAGGAGCAGGTCGCGGGCAACCCCGAGCTCCAGCGCCTGGTCGGTGTGCTCGAGGAACGGCACGACACCTACATGGAGGGCAACCCGGTCGCGTCGCCCCTGACGAACGAGGACGGCGAGGTCCCGACCGCCGACGCGATCGCGGCCGAGCTCGAGCGCTTCCTGGCCGACCGGCGGTCCGACGGCGACGCGTCGACCGACTGACGGGGAGCGGGCTGCGCCGCTCGCGGCCTGGAGGCTCCTCCACGGCCCGCACCGCGCCTCCCGTCCTCCACAGCACGTGTCGGGCGCGGGCCGCGCGTCGGTAGCCTTGTCGGGTGAACTCCCGCCGTGCCTTCCTCGTCTGGGGCGTCGCGGTGCTCGCCTACGTCCTCGCCGTGGTGCAGCGGTCGTCGCTCGGGGTCTCCGGCGTCGACGCGCAGGACCGCTTCGCGGTCTCGGCCGCGGTCCTGTCCACGCTCGCCGTCGTGCAGATCGCCGTCTACGCCGGGCTGCAGATCCCGGTGGGGATCGCGCTCGACCGGGTGGGGCCGCGCAGGCTCGTGCTGCTGGGCGCCGCGCTGCTCGTGGTCGGCCAGGTCGTCGTCGCGTTCTCGCCGACGATCGGCCCGGCCATCGCGGGCCGGGTGCTCGTCGGGGCCGGCGACGCGATGACCTTCATCTCGGTGATCCGTCTCGTCCCGATGTGGTTCACGGGCCGCATCCTGCCGCAGATCTCCCAGTGGACGGGCAACCTCGGTCAGGTCGGACAGGTCCTGTCGGCCTTCCCGTTCGCCGTGCTCCTGCACACCGCCGGGTGGACCCCGGCGTTCGGGGTCGCCGCGGCCGCGAGCCTGGTCGGTCTCGTGCTGGCGGTCGTCTTCGTCCGCAACGGCCCCGTCGCGGTGCGGACCGACACGATCCCACTGCCCCTGCCGCACTCGTGGCGCGGCGCCTTCCACACCTTCGGGCACGCGCTGCGGCGGCCGGGCACGCAGCTCGGCTTCTGGTCCCACTACGTCACGCAGTCGTCCGGCACGGTCTTCTCGTTGCTGTGGGGCGTCCCGATGCTGCGCGGCCTCGGGTACAGCCCGTCCGAGGCGGCCGGCTTCCTCACCGTCGTCGTCGTCACCGGCTTCGTCGTGGGACCGGTGCTCGGCGTGCTCTGCGCCCGGTTCCCGCTCCGGCGGTCGAACCTGGTGCTCGGCATCGTCCTGGCGCTCGGGGTGGTGTGGACGGCGGTGCTGCTCTGGCCCGGGCACCCGCCGACGTGGCTGCTCGTCCTGCTCGTGGTCGCGATGGGGGTCGGCGGCCCGGGATCCCTCATCGGTTTCGACTTCGCGCGCAGCTTCAACCCGGTCGGGTCGCTCGGCTCGGCGAACGGCGTCGTGAACGTCGGCGGGTTCCTGGCGGCCTTCGTCATGATGTTCCTCATCGGGACGCTGCTCGACGTCGTGTCGGGCGCGACGGGGCGCACGGTGTTCGCCTGGGACAACTTCCGCGTCGCGCTCACCGTCCAGTACGTGGTGGTCGGGTTCGGCGTCGTGATGCTGCTGCTCGCGCGCCGACGGACCCGGCGGCAGATGCACGCGCAGGACGGAATACGGGTGGGGCCGCTCTGGGTTGCACTGGTTGCGCGCCTGCGGAAGCAGGCCGTGCAATAATGGAGGACGGACCCGTTCGGGCCCCTCACGACCGCGTCGCCTCGCTGCGCCGCGGGGGTCGGGGGACTTGACATGGGTCCTCATGCTGCCCGGAACGGTAGGACCTGACGACGCGGGGGACTGCGGCCCAGGCCCTGGGTGGCGAGGGAAGCCACGACCCCACGAACGTGGCACGACGAGAGAGGTGATCGCATGGCTGCCCGGAGCACGACGATCGATCCCACGAAGGACACCGAGCCCGAGGCCGTCGCGGCGGACGACGCCGACGCGGCCGAGGGGAAGGCTGCGCCGAAGAAGCGCGCCACCAAGACCACCGCCGCGAAGAAGCCCGCTGCGAAGGCAGCGCCGAAGAAGACGGCCACGCGCGCGAAGAAGAAGGCCGACGACGAGGACGAGGACGACGAGGCCGTCGAGCCCGCGGACGACGCCGTCGACTCGACGGACGACGCCGAGGACACCGAGACCGAGGAGAAGGACGCCAAGCCGGACGCCGCAGCAGCGGTCGCCGCGGGCGCGCTCGTCATCTCGCAGTCCGACGACGACGAGGCACCGGTCTACTCGACCACGATCACCGGCGCCACCGCCGACCCGGTCAAGGACTACCTGAAGCAGATCGGCAAGGTCGCGCTCCTCAACGCCGAGCAGGAGGTCGAGCTCGCGATGCGGATCGAGGCCGGCCTGTTCGCCGAGGACAGGCTGCAGCACTCGACCGGTCTCTCCAAGCCGGAGGAGCGCGAGCTCCGCTGGGTCGCCCGTGACGGGCAGCGCGCGAAGTCCCACCTGCTCGGCGCGAACCTGCGCCTCGTCGTCTCGCTGGCCAAGCGCTACACGGGCCGCGGCATGCAGTTCCTGGACCTCATCCAGGAGGGCAACCTCGGTCTGATCCGTGCGGTCGAGAAGTTCGACTACACCAAGGGCTTCAAGTTCTCGACGTACGCCACCTGGTGGATCCGTCAGGCGATCACCCGCGCGATGGCCGACCAGGCCCGCACCATCCGCATCCCGGTGCACATGGTCGAGGTCATCAACAAGCTGGCCCGTGTGCAGCGCCAGATGCTGCAGGACCTCGGTCGCGAGCCCACTCCGGAAGAGCTCGCCCGCGAGCTCGACATGACCCCGGAGAAGGTCGTCGAGGTGCAGAAGTACGGTCGCGAGCCGATCTCGCTCCACACCCCGCTGGGTGAGGACGGCGACTCGGAGTTCGGCGACCTGATCGAGGACACCGAGGCGGTCGTGCCGGCCGACGCCGTGGGCTTCACGATGCTGCAGAAGCAGCTCGAGAGCCTGCTCGACTCCCTGTCCGAGCGCGAGGCGGGCGTGATCCGCATGCGCTTCGGCCTCGGTGACGGTCAGCCGAAGACCCTCGACCAGATCGGGGACACGTTCGGCGTGACGCGCGAGCGGATCCGACAGATCGAGTCCAAGACGATGGCGAAGCTCCGCCACCCGTCCCGGTCGCAGTCGCTCCGCGACTACCTCGAGTAGGCCGATGCGCTTCCTCATCCCGATCCTGGTCGGGCGGGTCCTCCGCGCCCTCGCACGTGCGCGGGGCGGCGGGTCCGCCTACCCGGGCTACATCGTCCTCAAGCTGGTGCCGGACTTCCTCCAGCACGTGACGAAGCAGTTCCCGAACGGCGTCGTCTTCGTGCTCGGCTCCAACGGCAAGTCGACGACGACGCACATGATCTCGGACATCGTCCGGGCACACGGCCTCCGCGTCTTCACGAACCCGTCCGGTGCGAACCTGCCGCAGGGCATCGCCTCGGCGCTGTTGTCCGAGGTGTCGCTGACCGGCAGGCTCAAGGCGGACATCGGCATCCTCGAGGTGGACGAGGCCTTCGCGGTCGAGCTCGCCGGCATCCTGTCCCCGTCGACGGTGACGATGCTCAACGTGCAGGTCGACCAGCTCTACCGGTTCTTCGAGACCGAGCGCGTCGCGACGATGATGCTCGACACGGCGGCGCTGTCCACGGCGAACGTCATCACGAACCGGGACGACCAGTTCCTCGACGCGTACGCGGGCCGCTCGGGCCAGCGCGTGCTCCGCTTCGGCGCGAGCGCCGAGGTCGTCGCTGCGGCCCCGAACGGGCTGCAGAACGCCGACGACTTCGACCGGACCGCCGGCGAGCCGAACCCTGCCGAGTCCGAGGTCGTCGCCAACACCGGCGACGGAGCGACGATCCGGTTCGACGGCACCGACATCCCCGTCCGGCTGCCGGCACGGGGCCTGCACTACGCGGTGGACGCGGCGGCTGCGACCGCGACCGCGAGCGCCGCGCTGGGTGCGCAGTTCCGGGCCGACGCCGTCACGAGGGCGTTCGGCACGATGAAGCCCGCGTACGGGCGAGGCGAGCGCCTGCCGATCGCTGGCGAGTCCGCCGAGTTCACGATGTTCAAGAACGCGGCGAGCCTGCAGCTCAACCTCGACGCCCTGCCGGACCGCCCGGAGCAGGTCCTCATGGCGATCGACGAGGGCACCCCGGACATCTCCTGGATCTACGACATCGACTTCTCGAAGCTCGACCACGTGGACGTCGTGTCCGGGGACAAGGCGTGGCAGATCGCCATCGCGCTCGAGCACGCCGGTGTCCGCATCGGTCGCGTCGAGCCCGACGTCGAGGCCGCCATCCGGCACATGGAGCAGCTCGGCTCGACGACGTCGGGCACGAAGAACTTCATCGTCAACTACGAGATCATGATGATCGCCCGCAAGGCCCTCGGCCACGGCGACATGGAGAAGACCGCATGACGGCCGACCGGCTGACCATCCTGCACGTCTACCCGCGTCAGATGGGGGTCTCGGGCGACCGTGGCAACGTCGTGGCCCTCACCCGCCGTGCCGAGGCCGCCGGCATCGCCACGGAGGTCGTCACGTACGCGCCGGGCGACCAGCTCCCTGCCGCGGCCGACGTCGTCGTCGTGGGCAACGGGCCGCTCAGCGCCATGCGCTCGCTCGGGGCTGACGTCACGCGTGTCGGGGCGTCCCTCCGCGAGTTCGCCGCTGCCGGCGTGCCCGTCGTGGCCGTCGGCGGGGGCTTCGACCTCGCGACCAACGAGGTCGTCCCCACCGAGGGATCACCCGTCGCGGGCTTCGGCGTGTTCGACGCGCGGGCCGTCCGCGGTGCCGAGCGTCGGGTGAACTACTTCGTGCTCGACACGCGGTACCCCCTGCTGCCCGGCGCACCGAAGCGTCTCGCCGGCTTCGAGGACCACGCGACCCGGATCGAACTGGCTCCGGGCGTCGAGCCCTTCGCCGACGTCGTGTCCGGTGGCGGCAACCAGGCCGGGCCCGCCGTCGAGGGGGCGATCACGGGTTCGTCCTTCGGCACGCACACCCAGGGGCCGATCCTGCCGCTCAACCCGCAGCTGACCGATGCGGTGCTCGCTGCGGCGACCAAGCGCCTCCGGCGCGAGTACGCGCCGGACCCGGAGCGGACGGCGACCGTCGACCGGTACGCGCGCGAAGCGCGCGCGACCGTCGACCGCTACGTCGACAAGGCCTTCAAGCGGATCGCCTAGTCGACCTGGCGGTCGTCACGACGACGAACGGGAGGCGCGGTGCCAGCTGGCACCGCGCCTCCCGTTCGTCCGTCTGGTGACGACTACTTCGACTCGTGGAGTCGGCTGCTCTCGTCGTGCCACTCGAGCGCGGTGGCTGCGAGCTTCTCCTTGAACTCGGCGCCGTGGTGGGCGCAGAAGTAGAGCTCGCCGCTGGCCATGGTGGCGCGGATGTACGCCTGCGCTCCGCAGCTGTCGCAGCGGTCAGCGGCGGTGAGCTGGTGGCTGCTGGCTTCGTCGATGGAGAGGTCCTGCACGGTCTGGGTCATTGCTGTGCTCCTCACGGATCGCAGGTGGTGCGGGTGGACCACCATTTGAACACGTGGTGGCTGGGAGCCGTGCATCCCGGACCGCCTGTTTCGCTGAGCGCGGAGCGGTTGTCCCCAGTCCGAGCCGCGCCGCTGTCCGGCGGTCTGGCTGTCGGTGCCCCTCGGTACCATCGGGACGTGAGCTCCGACTACTCTGCACGACACCTCTCCGTCCTCGAAGGGCTCGAGGCGGTTCGGAAGCGTCCGGGCATGTACATCGGCTCGACGGACTCGCGCGGGCTCATGCACTGCCTGTGGGAGATCATCGACAACTCCGTCGACGAAGCGCTCGCGGGTCACGGCGACGAGATCGGGGTCGTGCTGCACGCCGACGGCTCCGTCGAGGTCCGCGACACCGCCCGCGGCATCCCTGTGGACGTGGAACCGAAGACCGGCCTGACCGGGGTCGAGGTCGTGTTCACGAAGCTGCACGCCGGCGGCAAGTTCGGGTCCGGGTCGTACGCGGCCTCCGGTGGCCTGCACGGCGTGGGTGCCTCGGTCGTGAACGCGCTGTCGGAGCGCCTCGACGTCGAGGTCGACCGCGGTGGCAAGACCTACGCGATGTCCTTCCACCGGGGCGAGCCCGGCACCTTCGCCGGTGACGGGCCGGATGCGCCCTTCACCCCGTTCACCTCGGGCAGTGAGCTCCGTGTCGTCGGCAAGGTGAAGAAGGGGGTCACCGGGTCCCGCATCCGGTACTGGGCGGACCGACAGATCTTCACCACGGACGCCCGTTTCAGCACGGGCGACCTGGTCAACCGCGCCCGCCAGACCGCCTTCCTGGTGCCCGGGCTCGGCATCACGATCACCGACGAACGGGCCGCGTCCATCGAGGCTGCCGCCCAGCGTGCCGAGGCGACCGGGACGACGGTCGCGCCCGGTCCGGTCATCGAGCGCTTCCGGTACGAGGGCGGCATCAGCGAGTTCGTCGAGCACCTGGCGGTCGACTCCGCGGTCACCGACGTCTGGCGCATCCAGGGCACCGGGACCTTCACGGAGACCGTTCCGATGCTCGACGACAAGGGGCACATGGTGTCCACCTCGGTCGAGCGGACCTGCGAGGTCGACATCGCGATGCGGTGGGGCAGCGGGTACGAGACCGTCGAGCGGAGCTTCGTCAACATCATCGCGACGCCGAAGGGCGGCACGCACCTGACCGGCTTCGAGTCGGGCGTCGTCAAGGCCGTGCGCACGCAGGTCGAGGCGAACGCCCGCAAGCTCAAGGTCGGGCAGGACAAGCTCGAGAAGGACGACGTGCTCGCAGGCCTCACCGCCGTGCTGACCGTCCGCCTGCCCGAGCCGCAGTTCGAGGGGCAGACGAAGGAGGTCCTCGGCACCCCCGCGGTCCGGAAGATCGTCGACCAGGTCGTGGCGAAGCAGCTCACCGACGTCCTCACCTCGACACAGCGCACCGAGAAGGCGCAGGCCGCGACCCTGCTCGAGAAGGTCGTCGCCGAGATGAAGACCCGCATCTCGGCGCGGGCGCACAAGGAGACGCAGCGGCGCAAGAACGCGCTGGAGAACTCCTCGTTGCCGACCAAGCTCGCCGACTGCCGCAAGCAGGACGCCGAGGGTACGGAGCTCTTCATCGTCGAGGGCGACTCCGCGCTCGGCACCGCCAAGCTCGCCCGCAACAGCGAGTACCAGGCGCTGCTGCCCATCCGCGGCAAGATCCTCAACGTGCAGAAGGCCTCGGTGTCGGACATGCTGTCCAACACCGAGTGCGCCTCGATCATCCAGGTCATCGGCGCCGGCTCCGGCCGCTCGTTCGAGATCGACCAGGCCCGCTACGGCAAGATCATCATCATGTCGGACGCCGACGTCGACGGTGCCCACATCCGCACGCTCCTGCTGACGCTGTTCTTCCGGTACATGCGGCCGATGATCGAGCAGGGCCGGGTGTTCGCCGCCGTACCGCCGCTGCACCGGGTCGTCGTGGTGAACCGCGGCAAGCCGAACGACACGCTCTACACCTACTCCGAGGCCGAGCTGCAGGCGGTGCTGAAGAAGCTCGCGAAGCAGGGCAAGAAGTACCAGGAGCCGATCCAGCGGTACAAGGGCCTGGGGGAGATGGACGCCGACCAGCTCGCCGAGACCACGATGGACCGGGCGCACCGCACGCTCCGTCGGGTGAACGTGACCGATGCCGAGAGCGCCGCGAAGGTGTTCGAGCTGCTGATGGGCAACGACGTCGCGCCGCGCAAGGAGTTCATCCTGGCCGGCGAGGGTCTCGACCGCGACCGCATCGACGCGTAGCGGCGGCGGCGCGGCGCCCGGCGGCGGCGCCCGGCGGCGGCGACGCGGAGCGCGGCGCCCGGCGGCGACGCGGAGCGCGTAGCCGCGGCGGCGCGGGGCGGCGCCCAGCGGCAGCGCGAAGTGGCGCTCAGCGGCGGCGCACGGCCGCAGCGCGAAGCGGCGCCCAGCGGTGGCGCACGGCCCGAGACTCGCGCTGGCCGACGGTTCTCGCGCTCTGCTGTCTGGCCGAGACACCGCCGGCCGGGCGAGACGCCGTCGTCGTGCCGAGACGCCGCCGGATCCGGCGGCGTCTCGCGAACTCGGCCCCGTCTCGTGGATCCCACGGCGTCTCGCGGCGTCCCGGGCGTCTCGAGGGACCAGCTGGCGGACGGGAGGCGACGCGCTGACTGCCACCGCGCCTCCCGGCCGTCAGGTCGACCCTCCGGGCGCGTGACACGCCGCGTGCCGACGCTCCGGTCGCACGACACGTCGGCACCAGCGGCACGGGACGGCAAGTCGTGCGACCAGGGCGGGAACACGGCGGCCGCACACGCGCGGCGCAGCGGCGGGCGGGACCCCGCCTACGCCTCGCCCGCGGTACCGTCCAGGGCTGCTGCGCTGCCGCCGATCGAGCCGATCACGGCCTCGAGCGGCGCTCCCGACCCGTCGCGCTTCGACAGCCAGTCGGGCAGGGTCCGCGCGGCTCCGTCCGACCCGACGGCGTGCGGCGGCGCGATGCCGGCCCACGCCACGGTCAGCCCGTCCTCGCCCTTGAGGAACGCGTGCGCCCGCACACCCTGCGTCGCACGGCCCTTCGCGGGGAACTCCGAGAACGCCGAGACCTTCGCCCGTCCGGGGTCCGTGCCGGGCAGCGCCCCCGACGCCGTCGACACGGTGGCGACCACTGCGTCCTCGGACGGCGCCACGGACCCGAACCAGATCACCGATGCGCCGGAAGCCAGGGAGACCCCGGCGACGCCGCCTGCGGGCAGCCCCTGCGGCCGGACGCCCGAAGCCGGGAACCGCAGCAGCTGCGCGTTCGACGTGATGAACACGAGGTCGTCCGACTCCGGCGCCTGCGCGGCCCCGACGACGGTGTCCTTCGGCTTCAGCCCGATGGCGACGAACTCGTCCTTGTCCGGCCAGGCGCCGGTCGCGACGCGCTTCACGACGCCCTGCGCGGTACCGATGGCGAGCGAGTCGCCCGCCCCTGCGGACAGGTCGACGAGTGCGACGACGGACTCGGTGCGAGCGATCCCGAGGTAGTCGGACACGCGCACGCCGGCGTCGAGCCGGACGGACGCCGGCGGCACCGCGGGGACGTCGACGGGGGAGAACCGCAGCACGCGGCCGGTCGAGGTCAGCGCACCGACCTGCCCACGGACGGTGGAGACGACGGTCGAGCGGACCGCGTCGTGCTTCGACCGCTTCGGCACCCGCACGATCCCGAGGTCCGAGGAGGGGATGTCCACCCGCACGAGTCGACCGGTGGTCGAGAGCAGCACACGGCACGGAGCGTCGGCGATCTGCAGCGACTCGGGGTCGACCGCGGCCTTGCGGCCACCCCGCACCGGGGCATCGGCCTCGGTGAGCAGGGTGCGGCGCGGCGTGGCGAACCGGTCGGAGACCTCGGTCAGCTCGACCGCGACCTGGGCACGGAGGCGGGCGTCGGACGCCAGCAGTTCCTCGAGCGCGGCGATGTCGGCGAGGAGCTGGTCGCGCTCGCCCTCGAGCTCGAGGCGCGAGAACTTGGTCAGACGCCGCAGACGCAGCTCGAGGATGTACTCAGCCTGCACCTCGGACAGGTCGAAGACGTCCTGCAGCCTCGTCCGTGCGGCCTCGGAGTCGTCGGACGAGCGGATGACCTCGATGACCTCGTCGATGTCGAGGATCGCGATGAGCAGACCCTCGACGAGGTGCAGCCGTTCCTTCCGACGGGCGAGCCGGTACCGGGAGCGCCGGGTGACCACGTCGAGCCGGTGCTGCACGTAGACGTCGAGCAGTTCGCGCAGGCCGAGCGTGCGCGGTGACCCCTGCACGAGCGCGACGTTGTTGATGCCGAAGCCGTCCTCGAGCGGGGTGTGCTTGTAGAGCTGCTCGAGCACGGCCGTCGGGTTGAAGCCGGACTTGATGCCGATGACCAGCCGCAGCCCGTGGTTCCGGTCCGTCAGGTCGTTGACGTCGGAGATGCCGACGAGCTTCTTCGCCTGGACGCCGTCCTTGATCTTCTCGATCACGCGTTCGGGGCCGACCAGGTACGGCAGCTCCGTGACGACGAGGCCGACCTTGCGCGGCGTGAGGTTCTCGACGGACACCTTCGCCCGGGTGCGGAACGAGCCGCGGCCCGTCGCGTAGGCGTCGCGGACCCCGGAGAGCCCGACGATCGTGCCACCGGACGGCAGGTCCGGGCCCGGCACGAACTCCATCAGTTCCTCGAGGGTCGCCGTCGGGTTCAGGAGCAGGTGCTTCGCGGCCTCGACGACCTCGCCCAGGTTGTGCGGCGCCATGTTCGTCGCCATGCCGACCGCGATGCCCGAGGCGCCGTTGACGAGCAGGTTCGGGAACGCCGCCGGCAGCACGCCCGGCTGCATGATCTGGTTGTCGTAGTTCGGGACGAAGTCGACGACGTCCTCGCCCAGGCCCTCCGTCATCGCCATCGACGGCTCGGCCAGACGGGCCTCGGTGTACCGGGCGGCCGCGGGGCCGTCGTCGAGCGACCCGAAGTTGCCGTGCCCGTCGACCAGCGGCACACGCATCGTGAACGGCTGCGCCAGGCGCACGAGGGCGTCGTAGATCGCGCCGTCGCCGTGCGGGTGCAGCTTGCCCATCACCTCGCCGGTGACGCGGGCGCTCTTCACGTGCCCACGGTCCGGTCGGAGCCCCATCTCCGCCATCTGGTAGAGGATGCGTCGCTGCACCGGCTTGAGGCCGTCGCGCGCGTCCGGCAGTGCCCGCGAGTAGATGACGGAGTACGCGTACTCGAGGAACGAACCCTGCATCTCCTCGGAGACGTCGACGTCCTCGATGCGCTCACCGTCGGGCAGGCCGACTGCTTCCGTGCGTGCCATGGGACCTTTCTGGGAGGATCGTGGGGTGCCCCCCAGCGTACCGAGCGCCCCAGACACCACCGCGAACCTCGCCGACGTGCTGCCGAGTTGCCTCTTCGCGCTCGGTGCCGCCGACGACACGTGGTTGCGCACCACCGGCCGGGAGGCACGGATCACCCTCCGTCCCGCCCGCTCGGTCGTCGTCGTGCTGGTCGACGGCCTCGGGTCGTCCGCCCTGTCGGCCCGCGCCGGGCACGCCCGCTGGCTCACCGCCGCCACCGGCGGCGGCACCCTCAAGCGCCTGCGCAGCGGGTTCCCGACGACGACCGCCGCGGCGCTCAGCACCCTGACGACCGGCCGCTCGCCCGGCACGCACGGCGTGGTCGGCTACAGCGGGTGGGAGCCCGAGGGCGAGCGGGTGGTCAACCTGCTGTCCGGCTGGGACTCCGAGGTGCCGACGGGCTGGCTGCTCGCCGACACCGTCTTCACCGAGGCCAGCGCGCTCGGCGTCGAGCCCGTGGTGGTCGGTCCGGCCCGCTACGAGTCATCGGGGATGACCGCGAACGTGCTCGGCGGTGCCCGGTACACCGCAGCCGACAGCATCGCGCAGCGGGTCGACGCCGCACTGGCGGCGACGGCGTCCGGCCGATCGCTCGTCTACCTCTACGTGCCGGAGCTCGACTCGATCGGGCACAAGCACGGGTGGGAGTCGGACCGCTGGACCGCGGCGCTCGAGTCACTCGACGGCGAGCTCGCCCGGCTCGCGGCCCGCGGCGCTGCCGACGTGGGCATCCTCGTGACGGCCGACCACGGCGTGCTCGACGTGCCGGCCGAGGCGAACATCGCGATGGACCCCGCGCTCCTCGTGGACGTCGTGGGGATCGCCGGGGACCCCCGCTGCCGACAGCTGGCCGTGCGCCCCGGCACCGACGTCCCGGCGCTGGTCGAGGCCTGGCGCACCCGCTACGGCAAGAAGGCGTACGTCGCCAGCCGCGACGAGGCCGTGGCCGCCGGGTGGTTCGGTGCCGTGGACGACCGCGTGCTCCCGCGCATCGGGGACGTCGTCGTGGTCGCGAGGGGGTCGTGGGCCTTCAACGACGACCGCGACCTCGACCCGCGCAAGGAGCCGAAGCGGATGATCGGGCAGCACGGTGCCATGACGGACGACGAGGTCTTCGTGCCCCTGCGGCTGGCGGGCGCCTTCGCGGGCTGACCCGGGCGGGAACGCGAGCAGCCCCGCGACGCGACGAGCGTGGCGGGGCTGCAGCGGGCCTCCAGGCCGGACGGACCGGACCGAGGAGGCTGGATCAGGCGGGGTCCTCCGGGCGGGTGCCGAAGACGATCTCGTCCCAGCTCGGCATCGACCGGCGGTTGCGCTTCTTGCGCTCGGAGCGGCCGTCGGTCTCGGGAGCCGATGCCGGACGGTCGTCACGCTCGGGGGCGGAGGCCGGCGAGTCCCAGCCCTGGAGGGGGACGTCCACGACGCTGATGGAGGTCCCGCGGGGCTCGTCCTGCTGTTCGGTGAAGGATGCCGCCTCGCGCTCACCGCGCCGACGGCGGAGTGCCTCGAGCAGGTCGGCGGTCTCGTTGCCGGGCGAGCGTTCCTCGACGGGCGCGGCCCCGATGCGGGGGAGCGGCGCACGGAGCGGACGCTCCTGGGCCTCGGGGGCCGGCGCGTCCTCGGCCTGCTCGACGCGGAAGGCACCGGAGTCGAAGCGCGTGCCGTCGGCGTCGTGGTGGTCGTTCTCCACCGCACGCAGGCGCGGAGCGATGCCCTCGTCGTCGGTGTCGGAGAGGCGGTGGGCGTCGCCGTTGTCGGGCGTGAGCGTCGACGTCTTGGGGTCGAAGGACCACTGCGCGTCGTGCTCGACCTCGGACGCGGTGTAGCGGACCCGGACCTGCCACCCCTGCTCGGCGTTCTTCCACGACGCCCACGCGACGCCGGTCGCGTCACCGGCCTCGAGCTTGGCCTCGATGGCCTCGCCGAAGGTGTCGGGCGCCTCGGCGTCGGTCGGGGTGACCGGGACACGTCGTGCGGCGTCGAGGACGAAGGAGCGCTCGGCGAGCACCGGACCCTCGAACCGCCGGACGTACTCGACGTCGACGTCGAGCGCCGCTGCGACGTCGGCCGCGTCGGCGCCACCACGGATGCGGGCCTGCACGTCCTTCGGCGACACGCGCTTCTGGGGGCCGGCGTCGGGGTTGGCCTGGCGGACCTGGCTCGTCAGCGACGCGGTGACCGGCAACCGGTACTCGGTGCCGCCGTCGGTCGCGAGCAGGAGTGCCCCGGACTCGACTCCGATGACTCTCACGTCTTGCATGGTTGCGCCTCCCGAGCGTTGCGTACGGTCGTGCTCGTACCCCAGGAGTATGCAGCGGTGCATCCCCGTTGCCGCGGAGGCGCACGGGCGTGCCGCGGACTCCCGCACGCCCGGGGACGGTCCTCGTCCGCTGCCGGCCCCGCGCACCGTCCTCGTCCGCTCCCGGCCGCCGGGAATGTCCGACCACCACGGTGGGTTGCACGGCCTGACGATCCCGCACGGCGTTCGGTTTGCGCTCTCGCGGGTCGTGGTGCAAACTGTCGCCGCCGATCACCGGCGACGACCTCTCGACACGAGAAACGGATGGGCATGGCCACCGATTACGACGCCCCCAGGAAGACCGACGAATCCTCTGACTCGGAGTCGATCGAGGCCCTCAAGGAGCGCGTTCCCGACAAGATGTCGGGGGTCGTCGACGATGATTCGGACAACCCCGGCAGCTTCGAGCTCGCTGGACAGGACCTCAGCGACGTCGACCTCGACGTCGTCGTGCTGCCGCCGCAGGTGGACGAGTTCACCTGCGTCGAGTGCTTCCTCGTGAAGCACCGTTCGCAGCTCGACCACGAGTCGAAGCTCGGCCCCGTGTGCGCGGAGTGCGCGGCGCTCTGAGTCGCAGCTCCACCGGGACGGCCCGTCACCCTTCGTGGGTGGCGGGCCGTTCCGCGTTGCGGCGCAGGGCGGGCGCGGGCGTGCCTGGCTGGGGCGGGCGCACCTGGCGGAAGCGGGCGTACCTGGTCGGATCGGGCGTACCTGGGGGGATCGGGCGTACCTGGTCTTCCGGAACGACCAGGTGTGCCCGGAACCGCTTCCTCCTGCACCCGTTGCGGGAAGGAACGGGCGGGGCGGGGGCGGCGCGAGCCTCCCGGCCCGCGCGCCCGGAGCGTCAGGAACGCAGGGCGTCCACCACGGCCTGCGGGTTGCGCGCGCTGACCAGCCAGTAGGGCGTCGGGTCCGCCGGGTCCGTCACCTCGACGCGCACGACCCCGCGCACGTACCCGCGGAAGAGCGTCCACGCGCGGGCGTCGAGCGCAGGACCGCGCTGGGTCGTGGCCTCGGCGCCGGTGTGTGCGGTGGCCTCGCCGACGAGCGTCCGCGGCAGGTGTGCACGGCCGGCGCGGAACTCGGTGTCGGTGACCTCGATCGTCGGGGCGAGCGCCCAGAGCAGCACGACCACGCCGAGGTACATGCCGATCGCCACGAGGACGCCCGCCAGGACGCTGATCGGCAGGAACACGAGCAGGCTCGCGGGGATGACGAGCGCCGTCGCCAGGTAGAGGGCGGGCGGGGCCCAGAGTCGTTCGCGGTACACGGTCACCCCTCCATCCCACCACGAGTCGGGGCAGGTCACGGAACGGTCACGGAACGACCACGCGCGTGCACTACCCTCGTCTCGTGACCGAACCAGTCGACGTGCTCTGGACCGGGGAGAACGCCCCCGTCCACGCCCACCCCGGTGATGCCGGAGCCGACCTCGTCTCGACCGAGGCCTTCGTGCTGCAGCCGGGGGAGCGCCGTCTCGTCGGCACCGGGCTCCGGATCGCGCTGCCGGACGGCCACGTCGCCTTCGTGGTGCCCCGGAGCGGCCTCGCGGCGAAGCACGGCATCACGATCGTGAACGCCCCCGGCACCGTCGACTCCGGCTACCGGGGCGAGGTCAGGGTCGCCCTGCTCAACACCGATGCGTCCGAGCCGTACGAGGTGCACGTGGGGGACCGCATCGCGCAGGTGGTCGTCATGCCGGTGCCGCGGGTCACCTACACCCGCGTCGAGGAGCTGCCGGACAGTGTCCGCGGCGAGGGCGGCTTCGGCTCCTCGGGCTACGGTGACCACCGCAGCGGCGCACTGTACGGTGCCGCCGACGACTTCCAGGAAGGAACGGGCGCATGAAGTTCGGTCGACGCAAGCGTGACGAGGTCGAGGTGGCGGACGCCGTCGCCGACGACGCCGTGATCGCGGGGACGACGCCGGAGGTCGACATCGCGACCGATGCCGACGCCGACCTCGACGAGGTGGACGCGGTCGCACCGACCGACAAGTCGGCTCCGGCCGACCGTGCCGACAACGGCCCGCACGACGAGACCGAGGCGAACCTGGTCCGCCCGTACGTCGACCTGGGCGGCGTGAAGGTCCTCCCGCGTGAGGGCCTGCACCTGCGCCTCGAGGTCGAGGAGGGTTCGCAGCGCGTCGTCGCGGTCGGGCTCGACTACGACGAGTCCACGCTCCAGGTCCAGCCCTTCGCCGCGCCCCGGTCCACCGGGCTGTGGCACGAGATCCGCGCGCAGATCGCCGACCAGATCGAGCGGCAGGGCGGCCGCGTGGACGAGGTCGACGGCCCCTTCGGTCCCGAGCTCCGCGCTCTCGTGCCGGTCGTCGTCGACGGCTCCGGCGCGACCGACGGTGCACGCGCCGCACGCTTCGTCGGTGTCGACGGCCCCCGCTGGTTCCTGCGCGGCGTGATCGCCGGCAAGGCCGCGGAACAGCCGGACGACGCCGCAGAGATCGAGGAGCTCTTCCGCAGCGTGGTCGTCGTGCGTGGCACGACGCCGATGCCGCCGCGCGACCTCATCCCGCTGCACATGCCCAAGTCGACGCAGACCGCCGTCTGACGACCGTCCGCGACGAACGACCCACGACACGGCCTGGAGGCACGGTGCCGGACCACGACGAGACCCCCCGTCCCGCGGACGCGAGCGACCAGGGCGCGGCTCCGGTCGACGGGACGGCCGCGGGCGCGGTGCCGGCCGGCCCGGTCGCGGGCCCGCCGACGCCCGGTGCGGGCGCGGGTCCGACCGGGCCGGGGCCGGCCGTCCCGGCTGGACGGACGGCCCCGGCCCGGACGGCTGGTGACGACTCCGTGGACGAGGACGCCGTGCCGTCGTTCTCGGCGCAGTTCCGCGCGGCGGTGCAGAACGCCGGCATCGCCCGGGTCGCGCCGGGCGAGGCGCCCTCCGGCCGTGCGCTGCTCGGTGCGGTCGGCGGCGTGCGCGGGCTCGCCGAGTCGGTGCTGCCCGGCTTCGCGTTCCTCGTCGTCTACGCGATCACGAAGGAGCTCGTGCCGAGCGTCGTGATCCCGGTGCTCGTCGGGCTCGTGTTCGTGGTGGTCCGTCTGGCGCAGCGGCAGTCGCTCGTGATGTCCTTCGCGGGCATCGCCGGCGTGGTCGTCTCGGCGGTCCTGGCGCTGGTCACCGGCCGGGCCGAGACGAACTTCATCCCCGGCATCGTCATCAACTCGGTGTGGCTCGTCGGACTGCTCGTCACCCTGGCGATCCGGTGGCCGCTGATCGGCGTCGTGGTCGGCTTCCTGCTCCCGCCGGACGAGGACGGCTCCCACGTCGACTGGCGTGCCGACCCCACCAAGCGCCGGGTGCTCACGGTGGCGACGTGGATCTGGGTCGGGCTCTTCGCGCTCCGGCTGGCCGTCGAGGTACCGCTGTACCTGACCGCGCAGGTCGAGCTCCTCGCCGCGGTGAAGCTGGTGCTCGGCGTCCCGCTCTACGCGGCCGTGCTGTGGGTCACGTGGTTGCTCGTCCGCACGGTGTTCGTGCGTCGGGAGGACACCGCCGCGGTGTAGAGTTGTCTCGACATCGAGACAGTTTCCCGGGGGCGCGCCAGCATCGTCGGGATTAGGTTTGCCTTGCTGGTGGGACGTTCCGACGCCCGCGATGATGAGGGCACACCGATCAGTAGGGAGGCGGCACAGTGGCTGCAGTCAACAGCTTCGGCTCGAAGGACACGCTCTCGGTTGGGGGTGTCGACTACGCGTTCCACCGGATCGACACGGTGCCGGGGCACGAGAAGCTCCCGTACAGCCTGAAGGTGCTGCTCGAGAACCTGCTCCGCACCGAGGACGGCGCGAACGTCACCGAGGAGCAGATCCGCGCGCTCGGCTCCTGGAAACCCGAGGCCGAGCCGGACACCGAGATCCAGTTCTCGCCGGCCCGCGTGGTCATGCAGGACTTCACGGGCGTCCCGTGCATCGTCGACCTCGCCACCATGCGCGAGGCGATGGCGCAGATCGGCGGCGACCCGAACAAGATCAACCCGCTCTCGCCGGCCGAGATGGTCATCGACCACTCCGTCGTCGCCGACCTGTTCGGCCGCGAGGACGCCCTCCAGCGCAACACCGACCTCGAGTACGAGCGCAACGGGGAGCGCTACCAGTTCCTCCGCTGGGGCCAGACCGCGTTCGAGGACTTCAAGGTCGTCCCGCCGGGCACCGGCATCGTGCACCAGGTCAACATCGAGTACCTGGCGAAGGTCACGTACACCCGCGAGTTCGACGGCGAGCTCTACGCGTACCCGGACACCCTCGTCGGCACCGACTCGCACACCACCATGGTGAACGGCCTCGGCGTGCTCGGCTGGGGCGTCGGCGGCATCGAGGCCGAGGCCGCGATGCTCGGCCAGCCCGTGTCGATGCTCATCCCGAAGGTCGTCGGCTTCAAGCTGTCCGGTTCGATCCCCGCCGGCGTCACCGCGACCGACGTGGTGCTGACCATCACCCAGGAGCTCCGCAAGCACGGCGTCGTGGGCAAGTTCGTCGAGTTCTACGGCGAGGGTGTCTCCGAGGTCCCGCTCGCGAACCGCGCGACCATCGGCAACATGTCGCCGGAGTTCGGTTCCACCGCCGCGATCTTCCCCGTCGACTCCGTCACGCTCGACTACCTGCGCCTGACCGGCCGGTCCGAGGACCAGATCGCCCTGGTCGAGGCGTACTCCAAGGCCCAGGGCCTGTGGCACGACCCGTCGGTGGAGCCCGCGTACTCCGAGTACATGGAGCTCGACCTCTCGACGGTCGTCCCGTCGATCTCCGGCCCGAAGCGCCCGCAGGACCGCATCGAGCTGTCGAAGGCCAAGGACCAGTTCGAGGTCGACCTCGCCAACTACGCGAGCATCGACCACACGCACGAGGACAAGGCCGTGGCGGACACCTTCCCGGCGTCCGACCCGGTCGCCGCCGCGCCCGGTGACGAGCACGCCGTCGACGACCTGCAGGACGCCCCCGCGTCCGAGGTCCCCGTGCACGCCTCGAGCGCGCCCGGCACGGTGTCGAAGCCGACGTCGGTCTCCGTGGCCGACGGCGACACGTTCACGATCGACCACGGTGCCGTCGCGATCGCCGCGATCACCTCCTGCACGAACACGTCGAACCCGTCGGTGATGATGGCCGCCGGCATCCTCGCGCGGAACGCCGCGAAGAAGGGCCTCAAGGCCAAGCCGTGGGTGAAGACCACCCTCGCGCCGGGCTCGAAGGTCGTCACCGACTACTACGAGAAGGCCGGGCTCACCAGCTACCTCGAGGACCTCGGCTTCTACACGGTCGGCTACGGCTGCACCACCTGCATCGGCAACTCGGGCCCGCTGCCCGAGGAGATCTCGCAGGCCGTGCAGGACAACGACCTCGCCGTCACCGCGGTGCTCTCGGGCAACCGCAACTTCGAGGGCCGGATCAACCCCGACGTGAAGATGAACTACCTGGCCTCGCCGCCGCTGGTCATCGCGTACGCCCTGGCCGGGTCGATGCACTTCGACTTCGACAAGGACGCCCTCGGCACCGACCAGGACGGCAACGACGTCTACCTGCAGGACATCTGGCCCGACGCGGCCGAGGTGCAGGACGTGATCGACACGTCGATCGACACCGAGATGTTCACCCACGAGTACGGCTCCGTGTTCGAGGGCGACGACCGCTGGAAGAACCTGCCGACCCCGACGGGCGACACGTTCGAGTGGGACACCGAGTCGACCTACGTCCGGAAGCCCCCGTACTTCGAGGGCATGACGATGCAGCCCGACGCGGTCTCCGACATCTCCGGTGCCCGCGTGCTCGCGAAGCTCGGTGACTCGGTCACGACCGACCACATCTCGCCCGCCGGTTCGATCAAGGCCGACAGCCCGGCCGGTCGGTACCTCGACGAGCACGGCGTCGACCGCAAGGACTTCAACTCCTACGGCTCGCGTCGCGGCAACCACGAGGTGATGATCCGCGGCACGTTCGCGAACATCCGCCTGCGGAACCAGCTGCTGGACGGCGTCGAGGGCGGCTACACCCGCGACTTCACGACGCCCGACGGCGAGCAGTCGTTCATCTACGACGCCTCGCAGCACTACCAGGAGCAGGGCATCCCGCTCGTCATCTTCGGTGGCAAGGAGTACGGTTCCGGTTCGTCGCGCGACTGGGCGGCGAAGGGCACGAACCTGCTCGGCGTCAAGGCGGTCATCACCGAGAGCTTCGAGCGCATCCACCGCTCGAACCTCATCGGCATGGGTGTCGTCCCGCTGCAGTTCCCGGCGGGTGAGACGGTCGAGTCGCTCGGTCTCGACGGCACCGAGGTCGTCTCGATCTCGGGGCTCACCGAGTTGAACGAGGGCCGCACGCCGAAGACCGTGCACGTCACCGCGGAGCCGAGCGAGCACTCGCCGGCCGGCAAGCAGACGGTCGAGTTCGACGCGGTCGTCCGCATCGACACCCCCGGTGAGGCGGACTACTACCGCAACGGCGGCATCCTGCAGTACGTGCTCCGTTCGCTCGTCTGATCCCTTCCACGAAACGCAACCGAGGCGGTTCCGCGCAGCGTCACAGCGCTGTGCGGGACCGCCTTCGTTGCGTTCTGCGGAGTGCGACCGGACGGACGGGAGGCGCGTGGCGGGGCCGCCACGCGCCTCCCGTCCGTGTCCCGGTCGCGCGGATAGTGTGGGGACCTGCCCCACGAAAGGAGCGCCCGTGAGCCTGCTGAGCAGCATCACGTCGCCGCGCGACCTCAGGCGTCTGTCCGACGCACAGATGACGGAGCTCGCCGCCGAGATCCGACGGTTCCTCGTCGCCGAGGTCGCGAAGACCGGCGGGCACCTCGGACCGAACCTCGGGGTCGTCGAGCTGACGCTCGCGATGCACCGCGTGTTCGACTCGCCGCACGACCCGTTCGTCTTCGACACCGGGCACCAGTCCTACGTGCACAAGCTCGTCACCGGGCGGCAGGACTTCTCGAAGCTGCGCGAGCGCGGCGGGCTGGCCGGCTACCCGCAGCGGAGCGAGTCGGAGCACGACATCGTCGAGTCCTCGCACGCGTCCTCGTCGCTGTCCTGGGCCGACGGGATCTCCCGCGCCTTCCGGCAGACCGGGCAGGACGACCGCACCGTCGTGGCCGTCGTCGGTGACGGCGCCCTCACCGGCGGGATGACGTGGGAGGCGCTCAACAACATCTCGGACAGCAACGACCGCCGCCTGGTGATCGTGGTCAACGACAACGGTCGGTCCTACGCGCCGACGATCGGGGGCATGGCGCGCTTCCTCAGCTCGGTGCGCACCCGCCGTGAGTACCGGGCGCTGTTCGAGAAGTCGCAGGCCGTCGCCTCGCGGTTCGGTGCGCCGGGTCGTGCGTTCTACCGGGGGGTCCGTGGCGGACTCCACGGGTTCCTGGCGCGTTTCACCAACAACGAGGCGCTCTACTCGAACCTCGACATCAAGTACATCGGGCCGGTCAACGGTCACGACCAGCGGGCCGTCGAGGCGGCGCTCCGGCAGGCGAAGGCCTACGGCGCGCCGACCATCGTGCACGCGATCACGGAGAAGGGCCACGGCTTCGAGCCGGCGCTCCGCGACCAGGCGGACCAGTTCCACGCCGTCGGGCACATCGACCCCGAGACGGGGGAATCGCTCGACGTGTCGTCCGGGCCCTCGTGGACGTCGGTGTTCGCCTCGGAGCTGGCGTCGGTCGGTGCGGCCGACGAGCGGATCGTCGCGATCACCGCGGCCATGCTGCGACCGACCGGGCTCCACCGCTTCCAGGAGCAGCACCCCGACCGGGTGATCGACGTCGGCATCGCGGAGCAGCACGCGGTGACGACCGCGGCGGGGCTCGCCTACGGCGGGCTGCACCCCGTCGTGGCGCTCTACGCGACCTTCCTCAACCGGGCGTTCGACCAGGTGCTCATGGACGTGGCGCTCCATCGTGCCGGCGTGACGTTCGTCCTCGACCGCGCGGGCATCACCGGGCCGGACGGGCCGTCGCACCACGGGATGTGGGACCTCGCGCTGCTGCAGGTCGTCCCCGGGATCCGCATCGCCGCACCGCGCGATGCCGCGACGCTGCGCGAGGAGTTCCGCGAGGCCGTCGCCGTGGACGACGCCCCGACGGTGCTGCGCTGGTCGAAGGGATCCGTCGGACCGGACGTCCCGGCGATCCGTCGGCTGCACGACGGCGTGGACGTCCTGCGGGACCCGTCCGAGGGGCAGGAACCCGACGTCCTGTTCGTCGCCGTCGGCTCGATGGTGCCGGTCGCGCTCGAAGCCGCCGGGCTGCTCGAATCGCAGGGCATCGGCGTCACGGTCGTCGACCCCCGGTGGGTCGTGCCGATCCCGACCTCGCTCATCGACCTCTCGCGCGACCACCGGCTCGTCATCACGATCGAGGACGGCGTCCGCGTCGGTGGAGTCGGGACCCGGCTGCGGCAGGACCTGCGTGCCGCGGGGGTCGACACCGGGGTGAACGAGCTCGGGCTGCCGGACGAGTTCATCGACCACGCCTCGCGGTCGCAGATCCTGTCGGACGTGGGGCTCACGGCGCAGGCGATCGCGCGGGACGTCATCGACCAGGTGGTCGGCACGAAGCTGCCCCAGGCGAAGCCGGCGCGGACGCGGGAGTCGGCCGACCACTGAGGCTCGTGCGGCGCCGGTCGGCGCGGCACCGGCGCGAGTCGCGGCACCGTTCGGCGTGCCGGCGCGTGGTTCGGTGTGCCGGCCTGCCGGCGCGTGGTTCGGCGTGCCGCAGCACGACCGGAAGCACCTCGCGCCACGGGTTCCCGTGGCGCGAGGTGCTTCCGGTCGTGCGGAGTGGCCGAGCCGGCGGCTAGCGCGAGGCGGGGCCGACGATCGCCGGGGTGTGGAACGTGCTGCCGAAGACGCGCTCCGAGGCGCCGGAGCGGTCGAGGTAGGGGCTGATGCCACCGGCCTGGAACGGGTAGCCCGCGCCGAGGATCAGACCGAGGTCGATCTCCTCGACGTGCTCGACGACGTGGTCCTCGAGCATGCGGTGCACCTCGTCGGCCAGGGCGTCCTCGAACCGCTGCTGCATCGTCGCCGCGTCGATCGGCTTCGCGTCCTTCTTCGACGGTGCGACGAGCTTCACGGCGGCGGGGTCGTACCCGGTGACGGTGCCCTTCTTGTCGCGGGTCAGGATCGTGCCGTGCTCCGCGATCCGCTTCAGGCCGTCACCGGGGTAGAAGCGCTCCGGCCATGCCGCGTGGTGCGAGTCGAGCACGTGCGCACCGACGGGCAGGCCGACGAGCTCGAGCAGCTCGAACGGCGACATCGGCAGGCCGAGGGGCGCAGCACCCTCGGCGACGGTCTCGAAGGGCGTGCCCTCCTCGACGCCGCGCATCGCCTCGCCGAGCACCCGAGCGAGCACGCGGTTGACGACGAAGCCCGGCTGGTCGGCGGTGATGATCGCGGTCTTCTTCAGGGTCTTCGCGACCGCGAGTGCGGTGACGAGCGCTTCGTCCGAGGTCTCGTCGGCCCGCACCACCTCGAGCAGCGGCATCACGGCCACCGGGTTGAAGAAGTGGAAGCCGACGAGGCGCTCCGGGTGCTCGAGCACCGACGCCATCTCGTCCACCGACAACGACGAGGTGTTCGTCGCCAGGATCGCGTCGGGCGCGATGACCTGCTCGATCTTCCGGAAGACGTCCTGCTTGACCGACATCTCCTCGAAGACGGCCTCGATCACCCAGTCGGCGTCGGCGAACGCGTCGTACGACACCGACCCGCTGACGAGCGCCGTGATGCGGTTCGCGTCGTCGGGGGAGATGCGGCCCTTCTCGCGGAGCTTCTCGACCTCACCGGCGATGCGCGCGACCCCGGCGTCCACACGGGCCTGGTCGACGTCGGTGATGACGACCGGGACGCCGAGACGGCGGGCGAACAGCAGCGCGAACTGCGACGCCATCAGCCCGGCGCCGAGGACGCCGACCTTCGTGATCTTCTTCGCCTCGACGCCCTCGGGAGCGCCGACGGGCTTCTTCGCGCGCTTCTGCACGAGGTCGAACGCGTACATCGACGCGGCGAACTGGTCACCGGCGAGCAGGTCGGCGAGGGCGTCGTCCTCGTCGGCGAACCGGTCGTCGAGCGAGCCCGACTTCGCTGCGGCGACGAGGTCGAGCGCACGGAAGGGCGACTTCGGGACGGTTCCGATCTTCGAGGCCACCTGCTGTCGCGCCACCTTGACCACCGTGCCCCAGGCGGCCTTCTCGAGCATGCCGGGCTCGTTCGCGCGCTTGACCTTCGTGCGGCCGCTGACGACCCCGTCGGCCCACGCGACCGCGGACGGCAGGAAGGTCACGGAGGGGATGAGCGCGTCGCCGATGCCGAGCTCGACGGCGGCCTTGCCGTCCATGAGCCGGTTGTTCTTGAGCGGGTTCTCCACGATGACGCGGAGCGCCTTCTCGGGACCGATCAGGCGGGGGAGCAGCGTGGCGCCACCCCAGCCGGGGATGATGCCGAGGAAGACCTCGGGCAGCCCGATGCCCTGCGCCGCCGAGGAGAACACGCGGTAGGTGCAGTGCAGGGCGATCTCGAGCCCACCACCGAGCGCGATGCCGTTCACGAAGGCGAACGACGGCACACCGAGGTCGGAGAGCTTGCGGAGCGTCGCGTGTCCCAGGGCGCCGAGCTCGTGGGCGACCTCGCGCGAGGGGAGCGCTGCCGCCTGCGACAGGTCGGCGCCGGCGGCGAAGCAGTACTCCTTGCCGGTGATCGCGACCGCCTGGATGCTCCCGGCGGAGGCCGCTGCGCGCAGCGTGTCGAGCACGTCGGACAGCTCGCGCATGGTGCGCGGGCCGAGGGTCGACGGGCGCTTGTAGTCCTTGCCGTTGTCGAGCGTGACGAGGGCGAGCGTGCCACCGGACGGCAGCGGCACGTGCTTGACGTACGAGTGGGTGACGACCTCGTCGGCGCTGAGCTCGGTCAGCTGGTCGATCGGGGTGGTGGTCATCGTCAGGCCGCCTTCCGTGCCGCGCTCTTGCTGAAGTTCGGGTTCTCCCAGATGACGGTGCCGCCCTGGCCGAGGCCGATGCACATCGTCGTGATGCCGTACCGGACGTCCGGCCGCTCGGCGAACTGGGCCGCGAGCTGGTTCATGAGCCGGACGCCGCTCGACGCGAGCGGGTGCCCGACGGCGATCGCGCCGCCCCAGGCGTTGACGTTCGCGGAGTCCTGGGCGATGCCGTAGTTGTCGAGGAAGGCGAGCACCTGGACGGCGAACGCCTCGTTGATCTCGAAGAGCCCGATGTCGTCGATCGTCAGCCCTGCCTTGCGGAGCGCCTTGTCGGTCGCGGGGACGGGCCCGACGCCCATCACCTCGGGCTCGACGCCCGCGAAGGCGAACGAGACCATGCGCATCTTCGTCGGCAGGCCGTGCTGCTTCGCGCCGTCCTCGGAGGCGAGGAGGCTCATGGTGGCGCCGTCGTTGAGACCGGCCGCGTTGCCGGCGGTGACCCGTCCGTGGGGCCGGAACGGTGTGCGCAGCGCAGCCAGGGCCTCCAGGGTGGTGCCGGGACGCGGCGGCTCGTCCGCCGTGACGATGTCCCAGCCCTCGCCGGTGTTCACCTCGACCGGGACCACGTCGGGCTGCAGCTTGCCGGTAGCCCACGCGGCGGCGTAGCGCTGCTGCGACTGGACCGCGAAGGCGTCCGTGCGGTCCTTCGTGATGGCGGGGAAGCGGTCGTGCAGTCGCTCGGCGGTGCTGCCCATGACCAGCGCGTCGGTCGCGACCATGCGCTCCGCGACGAAGCGCGGGTTCACGTCGGCGCCGAAGCCCATCGGGTGGCGGCCCATGTGCTCGACGCCGCCGGCGATGGCGACGTCGGCGGCGCCGAAGGCGATCGCGCCGGCGAGCGTGGTGACGCTCGTCATGGCACCGGCGCACATGCGGTCGATGGCGTAGCCCGGGACCGACTTCGGCAGCCCGGCGAGCATGCCGACCGTGCGGCCGAGGGTCAGGCCCTGGTCGCCCTGCTGGGTGGTGGCGGCCACGGCGACGTCGTCGACCGCCGCGCCGTCGAGCTGGCTGTTCCGGTCGAGCAGACCGCGCATCGCGTGGACCGCGAGGTCGTCGGCGCGGGTCTTCCAGAACACCCCCTTCTCACCGGCTCGTCCGAACGGTGTGCGCACACCGTCCACGAACACGACGTCTGCTGCTCTGGCCAATCCGGGCCTCCAGATCCTCTTCGATCGAGTCGGGGCACGTTCCGCCCCGACCGGCCGGGCCGAGCCCGGCGACGGTACCGACGCTATGCCCGCCGCCTGGGCGAGCGCATGCCGGTTGGGGTGTTCCTACGAGCCGGTGTTGCTCTCGGCAGCAGGCTGCTGTGCGGCGTCGACAAAGGCGTGCGCGATGATCGACGCCGTCTCCTCGACCTGCCACGGGCGGGCGTCGTGCCCGGCAAGGGCGGCTCCGACGGTCTCGGTCGCGATCGGTGTCGGCGGTTCCCAGGACACCACCCGGAGGGTCTCCGGGGTGAGCAGGTTCTCGACGGGGACGTCGAGCTCCTCGGCACGCGCGACGACGGCGGCGCGAGCGGCCTTGTAGCGGCGGTCGGCCTCGGGGTTGCGGTCCGCCCACGCGCGGGGCGGCGGGAGCGTGGCCTCGCCGGTGCCGCGGAGCTTCGGCAGGTCCTCGGTCGTGCGCCCCTCCTCGACGGCGGCCCACCAGCGGTCGAGTTCCGACCGGCTCGCTCGGCCGGTGAAGGCCTTCACGGCACTCAGCTCGGCCTTCGAGGTCGGGTTCGCCGCCGCTGCGGCGACGATGGCCGAGTCGGGCACGATGCGACCCGGGGCGGTGTCGACCTGGCGGGCGTAGGCGTCGCGTGCGGTCCAGAGCGACCGGGCGATCGCGAGGGCCCGGGCGCCGCGGAGCGCGTGCATGCCGGACAGGCGACGCCACGGCTCGGCCTTCGGGGGCTTCGGGGCGCGGGTCAGGACGGCGGCGAACTCCTCGGCGGCGATCCGCGACTTGCCGGCGGCGTCGAGCACCGCGGCGAGGGCGTCGCGCAGGTCGGGGAGCAGCTCGACGTCGAGCGCGGCGTAGACGAGCCAGGCCTGGGGGAGCGGACGCGTCGACCAGTCGGCGGCGGAGTGGGCCTTGGCGAGCGTGATGCCGAGGAGCTGCTCGACCACCGCGCCGAGACCGACACGGGGGAACCCGGCGATGCGGGCACCGAGCTCGGTGTCGAAGATGCGGGTCGGGACGAGGCCGACCTCCTGCAGGCAGGGCAGGTCCTGCGAGGCGGCGTGGAACAGCCACTCCTCGTCGACGATCGCGGCCTGCAGTTCCGCGAAGTCACCGATCGCGATCGGGTCGAACAGGAAGGCGCCCGCACCGCGGCGGAAGACCTGGATGAGGTAGGCGCGCTGCGAGTACCGGTAGCCGCTCGCACGCTCCGCGTCGACCGCGACCGGGCCGTGTCCGGCGGCGATCGCGTCGACCGCCTGCAGGTACTCGTCGCGGTCTTCGATCACGCGCACGGTGGCGTGCGCGTCCTCGAACGCGGGGTCGGCCGAGGCGCCCGACACGGCGTCGCGGGCCTGGCTGGCGGGGTCGGTCACTTCGTGGTCCTCCTCGGGGCCAGCAGGGTCACGCCGTCGGACGCCGGAGGGAGCCCCGCGAGCATCGCGACGATCTCCTCCCAGGCCTCGACGTGCGCGGTCAGGTCCTCGTCGCGGGGCGTCCACGAGGCCCGGAGCTCGAGCTGTGCGCCGTCGCCCTGGGCCGCGAGGTCGCCGTAGCCGCGCGAGATGATCTTGGTCGCCGTGCCCGACGCCCGGTCGTACGTCGCACCGTGGGCAGCGAGCGCGTCGACGAGCCAGCTCCACGTCACGTCGGCGACGAACTCGTCGACGCCGATCTCCGGTTCGAGCGGTGCCTGGGCGAAGGTCACGACGCGGAACGCGCCGCCCCAGCCCTCCGGTTCTGCAGGGTCGTACAGGGCGATGAACCGGCCGGTCCCGAGGTCGGAGTCGATGCCGTGCACGGCGCCCGACACGTCCGCCGCGAGGGCGATCGAGTGCGGTGCGATGCGTGACGGCGAGGGGATCTCGGTGACGGTCGTCTCGGTGCGGGTCCGGCCCGGTGCGACGAACGCGCGCAGGCGTTCGAAGGCCTCGGGCTCTCGGGATTCGGACACGCTTGCAGACTAGGCTCCGGACCATGTCCCGATCAGCGCGACCCGCCGAGGACGTGGCCCAGGAGACCGCACGATCGGCCGGGGTCGTCGCGCTCGGCGCGGGCATCGCGGCCGCTGCGGTCACCACCGCGGTCATCGGCGGCTTCGTCGCCGCCGTCGCCCGGGCGGTCGTCACGCCCGACCGGAAGCGCGTCGAGCGTGTCCCGATCCACGCGGTCGACACCGGTCGGATGACCGTGACGCTCGAACGGACCGCCGACACCGAGCTGCAGGGGCGCTACAGCCTGTGGTTCGGCGGCGGTACCGGGCACCTGCGCGTCGGCGAGGTGCTCGGCACGACCGACACCACGGTCACGCGTCGCATCATCGCGATCGACGCCGGCGACCCGACCGCGGCTCGGCGCGGGCGCTGGGGCGGGTGGTTCTACCTCACGCCAGGCGAGCTCGACGTGCCCGTCGAGGACGTCGACATCCCGACACCGAACGGCGCCGCGCCGGCGTGGGTCGTCCGCGCCGACGACCCCGACGCGCCCTGGGCCGTGCTCGTGCACGGTCGCGGGGTCACCCGCGCCGAGACCATCCGCGCCGTCCCGGTCTTCCGCGCCGCCGGCTACTCGGTCGTCCTCGCCTCGTGGCGGAACGACGGCGTCGCCCCGCGCAGCGAGGACGGACGCTACGGCCTCGGCAGCACCGAGTGGGAGGACGTCGACGGCGTGCTCCGCTGGCTCACCGCGCAGCAGGCCCGGAGCGTCGTGCTCATGGGATGGTCGATGGGCGGTGCGGTCGTCCTGCAGACCCTCGTGCGGTCGCGGTTCGCCGGGCTCGTCGACGGGATCGTGCTCGAGTCGCCGGTCGTCGACTGGCACGCGGTGCTCGAGTCGCAGAGCCGTGTCCTGAAGCTCCCGCGCCCGGTGCGCAAGGTCGCCCAGCGCATCCTCCGGACGCCCGTGCTGCACCACGTCGCCGGGCTGCACCACCCGGTGGACCTCCGGGAACTCGACATGGTCGCCCGAGCTGACGAGCTCGACGTGCCGATCCTCATCCTGCACAGCGACGACGACGGGTTCGTGCCGTCATCGGCGTCGCACGAACTGGCGCGGGTCCGGCCGGACATCGTCCGGCTCGAGGTGCAGACGACCGCGCGGCACACGAAGCTCTGGAACCACGACGCCGACTGGTTCGACGCACGGATCCTCGCGTGGCTCACCGAGGTGGTGCAACCGACGGACGCGACGAGCGCGCGGTAGACGCGAACGATCGTCGGACGGGAGGCACGGTGCCAGCTGGCACCGTGCCTCCCGGCCGTCCTGGGTCAGGGTCGGTCGTCGTCCTGGTCGTGCGGCAGACGTCGCGCGATCGTCGTCGCGAGGACCGCGGCGCGGTCCGGTGTGAACGCGACGGTCGCGACCACTCCGGGAGCGTCGAGAGCGCAGAAGGGGAGGTCGTCAGCGTCGAAGCGTGCCACTGCGGCGACGAAGGACTCGAGGTCGAGGACCGTGAACCCCCCCCTCGGCGGGCAGACCGTACTTGGTCGCGAACGTCTCCGCGGTCGTTCGAGCGCCCTGCTCGAAGAGTCTGATGCGGTCGTCGGGCGCGAGGAGTCGGACGAGTTCGAGGGCCCGGTCAGCGCCGGGTGCCGCGGTCGCGGCGAGCAGCGTCGCGAGTTCAGCGGCGCTGATGGTCTCGACCCCGGCGGTACGGTCAGTGACCGTAGCGGACAGGAACGCGCCGTCCGACGCCCGGAGCAGGACCGTGAGGACCTCGTCGCCGAGGTCGACCTACCGGACCAGCACCGGGTCGTGCCCGAGCTCGTCGAGGGGCGTCACGAGGGCATCGTCGCGGGGCGTCCCCGCTCGTCTGCTCCGGCGGAGTGCGCGGGCGATCGCGGCGGCAGGGGCGTCGTACCCGAGCACGTCCGCGTCGTCCGGCACGGCGTCCAGGATCTCGTGGGCTCGGGTGGGACGTCGAGGCGTCTGGGGAGGGTCAGGCGGAGCAGTGGCACGCTCGTGCCGGAGGTCGTCACGTCATGCCTCCACGAGGATGCGGGGAGCAGCCGGAGCGTGTCGGCTGTGGCCGTGCCGACTACCGGACACCGTGACCTCCGTCGCCCTCGTCCGCGGCGCGGATGAGCTGGTCCGGCCGGGGGAGTTCGGCCGGCATCTCCGTCGTGAACCACGGGAGCTCGAAGGAGTCGATCCGGCCGTCGAGCATCCACACGAGGACTTCACCCGCGAGCGGTGCCTCGTCCGTGCGGTAGGCCAGCGATCCCGGCAGACGACCGTCGGGCAAGTCGGCTCGGGGTGTCTCCGCGAGCACGACGTCCCAGATCCTCGGAGCTGTCTCCTGGACGGCTCGCACCGCCTCGGCCTGCTGTCGGAGTTCCGCCGCTCCCGGCGCGGGGAGCGTGTCGAGGAACGCGAGCAGGAGCGACTGGACGCGGTACGCGGCGAGGTCAGCGTCTCGAGTGCCGATCGAGGGTACCGCGACCTCCGGACCGAACAGCCGCTCGAACGCTTCCGAGACGCCGATGACCGAGGGATCCAGGACCACGGAGGCCTCGCCGCTGTGGAAGAAGTCGATGCGGAGGACCGCCCGGGCCGGGTCAGCCGCGGCGCCGAACGGGACGCCGAAGAACTCGCCGTCGATCAGCTGGTCGTTGTCACGGACGAGCGTCAGCATCTCGTCGTGTGAGAACCACAGGCCAGGTGGCGGTGCTGCTCTGAGACGACGGTCCCACTCGTGCACGTTCACCGTCGATCCCGAGCGCACGACGATGTCGAGATCGGTGACGAGCCACCGGAGCGGTGGGACGGTCAGCGATGTGAAGACGTCGTGGAACGCGGGGAGCAGGTGTTCGTCCGACGGCCGTGTCCGGAAGGACAGAAGGCCGCTTTCGGTCTCTGGGTGGTGAAGCCAGATGGCAGGGCCCCCGCCCGGCATGATGATGATCCTGGTCGGGGGCGTCTCCGGTCCGATGTAGTGCCACGACTCGAACTCGGGGTGCGGTCCGGCGGTCAGACGCGAGCCGTCGGAGAACGTCATCGACAGCGTCGAGCCCGTGGCGTGCGCCTCGGTGACCACGAGCGTGTGCAGGCGGAGAGCCGGCACCAGCCCCGACTTGTCGCCCTCCGGATCGATCATCGTTGCGGTGTCCGGTGACCCACCGAGGGAGAACGGACACTCGAGGATGACGGTGGCGCCGTTCGAGAGCAGGAGTCGGAGCGAGTAGTCGACCCAGATGGCGTCGATCGTCTCTCCGACGAGGAGCAGGGGGACGTCCTCGATGGCCAGTTCGCTCATCGTTCGCTCTTCCGCGGGCGGTCCGGATTCGTGCGTGCTCGCTCAGAAGGTTGAGCGGCCAGCTCGTGCATCCGCGCGTCCGCCTCAGTCTTGTAGATCTCACCCCAGGCGATGCTCGCAGGCATGTCATGGGCAGGCTGGTCGACGTCAGGCAGACAGATCTGCACGAAGTGCGGGAAGGCGGGGAACGTCCAGAGGTCTTCGTCCTCGAACCGACTCCACAGCAACAACTCGCTGATGCCGAGCGGGTGACCGAGCTCCTGACCGTGGACGGGTGGATCGCAGCTGACCATCAGCGCATGACGACCGTTCGGGAGCTCGACCGGTCGTTCGACCTCGCACCGGAAGACGGACGAGAACCGCAGGCTGTCCATGGACGAGAGGAAGAACACTTCTTGCATGTCAGAACTCCGGTCTGATGCCGAGATGCACGATCAATCGAACAGCTTCGCCGACGCTATCCCCGGTCGGTGCCGAACTTCTTCGAAAGCCGGAAGCCAGCGACGGATGCCGTGATGTGCCTGGATGGCTTTCTCCAAGATCAGCGGCGAGTCGATCGCGCGACGGGGAATCTCCTTCGACTCGGATTCTGTCGCATGCCGAACCTCGGAGCCGCTGAATTCGTGATCTTGACGCCATCGAGTTCGGCAGCCCCGTAGGTGAAGGCAGGCAGATACCGCTCAGAGTCGGCGGCAGCGTGTCCGATCATCTCCCACATTCCTGGTCGAAATCGGGAGTCGAAGATCAGCCGGGAAAACAGCGGTTCCGACCCCGTCAGATCGTCGAGTCTGAGCGACGGGTCCTCGTCAGCTCCGAAGATTCGGTCGAGGATGATGACGTAGAGAGCAGATATGTACTCGCTTACGACCTGGCCGGCCGAGCGGCGCTGGTCGTCGACGGGAATCGTGAACACTTCGCCGATGGACACGTCGGAGACGCTCCTCGCATTGTTCAACATCAAGCGACCGATGCTGTGGTGAGCCTCGAAAGCCCTCTCCAGTACCATTGGCGAGGCGATCGCGAGACGTTGACGCTGGCCCCGGTACAAGCCGAACTCAGTCCGGGAAGAGTTCCGACGATGATGGCATCGGCACCCAGCGCACCTTCTCGAGAGCGGGATTTCTGGGTGCCACACCGGCAGCCATCATCAGGAACTTCTCGATGAGCATGGGCGATCGCGTCGTTCTCGGAGGGATGGTAGCGGCTTCTTCGGCGGTCGCCGCGCGGGTCCTCGTCTCATCGAAGCTCGTAAGTCGGACGCCCCCGGTTTCTGGCAGCCCCCAGGTGGAAGCGGGCAGATACCGCCGATTGTCGGTCTGCGCCTGGGTGACCACTTCCCACATTCCCGGCCGGAATCGCGCGTCGTGGGTCCAACTGGCCACGATCGGCGGGTGCATCAGCGCGGCGAGCGCATCGGGGATCGCGACCGGATGCCGAACGAGGTGGTCGAAGACAACGACGAAGACCGCACCCTCGCCGACATGCAGAACTTGACCGACATAGGCGCGATCGTCGTCAATCTTCACACTGAAGACGTCGCTGACCCTGACCTCCAGGACGTCCTTCGAAGCACTCAATACGGATCCCCTCCTGCTGCTTGGTAGCGCGCCTCGCGCATCTGGTGTCGTTTGTTCTCGAGCAACCCATCAGGATTGCCCTTGTTGGTCGGACCGCCGAGACGCCCACGAGGCGTCGTGTCCGTTGTCCGTGAGCCAGTCCTGCACCGCCGTCACGAGGGACTGTGCGTGCAGCGTGCCCCAGCACGTGTTGCACCCCGACTCGTAGTCGGCCAGGGCGTTGCGGAACGACGACACCGCGCCGGACAGGGAGTCGTCGGCACCACGGGTGCTCGAGGCGAACGATCGGAGATCGGCCGGCACCGCCGACGACGTGCCCCCGCTGCCGCCACCGCCCGCCGGGATCGTGCGACTGCGGACCGAGACCGCATCGGCCTGGAGCTGGGGCTCCGGCTCGGGTTCCGGGGGCTTCGGGTCGTCCTCGGCGCCGAACCACGTCGACACCTCGTGCGCGGCACCGACGAAGAAGTTCTCCTCGCGCTCGCGCTTCCGAGCCTCCCACGCCTTGGCGTCGGCCCGTCGTCGGTCCTCCTGCTTCGCCGCCTCGCGCAGCTCGTCGACGAAGCCGACCAGGGACGACAGCGCGTCCGAGAGCTTGCTCGCGCTGCGGGAGGCGATGCCGGCGTTGTCGGCGAACACCTGCGAGAAGTACCCGCGGAACTCGCGTCCCGCGCTCGTCACCGCAGCGGCACGCGTCGCAGTCTGTCCGTTGATCGCGGACGCCAGGTTGCGCGCCGCGGTCTTCAGTGCGTCGGCGTCACCGTACGAGTACCCAGTCGGATCGTTGCCGTGGACCTTCGCCATGATGTCTCCCCCCGATGACTCCTCGATCTTGGCACGGCAGGAGGGCGGATGACCAGGAGGGGAAATATCGCGTACGGACAGAGTGACGAACGGGAGGCGCGGTGCCGGCCGGCACCGCGCCTCCCGTCCGTCAGGAGACCGCCATCAGTCCGCAGCGGCCGCCTGCACCTGCCGCTGCACCCGACCGAGCATGCCGACCATGCCCCGGATCCGCAGCGGGCTGACCGCCTCGGTGAGTCCGAGCGTCAGCGGGTAGTCCACCGGGACCGCCAGGACCTCGGGTACGGACAACCCGGACAGCCCCTGCGCCAGGATCGACGCGAAGCCACGGGTGGTCGGTGCCTCGCGCGGCGCCGTCGCGTGCATCCGGACCACGTCCGGCGCATCGCCCTCCGCACCCACCGTGACGGTGATGAAGACGGGGGACTGGCACTCCTCGACGCGCTCGAGCTCGTCCTCGTGCCCCTGCAGCCGCTCGGGCAGCGCAGGCAGCTCGTCGGAGAACTCGAGGAGCAGCTGGAGGCGGTCCTGCTGCGAGAGTTCGAGGAAGTCGTCGCGGATCTCGGCGAGGGGACGGGGGAGTTCGGTGCTCATCGGGTGGGAACGGTACCCGGCTCGGTGCCCGTGGCGATCGGGACGCGCACGGCGCTGCCCCACTCGGTCCACGAACCGTCGTAGTTGCGGACGTTGTCGTAGCCGAGCAGGTGCTGCAGCACGAACCAGGTGTGGCTCGAGCGCTCGCCGATGCGACAGTAGGCGATGACCTCGTCGGCATCCCCGATGCCGGCACCGTCGCGGTAGACGGCGTCCAGTTCCTGCCGGCTCTTGAACGTGCCGTCGGGAGCGGCCGCGGTGGCCCAGGGGATGTTCACGGCGGTCGGGACGTGTCCGGCGCGCAGGGCGCCTTCCTCCGGGTAGTCCGGGGCCGTGGTGCGCTCGCCGGAGTACTCGGGGGCGCTGCGCACGTCGATGAGTGGCTTGCCGAGGTGCTTGAGCACGTCCTCCTTGAAGGCGCGGACCTGCTCGTCGCGGCGCTCCACGACGGGGTACTCGACCGGTGTGACCTCGGTGCGGTCGGTCGTGACCGCGCGGTCCTCGGCGATCCACTTCGCCCGGCCACCGTCGAGCAGCCGGACGTCCTCGTGGCCGAACAGCGTGAACACCCAGAGGGCGTACGCGGCCCACCAGTTGTTCTTGTCGCCGTAGATGACGACGGTGGTGTCGCGGCCGATGCCCTTGCCGCCGACGAGCCGGGCGAAGGCCTCGCCGTCGATGTAGTCGCGCTGGACGGGGTCGTTGAGGTCGGTGTGCCAGTCGATCTTCACCGCGCCGGGGACGTGGCCCGTCTCGTAGAGCAGGACGTCCTCGTCGGACTCGACGACCACGAGGTCGGGGGACCCGGCACCGGCGTCGAGCTGCTCCTGGAGCCACTCGGTCGACACCAGGCGCTCGGGGTGGGCGTAGGCGGCGAACTTCTCGGACGGGTCGACCGGTGCGGTCATCGGGGGTACCTCCAGGCTGCGGGACGAGCGGGGCGGGCGAGGCATAGGATCGGTCCTCGGTGCCCGCGGGCAACGGTACGCGGACGTACCGACCGCCACCTGCAACGTGACACCGCACGACATGCTTCCCGGAGGGGCCACACTTGCCTGCACACCTCGTCGACCGTGATCCGCAGGTGACGCCGCAGCAGATGGCCGCCGCGCTCGTCCCGCCGCCGCAGTTCGCCGACGCGTCGTTCGCCAGCTACCGGCCGGACCCCGAGTACCCGTCGCAGGCGGCGGTGCGCGACGCGGTCGAGGCCTTCGTCGCGACGCGGCCGGAGCCAGCGCGGCGCGGACTGTTCGGCCGCCGCCGCGAGCCGGTCCAGCCGGCGCGCTCCGGCGTGTACCTCGACGGCGGGTTCGGTGTCGGCAAGACGCACCTGCTCGCCGCGGCCTACCACGCGGAGCCGTCGCGGAAGACGTTCGGTACGTTCATCGAGTACACCGCGCTCGTCGGCGCGCTCGGGTTCCAGGGCACGGTCGACCTGCTCCGTGGGACGTCCCTGGTGTGCATCGACGAGTTCGAGCTCGACGACCCGGGCGACACGATGGTGATGACCCGACTCATCAAGGAGCTGTCCGAGTCGGGCACGCGTTTCGCGGCGACGTCGAACACCCCGCCCGGTGCGCTTGGCGAGGGCCGGTTCGCCGCGCAGGACTTCCTGCGCGAGATCCAGGCGATGTCCGACCGGTTCGAGACGATGCGGATCGACGGGCTCGACTACCGCCGTCGGGCCGTGGACGAGTCGGCGCGGGTGGTCGGGGACGTCGTCGGTGCACTGCCCGGTGGTGCGACGACGCTCGACGACTTCCGGGCGGTCGTGGACCACCTGGCGACCGTGCACCCGTCGAAGTACGTCGCGCTGGTGGACGGGCTCGACGCCGTCGGGCTCACCGACGTGCAGGCGTTCACCGACCAGACCGACGCACTGCGCTGGGTGGCGCTCGTCGACCGCCTCTACGACGCGCAGGTGCGCATCGTCGCGTCCGGTACGCCGCTCGACCAGGTGTACCCGCAGGCGATGCTCGACGGCGGCTACCGCAAGAAGTACCTGCGGGCCGCGTCGCGCGTGGTCGCGCTGTCCCGCGCGGCCGACTGAGCCACCGTCGGACGGGAGGCCCGTGGCGACACCGCCACGGGCCTCCCGTCCGACGCGCGCGTCCGTCCGGCCCTCGCGGCGTCCCGTCAGCGGTGTCGGACCCGTCATCCGGTGTCCGGAAACACACCGTTCACACGGGAGCCCCACGCGTTACACCCGCGAAACACATCGTGCTCCCTCGCGAAACGTCGCCTCGCCAGACTCGTCAGCACCCGAGGGCGGTCCCGAGAGCCGCACTGCAATCGCGAGAGGTGAACAGATGCTTGATCAGGGCAACACGGCATTCGTGTTGATCATGGCGGCGCTGGTGTTGTTCATGACACCCGGCCTGGCCTTCTTCTACGGCGGCCTGGTGAAGGCCAAGTCCGTCATCAGCATGATGATGATGTCCTTCGGAGCGATCGCCCTGGTCGGCGTCCTCTGGGTGCTCTACGGCTACGCGATCGCCTTCGCGAACCACGGCGAGGGCACGAACGTCGCAGGCATCGTCGGGTTCTTCAGCATCGACTGGAACCAGATCGGCCTCGGCCAGGCGTTCGAGGAGGCCAAGGCCTCGACGATCAACGCTGCGTACCCGTCGATGGCGTTCGTCGGCTTCCAGGCCACCTTCGCGATCATCACCGTCGCCCTGATCTCCGGCGCGATCGCCGACCGCGCGAAGTTCGGCGCGTGGATGATCTTCGCCGGCGTCTGGGTCACCGTCGTCTACTTCCCGGTCGCCTCCTGGGTCTTCAACCTCACCTCGGGCATGTTCGCCACGTGGGGCGTCATCGACTTCGCCGGTGGCACCGCGGTGCACATCAACGCCGGCGCCGCAGGTCTCGCCCTGGCGCTCGTGCTCGGCAAGCGCGTCGGCTTCGCCAAGGGCGCGCACAAGCCGCACAACCCGCCCTTCGTGCTCCTCGGTGCAGCCATCCTCTGGTTCGGCTGGTTCGGCTTCAACGCCGGCTCGGAGGGCGCCGCCGACGGCATCGCCGCCCTCGCCTGGGTGAACACGCTCGCCGCTCCGGCCGCCGCGATCCTCGGGTGGCTCCTCATCGAGAAGCTCAAGGACGGCAAGGCCACCTCCGTCGGTGCTGCCTCGGGTGCCGTCGCCGGTCTCGTCGCGATCACCCCGGCCTGCGCCGCGCTCACCCCGGGCTGGGGCATCCTGCTCGGCTTCCTCGCCGGTGTGGTCTGCTGCTTCGCGATCGACCTCAAGTACAAGCTCGGCTTCGACGACTCGCTCGACGTCGTGGGCGTCCACCTCGTCGGCGGCATCTTCGGCACGCTCTACCTCGGCTTCTTCGCCGACGACACCGGTCTCATCTACTCGGGCTCCTTCGAGCAGCTCGGCAAGCAGGCCGTCGCAGCCGCAGCCGTCCTGGTCTACTCGTTCGTCCTGGCCTTCGTGATCGGCTTCGCCATCGAGAAGACGATCGGCTTCCGCGTGAAGACCGAGGACGAGGTCGCCGGCATCGACACCGCGGTCCACGGTGAAGAGGGCTACGTGCTCTACGAGGAGCGCGACGAGACCCCGGTCGCGGTCCGCTAGACACCGCACCACCCGCATGACGACGGGCCCCGCGCACACAGCAGGCGCGGGGCCCGTCGTCCTGTGCGGTGCCGGTCACAGTGGTCGCGACCACGGCGCGTGGCGCCTGCCACGCACGGGAGGCGCGGTGCGGGGCGGACCCGCACCGCGCCTCCCGTCCGGTGGTCGCGACCACGGCGCCTGGTGCGCCGTGCTGTCAGGTCACCAGGCGTAGTCCTCCGGCGAGGTGTCGTGGCCCGGGAAGATCTCGTCGAGCCGGTCGAGGGCGCGCTGGTCGAGTCGGATGTCGACGGCGCGCACCGCGGACTCCCACTGCTCCATCGTGCGCGGGCCGGTGATCGGCGCCGTCACACCGGGCTGGTGCAGCAGCCACGCCAGGGCCAGCTCGCCCGGGGTGTGACCGAGCTCCTTCGCGAGCGACTCGTACGCGGTGAGCTGGTCGCGGTGTCCCTCGACGTACTCCGCGCTGCGGCCGGACAGGCGCCGGGAGCCGTTCTCGGTCTTCTCGATGACCCCGCCGAGCAGTCCGCCCTGCAACGGCGACCACGGGATGACCCCGAGGCCGTACTCACGGGCGGCGGGCAGGACCTCGCGCTCGACGTCGCGCACGACGAGGTTGTAGATCGACTGCTCGCTCACCAGGCCGAGGCTGCCCCGGCGTACGGCTGCCTCCTGCGCCTGCGCGATGTGCCACCCGGCGAAGTTCGACGATCCGACGTAGAGCACCTTGCCCTGCTGCACGGCGACGTCGATCGCCTGCCAGATCTCGTCCCACGGGGTCGCCCGGTCGACGTGGTGGAACTGGTACAGGTCGACGTGGTCGGTCTGCAGCCGACGGAGGCTCGCGTCGAGCGACTGCCGGATGTTCAGCGCGCTCAGCTTGCCGCCGTTCGGCCAGTCGGTCATCTCGCCGTAGACCTTCGTCGCGAGGACGGTCTTCTCGCGTCGACCGCCGCCCTTCGCGAACCAGCGGCCGATGATCTCCTCGGTGGCACCCTTGCCCACCGAGCCGCCGTAGCCGTTGGCGGTGTCGAAGAAGTTCACGCCGAGCTCGTGCGCCCGGTCCATGATCGCGTGCGAGTCGTCCTCGCTGGTCTCCGGTCCGAAGTTCATCGTGCCGAGCACCGCTCGTGACACCGACAGCCCTGTCCGTCCGAGGTGTGTGTAGTCCATGCCTCCGGTCTACGCGGGTGCGGGTGTGCGAACCAGGCCCTGCGGGTGCCGGTCATGCGCCCGGCGTAGAACGGGACGAGCCGTCCTCCACGGAGCGCGGCCGATGGACCCCACACGGAAGGACGCACCATGCCCGCGAAGGACGAGATCCCCAGCACCCTGCAGCGGTCGCCGGAGCACGCGCAGGACATCTTCGCCGAGACGCTCGACTCGGCGAACGAGACGTACGGTCCGGGAGAGCGCGCACACCGCACCGCCTACGCCGCCGTCAAGCACGAGTACGAGAAGGTCGGCGACCACTGGGAGGAGAAGGACTCCTCCGGTCCGTCGGACTCCGGCGCGGAGGGCACGCGCGGCTCCGGGGAGACCCAGGGCGGCGTCGACGCGAACGCCTCGAAGGCGCACCTGATGGAGGTCGCGAAGCGCCTCGACGTCAGCGGCCGCTCGACGATGGACAAGGACGAACTCGTCCAGGCGATCAAGCGGGCGAACGACCGGGCGACGGCAGCGGCGCGGCGGTGACCGGACCGGCGACGGTCGCGTGGGGGTGACCGCGCCGGCGACGGCAGCGGTTGCGCGGCGTCCGGACCGGCTGTCGACTCGTTCGAGCATGCTCCGCCCGGCATGCGCCGTGGACCGAGGGGAGTAGCGTGCCGCGGGTGAACACGCCAGCACTCCGTGGCAGCCGGATCCTCGGCTTCGGCCACCACCAACCCGACCGGGTCCTCACCAACGACGAACTGTCGACGATGGTCGACACGAACGACGAGTGGATCACCACCCGCACCGGCATCAGGACCCGCCGGATCGCGGGCCCTGACGACAGCGTCGTGTCGATGGCGATCGAGGCCGGTCGGATGGCCGTCGCCGACGCCGGTCTCGAGCCCTCCGACATCGGGCTCGTGATCGTCGCCTCGACCACGCACCGCGAGCGGTCGCCGTACACGGCCGGACGGGTCGCCGCGGCGCTCGGGATGGCGAACGGTCCGGCACCCATCGACATCAACACGGCGTGCAGCGGCTTCGAGTACGCGATGGCCCTCGCCGACCAGTCGATCCGCGTCGGCGCCTCGGACACCGCCCTCGTGATCGGCTCCGAGACCCTGTCCAGCATCGCCGACTGGACGGACCGCTCGACATGCGTGCTCGTCGGCGACGGTGCCGGAGCCGTGGTGATCGGTGCTGCCGACACCGCGGAGATCGGACCCGTGTCATGGGGGAGCGTGCCGCACCTCAACGAGGCCGTGCTGGTCACGCGCGACCCCGAGTACTTCACGCAGCAGGGTCGGTCGATCTACCGCTGGGCGATCACGGAGGCCGAGGGACACGCCCGCGCGGTCGTCGACGCAGCCGGAGTGACGCTCGACGACATCGGCGTCCTCGCCTTCCATCAGGCGAACCTCCGCATCATCGAGCCGCTGGCCGAGGCGCTCGGCGGCGGGGACAAGTACGTCGTGCGCGACGTGGTCGAGTCGGGGAACACCTCGGCCGCGAGCGTGCCGCTCGGGCTGTCGAAGGCGTGGCACCGCGGGGAGCTGCCGGAGGACACCCTGGCGCTGCTGTTCGGCTTCGGCGGGGGCTTCGCGCACGCCGGGCAGGTGGTGCGGACGCCGAAGCGGCGGTCGTGACCCGGTGACGCGCTGACGGAGGCGGCCCGTCGACGGGCGTCATCAGTCGACGGTCGCCGGACGTCGGGCATCGGCAGTTGTTGACGGAGCCTGTCGACGGCGCTGACCGTCGACGGACGCGGACCGCGCACGGACGGGAGGCGCGGTGCACGCTGGCACCGCGCCTCCCGTCCGTCAGCCGCGCGCCGTCAGCCGTGCGACGTCAGCCGCGCCCGTCGGGTACCTCGCGGTCGTGCTGGGGGTCACGGTGCGGCGTGTCCGCCCAGAGGTCCTCGTCGTCTCGCTCCTTCCGGCGCCACGGCAGCGCTCGACGTTCCTTCTCGTCCGTTCGTCCGTCGCCGGCCGCTCGGTCCTTCGCCCCACGGCCGCGCTCCTTCGTCAGCTTCGTCGGCTTCGTCTCGAGGACGACGGGGAAGTGCCGCGGTGGCAGTCCGAAGCCCTCGCGGGACGCCTGGACGACCTTCTTGCCGAGTGCGTGGTTGCCCAGGCCGCCGACGGCCGCGCCGATGCCGAACGGCAGCGCACGGCCGAGGACCGAGGCGCCCTGCCGCGCTGCGAAGCGCTTGATGAACTGGTCGCGGACCTTGCCACCGATGCCGCTCACCACCTGCTTCGGCAGGGAGGCGGTCACCATCTCGCCCCAGAACGCCGAGCGTGCCTGGCCCCCGGTGGCCTGACCGGCGAGCTGCTTGACGAGTTGCGTCCCCGGAGCGCCGAGGATGAGGGCCATCACGAGGGTGCGCGAGCGTTCCGGGTCCTCGAGGGCGATGCCGTGCACCTCGGTCACCGACTGCGCGAAGAGTGCCGTGGCCTCGAGGAAGCCGACCGTCTCGGCACCGCTGAGGCCGAGCGCCGCTGCCATGCCGACCCCGGGGATCACCGCACTCGCTCCCACGGCAGCGCCCCCCGTGGTCACCGCCGTGAGGTACTGCCGCTCGAGGATCTGGATGACCTCGGCGGGGCTCGCATCCGGGTGGCGACGCCGCACGGCGTTCACGTGCGCGACCACCACGGGACGCTGCACGGCGATGACGCGGTCGAGCATCTTGGTCCACCCCGTGGGATTCTCGGGTGTGGGGGTGCGGTCGTCGCGGGTGTCGGACTGGACCGGGGCGGGCGGCATCGGCACGATCGCCCCGTCGTTGTGCTGTCGGGCCATGACGCAGAACGTACGCCGACGCGGTGGGAGCTCCGCACTCGCAGCATGCCGCGCGCGCCGGCTCGGTGGTCGTGCAGGTCGCCGTCACCGGCACGGCACACCCGCTCGGAGGAGCTTTGCGCGCAAGCGCTCGGGTTCCATCAGGTCGGCCCAGACGACCCGGACGACCGTGCGGACCTCGGGGAACGACCGGATGAAGTCCTCGCGCTGCTTCTCATGCCAGTGTGCGGCGGCGGCGTCCGCACCGTCGCCGTACTTCGCCCGCCCGTCGACCTCGACGACGACGCCCTGGTCCGGGAACCAGAAGTCGACGACTGCCGTCCGGTCTCGCGCACGGCTGAAGACGTGCTGCTGGACGGGCTCCGGCGTCCCGAGCAGTCGGAAGCGCACCCGGCACACCGACTCCGCCGGGGAGTCGGACAGCGCCGACCCCATCCCGAGCGCCGCCGCCGCCTTGTCACGTGCAACGGTGACCGTGTCGGCCGCCTCCGCCAGCATCTCCGGGAGCACACGGCGATCGTGCAACGCCGCGTCGACGGCCGGGAGCACTGCGCCGAGCGGTTCGGTCACGGCCATGTCCACCAGGACGTCGACGAGCGGTTCGACCGTGAGCCCTCCGAACTTGGAGGGGGTGTATGGCGGCGTCCCCTCCCATCGGCCGCGGGGCGCACGCGCGACGGTTGGCCGGACTCGCTGGTACGTCGTCGTCTCCACGCGAGAACGCCGCGGGTCGCGGAGTTCCACTCGATCCGGCAGGGCGCCGACGAGGGGGAGTCCGTGGGCGAGGACGGCGCTGCGGTGCGCCAACAGTGTCGGCGGACGGATGCGGTGTGCAGTGGCGCGGACCAGCAGCAGGTGGTGTTCCTCCGGCAGGAGACCGACGACCGTTCCTGGGTCGACGAGGACACCGGGGCGGATCCTTCGCAGGTCGCCGCGCTGTGCGCGACGTTGGAGCGCACGGCGCTCGGCGGAGGGGAAACAGCTCGTGTGGATGAGGGGGACGGCGAGGACTCGTTCGTGCATGCCCGCAAGCCTCGTGCTCTGGATCGGCATCGACGACGGCAGTTGGCCGAATTGGGGACGGTGAGCCGCGCCTCCCGGCTGTGCAGGAGAGATGGCGGCGAGGAGTGCGACAACGTCCATGTTGTACGACAGTGCATCTGTCGCGCCGGCCGCGAGACGCCGCCGTTGCGCAAGCAGTGCGACAACGTTGATGTCGTACGACAGCGCACTTGTCGCGTCGGCCGCGAGGGGCCGCGGTCTCGCGAGAAGTACGACGAATCCGTTGTCGTACGACAGCGGGTGAGTCGTACGACAGCGCCAGCCAGCGAGCCCCGCTCCCCGCGCCCGCAGCGTGCGCCAGGGCCGCCGCGCTACCGCCGCGCGAGCTCCGCGCGCAGCGGCAGGTCCTGGTCCTCGAGGATGAACTGGGCGCCGACGGCCGTGCGCGCGTGCACGACGACCGGCGCGAGCAGGTTCACCGTCGTGCCGGACGCCCCCGGGTTGGCGACCACGAGGAGCATCGCGTCGGCGGGGTCGGTCAGGCCGATCAGGGCCGCCTGCTCGTCGGTGAGCTCGGGCGCGTAGTCGGGCAGGTGCACCGCGGCGTCGAGCAGGAACAGCCGCGCGTCGTCGCCGTGCAGGGCGAAGAGCCCCTCGGCGCCCTCGACGGGCTCCAGGGTGAACACGGGTGCCGGCGACAGCCCGAACGGCGGCGTGGGGAAGGTCAGGTCGATGCTCATCGGAGGTAGTCCATCAGGGTCGGCTGCAGGACCTTCGCGGTGACGGCGAGGGCTGCCTGGTACGTGGTCTGCTGCACCTGCAGGTCGAGGACCGCACCGGCGAGGTCGAGGTCCTCGATGCCGGCGCGACGGGTCTCCAGCGCGACGGACGAGGTCTTCAGCGCGTCCTGCGCCCCCAGTGCCGCCGCGTGCCGCACACCCACGTCGGCCTGCGCCGCACGGAGGGTGCCGAACGCCGCGTCGACGTCGTTGAGCTTCGGGTTCACGTTCACACCGTTCTGCAGGTCGGCGACGATGCCGTCGATCACCGCGAAGGCCGACGTCGCGCCGGAGCCGAACGCCGCGGCCCCCGGGGTGTCGACCCGCACGGTCTGGGCGTCGCCGACGCGTCGGGACACCGCGGTGGTCGCAGCGGCGAAGCCGTCGGCGCTCGTGTAGGCGGTCGCCTCGGTCGAGGAGCCGGCGAAGACCGACCGCGTGCCGTAGGTCGTGTTGGCGGCGGACTCGAGGTCGGCCTTGAGCGCCCGGAACTGCGTGATGAACGCGTCGCGGGCGGTGTCGTCCATCACACCGGAGTTCGCGGCCTGCACGGTCAGGTCCCGCACCGTCGTCAGCACCGCGTGGGCGCCGGACAGGGCACTGTCGGTCGTCGCGAGCCAGCCCACCGCGTCGTTCGCGTTGCGCGTGTACTGCGCGGCGGCGGCCTGCTCCTTCCGCACCTGCATCGACGAGCCGGTGCCGACCGGGTCGTCCGACGGCTTCGCGATCGCCTGCAGCGTGGTGGCGCGCTGCGTGGCGTCGGCGACGCGGGCGGCGTTCGCCTGCAGCCGCTCCGTCGCGGCCGTGATCGACATCTGGGTGGTCACACGGGTGATCACGGTCAGCCCCTCCCGACGAGTCCGACGCGGTTGATGAGCGTGTCGAGCATCTCGTCGACCGCGGTGAGGACGCGCGCTGCGCCCTGGTAGGCGTGCTGGTAGCTGAGCAGGTTGACGTTCTCCTCGTCGAGGTCCACGCCGGCGCCGGACTGCTGTTGCGTGCGCGCGCTGGTGAGCGCGAGTCCGGTGAGCGTCGCCTCCGACGAGGCCGTCCGGGAGGCGCTGCCCACCCCCGCCACGAAGCTCGCCCAGGTGCTGTCCGCACCCCCGGCGACCGTGCCGAGTCGCGAGAGCGTGTCGGCGAACGAGTCGTCGAGTTGTCCCGCAGCGTTCCGCGTCGCCAGCCCGTCGCCGTCGGTCGGGACGACCGAGAGGCCCTGCGCGGCCGGGGTGCCCGCGGCGAGGGCGAAGAACGGCGCTCCGGTGGCACCCGAGGGCGTGGTGCCCTTCGCGTGCTCGGTGTTCACGGTCTCGGCGAGTCGGGTCGCGACCCGGTCGTACGCGGCTGACGCCTCGGCGATGGCGCCGCCCGTACCGCCGGCAGCGGGGGCGAGGAGTGCGAGCGCGCCACCGATCGAGCCGCCGTCGAGCGTCACCGAGCCGGCACTGCCCGAGGTCCAGCGGAGGGACACGGCAGCGCCGTCGCCCAGACGCGCGCCGCCCTCGAGCGCGACGGTGCGGACGGTGTCGCCCTGCACGAGCGGGTTGCCGCCGAGGAGGACGTCGACGGTGCCGTCGGAGTTCGTCCGGACCGTGCCACCGGCGAGTCCCGCGATCTGCTGCGTGAGCCGGTCGCGCTGGTCCTGCAGTTCGTTCGCGCTGCCACCGGCGGCGAGGGCCGACCGGATCTGCACGTTCAGCCCGGCGACCTGCTCCGCCGCGGCGTTGAGCTGGTCGACCTGGGTCGCGGCCGTCGAACGGACCGTCGCCCACTGCGTGTCGAGCGCCCTCGAGCCGGTGGCGAGGGCGGTCGCGACGGTGGTCGCGGCGGCGATCACGGACGAGGCGGCGCCCGCGTCGTCGGGGTGCGCGGCGAGGTCGCCCCACGCGGACCAGAAGACGTCGAGCTGTGCCGACAGACCGTTCTTCCCGGGCTCGTGCAGGCCGTCCTCGATCGCCGAGAGCCCGGTCGCGCGGGTCTGTGCCCAGGCCGACGAGCCGGTCGCCGCGCGGAGGCCGGCGTCGAGCGTCAGGGAGCCGAGGCGTGCGATGCCGTCGACGGAGACGCCCTGCCCGGCGAGGGCAGCGGTGCCGTGCACGAAACCGGTCTGCACGGCGGGGACCGACGACTGCGTGACGCGCTGGCGCGTGTACCCGGCGGTGCCGGCGTTGGCGATGTTCTGCCCGGTGACGTCGATGCCGGCGCGTGCCGCGGTCAGGCCGGAGTAGGCGGTCGCGAGGGATCCGAAGGTGCTCACCACGGTGCTACAGGGTCCCCTCGAACAGGCGTGCGCCGTCGGGACGGGAGCCGGAGCTGCCCGAGGCGTCGTAGGTGGACGCGTCGCCGACCGAGCCGGCGAGGGTCTCCTCGGTGGCCTGGGCAGCCGTCCGGAGGAAGCGGTCGTTCTCGTCGCGGAGCGCGCCGATGTGCGTCGTCAGCTCGACCATCGCGGCGAGGTGCGTCGCGAGGATCTCGCCCCAGGGTCCGTTCGGCGCGGCGGCGACCACGTCGCGCAGGGGAGCGTCGGGGTCGACACCCCACTCCTCGGCGACGGCGGCACTCGACGCGGCGCGCTCGAGCCCGGTGCTGCGGAGCCGTTCGAGGACCTGCTCGACCTCGCGGCTGGCGTGCGACACCCAGCGGGAGCGCCCGGCGGCGAGCAGGAGCTGCTCCTCCTCGAGCTTGAACGTGAGCAGTTCGAGCAGTTCGCGCTCGCGCCAGAGGACGGCGGACAGGTCGTTCACGCTCATGGCTCCTCCCGGTTCGGGATCGGTGTCGGCGACCAGCGGGTCGTGCCGGTCCGCCTTCCGGTGGACAGCGGGGACTATCGACGCCGGGCGGTCCGTCGTAAGCGGACCGCGGCGGTGGACGCGAGCACGAGACGGGCCGGCGCTGCTCGGCGGAGCGGTGCCGCGCCTCCCGGCCGTGCGCTCCCGGGGGACGCACCGTCACCCAGACCGGGGGACAGAACCGGCGGTTCGTGCCGGTTTGTCCGCCGAAGTGCGGACCGCCGGAACCCCGCGTCCCCCCGCACTGGGGACGTTCACAGCCTGCACCGGTGACTTCCCAGCCGATACATTCGAATCGCACCGCGGGGGACACTCCCGCACCGCGTCGCAGGGGCGCGGGTGCACCGCCCGGAGGGAACCGGGTGGTTCTTCGTCGACCGCACCGGCCTCCCGAGGGCCGGTGTCCGTCGCGCCCACGGACGGGTCAGTCAGCACGTCGACCAGGGGAAGCCAATGGACCGGAACGCACGCAACGCGATGATCGTGGAGCACCTGCCGCTCGTCGGCTACATCGTGTCGGACGTCCGTGCGCGGGCCACCCACCTCGACCGTGACGACCTGGCTGCCGTGGGCTCGCTCGCACTCGTCGCCGCCGCCGAGGCCTTCGACCCGGAGCTCGGCGTGCCCTTCGGCGCCTACGCCCGCACCCGGATCACCGGTGCGCTCGCGGACGACATGCGCTCGTCCGACTGGGCGTCGCGCGGCACCCGGAAGCGCATCCGCGAGACCCTCGCGACGCAGGAGGCCCTGTCCGCCCGACTCGGTCGCTCGGTCGGCGTGCAGGAGATCGCCGACGCGATGGGCGTCGACCGCCAGACCGCCGCCGACGCCATGTCCGACGCCGCACGGACGGTCGGCACGATCGACGAGACCGTGCACGACGTCATCGCGTCCGAGGACCCGCTGCCCGGAGAGGACCTGCTCGAGGCCGAGAAGCGCCGCTACCTGCGCGCCGCCGTCGCCGCGCTGCCCGACCGGATGCGCTACGTCGTCGAGAACGTCTACTTCGGCGACCGCTCGGTCACCGAGGTCGCGGCCGAGCTCGGGATCACGCACTCCGCGGTGTCGCAGCAGCGGTCCGAGGCGATGCGGCTCCTGCGGGACGGCCTCGCCGAGCACTACGGCGACGGCACCGCGGTCGAGCCGGTGTCGCGCACGACCGCCGCGCGGCGCAGTGCGTACCTGGCGCGGGTCGCGGCGAACGCCGCCGCCGGGGTCGCCAGGGCCGTGCAGGACGCGTCGGTGCCGACGGTCGTCGCAGCCAGCTGATCTTCGGCGAGGAGATTTCCTCGCCGACACCTAACGACCTCGGCGGACCTGCCGAGAGTCACGGATGTCAGCCCATGGACGGGCAGACACCACCACCCAAGGATTCACGGAGGAAACCACCATGGGTATGTCCATCAACACCAACCTCTCGGCACTCAACACGTACCGGAACCTCAACGCGACGCAGAACGACCTGTCGAAGTCCCTCGAGAAGCTCTCGACCGGTCTCCGCATCAACCGCGCCGCTGACGACGCTTCGGGCCTGACGATCTCCGAAGGACTCAAGTCGCAGGTCGGTGGCCTCACGGTCGCCGCCCGCAACGCGCAGGACGGCATCTCCGTCGTGCAGACCGCTGAAGGTGGCCTCACCGAGACCCACTCGATCCTCCAGCGCATGCGCGACCTCGCCGTCCAGGCGGGTAACGACTCGAACAACGACACTTCGCGCAAGGCGATCGAGACCGAGGTCGGGCAGCTCCAGCAGGAGCTCGTGCGCATCTCGGACTCGACCAACTTCAACGGGATCAAGCTGCTCGACGGGAAGGCAGCGACTAACGCGGCCGACGTCGCCGCCGGCGGCGGTTCGGGGAAGCTCACCTTCCAGGTCGGCGCGAACTCGGGCGACTCCTCGAAGATCACTGTCGACCTCAAGCAGGCGGATGTCTCTGCAGTTGCGAAGAACCTGACCGTTGACGGCGTCGACGCCACTGGCGCCGCCACCACCGGCGCGCTGCACTTCGACACGAACGAGAACGCGCAGAAGGCAATCGTCGCCATCGACGCGGAGATCAAGAACGTGTCGGCTGCTCGTTCGAACATCGGTGCGGTCCAGAACCGCTTCGACCACGCCATCAACGTGACGAACGTGGCCAAGGAGAACCTGACCGCGGCGAGCTCGCGCATCACCGACGTCGACATGGCGCAGGAGATGGTCAAGTACACCCGCGACAACATCCTGAGCCAGGCCGGCACCTCGATGCTCGCGCAGGCGAACCAGAGCACCCAGGGCGTGCTCTCGCTCCTCCGCTAGCACCACCGACGCCGTCGTCCGGAGGAGTTCGAGTCCTCCGGACGGCGGCGTCACCACACCCACGACCACCCCCGACGACAGGGAGCCCCGCGATGTCGACGTCGTCCGTCTCGGGCAACAGTCTCGCGATCGACGGTCTGGTCAGCGGTCTCAAGACCTCCGACCTGATCAACTCGCTGATGACCATCGAGCAGGTCCCGCAGACCCTGCTCAAGAACAAGCTCACCGACACCAACTCGTTCGTCTCCTCGTTGCAGACGATCAACTCGCTCGTGCAGACGCTCGCGACGAAGGCCGGCGACGCAGCCAAGGCCACCTCGCTCGACGTGTACGCCGCGAAGAGCTCGTCCACCGGGGTCACCGTCGCGACCGACGCCACCGCCTCGGCCGGCTCCGTCAGCTTCCAGGTCGGGTCGACCGCGGCGGCACACGTCGGCGTCACCGCCGCGATGTCCACCTGGGCGTCCGCAGCCGAGCCGCTCACGCTCGTCGGTGCCGACGGGAAGAAGACCACCGTCACACCGGCCTCGGGATCGCTCGACGACGCGGTCACCGCGATCAACAAGGCCGGCGCCGGCGTGACCGCGACGAAGGTCGCGGCCGGGACCGACACCGACGGCACGAAGCTCTACCGCCTGCAGCTCAGCGCGACGAAGACCGGCGCAGCGGCCTCCTTCACGCTCTACCGCGGCTCGTCCGACGACGTGACGGCCGGTACCGCGACGAACGTCTTCACCCAGCCGGGAGCCGCCGTCGTCACCCAGGGCAAGGACGCGAGCGTCACACTCTGGGCGGGGACCGCCGCCGCACAGACGGTCACGAGCGCCACGAACACGTTCGACGACCTGCTGCCGGGGCTCGACGTCACGGTCACGCAGACCACCACCGACCCGGTGACCGTCACGGTCGCGCAGGACACCACGAAGGCCCAGGCCGTCGCGTCCGGACTCGTCGACGCACTCAACGCCATCACCTCGTACTACGCCACGAACACGGCGGTGACGAGCACCACGAGTCCGACCACCGGCACCACGTCGACGAAGGCCGGGGTCCTGACCGGGGACGGCACGACCCGCGACGCGGTACAGCGCCTCACCACGACGATGTCGACGCCGGTCAACGGGAAGTCGCCGTCGTCCATCGGCATCGTCATCCAGAAGGACGGCACCTTCAGCTTCGACGCCGCGGTCTTCCAGAAGGCCCTGGCGGACGACCCGCAGGGCACCCAGGCCATGCTGTCCGGCGTCGCGACGAACGTCGGCGCCGCGGCGACGGCCGCGTCGGACAAGTACACGGGGTCGATCACGACCTCGATCACCGGGCAGCAGTCGGTCGCGAAGGACCTGACGACGCAGATCGACAACTGGTCGGACCGGCTCACCGCACGACGGGCCACGCTGCAGGCGCAGTACTCCGCCCTCGAGACCAGCCTCAGCAAGCTCCAGTCCCAGTCGGCGTGGCTCTCCAGCCAGCTGGCATCGACGTCGAAGTGACGGGAACGACCATGAACGCCTTCGACCTGCAGTCCGCCGCCTTCCGTCAGGCCGCACAGCCCCGCACGGTGACCGACCAGCGCCGAGCGCAGTACACGAACGAGGCCGTGCTCTCGGCGACGCCAGCACAGCTCGTCACGATGCTCTACGACCGGCTGCTCCTCGACCTGCACCGCGCCGAGGCCGCGCAGACGACGTCCGACTGGGAGGCCGCGCGCGAGCAGCTGCTGCACGCCCAGGCCATCGTCGGCGAGCTGTCGTCCACGCTCCGTATCGACGTGTGGGACGGCGGCGAGGGGCTCCTCGCGATCTACAACTACGCGTCGACGTCGTTGATCACCGCGAACGTGCACCGCGACGTGCAGGCGACGCGCGACTGCATCCGGATCCTGGAGCCGCTGCGCCAGTCGTGGCACGAGGCCGCCGCGGCGCTGCCGACGACCCAGGCGCCGCAGGTCGGCACCGGGGGAGCGCTCGGTGTCGCCTGACCCGCACCCCACCCCCGCCGCGGAGACCGCCGACGGTGCGTGGGCCGCGGTGCTCGACGCCCTCGAGCACGAGCTGACCACGATCGACGCGACCACGGACGGCACCGCAGCGATCGTCCTCGACGCGACCCCGTGGGTCGTCCCGACCACGCTCGGACCGGTGCCGCGCGCGCTGGTGGGTCGTGCCTCCCGGCTGCTGGCCGCGCAGCGCGACCGGATGTCGGCGCTCGAGACCGAGCGGCGGCAGACCCTGGAGCACCTCGGCGCGCTCCGTCAGGTCGCGGCGACGGACGAGCCGCGCGGCTCCGTGTACCTGGACGCCTCCGCCTGAGGCGCGCCTGCTCGAGCGAGCACGACGACAGATGCGTCGTCGCACGACAGCGGTTCCGTCGTGTCGGTCGTGGGTCGTCGCGCACCTCCGGCCGGGACGACAGATGCGTCGTCGGACGACAGCGGCTTCGTCGCACCACAGCGGAGCACGCGACGAGTGTTCGACGAGCCCCGCCGCCGCAGCCAGGCCCCGCCCCCCGTTCGGGGCGAGCCCTAACGTCCCCAGCGCCGCCGCCGACAGCGCCCTCCGAGCACGGATCGCTCACTCGTTCGGCCACGGATCGGCCACCGCCAATCGGCGCCGTCGCACGACGTCGCACACCGAGGGGACGGGCCACCCGTGTTCGATTCCGTGACGAGCGTCGCGCTGCAGAGCGCGCTCGACGGGCTGTCGCTGCGACAGCGCACCATCGCGAACAACGTCGCGAACATCAACACGCCGAACTACCACGCCGAGAAGGTGCGCTTCGAGGACGCCCTCGCGCAGTCGATCGTGCACGGTGACGGGCACGCGACCGCGACCACCGCGCGCAGCCTCGAGCCGACGAACGAGATCGGCAACAACGTCAACCTCGACCAGGAGACCCTGTCGAACGTGGACACGGTCCTGCGCTACCAGTTCGCCACCCAGGCGGTCGGCGGCGAGGCGACGGCCCTCCGCGCCGCGATGCGGACGAACTCGTGACGACCTTCGACGCGATCGGCATCGCGAGCACCGGCATGACCGTGCACCGGAAGTGGCTCGACGCGATCTCGGACAACATCGCCAACGTCAACACGGTCCGCTCGATGGACGACTCCGCGTTCCAGGCCCGCTACGTCGAGGTCCAGGAGGGCGCCGGCACGTCGGGCGCCTACGTCAAGGGCGCAGCGTTCGGCAGCGCCGCCGGACGCGTGACCTACGACCCGGACAACCCGCTCGCGAACGCGGAGGGCTACGTCCGCATGCCGGACATCGACCTCGGCACGCAGATGGCGGACCTCATCATGGCCCAGCGCGGGTACCAGGCGAACGCCGCCGTGGTCGACCGTGCCAAGACCGCCTACGAGGCGGCACTGCAGATCGGGAAGAACTGATGCCCATCGACGCACTGAACGGTGTGACCACCAACGCGATGACCCGTGCGTTCGCCGGCGCCGCGGACGCTGCGACCGGTGCCGGAGCGCTCGGCGGTGCCGCGGGCGCCGGCGCGGTCCAGCCGACCACCCGCGGCGACGGCTTCGCCGCGAGCCTCGGCAACGCGGTCGACGGGCTCCAGCAGCTGCAGAGTGACTCGAAGACCCTGGCGCTCAAGGCCGTCACGGGCAACCTCGACGACATCCACGACGCCACCATCGCGTCCACCCGTGCCCAGGTCACCCTCGAGCTCGTCGCAGCCGTCCGCAACAAGGGCGTCGACGCGTTCAACGAGATCATGCGGATGCAGGCCTGATGCCCGCCGCGATGCAGAACACGTGGGGGCGGCTCGTCGCCTACGTGAAGGGCTTCTCCGCCGCGCAGCGCACCATCGCGCTGATCGGCGTCGCCGCACTCGTGCTCGGTGGGATCGCCCTCGCCAGCTGGCTCGGCAAGGCGTCCTACGCGCCGCTCTTCACCGGACTGGCCGCAGCCGACGCGAGCTCGATCACCGACCAGCTGACGACCGACGGTGTGCCGTACCAGCTGACCGACGGCGGCGCGACGATCCTCGTGCCGCAGGACAAGGTGTACTCGGAGCGGCTCAAGGCGGCGTCGAACAACCTGCCGTCGTCGAACGAGGGCGGCTACTCGCTCCTCGACAAGATGGGCGTGACGAGCTCGGAGTTCCAGCAGGACGTCACCTACAAGCGGGCGATCGAGGGCGAGCTGGCGAAGACGATCTCGTCGATGGACGGCGTGAAGGCCGCCACCGTGCAGCTCGCCATCCCCGAGAAGACCGTCTTCGTGTCCGAGGAGAAGGACCCGACGGCGTCGGTGTTCGTCGCGACCGAGAACGGCGCGCAGCTCACCACGGACCAGGTGCAGTCGATCGTGCACCTGACGAGCGCCGCGGTCGAGGGGATGCAGCCCACCGACGTCTCCGTCGTGGACCAGAAGGGCCAGACCCTCTCCGCGGTCGGTACCGGAGCGACCGGCAGCGGCGCCGACCAGGCCGCCGACTACGACGCGGCCACCCGGAAGAAGATCCAGGACCTGCTCGACACCACGCTCGGACCGGGCAACGCGAGCGTGGTGGTCTCGGCGACGATGAACCAGCAGTCGGGCACCCGGACCTCGGAGAGCTTCGCCCAGCCGAAGGGCGGCGCGGTCGCCCTCAACGAGTCCAGCTCGACGGAGGAGTACGGCTCCGGGTCCGGTGCGGGCGCCGGTGCGACCGGTGTCCTCGGTCCGGACAACATCGCGGTGCCGAACGGGACCGCCGGCGGCACCACCACGAACGGCACGGCCGCCGGTGACGACGGCTACAAGAACGAGTCGGCGACGAAGAACAACGCCGTCGACAAGACCACCGAGACGACGCAGATCCCCGCCGGTGGTGTCGAGCGACAGACCATCTCGGTCGCCCTGAACTCCCGCGCCGACTCGGTGCAGAACGCGAACCTGCAGAGCATCAACGACCTGGTGTCCGCCGCCGCCGGAGCCGACAACGCCCGGGGCGACCAGGTCCGCGTCGCGATGATGGACTTCGACGACTCCGCCGCGAAGGACGCCGCCAAGGCCCTCGAGGAGCAGCAGCAGGCCGAGCAGCAGCAGGCCATGTGGTCGGCCATCCGCACCGCCGGCATCGTCGTCGCCGTCCTCGCCGCCGCGATCGTGCTCGCGATCGTGCTGGCACGCCGTGCCCGCCGGCAGTCGCGCGAGGCCGTCGACGTCGGCGAGCTCGACGCCTTCGCCGGTGAGACGTTCGAACTGCCCCTCGGCACCGACGACCTGGCGATCCCGGCCGTCGAGCCGCAGACGGTCGCGCTGCAGACGCTGCCCCACGACGACGCCCCGACCGAGGTGCTGACGACGGACGAGATCAGCGCCGAGCGTCGCCGGCAGGAGATCTCCGCGCTGGCCGAGCGCGACCCGAAGCGCACCGCCGACCTGCTCCGCGGGCTCCTCGACGACCGGTCGCCGGTGTGAGCGCGCTCGTCCCGGTCCCCGCCGGCGGGGGCACCACCGACCGCGCCCTGACCGGCGCGCAGAAGGTCGCGCTCATCCTCATGCAGATGGAGACCGAGCGCGCGGCCGAGGTGATGAAGCAGTTCACCGAGCTCGAGGCCGAGGAGATCAGCGCCGAGATCGTCCGGATGCGCCGCGTGGACGACTCCGTCGTGGACCGCACGATGAGCGAGTTCCACCGCATCACGCAGCGCGGCCGCGTGCAGAAGCGCGGCGGCAAGGACGCCGCGCTCGGGCTGCTCGAGGCGTCGTTCGGGTCCGAACGCGCCGCGGGCGTGATGGACCGGCTGGCCTCGAACCTCGCCGGGCAGTCGTTCGAGTTCCTCGACGACGCCGAACCCGGCCAGGTCGTCAGCCTGCTCGAGGGCGAGCTGCCCCAGACCATCGCCCTCGTGCTCGCGCACCTGCAGCCCGGGCAGGCGAGCGCGGTGCTCGCCGGGGTCGACGACCGTGTCCGCACCGACGTCGCCCAGGCCTTCGCCACGATGGGCACGGCGACCCCCGAGGCCGTCGGGATCGTCGCCGGCGTCCTCCGCCAGCGCGCCGGTGCCGTGGTCTCGCCGCGCGAGAGCGTCGAGGTCGTCGGCGGCATCGCGCCCCTGGTCGAGATCATCAACCGCTCGGACGTCGCCACCGAGAAGGCCGTGCTCGACGGCCTCGAGGCGCGCGACCCGGAGCTCGCGGAGGACATCCGCTCGCGGATGCTCACGTTCGAGGACATCGTCAAGCTCGAGTCGCGCGACATCCAGCAGGTGCTCCGCGGCATCGACTCGAAGCTCCTCGCGACCGCCATGAAGGGTGCGCCGACGCCGGTCGTCGAGACGATCCGCGCGAACGTGTCCGAGCGCAACCGCGAGCTGCTGGACGACGAGCTGCAGGCCATGGGCCCCGTGCGCGTCTCGCAGGTCGAGGAGGCGCGCGCCGAGGTGGTCCGCTCCGTCCGCGAGCTGGAGGCCGAGGGCACGATCACCGTCCACCGCGCCGAGGAGGACGAGCTCGTTGACTGACACCACCGTGCAGCGCGTCGCGTTCCCCGTGCTCGGGAGCGCGACGACCCGCGACCTCGCAGCGGCCGCCGACGTGCGCGGCCACGCCGCGGGCTACGCCGCGGGCCTCCGTGCCGCCCAGGCCGAGACCGCTGCGCTGCACGCCCGGCTCGAGGCCGAGCACGCAACGCGACTCGCGGCGCTCCAGGCCGAGACCGTCCGCCGTGTCCAGGTGCTCGACGCGGCCACGAACGCGATGCTCTCCCAGGTCGTGCCGGTGCTGGCCGACGCCGAGGAGTCCCTGGTCGACGCTGCGCTCGACCTGGCCGAGGCCGTCGTCGGACACGTGGTGCGTTCCGGGCGCCAGGACGACGCGACCGGCGAGGGCGACGGCCAGGAGGCACGCCCCACCACCGGTGCGGAGGCGACCGTCCGTCGGGCGCTCGCCTCGGTCGACGCCACCGTCGCGGTGGCCGTCCGGCTCAGCCCCGCCGACGCAGCCCGCGTCGCCGACCTCGCGCTGCCGGTCCCGGTCGTGCCGGACGTGGCGCTGCTCGACGGCGACGCCGTCGTGGACCTGCCGGACGGGCTGCTCGACCTCCGCATCGGCGCAGCGCTCGACCGTGCGCGCGCGGCGCTGGGCCGCTCCGCCGACCGGCCGGAGGCGCCCCGGTGACCGCGACCCTCCTCCGTCCCCGTGGGCTCGACGAGGCGATCGCCCTCGCCGCGCCGCAGCGCGTGGGCCTCGTCACGAGCGCGGTGGGCCTCGGGCTGACCGTCGCCGGGGTCGAGGCCCGGATCGGCGACGTCCTGACCGTCGGCACCGAGGGCAGTCCGCAGACCCCCGTCGAGGTCGTCGCCACCGATCCCACGGGTGTGCGCTGCATGCCGCTCGGACGCCTCGTCGCGGTGACCGCGGGCACCCCCGTCCGCCCGACCGGTCGTCCCGTGCTGGTGCCGACCGGTGCAGGGCTGTTCGGCCGGGTGCTCGACGGGCTCGGGCGGCCGATCGACGACCGTGGTCCGCTCGACACCGACGGCTGGGTGCCGCTCGACCACGCGACGCCGAACGCCATGGCGCGCACGCGGATCGACGCGCCGATGCAGCTCGGCGTCCGCGTGCTCGACACCCTGACGACCGTGGGTCGCGGACAGCGCATGGGCCTGTTCGCCGGCTCCGGCGTCGGCAAGTCCTCGCTGCTGTCGATGATCGCGCGCGGGAGCGACGCAGCCGTCAACGTCATCGCCCTGGTGGGGGAGCGCGGCCGCGAGGTCCGGGAGTTCCTCGAGGACGACCTCGGGCCCGAGGGTCTCGCCCGCTCGATCGTCGTCGTCTCGACGTCCGACGAGCCGGCCCTGATGCGTCTGCGCGCGGCGTTCGTCGCCACCCGGATCGCGGAGTCGTTCCGCGACGCCGGGCAGGACGTCGTGCTCATGATGGACTCGCTCACCCGCGTCGCGATGGCGCAGCGCGAGATCGGACTGTCCGTGGGCGAACCGCCCGCGACCCGGGGCTACCCGCCTTCGACCTTCTCGGTGCTCGCCGGGCTCCTCGAGCGCGCGGGCACCGACCGGGTCGGCAGCATCACCGGGCTCTACACCGTGCTCGTGGACGGTGACGACCACAACGAGCCGATCGCGGACAGCGCCAGGAGCATCCTCGACGGGCACGTCGTGCTCGACCGGAAGCTCGCCGTGACCGGGCACTTCCCGTCCGTCGACGCGCTCGGCTCGGTGTCCCGCGTCGCCTCGAAGGTCACCGAGCCGTGGCAGCGTGCTGCGGCCACCGCGCTCCGGAAGGTGATGGCGGCCCGCCGGAACGCGCAGGACCTGCTCGACGTCGGCGCCTACCAGCCCGGCACGAACCCGCTCGTCGACGCAGCGGTCACCCACCAGGACGCGATCGACGCGTTCCTCCGACAGGGGATGGACGACCGCGCCGACGCCGGGACGTCCTGGCGAGCCCTCGACGCCCTCGTCGCCCGACTGGGGGTGTCCGCCTGATGGCCCGACGCTTCCCCCTCGCCGGCCTGCTGCGTCTGCGGCACGCCGAGCAGGACCGCGCCGCCGCCGCCTTGGCCGCCGCGAACGACCGTGTCCGCGACGCCGCCGACGCTCGCATCGCCGCGCGGCGGAACCTGGCGGACCGCGAGCAGGAGCAGCTCGTCACGGACGCCGCGACGCTGAGCGCGCTCGCGGCCGCGCGGGCCTCGACCCGCGGGATGCTCGAGGAGCTCGACGCCGTCGCACGCACCCGTCGTGCCGATGCCGATGCCGCCCGGACCGCGTACTCCGCCGCCCGCCGTGCCGCGCTCGGCCTCGAGAAGCTCGAGGGCCACCACGACCGCGAGCAGGCCGCCGCCGACCTGCGCGCCGAGCAGGACGCCCTCGACGAGATCGCGGCACGACGCCGCACGGAAGGTGGTGCCCGATGAGCGTCGACGCCGTGCTCTCCCGGATCGCCGAGATCCGCACCCAGATCGACGCCCTGCGCGGCGGTACCACCGCCTCCGCGGGCGGCTCCGCCTCGAACGAGGCCACGACCGGCGCGTTCGCCGACGCCCTGGCGACCGCGACCGGGACGTCGACGAGCGCCGGCGCCGCCGGCACCGCTGCTGCCGACGGGGCGTCCCGCACGCCGGCCACCTCGGTCGACGCGGGCCGCGGCACCCTGGCGACCGGCAGCGGCGCCACCGGGTCCGACGTGGTCGAGGACGCGAAGAAGTACCTCGGTGTGCCCTACGTGTTCGGCGGGACGACCCGGTCCGGCATGGACTGCTCCGGGCTGGTGCAGACGGTGTTCAAGGACCTCGGGGTGACGATGCCGCGCGTGGTGCCCGACCAGGCGGACATGGGGGTGCCCGTCGGGTCGCTCAAGGACGCGAAGCCGGGCGACCTCATCATCCCGAAGGGCGAGCAGCACATCGTGATCTACGTCGGTGACGGCAAGGTGCTGCACGCACCCCGACCCGGCAAGGACGTCCGGATCGTGGACAACTGGTACAAGGACTCCGACATCGCGACGATCCGCCGCATCGTGCCGAGCGAGGCCGCGGCTCCTGCGGCGACCCGGTCGGTCTCCGCAGCAGGTGCGGCGCAGTCGGTCACCGACCTGCAGACCGCGGCACTCCTGTCGGCGATGCGGGGGAGTGCCGCATGAGCACCGTGAGCACGACGACCCTCTCCCCGGCTCCCGCCGCACCGGGGAGTGCTGCGACCGCCGGGGCGACCACCTCGGCGCTGCCGTTCGGCGCCGCCCTCGCCGCGGTGCTCGCGCCGGCCGCGTCGAGCACGTCGGGCGGCGCGTCGGTGGGGACCGCGGGCGTCACCGGTGCGCCGTCCGGGACGGCCGCCGCCTCGGGTGCCCCCGCCACGGGCGCTCCGGCCTCGACCGCCGCTGCCCCGAACACCGCGGACACGACCACCGCGGACACGACGGCCGCTGTCCCCGCCACCGACCCGACGCTGCTCGGCATCGTGCCGGTGCCCACCGCCCTCGTCGCGGTCCCGTCGGCCAGCGCCGCCGCCGTGTCGGACGATGCGGTGTCGCCCCAGGTCGGGACCGCGGGGACGGACGGTGTCGCGCCCTCGGCCGGCAATGCACGACCGACCGGGGCCTCCGACCCGCTCGGAGTCACAGAAACGCGCGGGACCGCCGGTCCTGCCAGCACCGCGGACCGCGCAGCGGCGGCCGGGATCGCTACGCCGGCACCGGTTGCCGGCTCCGGACCCGCCGTTGCGCGCTCCACCGGACCGCAGGTCGGCGTCGTGCCGTCCACGACCGCTCGACCTGCAGGAACGTCCGGCGCTCCCCGGCCCGGTGCGGCACAGCCCGCCGTGGTCCGTCCCGCTGCGGCGCCGCTCGAAGGCGACGTGTCCGACTCATCCGACGTGTCCGCGGGAACGACGCCCGTCCTCGCGACCACGCCGTCGACGACCGGTGCACCCGGCGCGCCCTCGACGACCGCCACCTCTGCGGCGACCGGCTCGACCGTCGCGTCCCCGTCGGTCCTCGGACCCGTCGCGGTGGACGGGGCGTCGAGCTCCGCCGCTCCCGGAGCCGCGACAGCCGTCGCCGTGACCGCGTCCGCGAGCACGACGACCGAGACCACCACTGCCGGGACCACCACGACCGGGACCACCACGACCGGGGCCACCGCGACCCTGACCGCCACGACCCTTCCCACCACGACGGCGAGCAGCCCGCTCGCGACGACGGACGCCGCGGCCGAGGCCGCCGGCCCCACGGCAGCGACCAGCGTGTCGTCGGCGCCGCAGGCCGGTCGCCCTGCCGACACCGCTACGGCGAGCACGGCGACCGCCGCCGCCCCGGTCGTGCAGACCGGACCGGCCACCGGGGCCCGGAGCGACCACGGGTCGGACCGGCGGACGGGCGGCCAGGGTGATCCGAGCCTCCAGGCCGTGACCGCCCCGCGCAGTGGCGAGACGCCGTTCGCGGTCCCCGCACCCGCGACGACCGGGCTCCCGACCGCGCCGGGCGCGGCGACGGCGAACGCCCCGGTGCCCCTCGCACAGCAGCTCGCGCGCCCGGTGTTCACGCTCGCGCAGGCCGGTCCCGGCGACCACGTCGTCACGGTGCAGGTCACGCCCGACGCGCTCGGTCCCGTCACGGTCCGCGCGCACGTGACCGCGCACGGGATGCACGTCGAGCTCTTCGCCGCGTCGGACGCCGGCCGCGACGCGGTCCGGCAGGTGCTGCCCGACCTCCGCCGTGACGCTGCCGGCAGCGGGACCACCACGACCCTCGACCTGTCCTCCCAGAACCACCCGGGCGCGCAGCCCGATCGCGACGACCGGCCGGCACCGACGGTGCTGCGCCCGGGAGTCGGCCTGGAGGCCCGCCCCACCCCGACCGCGCCGGTCACCACCCGGCCCACCACCGTCCGATCCGTCGGACTCGACGTCCTCGCCTGACGCGGACACGAGAAGGAGACCACACCATGCCCCTCGACGGCATCACCGGCTCGGTGGACGCTGCCACGCAGGCAGCGGCGATCGCCCAGACCGCCGGTGCGAAGAAGTCCCAGACGATGGACTCGGAGGTGTTCATGAAGCTGCTCGTCACGCAGCTCCGGAACCAGGACCCGTCCTCGCCGATGGACACCAACCAGATGATCAGCCAGCAGACGCAGCTCGCGACGATGGAGCAGATCACCAACCAGACCACGACGGCGAACGAGAACTTCTCGCTGCAGATGCGGATCGCCGCCGCGAACCTCGTCGGGAAGCAGGTCAGCTACACCGACGCGAGCACCGGGACCGCGGTCTCGGGCACCGCCACCGCCGTGTCGTACGCGAACAGCGTGCCGACCGTGACCGTGAACGGGAAGGAGGTCGACCTCGACGTGATCTCCGGTATCAAGGCCGCCTGACCCGCGGCCGCGCTCCTCGTCCCCCTCCTGTTCGTCCTCCCTCCACGAGTCTTCCCTCCACGAGTCTTCCTTCCACGAAAGGTCGCACCATGCTCCGCTCCCTCTACTCCGGCATCTCCGGTCTCCGTTCGCACCAGCAGATGCTCGACGTCACCGGCAACAACATCGCCAACGTCAACACCGTCGGCTTCAAGTCGTCGACCACCGTCTTCCAGGACACCCTGTCGCAGATGACCCAGGGTGCCGGAGGACCGCAGACCGGCCTCGGCGGCACGAACCCCGCGCAGATCGGCCTCGGCGTGCAGGTCGCCGGCGTCTCCACCAACTTCGCGCAGGGCTCCGCACAGGCCACCGGCAAGGCCACCGACCTGATGATCTCCGGCGACGGGTTCTTCGTCACCCGCCTCGGCAACGACACCGTCTACTCCCGCGCCGGCGCGTTCGACTTCGACGCCGACGGTCGCCTCGTCACCGCCGACGGCAAGATCGTGCAGGGCTACTCGGCCACGAACGGTGTGGTCAACGAGGGTGGCGGCCTGACCGACATCCGGCTGCCCATCGACGCCGCAGCACCCGCGGTGCGGACCACGACGGCCGGGGTCACGGGCAATCTGCCGTCCGAGACCGCCGTCGACGCCCAGAAGGTCCGCGAGGCCACCGTCTACGGCCCGGACGGCGAGAAGCGCTCCCTCACGCTGACCTACACGAAGACCTCGGCGACGCAGTGGAGCGTCCAGGGCCGCATCGACGGCGGGACGCTCGGCCCGGCGACGACGCTGACGTTCAACACCGACGGGTCGCTCGCCAGCGGTGGCCCCGTCACCGTCGGCGGGATCACCGTCGACGTCTCGAAGACGACCGGCTACGCGTCGCTCGACACCGCGTCGATCTCGGAGCAGAACGGCAGCGCGGCCGGCTCCCTGCAGGGGTACTCGATCTCGAAGGACGGCACCGTCGTCGGGTCGTTCTCCAACGGGTCCTCGCTGGCGATCGGCCGCATCGCCCTCGCCACCTTCGCGAACCCGGCCGGCCTCGAGAAGACCGGCGCATCCGGGTACGGCGCGACCGCGAACTCCGGCCAGGCCACCGTCGGCGCACCCGGCGACCCGGGTGTGGGACAGCTCGCCTCGGGCACCCTCGAGATGTCGAACGTGGACCTGTCGCAGGAGTTCACGAACCTGATCGTGGCGCAGCGCGGCTTCCAGGCGAACGCGCGGATCATCACGACCTCGGACGAGGTGCTGCAGGAGCTGACGAACCTGAAGCGGTAGGGGAGCGGGGCGGTCGGTCGCGGCCGCGCCGTCCCTGCTCCTGCACGGTGCGGGGCCGCCGCTCGGGCCGTGGCGAACCACGGCACGAGCGGCGGTCCCGCAGGCGCTAGCGGGTCCCGGCGCCGGGCGTGTCCCAGTACGACGGCTGTTCGTACTGCTCGGACCACCCGCGACGCATCCGCGTCGCCGCGCGGTCGAACGCGTCGACGAGGTCCGTGTCCGTGGTGAGCAGCGCCTGCAGGCGGAGCCCGTCGTACAGCGCCAGCAACTGCTGCGCGCCCCGGACCGGGTCCATGGTCGCCGGCTCCCGTCCGTCGCGGACGTCCGCTGCGAGCCCGTCACGGATCGACTGCCGGAACCGCCGGTAGGTGGACCGGTGGTAGTCGGCGCCCTCCACCGTCGGGTCAGCGGCGGACGCGAGACTCGCGGCGAGGAGTTCCATGAGTGCCGGCTGCTCCGCATGTGCAGCGAGCAGGGCGTGCAGGAACGGGACGGTGCCCTTCTCCGCCATCAACGGCACGAGCGGCGCCGCGATCGTCTGCGTCCACCGTTCGACGGTCGCGGCGAGCAGCGCCCGTTCCGTCGGGAACGCCGCACGGACCTCGTCGGCGTCCATGCCCGCGCGCTCAGCGACGACGTCGAGGGTGAACCGGGAGACGCCGCCGTCGTGGAGCGCGGCGATCGCCCCGTCGATCGCGCGCGTGCGCGGTGCTTCGTCCGCTTCGGCCGTCCGGCTCGTCAGGGGTGCCAGCGGGTGCTTCCGGAACCACTCCAACAGCCCTCGCGCCCGGGTCAGGCCGAACATGGGGTCGGCTGGCTGGCTGGGGCCGAACAGGTCACTGAATCCCGGGACCTGCTGCATCAGCGGATCGAGCGGCTGGAACGCCATCGACCAGTCCGGGAACGACCGCTGGGCGACGGGCTCGTCCGCCAGGATCCGGACGTTCGTGTGCCGAGGGTCACGGCGGACCTGTTCGAAGCGGACAGCAACGGTCTCGTCGTCGCCCTCGATGATCCCGAGGCAGTTGTCACCCTTGTGCGCCAGGATGCCCGTCACCCCGAGGGCCGTGTTCTTCTCCCGCCCGACCGCGAGGATCTGCGCGAGCTCGGTGTCCGTGATCGGACGGGTCTGTGTGCTGGTGTACACGATCGAACGCATCGGTGCTGGTCTCCCTGCCGTAGTGGAACACGGTGCGCTCTCGAGTGAACTGCCCTGTCTACTGCTCCGCAACCCCCCGACCGGGCGCGGACAGTGGTCATCCCGTGAACGCCCCCGTGCAGGAGTTGCGGACCGGCCGGAGACGGGCGGGACACGGGACACGGGAAGCAGTGCCTGGCTGCAACCCGAATGCAGCCAGACACGACACCGTCCGGATCACGAGTCCGGTACGGGGACCATCGAACCAGGCCGTGAGGAGGCCCTCGAGACCCACAACGCGGGGAGAACGACCGTTCCCCGGCGTGCCTCGCTCGTCGACAGATCGCCTCGCAGGTGCTCCGGCGTTCACCGCTCGCGGAGGATCCCGAGGAACTCGTCGGCCATGCCGAGGTGCTGTTCGAGCTTCGCGCGCCGCTGCTCGGTGTCGCGGATGTACTCGTCGAGCTGCTCGCGGAGACGCGCCTGCCCGGGTCCGTCACCGACGACCTCGAGGGCGTCGACGACGGCGAGCAGTTCGGCCATCTGTTCGAGGGAGAAGCCGAGCGGCTTCATGCGACGGATGATGAGCAGCCGGGCGAGGTCGGTGTCGGTGTAGAGCCGGAAGCCGCCCTCGGTCCGGCCGGACGGGTGCAGGAGACCGACCTCGTCGTAGTGGCGGATCGTCCGGTTCGACAGGCCCGTACGGTCGGCGAGCTCGCCGATGTGCATCGTCGTCGGTGCGGCTCGCTCCGTCATCGGCTTCTCCTTCGTGGTCCTGCTGGGCTCTGGCGAGCGTAGCGCCGTCGTGTCCCCGGCCCCTGTACCAGGTATCGACAACCCTTCCGTGGCGGTAGGGTTCGGGAGTCCCCAGTGAAAGCGAGCGTGGCATCACGTCCTCCCCGAACACATCTGACATCACCCTGCCCACCCCGGGTGCCGTCCCACCGGCGGATCCGACAGCGACGCCGCCCGGCCGGACGGCGAGGGGTGTACGTGGCTGGTTGCCGTGGGTCGCGGTGATCGCTGCGGGCGGTGCCCTGTCGGTCATGAGTGCGCCGGGGCAGACGGCGGGCCTGTCGGTGTTCACGGACCCGCTGATCCGGGAGCTGGGCATCTCACGGACGGAGGTGTCGACGAGTTACCTCATCGGCACCCTGCTGGGTGCGTGCGTCCTGCCGTTGACGGGTCGAGCGTTGGACCGGTGGGGCGTCTGGCGGATGACGATCATCATCGGGGTCGCGTTCGCCGTGTTCCTCGCCGCGTTGAGCTTCGTCGCGGGGATCGTCGGCCTGACGGCTGGGTTCGTCGGTGTGCGCATGGCCGGGCAGGGCGCGCTCTCGCTCGCCGCGACGACGCTCGTCGCCCGCAGCATCGCCGACCGACGGGGCCTCGCGCTCGGGATCGCGTCAGGGATCGGCTCCGGGGGGATCTCCCTGGTGCCGGTGTTCGTCGAGACCCTGATCGCGGGCACCGACATCCACGTCGCGTGGCGGGTGGAGGCGGTCGTCGTCGCCGCGGTCGTGATCCCGATCGGATTGCTCCTTCCGCGACGTACCGCCACTGCCCAGGGCAGGAAGTCCGCGGAAACTGGCGGTGGCGGGCCGGTGTGGACGCTCCGGGAAGCGGCCGCCACCGGCATGTTCTGGACCATCGCTGCCGGGCTCGCGGTGTCCGGGATGCTCAGCACCGCGCTGGCCTTCCACCAGGTCGCCGTCCTCGGCGAGCGGGGCCTCACCCCGGGGGAAGCGGCCGCGAACTTCCTCCCGCAGACCGTCACCGGCATCGCCGCGACCCTGCTCACGGGCGCGCTGTCGGACCGCATCCCGCCGAAGTTCGGCGTCACCATCGCGATGACGACCCTCACCGGCGCACTCCTGCTGCTCCCGATCGTGCACACCGGGTGGACCGCTGTCCTCTACGGGCTCGTCCTCGGCGCCGCCGGCGGAGCCCTGCGTGGCATCGAAGCCGCCGCGTACGTCCGGTACTACGGAACGGCGAACATCGGCGTGATCCGCGGCGTCGCGACCGGGACGAACCTCGCCTCGACCGCGTTCGGACCGCTGCTGCTCGCGCTCGGCCACGAGGTCGCCGGCGACTACACCACCCCGGTGCTGGTCGCCGCGATCCTGCCGGCAGTCGTCGCCGTCGTCTCCGTCTTCGCCCGCGCCCCACGTCACCCGGCACTGCACAGCTGATCGGCCAGCGGCACGCGAGTACCAGCGGCCGCCCGCGCGCGGGTCAGTGCGCGCGGAGTTCGTCGAGGAACTCGTCGACCATGTGCAGCTGCTCCTGGAGGCGCCCTCGTCGTGTCTCAGCGTCCCGGATGAACGCAGCGACCCGCGAACGGACCGCGGTCAGGTCGACGTCGGGCTGCGCTTCGTCGAGCATCTTCACCGCGTCCACCAGGATCCCGGCCTCCCCGAGGGAGAACCCGAGCGGTTTCATCCGCCGCACCATCAGGAGTCGGGCGACGTCGTCCTCGGAGTACAGGCGGAAGCCGCCTTCGGTGCGGCCGGACGGGTGCAGCACCTCGGCGGCGTCGTAGTCGCGGATCGTCTTCACACTCAACCCGGTGCGCTCGGCGACCTCGCCGATGTGCATCAGGTACTCGTTCGACATCGTCACGTCGTCACCCTCCACTTGCGCAACAACCCTTCCGTTGCGTTAAAGTCGAACCATACCAACCTTCCCGCGACGGAAGGGTTGGATCCGGCTGGACGCTCTGCCGCCGCCGGCCGTGCGCGATGACGCGCCCCACGACAGCTCTCGCGGGCGCAGCGCCCGCACCCCCATCCGAAGGAGACCCGTGACCACCGTCACGCAGTCGGTGCCCGTCCAGGTGCACCACAGCCCCACCGTCCTGTCCGCACTGCGGAACCCGAAGATCCTGCTCCGTGAGGTCCTGGCCGGCCTCGTCGTCGCCCTCGCCCTGATCCCCGAGGCGATCTCGTTCTCGATCATCGCCGGGGTCGACCCCCGCGTCGGCCTGTTCTCGGCGTTCGTGATGGCTGTCGTCATCTCCTTCGTCGGCGGCCGCGCCGCGATGATCACCGGCGCCACCGGAGCCATCGCCCTCGTCGTCGCGCCCGTCGTCGAGGAACACGGTCTCGACTACCTCATCGCCACCGTCCTCCTCGGCGGGATCTTCCAGCTCGTCCTCGGCGGGCTGGGCGCGGCGAAGCTCATGCGGTTCGTGCCCCGGTCCGTGATGGTCGGCTTCGTCAACGCGCTCGCGATCCTGATCTTCACCGCGCAGCTGCCGAACATCATCGGCGTCTCCTGGCTCGTCTGGCCGATCGCCGCCGCTGGCATCGCGATCATCGTCCTGCTGCCACGCCTCACGAAGGCGATCCCTGCACCCCTGGTCGCGATCGTCGTCCTGACCCTGGTGACCGTGTTCGCGTCGATCGCCGTCCCGACCGTCGGCGACGAGGGCAAGCTGCCCGACAGCCTCCCGAGCCTGTTCATCCCGAACGTCCCGGTGAACCTCGAGACGCTCACGATCATCGCCCCGTACGCCCTCGCCATGGCGCTCGTCGGGCTGCTCGAGTCGCTGATGACCGCGAAGCTCGTCGACGAGGTCACCGACACCGGTTCCCGCAAGACCCGCGAAGCCCTCGGGCAGGGCGTCGCGAACATCGCCTCGGGCCTCTTCGGCGGCATGGGCGGCTGCGCGATGATCGGCCAGACGATGATCAACGTCAAGGCCTCCGGCGCTCGGACCCGCATCTCGACGTTCCTGTCCGGCGTGTTCCTGCTGGTCCTCGTCGTCGGGCTCGGCGACGTCGTCGCGATCATCCCGATGGCAGCCCTCGTCGCCGTCATGGTGATGGTGTCGGTCGGGACCTTCGACTGGCACAGCATCAAGCCCTCCACGCTCAAGCGGATGCCGGTCGGCGAGACGATCGTCATGGTCCTCACCGTCGTGATCGTCGTCGCCACCGACAACCTCGCCATCGGTGTGATCATCGGTGTGATCGCCGCGATGGTCGTCTTCGCCCGCCGCGTCTCCCACTTCACCAACGTCTCGCGGAGCATCGAGACGCTCCCGACCGGTGAACAACACGCGCTGTACACCGTCGAGGGTGAGCTGTTCTTCGCCTCCTCCAACGACCTCATCACCCAGTTCGACTACTCGGACGACCCCGAGCTCGTGATCATCGACATGACCAGGTCGCACGTGTGGGACGCCTCCACCGTCGCCGCGCTCGACTCGATCGAGACGAAGTACCACCAGCACGGCAAGCGGGTCGAGATCCGCGGCATGAACGACGCCAGCCGGGCCTTCCACGGCCGCCTCGCCGGGAACCTCGGCGCCGGCCACTGAGGCCGCTCCGACCTCCGCCCGGCCCCGACCCGGGGCACCGAGTGAACGGGCGGAGCAGCGAGGCCGGTTCCTGATCCACCGGCTTCGCGGCGGGCACCGTCACGTCGTCCACGGACGGTGCCCGCACCTCACGTCCACGGGAGCCAGCTGTGCCGAAACCACCCACCATCCACGACGTCGCCGCCGCCGCGCACGTGTCACACCAGACCGTGTCCCGCGTCCTCAACGGCGCCACCAACGTCCGACCCACGACCCGCTCGCGCGTCGAACACGCGATCCAGGCGCTCGACTACACCCGCGATGACCAAGCCGCAGCACTCGCCCGCCGCCCGCGGCGACGGACGACCGACTGACGACGGTCCCCCCCCCTGACGCCCACGGCCCCTCCGGCAACTCGCCGTCAGGGGCTGTTCGTGGCTCAGCACGGTGTCGTCCGGATCGACGCGTTGCTCGTTGACCGGCGAGACGTGCGGTGGGAGGCTCGCTCGATGCGAGGGAGTGAGCGAGCGCTGATGCTCCGGCCCACCACGCCTGACGACCTCCTCGAGGTGCGGGCACTGTTCCGCGATCCGGCGTTCGAGGGATGGGGCGGGCCTGGGTTCCGGTCCGACTCGCAGCTCCGGGAGAAGTACGTGGGCGCTCGTCTCCCGGACGTCGAGTGCTTCCTCGTCGAGGTCGACGACCGAGTGGTCGGCTTCACGCAGTTGTACGCGGATGGATCGGGCGCCGGTACGGACCTCATCCTGCTGCCCGCGGAGCGTGGTGCGGGTGTCGGTCGACAGGTGGTCGAGGCCCTGCTCGAGCGGGTCCGGGCGAGCGGCAGGACCCACTTCGTGGTCGACCCGTCACCCGAGGACCGCGGTGCGGTCGCGTTCTGGCGAGCTGTCGGCTTCCGAGGCCGAGGCACCATGGCGTACCCGCTCCAGGAGACGGACGAGCAGCAGAACGTGGTGAGGTGAGGTCGTGCGCATCCGATCAGTGGCAGTCGTCGTCCGTGACGAGCGGGTGCTCGTGATCGAGCGACGCAAGGACGGGCGGAGCTACTGCGTGCTCCCCGGTGGTGGCGTCGAAGCGGGCGAGGACCTCCGTGCGGCCTGCCGCCGTGAGCTGCTCGAGGAGACCGGGCTCGACGGTCACGTGGGCGACCTGCTCGACGTCCCCGTGGAGAGCGACACACCTGCCGTGTACTTCACGGTGCGGGTGAGCTCCGCGGAGCTGTCGCTCGGAGGCCCGGAGCTGCAGCGTGCCTCGGAGCGCAACGGTTACGCCCCGACCTGGATCGCCGCGACGTCGCTCGACGACGTGCACCTCGTGCCCGCTGAGGCGGTACAGGCGGTACGCCTCGTCCTGCGCGCCACCTCGCCATCGTCCGAGCCGCTTCGGTAGCCGACCGCCCAGCGGACGGTTCAGCCGTCGGGGCTGCGCCGGGCCAGGTCGTTGCGACGGGAGAAGTCCTCGAGGGCCGCACGGTCCGGCAGGAGGACCTTCGGTCGTCCGAACTCGTCGAAGGCGTGTCGGTACCGGAGCCGGTTCGTCCTGGCGGGTCCGAGTATGAACCGGATCATCTCCATGCGGAGACGGTCGCGAGTGCCCTCCAGGCTCCCGGCGCGGTCGGGTTCGAAGAGCGTCCGGCGGACGTACCGGACGACGCTCGCTGCCGGCGAGGCATCCAGGACCACCGGGCCCGTCGCCCGCCGGAGCCGCTCGGGGAGCCAGCGGGAGTAGTTGCCGTCGATGACCCACCGATCGGTGCGCACCACCTCGTCGTGCATCAGCTCGAACTCGTCGTCCGGGCGCTCGACCCACTGTGTCCCGGGCAGGTGCCGGTACTGGTCCAGATGGATCACCGGAAGGGAACGGACTCGGCCGACGGCCGCCGCGAGGGTCGACTTGCCGCTGTTCGACGGCCCCAGGATGCAGATCCGCTGGCCGAGGTCGTCGAGGTCCATGTCGCGAGTCTTCCACGGGCACGTCGACGGTCCGGCTGCCCTGGATCGTCGGTGATCACCCGTCGGGCAGTCCCCGGTCGACCCTGCCCCGTACGGTGGACGGGTGTCATCGTCGCTCCGCAGCCCGGGGACCTCGCGTCCGAAGCTCCTCACCGTCACGTACGTCGTCGTGACCGGTGCCCGCAAGTGGCTCGCTCGCGGACTGACGCAGCTCGGCTGGCGCCCGGCCCTGCTGCCGTACTCCGGCTACGCCGACGCGCAGCAGGGCCGTGTCCTGGCCCGGGTGGTGCTCGCGCCGGCATCGGTCGACCCGGCCGCCCGACGTGGGATCGCCGCATGGCGTCGGCTGCTGACGGTGGAGCGCCCCGACGTCGAGGTCGAGGTTGAGCTCGGCGGCACGACCACGACGGCGATCAGCGACGAGCAAGGGCTCGTGGACGTGAGCGTGGCGCTCGAGCACTCGTCGGGGTCTGCTCCCGAGGACGCCGTCCTGCGGCTGCCGGGGCGAGCGCCGACCCGTGTGCCGATCCACGCCGTCGCAGGCGGGTCACACCGGGGCGTCGTCTGCGACATCGACGACACCGTGTGGGTCACGGGCATGTCGAACCCGCTCGCAGCCGCCCGACGGACGTTCTTCGGCAGGAGTGCGACGCGGAAGGCCGTCCCCGGCATGGCCGAGCTCGTGCAGGACGTCGTCCGTGGTCGAGGTCAGCCGACGGTCGTGTACGTCAGCAACGGTCCGTGGAACTTCGCGGGGATCGCCTCGCGGTTCCTGCAGCGCAACGGGTTCCCGGCCGGCACGCTGCTCATGACGGACTGGGGGATCACGCCGACGCACTGGTTCCGGGACGGGAAGGAACACAAGCGGTCCTCCCTCCTCCGGCTGCGCGAGGACCTGCCCGACGTCTCCTGGGTGCTCATCGGCGACGACGGCGAACACGACCCCGAGCTCTACTCGGCCTTCGCTCGCGACCACCGCGAGGCGGTCGCAGCGATCGCCATCCGTGAGGTGCAGGAGTCCACGTCGGGGCGTGAGCAGGTGACGCTGGTGCACGGCGTGCCCGTCGTCCGGGGCCGCGACGGGAACGCGCTGCTGCCGTTGCTGCGCCGAGCGCTCGAGCAGTGACCGGCAGGACGGCGACGTGGACGACTCCTCTCGGCTCCTGCGACTCCTGACCCCGAGCAGTCGCGGACCGAGGTCGTCAGGGACGCAACACGACCGCCCGACCTGACGGGCCAGCGCGACCGTCAGTGCCTCGGGCCGTCGCGGAGCTGCGCCCGGTACGTGCCCGGTGCCGTCCCGCAGGCCCGGGTGAAGTGCGCGTAGAAGCTCGACTGCGACCCGAAGCCCGCCGCGTGCGCGATCTCCGAGATCGTCAGCGAGGTGGTCGCGAGCAACCGCTGCGACTCGGCGACCCGGCAGCGCGTCAGGTACTCGAGGATCGTCGCGCCGACGTCCTGGCGGAACACCGTCATCGCGTAGTGCGGGTGCAGGTGCGCCGCGGCAGCGACGTCGGCGACCTCGATCGGGTCCCGGAACCGGTCGACGACGAACCGCACCATGTCGATCACCCGGTGCATCGCGTCCGCGGTGCCGTGTCCGTCCTCGGCGCGCAGGGCGAGGGCGTCACGGTGGTGGCGGAGGAGCCGCCGGACGAGCGCCTGGGCCTCGAGGTTCGCGATCACCTCGGCGCCGTCGTCCGCGAAGTCCCGCTGCCACGACCCCAGCATCGACTCGACGTCCCGACCGGCGGCGGCCGTGGGCACGACGACGGGCCGGTTGAGGAGCATGGCGCCCAGGTCGTGGTCGGGCAGCCCCCACGCCAGGACCTCACCGAGCGGGATGTGCACCCAGCGGAACTGCCCGGTCCCGGTCGCATCGCCGACGAGCTGGTGGGGTGTCCACCCCCAGAAGAGTGCGATCTGCCCGGCGTGGACGCTCACGGGCGCACCGCCGAACCGGTAGTCCAGCCGCCCCTCGAGGACGAGGTTGATCTCGAGGTCGTCGTGCCGGTGCGACGACGCCATGAGCGGCGCCGGGCCGCGATGGCTCCAGTACGCCGCTTCCACCGTCTCCACGTCGAGCACACCGCGAGCCTACGACAGCACGCCGTCCGACCGGCAGGGCCGGTACCGGCCGCTCGGCCGGGCCGGCATCCGTCGGGAAGCAGCCCGTCCGAGGATCCTGGAACCCTCCCGTCCGAAGCCGGAGGACCCGGGGGAGCCTCGCTTCCTAGCGTGACGACATGACCAAGATCACCATCATCGGCGCCGGCGGCTTCGTCTTCCCCTTCCGCCTCATCGGCGACCTCGTGAGCTTCCCCGCACTGCAGGACGCGACCCTGCACCTCATGGACCTCGACGCGGGCAGGGTCGCCCGCACCGCGACGGCCGCACGCGAACTCGTGGCCCACCACGGGCTCGGGGTCGAGGTCCTCGAGACCACCGACCGGCGCGAAGCCCTCGACGGCGCCGACGTCGTCATCATCACGTTCCAGGTCGGCGGGGTCGAGTCGTACCGGTGGGACGTCGAGATCCCGCGGAGGTACGGCATCGACCAGGCGGTCGGCGACACCGTCGGCCCCGGCGGCGTCTTCCGGTTCCTCCGGTCCGTCCGCGCCTACGAGGACATCGCCCGTGACGCCCTCGAGCTCTGCCCGGACGCCCAGTTCATCAACTACGCCAACCCGATGGCGATGGCGACGGCGTTCCTCAACGCGAAGGGCCTGCGCACCGTCGGGCTGTGCCACAGCGTGCAGGGGACGACGCGGATGCTCGCCCGGACCCTCGACGTGCCGTACGACGAGGTCGAGTTCGTCAGCGCCGGCATCAACCACCAGGCCTGGATCCTCGAGTTCCGCCGCCGGGGCGGCGAGGACCTGTACCCGCGCCTCCGCGAGGTCATGTCCGCCAAGCACCGGCGGGGGACCGCGGCGTCCGACCTGCACGACGACGACGGTGACCACAGCGAGGCCGCCGTCGCCGCGAGCAACTACGAGGGCGGGAACGAACAGGTCCGCACTGAGCTGATGCGGTCCTTCGGGTACTTCGAGACCGAGTCCAGCCACCACGCGAGCGAGTACGTCCCGTACTTCCGGAAGGACCCGGAGACCGTGCTCGAGTACATCCCGGAGCGCTGGGACTACTACGAGATCTGCCTCGCGCACGACGAACAGGGCGACGTGGACGCCCAGCTCGAGAAGCTCAAGGCCGACCTGTCGCCGAGCGTGGAGTACGGCGCGTCCATCGTCAACGCGATCGTCACCGGCGTCCCTGCGGTCGTGTACGGCAACGTGCCGAACAGCACGGGCGTCATCCAGAACCTGCCGTCCGACGCCTGCGTCGAGGTCGCGTGCCTGGTCGACGGCAAGGGCGTGCAGCCGACGTCGTTCGGCGAACTCCCGCCCCAGCTCGCCGCGCTCAACCGCACGAACACCAACGTGCAGACGCTCGCCGTGCGCGCCGCACTCACGGGGGACGTGGCACACGTGCACCACGCGGTCGCGCTCGACCCGTTGACCGCAGCGCACCTGACCCTCGACCGGATCGCCGCGATGACCGACGAACTCCTGCACGCGCACGCCGCGCTGCTGCCCGAGTCCCTGCGTCCGGCGTCGGCGGTCACCTCCGGTGCGCCCGCGGGAGCCGACCGGGAGGCCCGTCCCGCGCTCGTCTGACCCCGCACGCCCGGCGCGGGGTCACCGTCCCCGCGCCGGCGCGGCCACCCGTCGGGTCGCGACCGCCGCACCGGTCGCGACCCGTCCACGCGGGGCGCGACGACGCGCCCGCGCAGGCCGCGCCTCCCGTCCGAACGCACACGGCACCACGACCTCGAAGGAGAGGACCATGCCGACCCGACCATCCCCCCAGCTGGCCAGACGGGGGTTCCTCGCGCTCGCCGGCATCTCCATGGCCGGCGCGCTCGCCGCCTGCGCGGGGCAGGGGACCGCCGCGCACGGCGGCACCAAGCACATCCGCCTGTCGACCTGGAACATCCCGACCGACATCACCAGCTACCAGGCGATCGCCGACGAGTTCGTCGCCACGCACCCCGGCACGAGCGTCGCCGTCGAGGTCACGACGGGCCAGTTCCACCAGTGGTTCATCACCCGCCTCGCCGCCGACCTCGCCCCGGACATCATCCGGATCACCCCGCAGCAGATCGGTCGGTACGCCGCCAACGGCAGCCTGGTCGACATCAGCGGGCAGGTGCCCGCCGACTACCGGGCCGACTACACGGACCCGTTCTGGGCGATCGGCGCTCGGAACGACGGTGTGTACGGGGTGTTCCAGCACACCGACAACTTCATCACCTACTACAACCGCACCGTCATGGAACGCATCGGCGTCACGCCGCCGACCGCCGTCGCGGACGCCTGGACGTGGGACGAGTTCCTCGACGTGGCCCGCGAGGTCAAGCAGGTCACGGGGAAGTACGCCTTCGGCTACGGCTGGAGCGGACCGGAGACCGCGTACCGGTGGCTGCCCTTCGTGTACCAGAACAGCGGCGCCTTCCTCGGCGAGGACGGAGCGACCCCGTCGATGGACACTCCGGAGGCGATCGGTGCCCTCGAGTTCGGACGGAAGTGGTACGCCGAGGGCCTCGCCACCACGGGCAACCTCAGCAAGACCGGCGGCGGCGACGTCGCCCGGAACCTCTTCATGACGGGGCAGATCGGGATGATGCTCAACAACCCCGAGCCGATGGCACAGCTCGACGAGGAGATGCCCGACGACTGGGGCACCGCGCCGATGGTGCGCAACACCGGCGAGGCGAGCGACCTGGGCGGGAACGCCCTGGCGGTCACCAAGTCGAGCCGGTACCCGGAGCTCGCAGCGGAACTCGTCGTGATGATCACGAGCCGGGCGAACGTCGAACGCTTCTGCCACGACGGCAACTGGCTGCCGGCGCGGAAGTCCCTCGACGCCGCCGACATCGGGTACGCGACCCACTCCGACACCATGCAGCAGTTCATCGACCAGGGCGCGACGATCCCGCTGTCGATGGTGAAGGCCGAGAGCGGGCAGTACTTCGCGTCGCTCAACGCGGTCTTCGCCGACTACCTCGACCTGTGTCTCCTCGGGCAGCTCAGCCCGGAGGACGCAGCAGACCAGATGATGGGGGCGATGCGCAGTGTCACTGCGAACTGAGACCGCGCCGGTGCACCCGGCGACGACCAGGCCGCCGACCGGCGGGCTCCGCGCCGGACGGGCCACCCGGTCGCGACGGGGCCGCTTCGTCCCGTACGTCTTCATCGGTCCCGCGGGACTGCTCTTCCTGGCGTTCTCGCTCGTCCCGATCGTCATCGCGGTCCTGCTGAGCCTGCGCGACAGCAGCACCTCGATCGGCGACGGGGAGTGGATCGGGGGCGGCAACTTCGTCTCCATGGGCTCGGACCCGTTGATCGTGACCGCGCTGCGGAACACGCTCGTGTTCACGATCGGGACCGTCCCGACGTCGATGGCGATCGGACTCGCGCTCGCCGTGGCGCTCAACCGACCGCTGCCCGGTCGCGGGGTCTTCCGTGCGCTGTTCTTCGTCCCGATGGTCGCAGCGGGCGTGGTCGTCGGCGTCGTCATGTCGTGGATCTTCAACGGTGACTACGGCGTGGTGAACAACCTGCTCGAAGCCCTCGGGCTGGGACGGTCGCCGTGGTTGACCGCTCCCGGGTGGGCGATGGCCACGCTGGTGATCGTCGTGGTGTGGACCCGCATCGGGTTCTGCATGGTGATCTACCTCGGTGCGCTGCAGTCCGTCCCCGCCGAGCTCAAGGAGGCCGCGGCGATCGACGGGGCGTCCCGCTGGGCCCGGTTCCGGACGATCACGTGGCCGCTCCTCCGACCGACCACGTCGATCCTCACGATCCTCAACGTGGTGTTCTCGCTGCAGGCGTTCGACGTCATCTACGTGATGACCGGCGGCGGTCCGGGCTTCTCCACCACCGTGCTCATCCAGTACGTGTTCCGGTCGGCGTTCATCGACGCCCGGATGGGCTACGCGGCAGCCCTCGGACTGGTGCTGGTCGCGATCCTGCTCGTGTTCACGCTGCTGCGGCAGCGGGCCGACCGCAAGGCGGAGGAGGTGCTCTGATGGCCGTCCTGGAGACCCGTGGTCGTTCGGCCGCACCGCGCGCCCGGAGACGTCACCGCCCGCGTCGGTGGTTGCTCGTCGCCGTCCTCACCGCACTGGCGGTCGTGATGGTGTTCCCGCTGTACTGGATGGTGGTGTCTGCGCTCACGCCCGGAGGGCAGTCGCAGAGCGGCTCGTTCTACCTGTTCCCCGCAGAGCCCTCGTTCGACAACTACGCCCAGGTGTTCAGCACCCAGCCGGTGTGGCGGTGGCTCGGCAACTCGGCGCTCATCACGAGCCTCGGCACCGCGCTGAGCGTCGTCGTGTCGCTCATGGCCGGGTACGCGCTCGCGAAGTTCCGGTTCCTCGGCCGCGGTCTGCTCTACGCCGCGTTCCTCGTCACGATCATGATCCCGATCCAGGTGACGATCGTGCCGAGCTTCCTCGTCGTCGCGAAGATGGGGCTCGTCGACTCCCCGTGGGCGGTGATCCTGCCGACGCTGTTCGACGTCGTCGGGATCTTCATCGCCCGGCAGTTCATGCTCGGCGTCCCGGACGCGCTGATGGAGGCTGCTCGACTCGACGGTGCGGGGGAGTTCCAGACGTTCTTCCGCGTGGTGCTGCCGTCGTGCGGGCCGCTGGTCGGTGTCCTCGTCATCCTCGGCTTCATGACCCGGTGGAACGACTTCCTCTGGCCGCTCGTCGTGCTGCAGGGCAACGAGAACCTCACCGTGCCGGTGGCGCTCTCGACCCTGACGAACAACCCGGCGTTCAGCTCCCCGTGGGGGGCCGTGATGGCGATCGCGACGGTGACCGTGCTCCCGTTGCTGGTGGTGTTCCTGGCCTTCCAGCGGCAGTTCGTGCAGGGCATCGCGTCGACCGGCATCAAGTAGGACCGGTGTCGGTGCCGCCCCCGGAGCGTGGCACCGACACCGTTCCGCCGCCCGGTCAGGCAGTCGTCAGGACCCCGCTGTCTCGAGCATCGCGAGCACGTGGGGCGCGCTCCACCGGAACAGCGCGTCCGACGGCGGTGACGCGAGGTCCTCGCCCCAGATCGCGACCGCCGCGCCCGACAGCGGTGCGGCGAGCCGCGACCCGGAGTCACCGTCCCACGTCCGCAACGACCAGTGGGCCCGGAGGTCGGCCGCCGTGTACGCACTGTCGGCGGGGTCGAGGTCGGTCGGCACCTCGTACAGGTAGTACGAGTCGTAGTTCAGCAGGTCGGTCCCCACCGCCGCCAGGTCGTCCGCGCCGGCTCGGTGGGCTCGGCGGTCGCGGCGCTCCGCCGGGTCCTCGGTGTCGCCGTCGAAGCTCCAGTACGTGACGTGGATGCGCGGGTCCAGCCGTCCGACGACGGCCCGGTCGATGCCGTCGTTCCAGGCCCAGACCTCTCGGTCACCGACGGCGGCGGCCATCGTGTTCAACCACACGACCCGCTGGGCCGCCGTGGCGTCGTCGCCCCACTCGTCGCCGCCGATGTGCACGGTGCGGCTGGCCGGGAAGGTCCGGGTCACCTCGCGCAGCAGGTCTGCGGCGAGGCGGACACTCGCCGGCGCCGTCACGTCGAGTTCGCTCTCGTCGGCTCGGATCCGGTCGACCCAGCGCGCACCGTGCCGGGCCTCGAGCAGGGCGAACGCCGCTGCCATGTGACCCGGGGTGTCGATCTCGGGCACGATCGTGATGCCGCGCCGTGCCGCGTGGTCGGCGATCTCGCGTGCCTGCGCGGCGCTGAGGAAGGGACGGCCCGTGACCCGGCTCGTCCACACGCCGTCCTCGAGGTCGGCGTTCGCCGTGGTCTGCCCGAGCACCGCACTCTCGATGCCGACGTTGTGGTCGTCGGTCAGGTGGAGGTGCAGGAAGCGCCCACCGTCGTCCGCGAGCAGGTCGACGTACTGCTCGATCAGCGGGACCGGGTAGTACGCGCGAGCGACGTCGAGCATCACCCCGGTGGTCGGTCGTGCGGGCGCGGATCGGCCGGTCCTGACCGAGGCGGCCGACGCCCGGCACCCGGCCGCCGCGTACGCACCGGTGCAGGCGCGGACGGCGTACGTCCCGGCCGGTGCGCGTGCCGGTGCCCGGTGCGACACCCGGACGGTCGTGCTCGCCCCGGCAGCGAGCGACGGGATCCCGACGTGCCCGAGCGTGTACTGCCGGCTGCCGGCGGTCAGCGAGAGCCAGGCGTCGCGGGCCGGCTTGCGGGTCGTCGAGTGGTTCGTGAAGCGCAGCGTCGTCCGGACGGTCGTCCGGGTCGCCGTGACGCTGCTGGTCGCGGTGAGCTTCGTCGCGGTGACGCTGGGGGCGCGCCCCGCGGTGCCGGCTCCGGCAGGGTCGCCGCTCGGCACGAGCGTGTCGACACCCACCAGGACCGCCGCGCACGTGACGATCGTCAGGGCGAGGGCGAGGGCAGCGGCGCGAGCTGCGCGGCGGCGACCGGGACCGCGGCGACGCGGGGGTCCGCTCTCCGCGGGTGCCCGCGACCCCTGGCCTTCCTCGTCGGATCCTGCACGCGCCACGACGTCCCACCCCTCGGTCACCGCGCCGTGCACGGGGGTCGTGCTGTGCGGTCCTGCTCCGACCCGGGTCGAGCAGACAGGCCCGACTGTAGCGGAGCGCGGACGCGCTGCGGGCGCTGCAGCCCGCCGAGGGGACGCCGCCCGGTCCCCGCGCAGGGAGACGACCTGCCGGTGACGGACGGGAGGCGCGCGGCGGGACCGCCGCGTTCCTCCCGTCCGGTGCGGTGCGGCACCCCACCGGACCGCACCGCAACGGCGGAGCACCCCGCTACGGAATCCCGCAAGACCGCAATGCGGTTCCCCTGTGCTTGTGGTGCGACACACCCGAGAGTACGTTCAGCCCAACGCTCAGCGTCGGAGTGGGACCACGGTCCCCGATCCGGGCTGGCGACATGCAGCGACGGGGGGATCCGGCGCTGTCCCGACCCTCTCCGCACCGCTGACCCAGGCGGCTCCCGCGTCACCCTGCGCGGCGTGCCGTCGTGCGGTGCTGCCGAGTGTCGTGTTCCGTACCCGAAACCGAACACCGCACGAAGGACCCGACCTCATGCACCCGCTCGTCCTCTTCGCGTCGCAGACCTCGACCCAGGTCGTGCTCGACAACATCGCCGCCTTCGGTCACGAAGCGCTCAAGTACTTCCCGATCGGCATCGCCGGCATCATCGTCTGGGCACTGTGGCTCTACCGCGTCGTGCTCTCGGCGCGCGCTCGTCCGGTCGAGAACGGCTTCCGCACGACGACCTCGGTCGTGGTGCCGTCCTTCCACGAGGACCCGGACATCCTGCTCCGCTGCCTCGACTCCTGGCGGGAGCAGCACCCGGACGAGATCATCATCGTCCTCGACGTGGCGGACACCGAGGCGTACCGCCGGATCGTGGCGGTGGGCGACCCCACCGTCAAGCCGGTGCTGTTCCACCACGTCGGCAAGCGGAGCGCGCTCGGCGAGGGCATCCGTCGGGCGAAGTACGACGTCCTGGTCCTGGTGGACTCGGACACCTCGTGGGAGCCCGGTCTCCTCGAAGCCGTGCAGATGCCCTTCGTCGACGAGCGCGTCGGCGGTGTCGGCACGCAGCAGAACGTCTACCAGCGGAACTCGAGCATCTGGCGCATCATCGCCGACTGGCTGGTCAACCTGCGGTACTTCAACTACGTCCCGGCGATGGGCGCGGCGGGTGCGGTCCCGATCCTGTCCGGTCGGACCGCGGCCTACCGGCGCTCCGCCGTGCTGCCGGTGCTCGACAACCTCGAGAACGAGTTCTTCCTCGGCCGCCGGTGCATCGCCGGGGACGACGGCCGTCTGACGTGGCTCGTCATCGCGTCGGGCTACAAGACCGTGCACCAGTCGTCGGCGAAGGCGCTGTCGATGTTCCCGGCGAGCGGCAAGGCGTTCTTCAAGCAGCGCATCCGCTGGAGCCGCAACTCCTACCGCACGTACCTGACGGCGATCGCCAAGGGGTGGGTCTGGCGGGTGCCCTTCGTGACGAAGATCACGGTGCTGCAGATCATCCTGACCCCGGTGACGATGGGCATCACGATGTGGTACCTGCTGTTCAGCCGCCTGGAGCTCAGCACCGTCGGCGTCCTGTTCACCATCGGCTGGCTGCTCTTCGGCCGTGCGGTGCGCGGGGTCTCGAACCTCAAGCGCCACCCGCTCGACCTGCTCGTGCTGCCGATGCTCGCCCTCGTCGTGATCGCGGTCGCCCTGCCGATCAAGGTGTACTCGTTCGTCACCATGAACAAGCAGGGGTGGCTCACCCGGCACGCCGACCAGGTCGGGGGTGACGGGCAGCAGGCTCGGACCCTCCAGCCGGAGACGACGACCGGTCGCCGGGTGGCCTCGCCCGGTGTCGTCCTGCCGCAGGGTGCCGTCGCGGCGACCTCCGACGACCAGGCGGTCGCGGCATGAGCGCGCTGACGAAGACGACGCCGCGGCTCGCCGCGGGGCTGCTCGTCGGTGCCGGGCTCCTGCTCACGGGTGTCCTCGGCGTGCCCACCGCCGCCGTCGCGGCGACGACGTCCGCGGCCGCGGCCCCGGTGACGGGACGACCCTACGGGGGCGACCCGGACAAGGAGGCCCGGCTGGTGACGGCCGAGAACGACCGCATCTACAACGTCCGTGCACTGGCCTCGGCGGCGCGGTGGAGCGGCCTCGCGGTCTCGCAGCCGTACCGGCTCGCCACGGGCTCGTCGTACACACTCGTCCTCGTCGCCCGTGGTGCGGCGTACACCGTCGACGACCTCGCACGGCTCGCACCGTCCACGTTCGTCAAGCAGCCGGACGGCTCCTGGTTGCTCAGCGAGAACATCGTCGTCGAGAACGGCGCGACCCTGCGACTCGCGAGCCCCGACGGCCTGCGCATCCACCTCGCGAGCAACCACGAGGGCTTCGTGTCGATCGTCACCCAGGCCGGCAGCCTGCAGGTCGTCGGTTCGGCGAAGGCTCCGGTCACGATCGACGCCTGGGACCCGCAGGCAGGGCGGGTCGACCAGCAGACCTCGGACGGACGGGCGTACGTCCGGGTGCAGGGCGGGACCGCGACCCTGCAGTACGCGGCGTTCTCGCACCTGGGGTTCTGGAGCGGAACGACCGGCGGGGTCTCCCTGACCGGGACGAACCTCTCCACCCTGGACCAGGCCTCCGGCGACCAGCAGGGCAAGACCGAACGGACCACGAAGGACGTCTTCGGCAACGCCATCCTGCCGACCGGCGAGCTGCCGAAGAGCGGCAGCGCCACGGCGAGCGCCGGCGGCTACAGCTACGTGTCCGCCCTCGTGCAGCACGTCACCTTCGCCGGGAACGCCTACGGCCTCTTCCTGACGAGCGCGGACGGCGTGACGATGTCGGACGCCACGGTGGAGCACTCGCTCATCGACGGCCTCGTGCTGCACCGCTACGTCACGAACTCGACGTTCACATCGGTCCGGTCGACGGACAACGCGGTGGACGGGGTGAAGATGACGCGGGCGTCGACCGGCATCGTCCTCAGCCAGGTGACCGCCTCGGACAACGGTCGCAACGGGATCACGCTGAACGGCAGCGGGCTCGCGGCGGGGCCGAACGCGGCCGGCATGCCGACGACGACCTACGGCAACAACGCGCTCTCGGACAGCAACAGCTCCGGCAACGGGCGCTACGGCATCGAGGTGATCGGCGGGAAGAACGTCCGGATCAGCGGGTCGACGGTCGCACGCAACGAGATGGGCATCGTCGTCCGGCACGACGCCGACGACGTGGTCGTCCGCAACAACGTGGTCAAGGACTCGTCGCAGAACGGCATCGCCGTCCTCGACGGGCCCAGTCGCACCGAGGTCTCCGAGAACTCGGTCGACGGCGCGGACATCGGCGTGTACGTCCGGGACAGCGCGACCTCGTCGGTGACGAACAACGCGATCGACGATGCCCGCGTGCACGGGGTCACGATGGTCGGGGCGGTGGGTGGCACGGCCGTCGAGAACAACACGGTGGACGGTCGCGGGCCGAGCGCGATCGACCTCGCCCGGTCCGACGGAGCCGCCCAGCAGGGCAACACGACCGTCGAGTGGCAGTCGACGAAACCGTTCCTCGTCACCCTGCGCGCGGTGTTCCAACCGTTGACGGTGCTGTGGCTCCTGCTACTGACGGTGGTGCTGGTCGCGGCGATCGGCGGGACACGACGTCGACGTCGGGGACAGCGCGAGCTGCCGTACGCGAAGCAGGCACCGCTGTCCAGCTACACCCGCGGCGCGGTGGACCCGGCCTCGCTCGGTCTCCCGCCCGTGGCGGGCCGCGGCACGCACGCTGCCGAGCCGGGTGCGGTCGCACCCTCGGGGAGCTGACCGGTGACGCGACGACCCCGTCGCCTGCGGTCACACCTCGTCGTCGGCGCAGCGGGCCTGGCGGTCGGAGCGCTGGTGGTCGGCGGTGTGTGGGCCGCCACGAGCGGTGCGGACCGGGGGGACGAGCAGGCCGCTCGCCCCCGGCCGACGCCGAGCGTCGAGCAGACCCCGGCCGCGACGCCGAACGGTGTCCCGGACACCCGTGCGACGCCCGACGCGACCGCGACTGGATCGCCCGACGCCGGGACGGGACAGGCCTCCCCGGTCGACACGGCCCGGTGCGACGCCGCCGCGACGACGACGGTCAGCACGGCGAAGGCCCTGGAGAAGGCACTCGACGACGCTCGAGCAGGGGCCGTGATCCGGCTCGCGTCCGGCACGTACACCGGCCGGTTCGAGGCCTCCGCGGCCGGGACGTCGGACGCACCCGTGACGCTGTGCGGCCCGCGTGACGCCGTGCTCGACGGCGGCGACGTGGAGGGCGGGTACGTCCTGCACCTCGACGGCGCGTCCTACTGGCGGCTCGAGGGGTTCACGGTCCGCAACGGGCAGAAGGGCGTCATGTTCGACGACGTCCAGCACTCGACGGTCGACGGCCTCACGGTCACCGACATCGGTGACGAGGGGATCCACCTGCGCGCCGACAGCAGCGACAACACCGTCCGCGGCAACAGCGTCAGCAGGACCGGTCTCCGGAAGCCGCAGTTCGGCGAGGGCATCTACATCGGCTCCTCGAAGAGCAACTGGTGCAAGGTCTCGGACTGCCGTGAGGACCGCAGCGACCGAAACGTCGTCACGGGCAACACCATCGCCGACACCGCTGCCGAGAACGTCGACATCAAGGAGGGGACGACCGGAGGCACCCTCTCCGACAACTCCTTCGACGGTGTCGGGATGCAGGGCGAGAACCACGCCGACTCGTGGGTGGACGTCAAGGGGAACGGGTGGACCGTCACCGGGAACCGGGGCGTCCGCTCACCGCTCGACGGCTTCCAGACCCACGAACTGCTGTCCGGCTGGGGGACCGACAACACCTTCACCGACAACCGCGTCGACCTCGGCAACACCGACGGCGTCGCGTTCGCCCTCCGACCCGTCGAGGGCAACACCGTCTCCTGCGACAACACCGTGGTCGGCTCGAACGAGTTCAGCACCACGGCCTGCACCGACTGACACCCGACGGCCACCGCGGTCCGTCACCACCCACCCTTCGCGACCCGAGAGCGAGCCCTTCCCATGTCTGCTTCCGTCACACCCATCCCCGACACCGCGATGCCGCCGGTCGCCCACCAGCCCCGCCTGACCGTCATCGGCACGGGGTACCTCGGCGCCACCCACGCCGTCTCGATGGCCGTCCTCGGGTACGAGGTCCTCGGCGTCGACGTCGACCCCGCCAAGGTCGAGGCGCTGATGTCCGGCCGGGTGCCCTTCCACGAGCCCGGCCTGCCCGAGCAGCTCGCGCAGGCCCTGGCGTCCGGTCGGCTGCGGTTCACCTCGTCACTGCGCGAGGCCGCCGAGTTCGGCGACGTCCACTTCGTCTGCGTGGGCACGCCCCAGCAGCGGGGGTCGCACGCCGCCGACATGACGTACGTCGACTCCGCCTTCCGCGAGCTCGCGATGCACATCGACCGCCGCGCGCTCGTCGTCGGGAAGTCGACCGTGCCGGTCGGGACCGCCGAACGGCTCGCCGCGCTCGTCGCGGAGGTCGCCCCCGCCGGGACCGAGGTCGAGGTCGCCTGGAACCCGGAGTTCCTCCGCGAGGGCTACGCCGTGCAGGACACGCTGCACCCCGACCGGCTCGTCTTCGGCGTGCAGACGGCGTGGGCCGAGGCGCAGCTGCGTGCAGCCTTCCGCCCGGTCCTCGACGAGGGGACGCCGCTGGTCGTGGCCGACCTGCCGACGGCGGAACTCGTCAAGGTGGCCGCCAACTCGTTCCTTGCGACGAAGATCTCCTTCATCAACGCGATGGCGGAGGTCTGCGAGGCGGCCGGTGCGGACGTCAGCGTCCTGGCGAGCGCCCTGTCCCACGACACCCGCATCGGCGGCCGCTTCCTCAAGCCCGGCCTCGGCTTCGGTGGCGGGTGCCTGCCGAAGGACATCCGCGCGTTCTCGGCCCGGGCGCAGGAGCTCGGTGTCGGCCAGGCGGTCCGCTTCCTCGACGAGGTCGACGCGATCAACCTGCGCCGCCGCCAGCGGACCGTCGACCTGGTCACGGAGATGGCGGAGGGGGACCTGGCGGGCAAGCGGATCGCGGCGCTCGGCGCGGCGTTCAAGCCGAACTCCGACGACATCCGCGATGCGCCGGCGCTCGACGTCGCACGGATGCTCGACGAGGCGGGTGCCGTCGTCACCGTGTACGACCCCGAGGCGATGGAGAACGCCGCGCGCGCCTACCCGACCCTGCGGTACGCGCCGTCGCTCACCGCGGCGGTGATCGATGCGGACGTGGTCGTGCTGCTGACCGAGTGGGAGCAGTTCCGCACGGTGGACCCGCACGACCTCGGCGCGCTCGTCCACCACCGACGCATCGTCGACGGCCGGCACGCGCTCGACGCGGACGCGTACCGCGCGGCCGGCTGGGAGCACCGTGCGCTCGGCCGACCGTCCGCGTCCGGCACGGTGGAGATCGCGGTCGACGAGCAGGACCGCCTGCAGGCCACGGCCTGACGGCCGGACGTCTCGGTGGGGGTACCACCGAGGACGCGCCCGGTTCACGACGACGTGCACCGGGCGGTGCGGAGGAGGCGGCTTCGGGCAGTGCCGCCCCTCCGCGCAGGGTGCTGCTCAGGCGCCGAGCAGCTCGGCGGCCTCGCGCACCGCGGTCGGGGCTCCGGCGAGGTGCCAGTCGTGCCCGTGGGCCCGGACGACGGTGGCCGCGCCACCGGCGCCCTCGACGAGCGCCCGCCCCGGGAGCCAGTCCCAGTCGGCGCAGTCGGTCTGCACCCAGAGGCCGATGCGGCCCGCTGCGACGTCCACCAGGTCGCAGGACCCCGACCCGCTGATCCGGACCGTTGCCGCCGCTGCCAGGAGCGCCGTCATGGGCGCCGCCTCGGCGGCGCGCAGGTGCGAGCTGTTGAGGAAGGTCGCCACGCTCGTCGCGGCGAGGGTCACGTCCTGCACCGGCGGCACGGCCTCGCCGTCACGGGTCGTCACCCCGTCCGACGCCACCCACGTCTCGTCGGCGAGCGGACGACGGACCGCACCGACCCGGAGCACGCCGTCGACCTCGAGCGACACCGCGCTGCACCACGCGGGCAGGCCGGCGACGTAGTTGAACGTCCCGTCGATCGGGTCGACGGTCCACCGGCGTCCGTGGGTCGCCTCGGACCGGGTGCCCTCCTCGCCGAGCACCCCGTCGTCCGGGCGGTGCTCGAGCAGCATCCGACGGACGAGGTCCTCGGCGGCGCGGTCGGCGGCGGTGACGAGGTCGGCGGCCGAGGTCTTCCGCTCCGCGTCGGTCCCGTCCCGACGCATGTCGGCCGCGAGCCGGGCGGCGTCGGTCACGAGGGCAGCGGCGAGGGCGTGGTCGTCCATCCGGCAACGGTAGCGGGCGGAGGACGGACGACGCAGGCCCGACGTCGCAGCGTCAGTACGTCGTACGGGATCCGGTCCGAGCCGTCAGGACGCCGTCAGGACCGGCTCGGCCCCGAACAGTCCGCCACAGGCTGGTCGTCGTGGACACGAACCGAGACCGACGACCGCTCCCGACACGGCGCACCGGGTGGCACCCGTGGGGCCGGTGCACCGTGCAGCCCGTCTCCCGCGCACTGTGGAGCGGGCGCACGCTCGAGGTGCACGCCCCGGGGACCACCGCGGGCGAGCTCCTGCTGCTCCGAGCGCTCCAGGTCTGGGGTGCGGCCGGCGCACTCGTAGCGGTCGCACTCGTCGTGGCGCTGCACCGCGTGCCGGCGGTCGGCCTCGTCGTCGCCGTCCTGCTCTACGCCGCCGGTCCCGTCCTGCTCGTCCGGGCGACACGGCGGTTGCGTCCCGGGGTCAGACGCTTGACGATCACGGTGTTCCACGGCAACGGTCAGCCGGAGGTGCACGGCGACGTCCGGCTCCTCGAGGCCTCGCTCGACCTGCTCTGCCTGGTCGAGGACGCCGTCCGTCGCGGGCAGGTGTCCCGCGTCGAGTACGAGCAGGTCTGGGGACAGGTGTGGCGGGCGATGCCCGAGCCCGCGGCGCGGGCCGCAGGCCGACCGCGGTCCGGCGAGGTCGCCCAGCGGCGTGGGACCCACCGGTGAACGGCGTGCCCGAGCCGACGGCGTCGGCGCCGCCGGATGCCGAGGTCGACGATCCGTCGGTCGTGCTCGGCGACGACTGAGCACGCGGTCGGCCCACGGGCCGGTCCGCACGACCGGGCACGCTCATGCCGCGGGGACCACCAGACGGGAGGCCCGTGGCGGCCCCGCCCTGCGCCTCCCGTCCGTCGTCCGCTACAGGACCGCCTTCGGCACCCGGTGCAGGGTCACCGCCCCGACCGCTGCGAACGGGTGCAGCGGGTCCGGGTCGCCGGAACCGGTCGGCCCGCCGAGCTTCGAGTCGCCGACCGCGCTGAGCACCGCGTAGGCGTCCTCGGCCGTCCACCCGTGGTCCTCGACGAGGAACGCGAACGCGTCCTCGTAGCCGCGTCGGACACTCTCCTGCACGGGGTCGCCGAGCCCGACGAAGAGCCACTCGTCGGCGGTCTCGATGCGCGGCGCACGGATCGGCCGACCGCCCTGTACGAGGTCGACGGAGACGATCGCGGTGCCCTGCGCCTCGATCGCGACGAAGGACGACTCGCCCTCGGCCATGATCGCGTGGATGTCCCCGATCGACAGCAGGGCACCGGGCACCCGGACCGGCAGGTACACGGTCGAGCCGGGACGCGCCTCGGTGACGTCCATGTTCCCGCCCTCGGCGTACGCCGGCATGATCGTCGAGTTCGTCCCCGATGCCGGTGCGACGCCGATGCAGCCGATCATCGGTCGGACCGGGAAGGCGTGCCGGTCGGTGACGTGCACCACGCCGTCCTCGATCGGGCAGCGACGGGCGAAGACGCCCTCGGGCATGACGTGCTGGAGCGCGCCCGATCCCGGCAGCGACACCGACCACCCGTGGGTGGTGAGCTGGATGTCGTGGATGTGCACCGCGAGCACGTCACCGGGCTCGGCACCCTCGACCCAGACGGGGCCGGTGACCGGGTTGATCGGTGCCTGCAGCTGCGCCAGGTCGTGGTGCTCGTCGAGTTCGGCGTAGACGGCGTCCGTGGTCTCGAAGCCGATCGTCTCGCCGGTGCCCGGGGTGATCCGGAGCACGGGCTCCCGGTCGGCGGCGAACCCGGGCCGCCCCAGGGTGTTCGGCAGGAAGTGGTCGGGGGTGGTCATCGGTGGCCCTTCTCCGTGGTGGTGGTGTCGAGGCCGCCGACGGACCCCTCGCCCAGTGTGCCGGGCTCCTCCGACCCGACCTCGGTCGAGCGGCCGGTCCGGCGGTAGTAGAGGAACACCGCGGTGCCGACGACGAGCCAGACGATGCCGCCGACCTTCGCCTCGACGGCGGCGTTGAGCAGGACGTAGCCGATGATCAGGAAGCCGATGAGCGGCACGACGAGGTGCAGCAGCCAGTTGCGGGACCTCCCCTTCACGACGTGGTGCACGACGACCGACACGTGCAGGAGCATGAAGCCGAACAGCGCGCCGAAGTTCACGAGCGACGAGATGGTGTCGATCTGCCCGACGAAGAACAGCACGAGGATCGCGGAGAGCACGGAGACGACGATGATCGCGTTCTGCGGGACGAGCCTGCCGTTCAGCTTGTGCAGGAACGCGGGCAGCTGCCGGTCTCGGCTCATCGAGAAGAGCAGGCGGCTCGTCGCGGCCTGGGCGGCCATGGCGTTCGCGATGCCGACGGCGAGCACGTTGACGGCGAAGAACGCGGTCGCCCACCCGCTCGAGGAGGCCTGCTCGACGATGGTGAAGAACGCGTTCCCTGCCTCGCCCTCCGGGAACGAGTCACGACCGCCCGCCAGCGCCGACGCGAGCCACGTCTGCAGCACGAACAGGAACGCGACGATGACGAGTGCCAGGACCATCGCGAGTCCGGCGCCACCGCGGCGGCCGGTGGACTCCTCGGACAGCGTCGAGATGCCGTCGAAGCCGAGGAAGCTCAGCACGGCGATCGACAGGGCGCTCGCGATGAGCGGTGCGGACACCTTCGACGGGTCCCACACCTGGTCGGTGCTGAACGAGGCGCCGGGCACGGTCCCGCCGGTCAACGCGACGATCGCGATGACGACGAAGATCGCCACGAAGACGAGCTCGATGAGCAGGAAGATGCGGTTCGCGAGCTTGAGGGACGAGACACCGAGCAGGTTGATCACGGTGTTGATCGCGACGAACACGAGTGCCCAGAGCCAGCGGGGGGTGCCGGGGAAGATGCCGACCATGCTCTCGGCCGCGAACACGTAGAGCAGCGTCGGGACGAGCAGGTAGTCGAGCAGGATCGCCCAGCCCGCGAAGAACCCGGCGGTGGGGTGGATGCCGCGGCCGACGTACGAGAACACGCTGCCGGCGAGGGGGATCGACTTCGCCATCTGCGCGTACGCGAGCGCGGTGAAGATCATCGCGACGAGGCCGACCAGGTAGACGAGCGGCACCATGCCGCTCGAGGCGTTGTAGACGGTGCCGAAGATCGCCCACGGGGCGATCGGCACCATGAAGACGAGCCCGTAGACGAGCAGGTCGGTGGTGGAGACGGAGCGCTTGAGCTCCTGCTTGTAGCCGTAGGCCTCGAGCTGCTGCTGTGCAGAGAGCTCGCTGTGCTGCTGCGACATCGTGGTTCCGTTCGGGGAGACGGTGCGTGGGAAGGGGATGACGGACGGGAGGCGCGTGGCGGGGTGGGACGCGCTGGTCCGGTGGGAGGTGTCGGATGGGAGGCGCGTGGTGGGGGTGAGGACGCGCCTCCCGTCCGACGGACGGTCGGCCTGGTGGGCCGGGTCGGGTCAGCCCGTGGGCTGGTCGCTGGGTGCGTGGTCGTCGTGCTCGGCGAGGAAGGCCGCGACCACGCGGCGGAACTCCTCGGGCTGCTCCAGGTGCGAGCAGTGGCTCGCACCGGGGAAGACGTGCTGGCGGACGTCGGCGATGCGCTCGACGAAGGGCTGCCACGTGGCGGCCGTCGCCTCGTCGTGCTCGCCCGCGACGACGAGGGTCGGGACCGCCACGCGGTCGAGCCGGTCGACGACGGTCCAGTCGCGCATCGTGCCGACGACGTGGAACTCGTTCGGCCCGTTCATGGTGTGGTACACCGTCGGCTCCTGCTCCATCTGGGTCTCGGAGTCGACGAAGTCCTGTGGCATGGGGACGACGCGGCACACGTGGCGCTGGTAGAACACCTGCGTGGCAGCGAGGTACTCGGGGTCGTCGACGGTGCCGGCCTGCTCGTGCCGCGTGAGGGCGTCCTGCACGTCCTCGGGCAGCTGCGCGCGGAGCTCGGCGGCGCCCTCGACCCAGAGCTGCATCGACGCGGGGGAGTTGCAGATCGCCAGGGAGCGGAGGCCCTCCGGCTGCCGGACCGCGATCTCGGAGCCGAGCATGCCGCCCCACGACTGGCCGAGCACGTGGTGGTCGCCGAGACCGAGGTGGTCCACGAGGGCCGCGTACTCGTCCACGAAGAGCTGCGGGGTCCAGTACTCCGTCGGGGCGTCGGGTCGGTGGGAGCTGCGGCCGCAGCCGAACTGGTCGTGGTGCACGACGGTGCGACCGGTCTCGTCGGCCAGTGCCGCGAGGTTCCGGAGGTAGTCGTGCGCCATGCCGGGGCCGCCGTGCAGGACCACGAGCGGGAGCGCACCGGGGGTCGGGGCGTCGGGTTCGGTGACGCGGTACCAGGTCTCGCCGTCCTGGAACGGCATCGTGCCTTCGGTGATGCGGGACATGACGCACAGCATGGACCGGGCAAAGGTTCTCTGCAATACCTTTTCTCGTCCTTTAACGTGGACGAAACGCAAGGAGGGGGCCGAGTGCCAGATCGCGCGACGGAGACCCGTGTCGACGAGGTCGAGGACCGGCTCGTCACCGCCGTGGCCGTCGGGGAGTACCTGCCCGCCTCTCGGCTGCCGCCCGAGCGTGAGCTCGCCGTGCTCCTCGGTGTCGGACGTGTGACCGTGCGCGCGGCCCTCGCGCGACTGGTCGACCGCGGCCTGCTCGAGACACGTCGAGGACGGGGCGGCGGGACCTTCGTCCGTTCGCAGTGGCCGGACTCGTCCTCCGACGCCGTCGCCCGGACGCTGCTTGCACGCTGGGCCGGCATCCGCGACACCACCGACGCGATCGCCCTGCTGCACGGCGCACTCGCCACCGCAGCGGCCGAGCGGATCACCGACGACGGCCGGACGACGCTGCGCACCCGGCTCGAGGACTTCCGCGCCGCCGCGTCCGGGCTCGAGAAGCAGCAGGCGGACGCGGTGCTGCACCGAGCGATCATCGACGCCGCCGGCAACGCCGTGCTCGCAGCGGCGCTCGCCGACCTCGAGTCGCAGGTGTCGATCGCGGCGCCCGCACACCTCTGGGGCACCGCCGAGGGCATGGCCGAGATGGAGCACCGTGCCCTGCTCGAGCACGAGGGGCTCGTCGACGCCGTCTGCGCCGGGCGGTCGGTCGACGCGGGGGTGCTCGCACGTCGGCACGTCGGCATCGACCTCGAACTGCTCGAGCGTGCGATGCTCCGGGCAGGGCAGGTCCCGACCTCCTGACGGCGTCCGTCGTGCATGATCGTCGCAACGGAGGTGCACGTGGCGGAGATCCTGGTGGTCGAGGACGACCCGGCGATGGGCGCGCTCGTCGAGCGTGGACTGGTCGGCGAGGGGCACGCGGTCACGGTGGTCACCGACGGCGTCGCCGCGCTCGTGGCTGCGGCCGCGCGGTCGTTCGACGCGGCGGCGATCGACGTCATGCTCCCCGAGATGACCGGGTTCGAGGTGTGTCGTCGGTTGCGCGAGACGGGCCAGGACTTCCCGGTGATCCTCGTCACCGCGCGGGATGCCGTCGACGACCGGGTCTTCGGGCTCGACGCCGGCGCGGACGACTACCTCACGAAGCCCTTCGCGATCGCCGAGCTCAACGCCCGGATCCGGGCGCAGCTCCGCCGCAGGTCCGCCGGTGCCGTGACCGTCGTGCAGGCCGGCGCCGTCCGACTCGACACCGTGACCGTCCGGGCGACCGTGGCGGGCCGGGACCTGCCCCTCAGCGTGAAGGAGTTCTCGCTGTTGCGGTACCTGGTGCAGGGGGCGCCGGAGACCCGGTCCCGGGCGGAGGTGCTGCGTGAGGTGTGGGGGAGCGCCGAGCACTTCGACCCCACGATCGTCGACCAGTACGTCAGCTACGTGCGGAAGAAGCTGCACGCCTCGGGCGCCGACGTGGCCATCCGGACCGTGCGGGGCGTCGGCTACGCGCTCGACGTCGTGTCCCGTCCGTGAGGCTCATGCGGCGGCTGTCCGTCCGCGCGCGCATCACGATCGGGAGCGTGCTCGTCGGCGCGGTCGTGCTCTCCCTGGTCGCGCTCGTGCTGCACGCCGAGGTGCGGCAGGCCACGCTGGAGACCGACCGGTCCCTCGCCGTCGGCGACGCGGCGCCGTTCGTCGCCGACCTCCGGGACAACCCGGGTGAGGCGCCCGACCGACCGGCCGACGGCGTCCTCGTGGGGATCCGCTCCTCGACCGGCGAGTGGATCGTCGACACGCTGCCGGACGACCTCCGCCGGTCGCTCCCGGACGGCGTCCCACGATCGACCACGACGCTCCGGCTCGGCGACGGGCACCGCAGCGCGACGCTCGTCGGCACACCGGTCGCGAGCGCCGACGGACGGTTCGTCGTGTGGGCTGCGCAGGACGGCCGTGCCGGGCACGAGACGGTCGAACGCGTCGACCGCTCGCTCGTCGTGGGGACCCTGCTCGCGCTCGTCGCATCGGGCCTCGCCGCCTGGCTGCTCTCGACCGTCGCGCTCCGACCCGTCGCGCGGATGCGTCGGACCGCCGAGGCGCTCAGCGGCGGGGACGCGACCGGGCACCTGCCCGTCGGCCCGTCGGAGGACGAGCTCGCCGACCTCGCGAGGACCCTCAACGCCTTCATCGACCGGCAACGCGAGAACGCGGTCCGCGAACGACGGATGGTGTCCGACGCCAGCCACGAACTCCGGACGCCGCTCGCGGCACTGACGGCACGACTCGAGCTCGCGCACCGGTCGTCCGGTGACGCCGCCGCGCTCGAGCGGGAGCTGGCGGCCGCCGAGTCCGACGCCGCGCGTCTCACCGCACTCGCCGACACCATGCTCGAGCTGAGCCGGCTCGACGAGACGCAGGCCACGCCGTCGACCACCGCAGCGGAGCTCGTGACGGAGCTGATGGGCAGTGTCGACCGGGCTCGGGCGCTCGGGGGGACCAGCGGGGTCGACTTCACCGTGGACGTGCCCGACGGTGCCGAACGGTACGGCATCACCCCCGCGGCGTTCGGACGGGTCGTCGACAACCTCGTCGCGAACGCGATCGCCGCGGGCGCTCCGGACGTCGAGGTCGGCATCACGTTGGTCCGGCAGGAGGACCGCGCACTGCAGCTGGTCGTCCGTGACGACGGTCCCGGTGTGCCGGAGGACTTCCTCCCGCGTGCGTTCGACCGCTTCACCCGTGCCGACGACGCACGGCGGGCCGTCCTCGGTGGCAGCGGACTGGGCCTGGCGCTCGTCCGAGGGCTCGCCGAGCGGGCGGGCGGGGAGGCCACGCTTGCGAACGCACCCGGCGGCGGCGCCGTCGCGGTGGTGCGACTGCCCGCGCGCTGAGGCCCGGGGACGGCCCTGCTTCGTTCGAGGTCTCGAACGAAGCAGGGCCGTCGTTCCGGGCTGCTTCATGGGACCGGTGTCGATGCTGAACGTCACCCGATCACCTGCTGGAGAGGAATGAGACGATGATCGACACCGCTCGCCCCACCCGACGTGCCGCGGCGGCTCCGCCGCGGCACTTCCCGGCACCGCCCGCGGAGCCCCTCGAGGTCGCCGCCCGGCGCCGTCGCCGATCCGGTCGCGGCCGTGCTGCGGTCACCGACCTGCTCGGTGTCCTCGCGTGGGCGTCCGCCGCCGTCGCCGTCGCGCTCTGGCTGGCCTCGCCGGGATCGCACTCGGTCTCGGGCGTCGGCGGCGTGCTCACCGACACCGGGATCGTCGCCGGTCTGGTCGCGACCGACCTGGTGCTCGTGATGCTCGTGCTCGCCGCGCGCGTGCCGCTGATCGACCGCGTGTTCGGCCAGGACAAGGCGATCGCGGTGCACCGGTCGCTCGGCGAGCCCGTGCTGTACCTGCTGCTGGCACACGGCGTGCTGCTGACGCTGGGCTACGGCGCGTCGTCGGGTACCGGCCCGATCGCCGAGACCGTCTCGCTCTTCTCCACGCCGGACATGCCGCTCGCGTACCTCGCCCTGGGGCTGTTCGTCGCGGTCGTGGTGTCGTCCCTCGTCGCGGTCCGGCGTCGACTGCCGTACGAGGCGTGGCACGTCGTCCACCTGCTCAGCTACGCCGCCGTCCTCGTCGCGTTGCCGCACATGCTCAGCGTCGGCAGCGTGCTCGGGCAGGGCACCTGGCAGCGGGTGTACTGGATCGCCGCGTACGCCGTCGCGCTCGGTCTCGTCGTCGTCCACCGCTTCGTCCGACCGGTGGTCGTGAGCCTGCGGCACCGCATCCGGGTGGTGGCGGTGGAGCCGATCGCTCCCGGAGTCGTGTCGATCCACCTGGCGGGCCGCGACCTCGACCGGCTGGGTGCCCGCGGCGGCCAGTACGGCGTCTGGCGGTTCTGGTCCGCGCGGACCTGGTGGCACGCCCACCCGGTGTCGTTCTCGGCCGTGCCCGGACGAGAGCGTGCCCGGATCACCGTGCGCGACCTCGGAGCGGGGTCCGCGCGCCTCGGGCGGATCCGGCCGGGTACCGCGGTGTCCCTCGAGGGCCCCTACGGCCTGTTCACGACCCGGGCCCGCACGGCCCCGTACCTCGCCCTCGTCGCATCGGGCATCGGGATCACGCCGGTCCGCGCGCTGCTCGAGGACACCGACCTGCGTCCCGGCGAGGCCACGGTGCTCCTGCGGGGGACCGACGCCGAGCAGCAGTACCTGTGGCAGGAGACCGCGGAGCTCGCTGCGGCGACCGGGAGCACCCTCTTCGCCGTGGTCGGGCACCGCGCGAGGTCGCAGGAGAGCTGGATGACGGAGGACGACCTCCGTCGTGGGGTCAGCCTGCGGTCGGTGTTCCCGCGGTTGCTCGAGTCCGACCTCTACGTCTGCGGGCCGCAGGCGTGGTCCGACCTGGTGGTGCGGGAGGCCCGGCTCGCCGGCGTCCCGGAGCACCAGATCCACCAGGAACGGTTCGGGTCGTGAGGGCCCGGGTGGTCGTCGGCGGCGTCCTGTCCTCGGTGGCGGTGCTCGCCATCGGGTGGCAGCTCGGCGGACAGCCGGCCGTGACGACACCGGCGCAGGGCACGACGTCGGGGAGCGGGTCGTCCGGCAGCGCCGGCTCGGGCGGGACCTCCGGCTCGTCGGCGTCGCCGGGACCGTCCGGCACCGGCTCGTCGGCGTCCGGCTCGTCTGCATCCGGCTCGTCCGGCGCGTCCGACTCCGGGACCTTCACCGGTGCCGCGGCGCAGACGCAGTACGGCGAGGTCCAGGTGCAGATCACCGTCGCCGACGGGAAGATCACCGACGTGACCCCCCTGCACCTCACCGACCGGGACGGCCGCTCCGTCGCGATCAGCCAGCAGGCCGCCCCGATCCTCCGGCAGGAGGCCCTGCAGACCCAGTCGGCGCAGATCCAGGCGGTGAGCGGCGCGACGTTCACGAGCGGGGGCTACACCACGTCGTTGCAGTCCGCGATCGACCAGGCCGGCCTGTGAGCGTCCTGACGTTCGAGACGATGGGGACCGTCGTGAGCCTCCGCGGTGCCACTCCGGAGGCCGCGTCCGCGGTCCGCGCCGTGTTCGCCGGGTACGACCACCGCTACAGCCTCTGGGACCCCGCTTCGGTGCTGAGCCGCATCGCCGCCGGGTCGCTCCGGCTGTCCGATGCGCCGACCGCGGTCCGGGACGTCTACGCGCTCGCCCTGTCGTGGCGGGATCGGACCGGTGGTGCCTTCACGCCCCACCGCCCGGACGGGGTGATCGACCTGTCCGGCGTCGTCAAGGCACTCGCGATCCGTGACGCCGGGGAGGTCCTCGACACCGGCACGGACGCCTGGATGCTCAGCGCCGGCGGCGACGTACTCGTCCGCGGCACCCACCGACCCGACGAGCCGTGGTCGGTCGGTGTCGTCGATCCCGGACGTCGGGACACCGTCGTCGGGGTCGTGCGGCTCGGCGGCAGCCGACGTGCGGTCGCGACCTCGGGGACCGCGGAGCGCGGGGAGCACATCTGGCGGCGGAGCGCGCCCGTGTTCGTGCAGGCGACCGTCGTCGCCGACGACGTCCTGACGGCGGACGTCCTCGCGACGGCCGTCGTCGCCGGGGACGAGGACGACCTCCGGCGACTGACCGCCGACGGAGACGTCGACGTGCTCGCCTTCACTGCCGACGGCCTCGTCTGGGCGACGCCCGGTGCGGCTCCCTGGGTGTCGTCAGCGCTCGGGCCGGGCGCTGTGCCCGTGGCGGGGCCGCTCGAGCAACCGCCCACGGGGCGGGCTCAGCTCGGCGTCGATCCCTCGAGCCGCGCCTCCTCGGCGTCGTAGCCCGCGCGCACCTGCCGGAGCACCAGGTCGTCGATCTCGTCGTCGTCCCGCAGCCGCAGCAGGGTGGCGGCCTTGTGCCGGACCAGGGCGAGCTCGAGCGCGACCGTCGCGTCGTGCCGCTGCAGCGTCGGGTGGTCCTCGTCGTCCTCCTCCCGAGCCTGGATCACGTCGAGGTGGGCCTCCAGGTCGCGTCGGACGCGGTCGATCGTCGCCCGGTCGGCACCTGCCCTGCGCGCCAGGCGGGGGAGCGCGTCGAGCGCTTCCTCGACCGCCGTGCGTTCGGCGTAGCGGCGTTCCTCGCCGACGGACTCGTCCTCGGGGAGCGCGGCGCGCCGCAGGACGGCGGGGAGCACGAGTGCCTGGCCGACGATGGTCACGACGACGACGCCGGCGGTGACGAACACGATGAGGTCGCGGTCGGGGAAGGCGCCCCCGGACTCGAGCGTGCGCGGCACCGCCACCGCCATCGCGAGGGAGACCGCACCGCGGAACCCGGCGAAGCCGCTCACCAGTCGGTCGCGTCGACCCTCCCGCGGTTCGCCGCCGAACCGCCGGGTGACGAGCCAGACGGTTCCTCCGATCGTGCCCTCGAAGGCGAACCGCACGAGCACGAGCACGACGGAGACCGCGAGCACGAGACCGACGCCGCTCCACAGCTCACGGGCGTCGAGGGCACGGGCAGCGACCATCGCCTCGATGCCGACGAGCACGAACAGCGCACCGTTGAGCAGGTACGTCAGGAAGGACCAGAAGGCGCGGACCTGCTGGCGGGTCTCCGCCCGGTCGAGCTTCGGAGCGACCTGGCTCACGACGATGCCCGCGGCGACGACGGCGAGCACCCCGGACGCGCCGACGGCCTCGGCGCCGAGGAACGCCGCGAACGGCACGAGCAGCGTGACGAGGTTCTCGAGCACGACCGTGTCGACCCGCCGGAGCACGAGCGAGCCGAGCCACGCGGCGAGGAGTCCGGACGCGACCCCGCCGACGTACGACAGGACGAGCATGCCGGAGACGTTCCAGAACGTGAGCTCCTGCGTCCCGACGGTCACGGCGACCGCGATGCCGTACACGACCAGGGTGGTGCCGTCGTTCACCAGGCTCTCCGCGCGGAGGACCGTGACGTTCCGGCGGGGCAGCATCTTCGTGAGCACGCCCACGGCCGTGGCGTCGGTCGGGGCGACCGCTGCGCCGAGCACCCAGGCCGGCCCCCAGGGCATGCCCAGCAGGTGCAGCAGCGTCGCCACGACGCCGGCGGTCACGACGACGAGCAGCGTGCCCATCAACACGATGCCGCGCAGGTTCTTGCGGATCTCCCGGAGCGACGTGGTGAGGCTCTCCCAGTAGAGCAGTGCGGGGAGGAACAGCAGCAGCACGGCCTCGGCGGGCAGTTCGACCCGACCGAAGGTGGGGACGAAGGCGAGCAGCGCGCCGATGACGAGCAGGAGCACGGGCGGCGCGATCCTGATGCGGTCCGCGACGGCAGCCGTCACGGCGATGGCGAGCCCGAGGGCCACCACCAGTTCTGGACCGAGCACGTGTCTCCTCAGGATTCGTTGCGACGCGTCAGTCAACGCCGAACGTGCTGCACGTCCTTCCCGATCGGTCCGGCACGGATGGTGGAGGGCGGCTATGCTCCACCTGTATGGGGGTACAGTTCGACGACGGCGCCGCGCAGGGACTCGTGACGGCAGCATCACACGCAGACCGGGTCCTCGCTGAGCAGGGGGCAGGGAGACGCAGCTCGGCAGAGTCGGCGTCGCAGGAGTTCCGGGGCGCGTACGCACGCCTCTTCCAACAGGCGTGCGCGACCGAGGCCCAGGATCGAGCCCGCTTGGCGTCGGTGCTCGACGACCTGGCGCGGCAGGTCCGGCTCGCCACGCAGCTGGCCGCCGAGGAGCGCGCTCGGCTCGCCGACGTCGCGGCCTGGGACGCGCGTGAGGCGGACCGCGCTGAACGACGGGACGACGACGCGGTGCAGTGGATCGCCTCGGGGGTGGAGGGGCTCTTCGACCCGCGGCCGACCGCGCCGCCCGTGCAGCCCCCGACGGTCGCCGTCGCGTTCTCGCCCACGCAGCGCATCAGGACCTCGACCGGCTCCGGATCCGCGACGAGCAGCGCCGACCCGACCGACCTCCGGAGCTTCGTGACGCACGCCCGAGCGGCCGACACCGCGCTCCGCGCCGAGGTGGACCGGGTCGGGACCGCGTGGTCGCGCTTCGTTGCCTCGTGTTCGTGGGTGCCGACCGGCGGCCCGGGGTTCGTCGACGGCGCTCGGCGCCTCGTGGACGAGAACGACGCGGACGCAGGATGGATCGAGCACGTCGCTGGCGCCTTCGACCAGGCGGGCAACGGCACCCTCACCGACCGGGTCCTCGACCTCGTCGTCGCCGCCGCCCTCTCCGCCGAGGGTGTCGACCCCCTCGAGGTCCTGTCGCACATGGATCCGGAGGTCGGAGCGGCGTGGCTGGCGGCGAACCCGGACGTCCTCGACCGGCTCGTCGCGGATCCACCCGCGTGGGGGACGTCGTCGACGGTGCTGTCGGCGATCGTCGGAGCGGCCCGCGCCGCCGACCTGCCGCCGACCCGGTACGCCGACGTGCTGCAACGCATGTACGTGACCCGTGCGGCCGAGAAGGTCGGCATCGACATGGCGACGTGGCAGCTGGACCGTGGAGCTCCGGCACTGATGCCGCAGGTCGCCGGCTCGTACGAGTACTACGCGAGCCTGTACCTCGACGATCCCGCCTTCACGTGGGCCGGCATGGCGAACATGGTCGGCCCGGACTTCGCGGCGGGCTTCCTCGACCTGCACTCGTTCCGCGACCACATCCAGACGGCACGTCCGCTGGCGCCTCCGTCGATCCGACCGCTCATCGACCAGCTGGCCGGGATGGGCGACGACGAGATCGCCTTCTACGAACGCACGTTCCTCGGCATGCAGAAGGACATCTTCCTGGACGCTTCGACGATGCACGAGGCCTACCTCGACGGCGGCATGACGAGCATCGACGAGCTCCGTGCCGCGGGGCTCCTCCGCGGTGCGAACGACGACCCGGTCGACGCCGCGCTGTCGGAGCGGCAGACGTACTCCGCCTGGCAGGACATCGACGCCGGCAGGCGCACGGGGGACCAGGACCGCATCGCACAGGGCAACGAGACCCTGCTGCTCCGCGAGCAGCGCGACACCATCCAGGGCGCCTACCAGCAGATGCACGACCGAGAGCCGACCGGTGAGGCCCTCACGACGATGTTGGGGATCGTCGGCGACGCGTCCATCCCCGGAACCAAGACGCTCGGCCAGTTCGAGGGCGGCATCGACGTACCGGTCGACGTGAACCCCTTCAGCCCCGGCACACAGGGCTGGGTGGACCACTGGTACATCCCCCAGGGGAACATCTCGGAGTTCGATACCCGGTGGGACTACATCGAGGGAGACACGCTGCCCGCGTGGCAGCAGCTCGTCCAGGACGACCCCGACCGTGCCCGCGAACTCGTGGGTGGGTCGGTCCCCGATCGGATCCAGCAACGTCGGCTCGACAACCGCATCCCGGAACTCCTCGACAACCTCCACGACTCGGAGCTCGCATGGCACTGAACGCTCGTCGCCCAGGGATCGCGGCAGCGGTCGTCGCCACCGCGGTCGTCGCCCTGCTGTCGGGCTGCGCCGGCCCGCCACCGGGGGCCCAGTCCGACCCCTCCACCCGTCCCGACCGAAGCGAGACCGACGTGCAGCACAACGGCCCCACCCCGACCGCCATGCGCCTCGAGGACGGCGTGGAGGTCTGGGACCTCACCGGCACGCCGAGCGTCGAGGCGTTCGGCGTCGACACCGACGGCGAGTCGCCGGTCCGGAACGCGGTCGCCGCCTACAGCTCCACCGATGATCGACCGGCACGCTTCGTCCTCCCGGGCGACCGGGTCGTCGACCTGCCGGTCGGCGAGGTGATCGTCACCGTCGACGACTACCCGGACGGGCTCACCGACTCCTCCGGCGAGGTCATCACCCCGGCAGGTCGGTCGTTCGTCCTGCAGGTCGAGGGACCGACGACCTCCGGTGCGGCCGCAGGGGTCGCGGCCTACCGGGACGCGCTCGAGTCGGCCGACCTCCCGACGAACGGAGCGGACGAGCTGCAGGAGAAGGTCGAGTCGGTCCCCTCGATCGACGGGACGGAGACGAGCGGGCGGCTGGGCGCGAGCACCGACGTGCCCGTGCCGGACGGGATGTCCGCGGCGCTCAGCTCGCGGTTCCGTCCGTCGGACACGACGCCGACGTTCCGGATGCAGCTCTTCGTCTCCTGGGAGCCGGTGCCGATCCCCTGAACGGCGAGGGGCGGCACGGACCGCGATCGCGTCAGCCCGCCAGGGTCCGCCGCCGGAACCGTCGCGCCCATGCCCGCCACGGCAGCGAGCTGGCCAGCGCGAGACCGATGACGACGGTGCCGAACCAGGCGACGACCACCCCGGGGACCGGCACGAGCAGGCTCGTCCAGAGCAGCACCGCGAGGACCCCGAGGACGTACGCGGCCCCGGCCTTCAGGTACCGGAGGCGCTTGAGCGTCGCCGCCTGGTCCAGGCGCGACGTCGTCCGGGCGAGGAACACCGCGCCGACGGCGATGGCTGCGACCGCGAGTGCGGCCTGCTCGAGCGCACCGAGTCCGTCCACGCCGAGCACGCCCGACCCCGACAGGCTGTACACGCCGTCGAGGATCTCGAACAGCATGAAGACGACGAGCCCGCGTTCGAAGACCACCGTCGAGGCGTAGGCGTGGACCCGCCACGCGCCGCTCGTCCCGACCGCTCCGGTGTCCGTGCCGTCCACGCCCCGCAGCGCCCACCGGGCGATCCGCTTCGACACGAGGTACGCGCCGACGCCGGCCGCGCCGCAGACGGCGACCGGCAGCACCGTGTCAGGGGCCCACGCGTCGTGGCGTCCGACCAGGACGGTCGTGACGAGCACGCCGGTCGCAGCGGTGACCACGGACCAGACGCGCGGCCGCGCGACCCGGGCGAGCCGTGCCTCCAGACCGCCCAGCCAGGACCGCCGTGACAGGCGGTCGGTGTTGAACAGGTACTCGGCGAAGACCAACCAGATGAAGGCCGCGCCGAAGGAAGCCAGTGCGGGACGGACCTCGGCGAGGTGCGCCGAGAAGGACCCGGGGGCGAAGACGGCCTCGTCGACGGCGGACGCGGGGTCCGCCGCTCCGCCGACGGCGACGGCCGCGGGTGGCAGGAGCAGGCGCATCGCGAGCACTCCGGCGACGATGCCGAGCGACAGGAAGAGCCGTCGTGCGGGGGAGTGCAGCCGACCGGCGATGCCCGCCATCGGGACCGACGAGTCCGCGGCCATCGCGATCTCGAGCAGGGCGAGTGCGGCGAAGGCCAGGGCGGCTGCCGGGCCGAGGGTGACCCACGCGGCGGCGGCGGCGGCCACGGTGAGGACGAGGGGGACGGTCAGGAGCGATCTCGTGGCCATGTCCCCATGCAGCACCTGTCGGCTGGATCGCGCATCCGTCCCGTCTGGCAGACGCGTCGGAGGCACCGGTGCGTTCTCCGGAACGGGTGACGGCCCGTCCCCACTTTCGGGGACGGGCCGTCGGGTGCGGTGACCGGAGAGGTCACCCGGGCGGTGCTGAGGGTCAGTCGTGGAACGTCTCGATGGACGCGCCGAGCGAGTTGAGGCGCTCCTGCAGCTGCTCGTAGCCGCGGGCGATGATGCCGACGTTGCGCAGGACGCTCTCGCCCTTCGCGGCGAGCATCGCCAGCAGGATGACGACCGCGGGCCGCAGGGCGGGCGGGCAGCTGACCTCGGCGCCGGAGAAGTGCGTCGGGCCGGTCACGTCGAGGCGGTGCGGGTCGCGCAGGGTGACGCTCGCGCCGAGGCGGGTGAGGTCGAGCAGGTGGATCGCCCGGCCCTCGTACACCCAGTCGTGCACGAGCGTCGTGCCCTCGGCCATCGCTGCGATGACGACGAAGAACGGCAGGTTGTCGATGTTGAGGCCCGGGAACGGCATCGCGTGGATCTTGTCGATCGGCGCGTGCAGCTCGGACGGGTGCACCGTGATGTCGACCAGGCGCGTGCGACCGTTGGCGGCGGCGTACTCCTCGCTGACGTCGAACCGCAGGCCCATCTCGGCGAGGGTCGCGAGCTCGATCTCGAGGAACTCGATCGGCGCTCGGGTCACCGTGAGGGTGGACGCGGTGACGATCCCCGCGGTCAGGAGGCTCATCGCCTCGACCGGGTCCTCGCTCGGCCAGTAGTCCACGACCTCGTCGATCCGGCTCTTCCCGGTGATGCGGAGCGTCGTCGAACCGATGCCCTCGACCTGCACGCCGAGCAGTTCGAGGAAGAAGCAGAGGTCCTGCACCATGTAGTTGGGGCTGGCGTTGCGGATCGTGGTGACGCCGTCGCGGGCGGCCGCGGCGAGGATCGCGTTCTCCGTGACGGTGTCACCGCGCTCGGTCAGCACGACCGACTTCGTCGGCACCTCGGTGTTCGCCACGTCGACCTCGTACCAGCCGGAGGTCGCCTCGACGTCGACGCCGAACGGCCGCAGGGCGATGAGGTGCGGTTCGACCGTGCGGGTGCCGAGGTCGCAGCCGCCGGCGTAGGGCAGACGGAACGAGCCGTAGCGACCGCTGAGCGGGCCGAGGAACATGAGCACGCTCCGGGTGCGCCGGGCGGCGTCGGCGTCGATCGCGTCCAGTCGCAGGTCCGACGGGGCGACGATCTCGAGGACCTCGCCGTCCTCCGACCACGTGACGGTGGCCCCGAGGCTGCGGAGCACGTCGATGATGCGGTCGACCTCGACGATGCGGGCCACCTTGTGCAGCCGGGTGACCCCGCGGTTGAGCAGCGACGCGCAGAGCAGTGCGACGGCGGCGTTCTTGCTCGAGTTCACGGCGATGGAGCCGCTGAGCTTCCGACCGCCCTGCACCCGGAGGTGGGCGCGCTGCGGGGCGCCGCCGATCGAGACGATCTGCTGGTCGAGCGCGTCGCTGATGCGCGTGAGCATCTCGAGCGACAGGTTCTGTCCGCCCTGCTCGATGCGGTTGATCGCGCTCTGGCTCGTGCCGACGCGTTCGGCGAGCTGGGTCTGGGTCATGCTGCGGCCCTTGCGGGCGCCCCGGATGAGGGCGCCGACCTCGCGCAGCGGAGCGGCGGCGGGCGCGGTGCCGGTCGGCTCGGCGGGCGTGACGACGGTGGTGGTGTCGGACATGGTCGCCACGGTAACACGCTCATGAGATAAAACAGGGGACATCGCCCGGCGATCATCCAGGATCGGATCGGGAATAACTCGTCCATGAGAGTTCAGGCCGGCAACCAGCCGCGGTCCTCGCCGCTCCACCGCCACATCGTCGAGGGGCCGAGGGCGGGTCGGGGGTCGCGCAGCCAGACCGTCGTGTCGGGGGTCCACCCGGCGATGACGCTCGCCGGGGTGCCGTCAGCCGAGTGCAGGGTGCCCTCTGCCGAGTCCAGGGTGCCGTCGGCAGAGTCCGCGGTGCCGTCGGCCGAGTCCGCGGTGCCGTCGGCCGAGTCCGCGTCGACCGGGATCGCGGTACCGGAGGCGCGAAGCCATCCCCGCAGGGTCAGGTGCACTGCGTCGTACCGCTCGGCGATCGCGGCCCAGTCCGGCACGACCCAGGCGCCGTCGCGACCGGTCGCCCGGTACCAGTCGTGGCGACGGGTCGTGGCCGTGACGTCGATCGGTGCCGCACGGCAGAGCGCGGCCCAGTCCTCGGCGTCGTCGACCACCACGATGCGCGCTGATGGATCGACCGCAACGGGGGCGACCGCAGCGCGCTCCCACCCGGTGTGGTCCTCGACCGCCCACAACCCGAGTGGCCCGCGGCCGTCGCGTTCGGTGGTGGTGTCGAGGAGCCCGCCGGGAGGGGTCGTCCACCACGTCCCGCTGATCGGCGCGGTGACCGGGTCGCCCAGGCCGTGGGAGCGTTCGTCCAGCAGCTCGCGCCGCCACTCGGCGAGCACCGCTGCGGCACGGCGAACGGCGCCGCCGTACCCGGACGTGTCCGGGGTGACGGTCCACTGTCGCGGAGCCGGAGCCGGAGCCGCAGCCGGGGCCGTGGCGAACAGCGCCTGCACGCCTGGGGCAGCCGCCACCGCCGTGGCGATCCGCTCGTGCAGCGACCGCGGGACGACGGTCCCGAGCAGGACGTCCTCGGCGTCCGGCTCCTGCCACCACATCGCCGACTCCGCTACGCGACCGAGGGCCGCGAGCACCTGGTCGAGCGTGGCCGACGCGGGGTCGGCAGCGTCGAACAGGGCCTCGACGGCGGTGACCACGTCGTCGTCCGACGGAGCCGGACGCGGCTCGGACGCTCCGGGTCCGAACAGCGAGACGCCGTCACCGCGGTGGACGGAGGTCCAGTAGGACGCCCAGAAGAGCGTGTCGTCGTCCGGCTGGTCGCCGACGGTACCGAGCACGACCTCCCAGCAGAGGCGCCGCCCCCGCGGCCCGGCGAGCAGGTCCTCGACGATGGTCACCACGCCAGGCTAACGGGGGTGCGACCGTCGCCGATAACGACCGGTGCACACCCACGGACGGGTCTGCATCCCGCCCCACGGACGGCGGCGGGACGATCGAGAACCAGGACGGGCCATGATCGTCGTCACACGACTCAACGGCAGCGCATTCGCTGTCAACCCCGACCTCGTGGAGCGCATCCAGGAGACGCCGGACACGACGCTCATCATGGTCGACGGCGCCAAGTACATCGTGCGCGAGTCCATGGCCGACGTCATCGGCCTCGTCGCCGCCTACCGCGCGCGGATCGTCGGCATGGCCTACGGCACCGACACCGCGGTGGACGCGACCGGACCGCAGCCGGTCCTCGCGCCCGTCGCGCCGCTCGTCACCAACGGACGACGCGACGCCGTCCGGAGCCAGGACGGGGGGCGCTGACCGTGGACATCGCAACGATCGTCGGCATCCTGCTCGCCTTCGGCGCCCTGTTCGGGATGGCGCAGATGGAGCACGTCGAGATGGCGGGACTCTTCCTGCCCGCGCCGATGCTCCTCGTCTTCGTCGCCACCATCGGCTGCGGCGTCGCGAGCACCACCATGAAGGACGCCCTCGCCGCGTTCAAGACCGTCCCGAAGGCGTTCACCGGCAAGGTCACCCCACCGCAGACGGTCATCGACGACGTGGTCGGGTTGGCCGAGACGGCCCGCGCCAACGGCCTGCTCGCGCTCGAGCAGGAGGCCGACAAGCACGACGACCCGTTCATGAAGAAGGCCCTGCAGAACATCGCGGACGGCACCGACGGCGACGAGCTCCGGATCCTGCTCGAGGACGAGATCGAGTCGAACGCCGCACCGATGCGGAGCGCCAGTGCGTTCTTCATGGGCCTGGGCGGCTTCGCCCCGACCGTCGGCATCATCGGCACCGTGGTGTCCCTGACCCACGTGCTGGCGAACCTCGGCAAGCCCGACGAGCTCGGCCCGCTCATCGCGAGCGCGTTCGTCGCGACGCTCTGGGGCCTGCTCACCGCGAACTTCCTCTGGCTGCCCTTCGGCGGCAAGCTCCGGAAGCTCGCGCAGCTCGAGGCCGACCGGCAGACCCTGCTGATGGAGGGCCTGCTCGCCGTGCAGGCCGGCAGCCAACCCCGACTGCTCGGTGAGCGCCTCACCGCGATGGTCCCGCCCGCAGCGCGCGGTGCCGGCGGCAAGGACGGGAAGACCGCGAAGGCCACCGCCGACGACCAGCAGCTGGCGGCCTGACCGTGAGCGCGAACCCCCGCGGGCGCGGGCGCGGCCGGAAGAAGGGCGGCCACGACGAGGCCGAGCACCCGGACGAGCGCTGGATGGCGTCGTACATGGACATGATCACGGTGCTCATGTGCATGTTCCTCGTGCTCTTCGCCATGTCGTCGGTCGACCAGGAGAAGTACATCGCGCTGAAGAACTCGCTCGCGACGGGGTTCGGCGAGGTGAAGTCCGGCAAGGTCGACACCGCCTCGGGCACGATCGTGTCGAAGTCCCAGGTGACGAAGGACGGCAAGGGGTACGCGACGGACAAGTCCGACGCCGACCACTCGACCGCCGCGTCCGGCGCCGACGACACGAACGTCGACCCGGCGTCGACGGCGGTGCCGCCGGTCGCGTCGAAGGCCGACCTGGCGGCGGCCCAGCAGGAGCTCGACGACCTCAAGGCGATCGAGGCGGCCATCCAGGGCAACCTCGAGCAGGCGGGGGAGTCGTCGAAGGTGCAGTTCGCCGTCGACGACCGCGGCCTGACGGTCCGGCTCGTCGGGAGCGAGACCTACTTCGCGACGAACAGCGCCGACCTGTCCGACCAGGCCCGCCGCATCATGGACGCGATCGCGCCGGTCCTGAAGACCAGCGGACACGACGTCAGCGTCGAGGGCCACGCCGACCAGCGGAACTCGACCGCCCCGTACGCGACGAACTGGGAGCTCAGCGCCGCACGCGCGACCGGGGTGCTCCGCGACCTGGTCGAACGGGGCGGGATGCCGGCGGACCACGTGCAGAGCGTCGGCTTCGGGTCGAGCCGCCCGCTCGCGAAGGGCGCGAGCGACGCGGACAACACCCTCAACCGCCGGGTCGACATCGTCGTGCTCTCGAACCAGGACCAGGACGTCAGCGAGCTGATGCCCGCCCTCGCCACGGCGCAGGACGGAGCGCGACAGGGGTAGACCCCGGCGGGCAGGGCCCGCACCACAGCGCGGACCGGACCGCAGGACGCGCGCCGACGAGCGGCCACGGGTCGCCCCGACGCCGGGTCCGCCGCCGCCCCAGAACGGGGCACAGCGCTGACGCCTGCCCGTCGCCGGTCGACAGACGCACCCGTGACCGAGACCCTGCCCGCGCCCGAGGTGTACGACTTCGCGCGCCCGTCGACGCTCGCCCGCGAGCACGCACGGGTGCTCGAGCTCGCCTTCGAGACGTTCGCGCGGCAGTGGGGGACGCAGCTCACCGCGAAGGTGCGTGCCGTCAGCCAGGTGACCTGCGAGCAGGTCTCGATGACGACGTACGACGAGTACGCCGCGTCGCTGCCCGCCCTCACCGGCATGGTGCTGCTGCCGATCGCCGACACCGCGCCGAAGGGCGTGCTGCAGGTCCCGCTCGACGCGGCCCTGACGTGGGTGTCGCACGCGCTCGGCGCGTCGAAGCCGCTGCCGACACCGGAGCGCACCTTCACGCCGATCGAGCAGGCGCTGGTGCGGAAGATCGTCGAGGACGCCCTCGACGACCTCCGCTACTCGTTCGGCGGGCTCCTCGCGCACGAGGTCACCACCGGTGGCTTCCAGTTCAACAGCCAGTTCGCCCAGGCCGCGCAGAAGGGCGACCTGATGATCGTCGCCGCGTTCTCGATCCGGGTCGGCGACCGCGTCGCCCCCGGCACGCTCGCCCTGCCGGCGGAGGCCGTGCTGCCGCAACTCGGCGAGGACACCACGAGCGTCTCGGCCGCCGACGCCCGCGCCCTGCTCGACGCCCAGCTCGCGAACGTCCCGGTCGGCGTCAGCCTGCACTTCGCGCCCGCCGCCGTGCTGCCCACGCAGGTGCTCCGGCTGGCCGTCGGCGACGTCCTGCCGCTGCCGCACCCGCAGCACCGCCCCCTGACCATCGCGGTCGACGGCGAACCCGTCGGCACCGCCGCCGTCGGCGCCAACGGCTCGCGCCTGGCCGGCATCGTCGTCACCACCACCGATCCGGAGCAGCACGCATGAGCGCCACCACCACCCTCCACGCCACCGCGGCCGAGTCGCTCGCGGCGCAGCTCCCGACGGCGGCACCCCTGACCGCCGTGCCCCTGCCGGGAGGCGCGACCCCGGTCGTCCTCGAGGCCGCCGTCGACGGTGTGGTCGCGTCCTTCGTCGGCGGACTCTCCGCGGACCTCGCGCTGGTCCTCACCGACCTCGGCGCGGTCGTCGCCGCGGGCGGCGCCGACGCCGGCCTGGTCGACGTCACCGACGTGCTCCGCCCGTCGCTCGAGGCCGCTGCCTCCGTGCTCGGCGTCGGTGTGCTCGGTGACGCCCGTCGCGAGTCGGCAGCCTCGCTGTTCGCCGACCCGGAGACGGTCGTCTTCGAGCTCACCGCGGGCGGGGTCCCCGGCGGCTGGTTCGCGCTGCGCGTCCGTGAGAACGGCACGGTCTCGGCACCGCTCGCCGCCGGCGCCGTCCCCGCCGGGAACCTCGGTCGCATCAACAACGTCGAGATGACGCTGACCGTCGAGATCGGTCGGACCCGGATGTCGGTGCGCGACGTGCTCGGCATGGAGCCGGGCGCCGTGGTCGAGCTCGACCGCAGCGCCGGAGCACCCGCTGACGTGCTGCTCAACGGCCGGTTGATCGCCCACGGCGAGGTCGTCGTCGTCGACCAGGACTACGCCGTCCGCATCACCAGGATCCTCGACGTCGCCGAAGCGGTCTGACCCGTGGACACCCTCTGGATGGCGCTCCGGGTCGCCGTGTCGCTCAGCGTCGTGCTCGCGCTGATGTGGGTGCTGCACCGCCGTGCGACGAAGGGCGGTCTCGGAGCCGCGGTGAAGGCCCGGAGCCGCCGTTCCGCCGCGGTCGAGGTCGTCGGTCGCCAGGGCATCGGCGGCAAGGCGAGCGTCGTCGTCGTCGACGTCGAGGGGGAGCGTCTCGTGCTCGGTGTGTCCGAGCAGAGCGTCTCGCTGCTCCGGAGTGGTCCGACCCCCGCGCCGGAGCTCACCGTCGTCGCCGGGCCGGTCGCACTGCCGACCGCCCCGCGCGCCGTCGTGTCAGCACCCGAGTCCGCCGAGCCGACCTCCGCCGGGCCGACGTCCGCCGAGCCGACCACGGTGGCGGCCCCGTCCGCCGACGCGTTCCGTGCGGAACTCGAGCGACAGGACCACGCCGCCACGGGCCTCCCGGCCGACGCCGCGCCCGTGCTCCCGATGCGTCCCCGCGGTCCCGCGCGTCGTCCGGCCCGGACCGTCGTGCCGACCGCGCAGCAGCTCCAGGGCTCCGTGCTCTCCGCGGACACGTGGCGGCAGGCCGCCGCCGCGCTCCGAGGCCGGCGGGCCGGGTGACGGCCGCGCTCCGGACCGGCCGCACCGCCACCCTCGTCGTCCTGGGACTGGCGACGGTCGCCGGTCTCGTCCTCCTGACCACCACCGGCGCGCACGCCGTCGGCGTCACCGGGCCGACCGCGCCGGCGGCCCCGACCCCACCCGCGAGCGGTGACTTCAGCGTCAGCGTGAACGGGCCCGACGGCGCGCCGTCCTCGGCGATCGTCACGCTCCTCGGCATCACGCTGCTCAGCGTCGCACCGGCCCTGCTGCTCATGATGACGTCGTTCACGAAGATCTTCGTGGTGCTCGCCATGACCCGGAACGCCCTCGGGCTGCAGGGGATCCCGCCGAACCAGGTCATCGCCGGGCTCGCGCTCTTCCTGTCCCTGTTCGTGATGGCCCCGGTGCTCGGGCACATCAACGACGACGCCCTGCAGCCCTACCTCGCCGGCCACATCGACTTCGCGAAGGCGGTCGAGGTGGGCACGAAGCCACTGCGGACGTTCATGCTGCACCAGACGCGCGAGGAGGACGTCGCGCTCATCACGCGCGCCGCCGGTCAGGCGAACCCGACGGACCTCGACGCCGTGCCCATGACGACCGTGATCCCGGCGTTCGTCATCTCGGAGCTGCGGAGCGCCTTCATCATCGGCTTCGTCATCTTCATCCCGTTCCTGGTCATCGACCTCGTCGTCTCCGCCGCGCTCATGTCGATGGGCATGATGATGCTGCCGCCGGTGATGATCTCGCTGCCCTTCAAGATCCTGCTGTTCGTCCTCGTCGACGGCTGGGGGCTCATCATCACGTCCCTCATCGAGAGCTACCAGGTGGTGCGCTGATGAACCAGCAGGCGGTCATCGACCTGACCCTCCAGGCACTCCTGGTGGCCGGCAAGCTCGCGGCCCCCGTGCTCGTGACCTCGCTCGTGGTCGGCTTCGCGATCTCGCTCTTCCAGTCGGTGACGCAGATCCAGGAGGTCACGCTCTCGTTCGTGCCGAAGGCGGTCGCCGTCGCGATCGCGCTCGTCGTCTGCGGCAACTGGATGATCGCCGAGATGGTCGCGTTCACCCACGTCGCGTTCGACATGATCCCGAAGCTCCTCGGGACGTAGCCGTGGACCTCGCCATCGACGCCGACCGGCTCGAAGCCACCATGCTCGCCGGGGTCCGGCTCGTCGCCTTCCTCGTGATCGCGCCGCCGTTCGCCTACAAGGCGTTCCCCGGCACGGTGAAGGTGATCCTCGGGCTCGGTCTGGCGATCGGTGTCGCACCGCGGGTCGGCCTCGGGTACACCGCGCTCGACACCGGTGGGTTCCTGCTCGCCCTGCTCACCCAGCTGGTCGTCGGGCTGGGCCTCGGCTTCCTCGTGTACCTCGTGTTCGCCGCGGTGCAGTCCGCCGGCGGTCTCATCGACCTGTTCGGCGGCTTCACCCTCGCCCAGGCGTACGACCCGCAGTCCCAGGTCAACGGCGCGCAGTTCACCCGGCTGTTCCAGATGGCGTCGCTCGCGCTGCTCTTCGCCAGCGGCGGGTACCAGCTCATCGTCGCGGGGCTCGTGCGGTCGTTCGACGCGGTGCCGCTCGTCACGGCCGGCGGTTCGCCGGGCACCTTCGCCGTCGGCGGCTTCGCCTCGGTGCTCGTCGCGGCGGCCGGGCAGATGTTCCTCGCCGCACTGCAGATCGCGGGGCCGCTCGTCGTCGTCCTGTTCCTGGCCGACGTCGGCCTCGGGCTGCTCACGCGCGTCGCCCCGGCGCTCAACGCGTTCCAGATGGGCTTCCCGATCAAGATCGGGCTGACCGTCGTGTTCGCCGGTGCGCTCTTCATGGCGCTGCCGGCCGTCGTGTCGTCCCTGACCGGCGACGCCGTCGCCGCGATCACCGGGCGGGGGTGAGGCGACGTGTCCGACGGAGGGAGCGGCGAACGCTCCGAGAAGGCCACCCAGAAGCGGATGCAGGAGGTGCACCGCAAGGGGCAGCTCGGCCGCTCGCAGGACCTCGGCGCCTGGGTCGGCATCGCGACGGCCGCGCTGGTCATGCCCGCCGCGATCGGCAACGCCGCGGGTGCGGGGGAGCAGCAGCTCCACGCCGTGCAGCGCGTCATCGCGGACCCGACCGTCCCCGCGGTCCGGCAGGCACTGTCCGAGGCGCTCGGCTCCGTGGCCGGCACCGTCGGCCCGATGCTCGCCGTCGTCGCGGTCGCCGTCGCGGCGGTCTCCGTCGCGCAGGGCGGCGTGCACTTCCGGCGGATGGCCCCGCAGCCGGACCACTTCGACCCGGTCGCCGGGTTCAAGCGGGTCTTCGGCGTCCAGGCGCTCTGGAACGGCGTGAAGGCACTGCTGAAGACCGCCGTCGTCGGGCTCGTCCTGTGGTTCGCCGTGCAGTCGCTCGTCCCCGTCCTCATGACGAGCGGTTCGCTGCCGCTGTCGTCCGTGCTCGACGCGGCGGAGGAGGGCACCGGGACCCTGCTCCGCGCCGCCGTCGCCGCGGGTCTGGTGCTCGCCGCGGTCGACGTGCTGGTCGTCGTGCGCCGCAACCGCAAGCGCACGATGATGACCAAGCAGGAGGTCAAGGACGAGTCGAAGCGCACCGACGGCGACCCGCTCGTGAAGGGCCAGCGCCGGTCCCGACAGCTCGCGATGAGCCGGAACCGGATGATCGCCGCGGTCGGGGACGCCGACGTCGTCATGACCAACCCCACGCACTACGCGGTCGCGCTCCGCTACGAGCCCGGGAAGTCCGCACCCCGTGTCGTCGCGAAGGGTGCCGGGCCGGTCGCCGACGTCATCCGGTCGACCGCCGAGGAGTCGCGCGTCCCGATCGTCCGCGACGTCCCGCTCACCCGGGCGCTGCACGCGGCGTGCGAGCTCGGGCAGGAGGTCCCGGTCGACCTCTACACGCCGGTCGCCCGGGTGCTCTCGTTCGTCATGGCGCTCAGGGCCCGCGGCGCCGCCGCCGGGACGCACGCCGCGCCCACGCCGACCACGGCCGACGAGGTCGCGACCGTCCTCGACCCCACCACGCTCACCGGCGACGCCCGACCACGACGCCTCCGCACCCGTCCGTCCACCACCGAAGGGGCACCCGCATGAACCGCAAGGACCTGCCCAAGCTCGCCGTCCCGGTCTTCATCGTCGGCATCGTCCTGCTGCTGATCCTGCCGGTGCCGTCGTTCCTGCTCGACGTGCTCATCATCCTGAACATCCTGCTGGCGCTGGTGATCCTGCTCACGACGCTGTTCGTGAAGAAGCCGCTCGACTTCTCGGTGTTCCCGTCGCTGCTCCTCGTCGCGACGCTGTTCCGCCTCGGCCTCAACGTCGCCTCGACGCGACTGGTGCTCGGCGAGGGCTTCGCGGGCGACGTCATCCAGGCCTTCGGGCACGTCGCGGTGTCCGGCTCGATCATCATCGGCGCCGTCGTCTTCCTCATCCTCGTCGTCATCCAGTTCGTCGTCGTGACGAAGGGTGCCGAGCGCGTCGCCGAGGTCGGCGCCCGCTTCACCCTCGACGCGATGCCCGGCAAGCAGATGGCGATCGACGCCGACCTGAACGCCGGACTCATCACCGATGCCGAGGCGAAGGAACGCCGTGCGGCGGTCTCCGCCGAGGCCGATTTCTACGGGGCGATGGACGGCGCGTCGAAGTTCGTCAAGGGCGACGCGATCGCCGGCATCCTGATCCTCGTCATCAACATGCTCGGTGGCGTCGCGATCGGCATGCTGCAGAACGGGCTCTCCGTCACCGACGCGCTGTCGAAGTACGGCATCCTGACCATCGGCGACGGCCTGGTCTCGCAGATCCCCGCACTGCTCATGGCCGTGTCGACCGGCATGATCGTGACCCGGTCGGGTGCGGAGACCGAGATCGGCGCGTCGGCGACGACGCAGCTGACGCAGTCGCGGAACGCGCTGGTGATCGCCGGGGTCGCTGCGATCGCGATGGGGTTCATCCCCGGCATGCCCGTCGTGCCGTTCCTGCTCATCGGCGCCGGGCTGCTGTTCGCCGGCTGGCGGCTCTCGCGGCAGGCGGCGCAGCAGGCGGCAGCGGCCGAGCAGCAGCAGGCACTCGAGGCCGCGGCCCCCTCGGCGGACAGCCCCGAGGACCTGCTCGAGCAGATGCGTGTCCACGCCCTCGAGATCCTGCTCGCACCGGACCTGGTCGACATGGTGTCCGGGTCGTCCGACGACCTGCTCGGTCGCGTGCGCGCGCTCCGTCGGAAGATCGCCGTCGACATGGGCATCGTCGTGCCGCCCGTCCGCACCCGGGACAGCATCGAGCTGCCCCCGTCGACCTACGCGATCCGCATCGCCGGGGTCGAGGCCGGTCGCGGGACCGCCCCGTCCCGCAGCGTGCTCGCACTCGGCGACCAGCTCGACGGGCTCCCGGGCACCACGACGGTCGAGCCGGTGTTCGGTCTGGCCGGCAAGTGGGTCCCCGCCGAGCTCCGGCACGCGGCCGAGATGACCGGCGCGACCGTCATCGACCGGGTCTCCGTGCTCGTCACGCACCTGCAGGCCGTGATCGGCGACAACGCGGCCCGGCTGCTCACCCGCGAGGACGTCAAGGTGCTCACCGAGGGCGTCAAGCAGGTGAACCCCGCGGCGGTCGAGGAGCTCGTGCCCGGCATGCTGTCCCTGGCCGAGGTGCAGCGCGTGCTCCAGGGCCTGCTCGCCGAGCGCGTGCCGATCAACGACCTCGGCCGCATCTGCGAGGCGCTGACGCTCCGCGCGAAGGTGTCGACCGACCCCGAGGGCCTGGTCGAGGCCGCCCGCGCCGCCCTCGGCCCCGCCCTGCCCGCCCGCCACGCCGAGGCCGGCACGCTCCGCGTCATCATGATCGACCCGCTGCTCGAGCAGTCGATGCTCGAGGGGCTCCGCCCGTCCGAGCAGGGCACCCAGATCGTGCTCGACGCCCACCGCATCGAGCAGGTCCTCGGGTCCCTGCGCGACGCCGTGCGCAGCGTCGAGGAGCAGGGCCTGTCCGCCGTGCTCGTCTGCGCCCCGCAGCTCCGACCGGCCGTGCACCGCATGGTGTCCGCGCAGGCGAACGGCCTGCCCGTGCTGTCCTACCAGGAGGCCACCGCCGCGGGCTCCACCATCGAGACCGTGGGAGTGGTCCGTGCCGCCGACCCGATCGCTGCGTAGCGGCCCGACGCTCGAGGCGGTCCGCGACGCCCTCCGCACCGAGTTCGGTGCGGGCGCCCGGATCGTCTCGGCCGAACGCGTGTCCACGCCCGGGATCGGTGGGCTCTTCCGCCGCACGCACGTCGAGGCCGTCGTCGAGGTGCCGGACCCGCTCGACCCGCCGACCGCCCGGGTGGCCATCGCCGACGGCCCGGCCACCCGCATCGGGATCGCCGCGCTCCTCGCCGACGCCGAGGCCGCCGAGGCCCGCATCGCCGCCGGCGACGGCACCGCGTCGACGCGGGCGGATGCGTTCGCCTCGGTGCTCGACGGCTTCGCGGCCGACGGGATCGCCGCGGGCGCCCCGCGCCCCGGCCGCCCCGTGAGGGACGTGGGTCGGGTCGACCCGGCCGCGCCGCGCCTCCAGGACGGCCCGTCCCCGGCCGTGCCGGGCACGGACGAGGACCACGGTCGGCCGGGAGGCCCGCTGCCGGTCGCGGGACCGGCTCCCGTCGTCCCGCTGGTCACCGCGGTGTCCGCCCCGGCGTCCGTCCGTCCGGTGCTGCCGGTCCCGGCCGTGCGGTCGGCCGACGGCGACCTCGTGCTGCTCGTCGGGCGTGCCACCGACGTCGACGCGGCGGCGGGGGTGTTCGCCGGACGGTACGCACTGCGCCCGACCGACGCCGCCGACCGGCGGGCGGGGATCCTCGCGCGCGCCGAGGGCGTGCGGAACGGCCACGCGCTGCTGGGCGTCTCCGCGTGGGACGACGCGACGACGATCGGGGGACTCGCCGCCGACCAGGTGTGGGTCGTGGTCGACGTCGGTCGGAAGACCGAGGATGCCCGGGCCGTCGTGGCCGCGGTCGCCGGGCGGGTACCCGTCGCGGGTGTGGTGGCCATCGGTGCGGGGGAGACCGCCACGCCGGAGTCCGTCCACCAGCTGGGCCTGCCGGTGGTGTCGCTAGGCTGACGGGGTGCTGGTACTCACGCGGAAGGTCGGCGAGCGGATCCTCGTCGGTGACGACGTCGTCATCACGGTCCTCGACAGCCGCGGCGACGGCGTCCGGATCGGCATCGACGCACCGCGCGGGGTCAAGATCCAGCGCGAGGAGGTCGTGCGCGCCGTGATCGAGGCGAACGCGGAGGCGGCTGCGGCGGCCGCTGCGTCCGGTGCCGAGGGCGCCGACGACGCCGAGGCGCGACTGCGCGCTGCGCTCGGCGACCGGGGACGGGCGTCGGACCAGGGCTGAGTGCCGCGGTGGCGTCCGGGCGGGCGGTGTCCGCTGGCTCGTGCGCACGCTCGTGCGGCTCTGTGGCTGTGCGTCTGTGCGGCGGTGCGTCTGTGCGGCCGTGTGGCTGTGCGTCGGTGCGGCCGTGCGGCTGTGCGTCGGTGCGGCCGTGTGGCTGTGCGGTCAGCCCGGCAGGCCGATCGCGGTCCAGGCGGCGAGTCCGGCCCAGCACGTACTCGTGAGCGTCCCGACGATGAACCGCTCTCGCGCCTCGGCGGAGTCGAGCTCCGAGAAGCGACCGAGGCCCTTCACCGCGACGACCGCCGCGATGATCTCGAGCCGGCCCACCAGCACCGCGCCGATCACCGCGAACCGTTCGAGGAACCCGATCGCCGCCCCGCCCCGGAGCACCTCCGGGCGTCGACGCTCGACGGCGGGTTCGTCGGCGCGCGAGACCAGGATGCCGCCGTGCCGACCCCGCTCGACGCCCTCGCGCATGGCGAAGCCGAGCACGGTCCCCGTGACGGCACTCCCGGCGAGGACGCCGACGGCGACGACCGCGGTGGTGCCGAGCACGCGGAGCGCGGTCGTCGGTGCGGCGGGTGCCAGGTCGAGGAGCTCGGCGGCGAGGACGACCGCGACGACCACGACCGCCGGCACCGCGCGGGCGAGTGGCGGGACGCGGTGCACGGCGCTGAGCGCGGCCACCGCGAGCAGCACGACCGCACCGACCAGCCAGACCGTCATGCCGGGGTGTCCGCTTCGGTGAGGAGCCGCGCGAGTGCCGCGTGCACGGCGTCGTCGGAGCGCAGGTCGGCCGCCAGCCAGCGCTTCGCCACCGCCTGCGGGGTCACGCCGAGCACCTCGGCGGCCTCGGTGCGCGAGTGGCCGGCGCGGAGGAGGTCCGCGAGCTCCCAGCCCTCCCGCGACCGGCGGCGACGGGCCCGGACGGTCTGGGCGACGAGGGGCTCGACGTCCGCGGTACCGAGCCGGCGACCCGGGGCGACCTCGAGGGCGAGGTGCTCGGGGACGTCCTTCGCGCGGTCGACCGCGGCGCGTGCCTGCACGAAGGCGTCGCCGCGCGCGGCCCGGGTCGAGCTCGGCACCGGTTCCTCGACGTCACCGATGCCGATGCCGATGCTCCAGCCGTCCGTCCGGGCTAGGGCGAACACCACGTCGAGCAGGGTCTCCGCGTCGTCGAGCAGGAACTGGAACTCGTCGCCGGCGGTCCGCTCCGGCGGGAGCACCACGTGCCCCTCGGACGCGGTCCGGACGACGTCGATGGCCTGCTCGACCCGGTCGTCGTGGGAACGACTGCCCACCTGGTCCACCGTCACCGCGTACATCGCACCTCCGCCGTCAACCCTACAAGGTTGATTCTCCAGATATCAACCCTGCAGGGTTGATCACGGACGCGGCTTCTTCTCCTGCTCCGGCAGCCGTCCCGCAGCGGCCTCGGCGGCGAACCACGCTGCCGCCTCCTCCTGCCGCGCGCGCTCCTCGCCCAGGGCGATCGGCGCGCGGACGAGCTCGGGGTCGTAGCCGAACGACTCGACGAGCTGCGGGACGACCGGGCGGAGCCGGGCCACGAGCCGGTCGACGTACGCCGACACCGCCCGGGCACGCTGCGCCGACAGGCGTCCGTGCACCAGGTGCCAGTCGAGGTGCTGCTCGACGAGCCCGAGGGCGAAGAGGTCGCGGAGCCAGACGAGCACGCGGCGGGTGTCACCGGGCGCCACGGCCTCGATGGCATCGGTGAACGCATCCCACTGCATGAGCTCGGCGTGCGCCTTCGCGGCCTCGATGAGCTCGTGCTGCGAGCGGTTGAGGAGCTTCGCGGCCCGTGCCCGGTCCTTGCCGGCCGAGGCGAGGCGCACCCCGATCTCGGACACCATCGTGTCGACACGACCGGCCAGCAGCGCGCGCTGGGTGCGCGGGTCCTGCAGGTCCGTGACGCTCGCCGCGAGCGATCCCCGGTCGACGACCGTCTGCCCGAGTCGACGGATGCCGGACGCGTCGGCCAGCTTCGACGCTGCCTGCGCAGCGACGAACCGGGCGGTCGAGGCGGCGTCGCGCGGCGCCTTCGCGCGGAAGTCGGTGAGCAGGCGCTTGCCCACGAGCTGCAGCAGGATCGTGTTGTCACCCTCGAAGGTGACGTAGACGTCGAGGTCCGCGCGGAGGCTCGTCAGCCGGTTCTCGGCGAGGAACCCGGCGCCGCCGCAGGCCTCGCGGCACTCCTGCAGGGTGTCGAGCGCCGACCAGGTGGACATCGCCTTGAAGGCCGCCGCCTGCGTCTCGAGGTCCTCGCGGCGCTGTGGGGTGTCCTCGCGCCCGCTGAAGACGTCGTCGAAGGTCTGCAGCAGCTTCTCGTGTGCGAACGACTGGGCGAAGACCGTCGCGAGCCGGGGGATCAGTCGGCGCTGGTGACGGCCGTAGTCGAGCAGCACGCCCTCGTCGCCGCCGCCCGTCGGGAACTGCCGGCGTTCGGCGGCGTAGGTCAGCGCGATCTGCAGGCCGACCTTCTGCGCGACCACGGCGGCGCCGTCGAGCGAGACCCGACCCTGCACGAGGGTGCCGAGCATGGTGAAGAACCGTCGACCCGGCGACGCGATGGGGGAGGTGTACGTGCCGTCCTCGGCCACGTCGCCGTACCGGTTGAGCAGGTTCGTGCGGGGCACCCGGACGTGGTCGAACCAGAGCCGCCCGTTGTCGATGCCGTTCAGGCCGCCCTTGACGCCGTCGTCCTCGCCACCAACGCCGGGCAGGAACGCACCGTCGCCGTCGCGCAGCGGTACGTAGAACGCGTGCACACCGTGGTCGACGCCCTGCGTCACGAGCTTCGCGAACACCACGGCCGCCCGCCCGTGCAGCGCCGCGTTCCCGATGTAGTCCTTCCAGGCGCCCCGGAACGGCGTGTGCACGACGAACTCCTGCGTGTCCGGGTCGTAGGTCGCCGTCGTCGCGATGCTCTGCACGTCCGAGCCGTGCCCGGTCTCGGTCATCGCGAAGCAGCCGGGCACGTCGAAGCGGATGATCCCAGGCAGGAACTCGCGGTGGTTGCGCTCGGTGCCGAGGTGGTGCACCGCGGACCCGAACAGGCCCCACTGCACGCCGGCCTTGATCTGCAGGGACGGGTCCGCCGTCGTGAGTTCCTCGAACGCCGCGAGGTTCCCGCCGTGGTTCTCCTGGCCGCCGAACTCGGTCGGGTACGGACGCTGGATCGCACCGGCGTCGACGAGCACCCGGAGCTGCTCGAGGACGCGGGCCCGGTGCTCCGCGATCGGCTGCCCCTCGATCTTGTGCAGCCCGGGGTCGCGGGACAGGCGCCGTGAGATGCGCCGGTCCTCGGCCCAGCGGCCGAGCAGGAGCTCCCCGAGCAGCGTGGTGTCGATGCGGACGTCGGTGTCCGTCCCGCCCGTCGGCGTGCCGGCCGCCGGGTCGCCCGTGGCGTCGGCGTTCGGGGCCTCGGTCGTCGAGGTGGGGCGTGCGGGGGCGGTGTCGACCATGGGGGAGCCTTCCTGAACTGCTCTGTCCGTGTTGCACTCCACACGTTAGGCACCTCGGCCGAGTGTTGCTCGAACGCCGTGCGGGCGCACAACGGCAGACCGCGGGGCCGGACACGGGTGGTGGGAATCCTCCAAGGCCCGCCCGCGGAAGTTTGTACGCGCCCCGCTCCGATTCGGACGAGCGGGGTGCCCGGGGGCACAGTGGACGGATGTCTCGCACCACCCCACCCAGCGCTCCGGCGCAGCAACGCACCTTCTTCGGGCAGCCCTTCGAGCTGTCCACGCCCTTCGCGGTGGAGCTCTGGGAGCGGTTCTCGTTCTACGGCATGCAGGGCATCGTCCTGATCTACATGTACTACACCGTCACGCGCGGCGGCCTCGGCATCGACGAGGGCATCGCCAACGGGATCATGGGCGCGTACGGCGGCGCCGTGTACCTGTTCACGATCATCGGCGCCTGGGTGGCGGACCGGCTCATCGGCGCCGACCGCACCCTCTTCACCAGCGCGGTCGTCGTCATGCTCGGCCACATCGGGCTCGCGCTGATCCCGGGGGTCGCGGGCGTCGGGGTCGGCCTCGTGCTCATCGCCCTCGGCTCCGGCGGGCTCAAGGCCACCGCCACGACGATCGTCGGCGGGCTGTACGGCCGCGACGACCCTCGTCGCGACGCCGGGTTCTCGCTCTACTACCTCGGGGTGAACCTCGGGGCGTTCTTCGGTCCGCTGTTGACCGGGCTGCTGCAGTCCTCGCTCGGGTTCCACTACGGCTTCGGGCTCGCCGCGGTCGGCATGGCGGCCGGGCTCGTGCAGTACGGCATCCGCCGTCGGAAGCTCCCCGACTCGGTCCGGCACGTCACCAACCCGGTCGAGCGTCGCCGCCTGCCGCTCGTCGCCGTGCTCGTCGTCGTCGCGCTCGCGGTCGTCGTGGTCTCGGTGCTCACCGGACTGCTCACGGTGACGAACCTGCCGACGGTCGTCGTCGTGATCGTCATCGTGGCCACCATCGCGTACTTCGTGGTGATCCTGACCAGCGGGATCACCGCCGAGGAGCGTTCCCGGGTGTTCGCCTTCATCCCGCTCTTCATCGCGAGCGCCGTCTTCTGGTCGCTCTACCAGCAGCAGTTCACGGTCGTGACCCAGTACTCGGACCAGCGCCTGGACCGATCGCTCGGCGACTGGGTGATGCCCGTGTCGTGGGTCCAGTCGATCAACCCCGTGTTCATCATCGTGCTGTCCGGTGTCGCCGCCGCGATCTGGACGAAGCTCGGTGACCGCCAGCCCTCCACCCCGACGAAGTTCGCGCTCGGCACCGGGATCATGGGCATCGCGTTCCTGCTCTTCCTGCCGTTCTCGGGCACGGGCGAGAACGGCACGCCCCTGATCGCGCTCGTGGGCATCCTGCTCGTCTTCACGATCGCCGAGCTCCTGCTCTCCCCGGTCGGGCAGTCCGTCGCGACGAAGCTCGCGCCGCCGAAGTTCCAGACCCAGATGGTCGCGCTCTTCTTCCTCTCGGTGTCCCTCGGCACGGCGGCCACCGGGGTGCTCTCGCAGTACTACTCGCCGACGAACGAGGTCCCGTACTTCACCGTCCTCGGCCTGGTCGCCGTGGCGGTCGGGGTCGTGCTGCTCGTCTGCGCGAAGCCCGTCCTGCGCCTCATGCGCGGCATCCGCTAGCCCCGAGCCGCATCCGGTAGCCTGGACACGGCCACGACGGCCACCGCCACACCGGCCCCGCAACCCAAGGAGTCACCAATGCTCGAACTCATCGCAGGCGTCATCATCGGCATCGGCGTGCTCGGTGGCGTGGGCATGTGCATGGCCGTCGCCGCCATGCTGAAGAGCGGCAACGAGGAGTACTAGACCCCGTCCGCGGTGTCCGGCGTGACCGGCACCAACTGACGACCCAGGACGGTCGCGCGCTCGAACGGGCCGCGGCCGTCCTTCGTGTACGCGGGCTCGTCGAACGCGATGGTCCAGGTGCGCTGCGTCCCACCGAGCTGCACCCCTCCCGCAGCGACGATCACCCCGATCGGCTCGCCCTCCCACTCCTCGCCCCCGCGCTCGAGGTCGACCACCTGCACGAGGGCTCCGATGCCGAGGCCGCCGGGGTCGCCCGGGCGCGCTCCGTCGTCGGGGCGGGGGCTGCGAGCGCGACGTCCGAACACCCGCCCACCGTACCGCGCCCCGCACGGCGATCGGCGGACGCCGGTCCCGCACTCCGCCCCCCGCCTTCTGCCCTCCGCCCTCCGCCCTCCGCCCGATCGGGCAGGACACGCCGCCCGCAGGCCGCCGAGCGGGCGGTACCTGTCGGCCGTCGGCCCCGACCGAGGCAGATCCCGCCCGCTCGCGCCCGCTCGCGCCCGCTCGCACAGGCCGGCGGCGGGCCGGTGGCGGGCAGACGGCGGGGCGGCGGCGGTGCGGCGGGGTCCGCGCCGGCGGCGTCGGACGGGAGGCGCACGGCGGCGCCGCGCCGCGCCTCCCGTCCGACGAGTGGGCAGGACACGCCGCGCGCAGGCCGCCGAGCGGGCTTGATCCGTCGCCCGCCGGATTCGACTGTGACAGATCTCGCCCGCTCGCGGATGGAGCCCTGGTCACCGCCCCGACCCGCACCCGTCGTCGGCGCCCACCGCGGTCGCACGACGTGCCGTCCGCTCCCGCTCCGGTGGCAGGACCTGCCGTCGCGTCGGGAGGTGAGCGGCAGGTCGTGCGACCAGGACCTGCCTCCGAGTACCCGCCTGCCGCGCCGGCCGACCGGCCGCCGACCGGCCGCAGCGCCGCAGCGCCGCGGCGCCTACGCCCGGGCGATCTCCGTGACGGACGAGTGGCCCGTGTCGGGGTGCTTCCGCATCGACAGCAGGCGCTCCATCGACGGCTCGAGTGCGGTGACCTTGTCGAGCGGCGCGCTCACCACGAGCTGGAACCCGAGCCGGAGCCACGCCGTCACGGCACGCCCGGCGAACTCCGAGTCCGCCTTGATGAACGCCTCGTCGAGGAACACCGGCGCGAACCGGGGCCGCGGCCGGGTCTCGTCGCCGAGCTGGTAGCGCAGCGCCGCACCCACGATGAACGCCACCAGCTCCTGCGTCTCGCCACCCGACTTGTCCCCGAGCGAGGAGTACACGCCGAGGTCGTTGCCCTCGGGGTCGTACCGCACGGCCGTGATCTCCATGTGCCGGCGGACGTCGAGCACGGCGTCGCGCTGGGTCGTCCGTCCACGTGCTGCGGCCGGGTCGAGGCGGATGACCGCCATGAACCGACGCAGGCGTCGGAAGCGGGTCTCGAGCACGTCGTCGGTCAGCTCGGTGTCGACCGACGCCGACAGCGCGCGGAGCTCCCGTCGGAAGGCGGTGACGTCCTCGCGGGTGACCCGGCGGATCTGGATCTTCAGGCGGTCCCGGTTCGCACCGAACGGCAGCTCGCGCAGGATCTCGTTGACCGGTTCGAGCCGTTCCTCGATCTCGACGACCGCGCGGTCGAAGGCACCGGCGAGCGGGACGAGGTCCTCGCCGCTCCACTGCGACAGCCGCCGACGCCACTCGCTGCGGCGCGCGTGCAACCCGGTCGCGAGGATCTGGTCGAGGATCGCGTGGTAGTCGGGGTACGACGCGACACCGGTGCCGAGGTTCGGGTCGGGCCAGGCGTCCTGGTACCGCTGGAACGTCAGCGTGAGCGCGGTCGAGGCGGCGGCGGCGCCGTCGAGCGCCTGCGCGAGCCGTTCCTCGAGCCGGCGTCGCAGTCGGCGCGCGGCGTCGTCGAACCCGTCGATGCCGTCCGGGGCGCCGACCTCCTCGAACGTCTCGGCGAGCAGCCGGGACTGCTCGTCGTCCGGCAGCGACTCCGGGGTGTCCTCGAAGCGGGCGAGGATCTCGGCCGCGGCGTCCTGGCCGTCGACGAGCACCGCGTGGCGTTCCTCGAGCCGCGTGACGGAGAGCCGTGCACCAGCTCGACGGTCGGCGGCTTCGTCCAGGGCGCGACGGAGCCGGGCCACCGACTCGCGCAGGGTCCGGAGCCCGTCGTCGGCCGCGAGCAGCGCCTGTCGCTCGGCGTCGAGCCGCGCCAGGGACTCGTCGAGTCCGGCGACGTCGATGCCGTCCCAGGTGGTGTCGACGACCTGCTGGTGTGCGGCGCGCAGGGCGTCGAGGGTCGCGATGTCCTGCGCGACGTCGGTGCGTCGGGCCTCGAGCGTCGCGAGGTCCTGCGCGATCGCGGCGAGCTCCCGCTCGACGGAGGCCATCCGGGCCTCGTTCGTGAAGCCGATGACGTTCGACTGGCGTCGGTCGCCGTGCGCGCCGCGACGGCCGTCCCGGAGCTGACCGGACGGGGTCACGCGGCGGCCGCCACCGCCGAGCTCGGCGGCGGAGTCGACGCACCGCGCGTCGATCCGGTCGGACTCGATGCGTTCGCGGACCCAGGTGCTGAACGGGGAGTCCTTGATGGTCAGCTTGCCGGAGACCATCGCCGGGTCGCCGTCGAGGTCGAGGTGCGGGCCGGTGGGCACGCCCTCGAACTGCACGCGGACCGGGAGCTGGAGCGCGTCGATCGCCTCGCTGAAGGACGACAGCTGGTCCTCGTCGACGAGCAGCGTGCGCGCGACGGGTGCCAGCACGGACTCGATGGCCGTCCGCCAGTGCTCCTCGGCCGGGAGCACGTCGAGCAGCTCGGCGACGAACGGCAGCGCGTCGGGGGAGATGCCGGCGGCCCGGGCCATCGCCAACCGCGCCTCGTGCATCGGCAGCGGCATCGCGCCCTGCCGGTGCTCGAGTGAGCGGCGCTCCTGGCGCAGGGTCCGCTCGCGGTCGAGGAGCGGGTACTCCTCGCGCGTCAGGGCGTCCCGACGGTCGTCGAGCTCGGCGCGTGCCGTCGCGTACGACCCGAGGAACGCGTGCGACGCCGCCTGCGCCTCGGTGAACGTGCGCTCGGAGGTGAGCCTCAGTCCGAGCGCGGTGGTGCGCTCGTCGAAGGTCGCGCGCGCCCGGGCGACCACGTCGCGCTCCCGGATCCGGCGGTCGATGCGGTCCTCGAGCTGCGCGAGGGCGTTGCCGCCCTGGTCGCGGAGGCGTCCCTCCGCCTCGCGGAGCTCGACCTCGACGGCGGCGTGCCGGGCCTCGGTCGCAGCGACGTCGGCCCGGGCTGCGGTGCGCTCGCGTGCGTTGCGTTCGACCTCGGCGTCGAGCAGGGCACGCTTCCGCGATGCCGTCCAGTGCGCGAACGGCGAGACCTCGGCGCCGGTGGCGATGCCGTCCAGGGCGTCCGCCGCGGCCCGCGACCGGGCGATCTCGTCGTGCAGCTCGACGATGGGGGAGAGGATGCGGACCTTGCGCTCCTCGGTGTCCATCGCCTCGTACGCCTCGTCGAGCGCGGAGAAGTGCGCGAGGGCGCGGTCGGCCGCCTCGTACGTCCCCGGGGTCTCGAGCACGAGCGACTTGTAGAGCGCGTCGACCGTGGGCAGGTGCTGCCCGGCCTGGATCCGCGCGAGCAGGCGCATGGCCCGGTTGCCGCCACCGGAGTCGCCGATCCCGAGCCGTGTCTGGAGCGTGTACGCGAGCTCCTGGTAGGTGTCCCGCACGACGAGCCCCGGCACACGCCCGGACAGCTCGAGGTGGTGGAAGCGCGACGGCACGAAGTCCTCGAGCCGGCGGAGGTCGAACGTGTCGTCGACCGTCGCCATGGTCATCTGGATGTCGCCGACGCCCCGCGCCCGCTTCGGCACGAGGTACGCCCGCAGCACCGTGAAGCGCCGCTCGTCGTCGTTCCGGAAGGTCACGGCGACGGCGCCCCAGGTGGTCTGGTCGTCGCCGCGCAGGTTCACGTCGCGCAGGGCGCCCGTCTCCGGGTCGCGGCGGGTGTCCACCTTGCCGCGCAGGTACGTGAGCAGGTTCCGCTGGTCGGCGCTCCGCGCACGCCCGGTGGTCGCGTCGTTCGAGGCGCCGTTGAACGGCACGTCGGACGGCATCATGACGGCGAGGTAGGCGTCCATCAGGGTCGACTTGCCGGTGCCGGAGGCGCCCGAGATCAGCGTCGCGGTCCCGGACAGCTCGACCTGACGGTGGCCGTGGAAGCCGCCCCAGTTGACGACCTGCATCGACTCCGCCCGCCACTGCGCGACGGTGTCGAAGAGCGCCGGCAGGGCGCCGGTGTCGATCGCGGTGTCGGTCATGCGTCCGTCTCGCCTTCGTCGTCGGGGTCGGTCTGCTCGGCCGGGAGGCCCGTCACGGCTCCGTCCGTCGGCGCACCGCCGTCGGTGGTCGCGTCGCGGAGCCACCGGTCCAGTTCGCGGAGCTGCTCCAGGGGGAGCAGGACCTCGACGACACTGGCCACGCGGAAGCGGTCGGGGTCGGTCGTGCGGATGAGGATGCGCGCGGTCACGAGTCGCTCGACGGCCTTCGCGACACGGGACTCGTCCCGGGTGCGGTCGGTGGTCGCCGGCAGGAAGCCGGACACGTGCCCGATGATCTCGGACCGGTCGACCACGACCTGGTCGAGGCCCGGCCGGGCGTCCGCGCGGAGGCGCATGCGCAGGTAGACGAGGACGATCGTCTCCTCACGCGTCCACGGCACGTCACGCAGCAGCGTCGGGAAGGCCCGGCGCTGGCTCTCGGACCGTGCCTGGCGCTTCCAGGCGACCTCGCGGTCGCGGTCGACGTGCAGTTCGAGGAAGAGGTCGTTCAGCCGCGACCGGAGCTGGTGCTCACCGTCGGTGATCGCGCGCCACTCGTCGGCGTGCGTCCGCGCGCTCACGTAGGTGTGGCGGAGCAGCGCGACCAGGGCGCGGCGCTGCGGCTCGTCGAGCCGGCCCTCGTCGCCCTCGAAGAGGGCGAAGCTCGACTCGTCGCGTTCCTCGTCCTCGTCGTGACGCTCGTCGAGGACGAGGTCGGAGCCCTCGGGGTCCGTCTCGTCGACGGGAGCCGTCGTGGTGTCGCTCACCGTGCCTCCAGGCCGTTGTCGTCGTCGTGCTGGTCGTCCGCCCCTGCGCCGGTCAGGGACGCCGAGGGCATGTGGAAGGTGACCGTCTCGCCGTCCGGTCGCACCGTGCGGTGCGGGACCAGGTGGGTGGCGGTCTCGAAGTCGTCGTTGCCGGTGAGCAGGTGCGCGAGGCCGAAGAGCTCGACCGGACGGCGCTGCTCGGGCGGCAGCGCGTGGAAGGCCGAGACGCTGTCCGGGGCGCTGCGGAGCGCGGCGCGGAGCTCGGCGAGCAGCGGTCCGCCGTGGCGGCGCAGCGACTCCACGTCGAGTTCCTCGAAGACGTCGTCGTCGGGCTCCTCGATGGGCGGTGGCACCGCCTCGTTGTCGGGGTCGTAGAAGCGCTCGCGCAGGGTGCCGACCTCGGCGGTCGCGGGGAGCAGTCCGAGCGGGACGCGGTCGCGGGCGGACCCCGAGTCGATCCACGCGGCGAGCCCGCGGTTCACCGAGCGGAGCACCGCGTCGAGCTCACGGTCGCGGACGACGTCGTGGGCCACGATCTGGTCGCGGAGCGTCGCGGTGAGCTGGCGTCGCTGGGCGAGCACGTCCTCGATGCCCTGGCGCAGGATGCTGACCGTGTTGCGGAACGCCCGGCGCTCGCCCGCTCCGAGGGACTCGGCGAAGGGGTGCGCGAGGATCGTCGCGATGTCGTCCCGGAGCCGGAGCAGCAGGGCGTCGTCGCGCAGCAGCTCGAACGCGCCCTCGAACGCCCGACCCTCGGGAGTCGCCTGCATGAGGTCGTCCGTCCGGGCCAGGTAGTCGTCGAGGATCTCGCCGATCGGACGGACCTCCTGCCGGAAGTCCTCGACGATCGAGCGGTGCATCGTCGCGACCGCCTCCTCGACGCGCTTGAAGTCGCTGGGCAGCTGCCGGATGAGGTCGGCCACGTTCGTGTAGCCGTCGTGCATCCGTGCGTCGTCGACCTCGGTGACCTCGCCGCGGGCGATCCGCTCGCGTTCGGCCTGCAGCTCCGCGATCTGGGCGTCGATGCGACGGACCTGCACGTCCGGGTCCGGCTCCGCGCTGGCCGCCCAGCGGTGCACGGCCTCGACGATCATCGCCAGGCGGCTCTCGCTGATGAGCGCCCGGTCGGCGCTCAGGGCGTCGACGAGGTTCAGTGCCTCGAGGGCGTGGCTCGTCAGCGAGTACTGCTCGTCGCCGTCGGGGGAGTTCGAGCGGACCAGCCACTGCGCCGCCACCCAGTCGCGACAGAGCGCGCGGCCGTTCGGGCGGGCGTCGGCCTCGTTCTCCCCGTGTTCGCTCGCGGGCACGCGGGCACCGGTGGACTGCAGGCGGGCGACGTGCTCCTCGACCTGCAGGTGCATGCGGTCGGCCGGGACGTACTGCACGTCACGGTCGAACACCGTGCGGAACACCGCGATGACGGCGGCGCTCGTCGGGCGGGACATCAGCCGGAGGGTCGGGCGGTCGAGCACCGCGCGCACGCGGGAGAACTCGAGGTCGACGTCGGTCATGGGTCCTTGCTCGCTGGTGTGTCGTGACGGTCCGGGCCGAGGAACGAGAAGAGCCCGACGCGTGTGCGCCGGGCTCTGCTCGGGTGTTCTTCAGGCCCTGAATGGGCACGTGGGCGATACCAGACTCGAACTGATGACCTCTTCGGTGTGAACGAAGCGCGCTACCAACTGCGCCAATCGCCCCCTGCACTTGCGTGCCAGTCGATAGTAGCGGACGTTCGGGCCTGCACCGAACACGGCGCGTCACCCGGGTGTGGCGCGGGTGCCCTCGGTGCCCGTGCGTCGTGCCTGGTGCCTTGTGCGTCGTGCTCGTGCGTGGTGCCTGGTGCGTCGTGCTCGTGCGTGGTGCTCCTGCTCGCGCTCGTGCTGATGCGTGCTGGCGCCGGGTGAGAACGGGCGTACCTGATGGGAACGGGCGTACCTGGTGCTCCGCGACGACCAGGTACGCCCGTTTCCACAGTGCACTGCGGCCGTCATGGGAAAGAACGGGCACTCGAAAAGCCCCGCGATCCGCATGAACGCGGGGGACACGCCCGGTGAACGAGGAGGATTTTGGCGGAAGGCGTCCGGTTCGTATAGAGTTCTTCTCGTCGCCGCGACAGCGGAGAGACAGGAGCGGCCCTCGGGTCGCCGAAATGCGGATGTGGCGCAGTGGTAGCGCATCACCTTGCCAAGGTGAGGGTCGCGAGTTCGAATCTCGTCATCCGCTCGAGTGTGGGAGTCTCCGGACGACCACGACTCACCAGAGGGTATCCCACCGTTCGGGTACTCACGGAGACGTGAACCTCGATGGTGGGGTGGCCGAGAGGCTAGGCAGCGGCCTGCAAAGCCGTCCACGCGGGTTCGAATCCCGTCCCCACCTCCAGCAACACCCTCCAAGATCCTGCACGACCCTGGTCAGCAGATCTCTGGGCGATTGGCGCAGCGGTAGCGCGCTTCCCTGACACGGAAGAGGTCACTGGTTCGATCCCAGTATCGCCCACCATCCGAGAACCCCCGCTCCGGCGGGGGTTTTCTCGTTCCTGCGGTCGGAACACGGGATCCGCGACGACACCCCTCCATCGCCCGTGGCCGTCGCCGAGGTGGTGGCCGTCGTCGGCCGGTCGGGAACGACTACTGGACGATGTGCAGTGCCCTGAGCCGGTCGACGGGGCCGACGGCCCAGCACCGCTTGCCGAGTCCGGAGGCGATGCCTGCTTCGACGTGCGCGGCAGCGCCCGCAGGGAGCACGAGCACGAACTCGTCGGCGGCCCGGAGCGCGGCGAGGTCCTGTTCGAAGCGCTTCCGCACCGCCGTCGAACCGAGCGCAGCGTCATCGGCACCTCCTGGGACCGCGAGGACGGCGGCCTCGTCGTCGTCCTCCGCTCGCACGAAGGTGCCCGGACCACCTTGTACGGTGTCGGTGACGAGGAGGATGCCGTGACCGTGGAACGGGTGCTCGCCGGTCCGTGCGTGGCGTGGCCGGAGGACAGCAGCTTCATCCGAGAGGTCCTGGACCGCACCGGTGACAAGTGGACCGTGCTCGTGATGACCACGCTCGGCGACCGGACCCTGCGCTACTCGGACCTGCTGGCGAGCATCCCCGGCATCTCGCAGCGGATGCTGACCGTGACACTCAAGGCACTCGAGCGCGACGGACTCGTGGTCCGGCAGGCCCCCGCGGAGATGCCGCCCCGGGTGGACTACGGCGTGACCGACCTGGGTCGGTCGTTGCAGGTCGCGGTGATGCAGCTGGCGCAGTGGGCTGCAGAGAACCACGCCGCCGTCGCCGCGAACCGGGCGCTGCACGAGCGGATCGGAGTCGGCCGGGCACGGTCCGTCGACGCGGACACGCACCCGGCCGGATGACCGCATGCGCCTACCCCTCGATGACGATCTCGTGGGTGGAGCGTCCGGTGTGGAGGTCCCAGTAGCGCGGAGCGATCTCGGACGGGGACAGGCTCGGCACGTGGTGGTCCGCGGGCTTGCTGTCGGTCACCCACACCCCGATCGCGACGTGCGCGACGTGGACACCGGTGTCGTCGGCGTCGAGGGCGGCACCGAGGTTGAGCGCCCAGTTGCGCAGCGCCGCACCGCCGACGGTGACGTTGCCGAACATCGGCGCCGGTCGGACCGAGCCCGCGCCGGTGGTGACGATGATCGTGCCGGCGCCGGCTGCACGCATCGCGGGAAGGACCGCCTCGACCGCGGACATCCCGCCGTAGAGGGAGTACTCGATCTGCGGCTGCACGTTGTCCGGGGTGGTCGACCGCACGTCTGCGGGGGCGAGGGCACCACCGGTGGTGTCGGCCGGGGAGTACTCCAGCACGTCGACGGACCCGAAGTGCTCGGTCGCAGCCCCGAGCGCTGCGGTCAGGCTCGGCCGGTCCGTGACGTCAGCGGCGAACCCGGCAGCGGTGATGCCTTCCTCACCGAGCTGCGCGGCGAGCCGGTCGAGCTTCTCCTGGGTGCGGGAGACCAGCGCGACGGAGAAGCCCTCGTGGCCGAACGTCCGGGCGATGGCGAGACCGAGGCCGGGGCCGGCTCCGATGATGGCGATGGTGGGCATGGGCTGCTCCTGTTCTGTTGCGGCCGCGGGCGGCTCGCGGCGGGTTCCTGACGGGTGGGCCTGCGAAGGTGCGTCCGAGGAGTCTGCGTCGCGACGAGAGCCCGTACAAAAGGCACATCGAGGTGCGCACACGTGCGGGTGGGCCCGCACGTCCCGGGCCGATCTGCGTACAGTGGACCCGCAAGGGGGAGCGCATGGGGGACATCCAGTACGACGAAGCGGCGGCGAATGCCGTCGTCAGGGCAGCCAGCGCGGCCGCCGATCGCCTGCGCGGGCAGGGGGCAGCGCGTCGGAGCGCCGCCGAATCAGCCCTGGACGACTTCCGCGGCGCGTACGCGAAGCGCTTCGAGGAGTCGGTGCAGATCGAAGCCGACGACCGGCCGAAGCTCACGTCCGCGCTCGACGACCTCGTCGAACAGGTGACCGAGGCCACCGCTGCAGCGGAGCAGGAACGGCAACGCCGTGAGCAGCTCGCGGCGTGGCAGCTCCGGCAGGACGAGCGGGACCGCCAGGTCGCGGCCGATCCGCTCGGATTGCGCGGGAGTCCGTCGCTCGGTGTCTTCGACTTCAAGCCGTCGGAGACGCCGATCGCTGCGCCGACCATCACTGTGGCATTCTCGGCGCGGGGTCGGACCCGCACCGGTGGCGGGACGGCAGAGGGGACGAGCTCAGCTGTCCCCGGTTCGCTCCGGTCCTTCGCGAGCGACAGCCGCGCCGCAGATCGCGCCGCGGAGGAGAAGCTCACGACGCTGCGGACCGCGTGGCACGGCTTCACCGGGAGCTGTGGCTGGGTGCGCATCGCGAGCGCGTCGTTCTTGGCGGGTGCGGACCGGCTGCTCGACGAGAACCGCGAGGATGCAGCGTGGCTCGAGCGGATCGCCGACGCCTTCGACCGGGCCGGTGGTTCCGGCGAGCTCTCGAACGCGACACTCGACATCGCAGCACCGGCCGACCTGCCTCCGGCGCTGCAGCAGATGCTCGATCCAGACCTGACCGCGAGCGAGGTCGCGGCACTCTGGGCACAGCTCGGATGGTCGTCCTCCCGCAGGCAGGACGTCCGAGCGCTGCCCCTGCCGGTACTCGCTCGCCTCGGTAACCTCGAGGGTGTCGCCTACTGGGCTCGCGACACGGCGAACCGCACCGTGCTCGACGCCCGGATCACCGAGGCTGAGCAGGAGGTGGAGGCGCTGCAGTCGACGATCGCGTACGACAACGGGACGGCTTGGGGTCGGGCGTCGGAGAACCTCGAGGCCCTGCGCGCGATCGAGACCGCGAGTCGACCGAGTGACGAGACGAAGGGGCGGCGATTCGTGATGGCGCTGACCGACGACCGCCCACCGCTGGCTGCTGTCTCGATCGGGGACCTCGACACGGCGCAGAACGTCACGTGGGCCGTTCCCGGAATGGGCACCACCGCGAAGGACATGGTGGGGTGGACCGAGGGTGCGCAACACCTCTACGACGCGCAGGAAGGGCTCGGACCTGCAGACCGGGCCGTCATCGGGTGGATCGGGTACGAGACGCCCCCGCAGCCCGTGATCAGCGGCAAGCTCGACTTCGGCGTGCTCGGGAGCGACTACGCCAAACCGGGCGGTGACAACCTCGCCGCTTCGATCAAGGGTCTCGACGCGGTCCGCGCCGGAGACATGCCGACGACGAACGTGGTCGCGCATTCCTACGGCACGACCGCTTCAGCGTACGGCCTGACTCAGGAGGGCATCCACGTGGACACCTTCACGTCCATCGGTTCAGCCGGGCTGCCGAACTCGGTCGACAACGCGGACGACCTGAACGCCGGCCATGTATACGCCGCTCAGGCACGCGATGTCTGGCTGATCGACCCGGAGAAGGGGGACCAGTGGGCCTGGACCGGTCGCTTGAGCGCCGAGCACGGCCAAGACCCCACGGATCCGGACTTCGACGCCACCGTGTTCGGAGCTGACGGCACCGAGGGCCTCAACCCGGTGGAAGACCACGGAACGCTCACGGAGTCGAAGCGCGGTTATCTCGACCAGAACACCGAATCCCTGCAGAACATCGCCTTCGCGACCACCGGACATCCGGAGGACTTGACGAAGCGCAAGGACCTCGGCCCGACACAGTTCCAGCAGTCCCTTCTGGAGAACCCGCAGTGGACCCTTTGAAACCACACGAACCGGCCCGCGTCAGCGGCAGACTGCGCAACGTCGTCGTCGTGCTGCTGGCGACCACGTCGATCCTGTCAGCATGCAGCGCTGACCCCGGAGGAGAGAGCATGAAACCGTCCGAGGCAAAGAAGTCGATCGTCGATGTGGTCGAGCACACGACGAAGTCGATCGGCGGCGACTGGAACGTGTACAGCGGTCCAGCGGCAGAGAGCTGCGACCGTCCCGGCGCTGGGTCTGGAGCTCGTTGGAGCTACATCGTCGAGCGGAAGGCGCTGGACGGAGTCGACCCGGCCGCTGATGTCGAACGGGTCGAGCAGGCCTGGAAGGATCAGGGTATTGCCGTCGAGCGCTTCGAGAGCGGATCGGCGGATCCCCTCCTCGGCGTTCGAGGTAGCGGGGGCCCGGTGACCTCGATCGGGTTCAACGCCTTCCCTCAGCGCTACAGCGTGACCGGCGAGTCGGTGTGCTTCGACGGGGATGTCGACGATCTCCGCGGCGCGGGCTGACGCGGCCGCACGACGTGACGACGACGCGCACGGGGCGTCTGGCCCGAAGGAGCACCGCAATCGCCGTGGTCGCAGTCTTGTCGACGACACTGACCAGCTGCGCTCGCAGCACAAGTTCTGACGGCGGTAGTGCAAACCCATCGGTTGCCAAGAAGACCGTCGTCGACGTGGTCGAGCGCTCGACCGCCGCGGTCGGCGGCAGTTGGCAGGTCTACCGGGGCCCCGCCGTGGAGCCGTGTGGCGATGCGCCGGAGCGCGTGCGGTACGTCTTCATCATGGAACGAACGGCCGCGGCGGAAGGCCAACAGGCGGACATCGATGCTGTGAAGGACGTTTGGAAGGACGAGGGTATCGAATTCTTCGATACTCGGACCGATGGCGACGACCCCGTACTCGGTATCCGCGGCAAGGGCGGCCCGGTCACTTCGATCGGTTACGACGCGCGCCCGGCCCGGTACAGCATCTCGGGCGTGTCCACCTGCGCGGTAGGTGACGCTTCGCATCTCCGCGACGAGGAGTTCCCGGCTGCCCGGTGACCGGCGTCGCGACGCGGGCTGCGGAACGTCGGACGGCGCGTTCAGCCGGGCGATGTGCTGTCCCGGTGTACGGACACGCGGAGCGCGGCGCGCACCGTGTTGGTACCGCCAACGGAGGGGGAACAGATGAAGGGCGACCAGCGTCGCGATCCAGGCACCGACCGGGACCGACGGACCTACCGGATCGTCTCCCGCATCGGCTTCACCGCTGCTCCGGCGATGTTCTTCCTGCCGCTCCTCGTCCCGATGTTCTCCGGCGGCTACCGGTCGTGGCCGATCGTCTGCATGACGGCGGCGTTCGCGGTGCTCGTCTCCGCGTCCTCGTTCGCCGCCATGGCGAGCACGCCACCTGACGGGAACCCCGGGGCGCACCAGCTGTGGGCGATCCCGGTCGCCGTCGTGGCCCTGCTGCCCGGGGCGGTCCTCTCCTCCGGGCTGTACCTGACGGTGGTCGCCCTGCTGAGCCAGGCAGCTGCGACAGCGCCGGGCTGACGGAAGACGCCCGCCTGACAGGACACGCCAGCCCGACGACGGGCGCGGACGGTGCTCGTCAGACCGGACGGTAGATCGCGATCGGGGGAGCGGACGGGTCGCCGTCGTCGTGCGCGTCGCCCGTGGCGAGCCAGGTGCGACCCTCGTGCTCGATGGTCGTCGGCAGGTTGCCGTGCACGAGGATGCGGACGGCCGGCGAGTCGCCGTCGATCAGGTCCACACCGTGTGCCTCGGTGCCACCGGGGTTGTCGTGCACGTAGCTCATGCCCCGAGTGAACCCGGTCGGCCTGGGAGTCCGGGACCGTCCGGCCGCTCGCAGGGTTCGGGTCGCCGCGATCGGCCGGACGAGGGGTGGGTGGCCCCCGGCGCCCTGCCCGGACGGACTCGGGGCACCGAGGAAGCATCCGGAGCCGACGGCGGCTCGGATCGGTCGGCGCCCAGAGGCTTGCGGTTTCCCGCAATCCCGCACCCGACGGCGATCGACGGTGCGTGCGACGCGCCCGGCTGCGCCGTGGATCTCGGTCGCGGGAACGGTTCGGGGTAGAGTGTGGGTGTACGCGGATGTGGCGCAGTGGTAGCGCATCACCTTGCCAAGGTGAGGGTCGCGAGTTCGAATCTCGTCATCCGCTCGGAACACGAAGGCCCTGGTCACCGACCAGGGCCTTCGTCGTCTCAGGCCCGGTCTCCTCGGAGAACCGGGACGACCAGGACTGTCACGCGCCGCCGAAGCGCTCTGCTCGCACGTCGGACAGGTCGTGGCCGAGCTCGCCGAGCCACCGCAGCACCTGCTCGACGAACGGGGTCGATCCGCAGACGTACACGAGCGCTCCGGACCCGGGCGGCAGGACGGCCCGGTCGAGTCGGTCCCGTGTGAGACGCCCCACGGGTTCGTCGGACCCCTCCGGAGCGCGTCGGCTATACACGTGCGTGACCTCGAGCGGCGCGGCCGCGCGCAGGGCGTCCGCGAGCTCCTCGCGGAAGAACACGTCCTCCGGCGTGCGGGTGGCGTACAGCAACCGGAACGGCGTCCGGTCGGCAGCCTCGGCGTGTGCGGTGACCATCGGGAGCAGCGGGACGATGCCCGACCCGCCGGCGATCAGCTGCACGGGCCTCGTCGACGCGCCGGGTCGCCACACGAACCACCCGCCGAGGGGCCCGTGCACGTCGAGGGCGTCGCCGACCTCGATCGCGTCGACCAGGAACGGGGAGACCTCGCCGCCCTCGACCCGGTCGACCGCGAGCGTCACCCGGGTGCCCGCACCGGACGAGGCGATCGAGTAGGAGCGCGACGCCTGGTAGCCGTCCTCGGCGGTGAGGCGCAGGTCGAGGTGCTGCCCCGGGTCGTTGCCCGGCCAGGTCGGGACGTCGAGGACGATGCGGCGCGCGACCGGGGTCTCCGGTGCGACGGAGGCGACGGTGGCGGCGTGCCAGGCCGGCCGTCTGCGGGCGGGGGCCGACGCGCTCGGGGCGGTCCGCGCCTCCAGGCCGTCGACGGGGGAGGGACCGCTCACCAGTACCGCTCCTCCTTCCAGGGGTCGCCGTGCATGTTGTAGCCGGCGTTCTCCCAGAAGCCCGGCTCGTCCTCGGCCTGCATGACGATGCCGCGCACCCACTTCGCGCTCTTCCAGAAGTACAGGTGGGGCACGAGCAGGCGGGCCGGGCCACCGTGCTCGGGGGTGAGGGGCGCGCCGTCGGCCTCGAAGGCGATCCACGACCGTCCACCGAGCAGCTCGGCGCGTGGCACGTTGGTCGTGTAGCCCCCGAAGCTGTGCACCGTGCAGAAGTCGAGCGAGGTCTCGACGTCCGCGAACAGGCGGTCGAGGGAGACGCCACGCCAGGGCATGTCGAGCTTCGTCCAGTGGGTGACGCAGTGGATGTCGACGGTGACGTCCTCGACGCCGAGGGCGTGCACCTCGTCCCAGGTCCAGGTGCGGAGCCCCGTCTCGGTGCGGATGGAGAAGCTCCAGTCGGCCGGCTCGATGTCGGGGGTGGCCCCGGCGGAGAGCACCGGCCAGTCGCGCACGAGGGTCTGTCCGGGCGGGATGCGCGGGTCGTCGCGGTCGTCGCGGCGGCCGCCGAAGCCCCGGGTGAACGTCGCCATGGAAGCTCCTCGTCTCGGTGCGGCGGCTTCCCGCCTTCCCGCTCGGTCCGGCGCTCCCGCGGACCCGCCGTGTAACGGATCGGTAAACACTGGAGCGCGTCGTCACCAGCGTACCGATGCCCTCGGATCGGTGCGCCCACGGGCATCGAGGGGGCGCCGGGCGGCCGTCGGGCCGAGGAGCGGGGCTCGCGCTCCGAGCCGGCTCCCTCTATCGTTCACCGGAACGATTACCAGGAGGGGTCACCCCGAATGCAACCCATCGTCCACGACGACCGCGACGTCCGCGGTCCCAGCCGGCGCACACTGCTGACCGGTGCCGCCGGGCTGGCCGGGCTCGGCCTGCTCACGCTCACCGGGTGCAGCTCCGGCGCGGCAGCCGGCACCGCGGCGTTGCCCGAGGCCGCCGCGACCGGCGCCACCCGAGCGGGGGGACGGCTCCGGGTGGCACGCCCCGCTGCCTCCGCCGCGGAGACACTCGACTCGGCCAGCTCGCTGTCCGCCTACGAGTACCTCGGCGCCCTGTACAACCGGCTGGTCAGGCTCGACGAGCAGGGGACGACCGTGCCCGACCTGGCCGAGGAGTGGTCCGCGAACGCCGACGGCACCGAGTGGACGTTCCGTCTCCGGCGTGGCGTGCGCTTCCACGACGGCGCACGGTTCACCGCGGACGACGCGATCGCGAGCATCCGGCACATCCTCGACGAGGCGACCGCGTCGCCGCAGGCCGGGGTCCTCGGTGAGGTCATGGACGCCTCGTCGATGACCGCGGTCGACCCGTACACGCTCCGGTTCGCGCTCACGAAGCCGAACGCCGAGTTCCCGTCGCTGCTCACCGCCTACCAGTGCTACATCGTGCCGGCGGGCGCCGTCGCGGACATCGGCCGGACGGGCATCGGCACCGGTCCCTTCCGCCTCTCGTCCTTCACGCCCGCCGGTGCCGGGAGCGTCGAGGCGTTCGAGGACCACTTCGCGGGCCGCCCGACGCTCGACGGCATCGACTTCTTCTCCGTCCAGGACACCACCGCGCGCGTCAACGCCCTGCTCGCGGGCCAGGTCGACCTCATCTCGCAGACGAACCTCGACTTCGCCACCGCCCGGGTCGTCGCGGCCTCCGACCGCGCGACGATCGCCCGCTCCACGAACGCGCAGTGGTACACGATCCCGATGCTCGCGACGAGCGACGAGTTCGCCGACCCGAGGGTTCGACAGGCGATGAAGCTCGCGTACGACCCGCGCACGATCGTCGACACGGCCCTGCAGGGCACGGGGGCGCCCGGCTGGGACAACCCGGTGCCGCCGCAGCTCGCCGCCTTCGTCGACGAGCACCGCGAACACGACCCGGACAAGGCGCGCGCACTGCTCCGGGCCGCCGGTGCCGAGGGGCTCCGCACGTCCATCTACACGTCGTCCTACGAGTCGGTCTTCACCCCGTTGGCGGTGGCCTACCGCGACGCGGTCGCCGACGCGGGCATCCGGCTGACGATCCGGAACGCGAGCGCCGACTCCTACTACACCCAGATCTGGATGCAGAAGCCGCTCATGGTGAGCTACTGGTTCACCGGGCGACCGATCGACCAGCTGCTCAACCAGATCTTCCGCACCGGATCCTCCTACAACGAGAGCGCCTGGTCGAACCCGACCTTCGACACGCTCCTCGACGACGCCCGCGCCGAGATGGACGACGCGAAGCGCCGGACGCTCTACCAGGACGCCCAGCGGCTCGTCGTCGAGGACGGCGCCGACATGACCCCGATGTTCGGGGACCGCCTGGTCGGGCTGTCCCGCGACGTCGTCAACTACTCGGAGTACGGCTTCGAGTTCGACTGGCTCCGGATCGGACTGCGCCGATGAACGTCCTCGTCCCCGCCCTCCGTCGACTCGGCATCGCCGTGCTGACGGTGGTCCTCGCATCACTGTTCGTGTTCCTCGCGGTGCAGGCGCTGCCCGGCGACGTCGCGCAGCAGCTGCTCGGGCAGAACGCGACGCCCGAGGCGGTCCAGCAGCTCCGGGCGACCCTCGGACTCGACGAGAACGTCTGGCTCCGGTACCTGCAGTGGCTCGCCGGCGCCGCACACGGCGACTTCGGCACGTCGCTCGTCAGCGGCGAGCCGGTGGCGCCGACGCTCCTCACGGCGTTCCGGAACAGCATGCTCATCGCCCTCCCGGCGATGCTGGTCGGCGTGACGCTGTCGCTCGCGCTCGGCGTGCTCGCGGGTGTCCGCCGCGGTCGTGCGACCGACCGGATCGTCTCGACCGTCAGCCTCCTCGTGATGAGCGTCCCCGAGTTCATGGTCGCGACCGTCCTGGTGCTGCTGTTCGCGATCGGCCTGCCGGTGTTCCCGGCCGTCGTGCTCCGCGGGAGCGACGCCACCGTCGCGGAACTCCTGCCGACCGTCTGGCTGCCGATCGTCGTGCTGACGCTCGCGATGGCGGCGTACATCCTCCGCACCGCGCGCTCGTCGACCATCGACGTGATGGCGTCCGAGTTCGTGACCACCGCCGAGCTCAAGGGCCTGACGATGCGCAGGGTGGTGTGGAAGCACGCACTGCCGAGCGCGCTGCTGCCGACGCTCAACGTCATCGCGCTCAACGTCGCCTGGCTGCTCGGCGGGGTGGTGGTCGTGGAGAACGTCTTCAACTACCCGGGCATGGGCAAGCTCATGCTCGAGTCGGTCTCGAACCGCGACCTGCCGACCATCGAGGCGATCGCGCTCCTGAGCGCCCTCGTCTACGTCGTCTGCAACCTCGCGGCCGACCTCGTCGCCCTCGCACTCGACCCGAAGCTCCGCACGCGGCAACGCCGCACCCGGACCCGCCCGGTCCGCAGCACACGGAAGGCCCACGCATGACCGCCGTCGCCCCAGGCTCCCGCAGCGTCCTCGGCGCGGCCGTCGCGCCGTTCCGCAGCTCGACGGCACTCGGCGTCGGCCTCGCGTTCATCGCCGTGCACCTCGTGCTGGCGGTGCTCGCGCCCGTCATCGCCGGACACGACCCCGTCGCGACGGACGCCGCGGACGTGCTCGCCGGCCCGAGCTGGGCCCACTGGCTCGGCACGGACCAGTACGGACGCGACCTGCTGTCGCGCACGCTCAACGGCGGCCGGTACGCGCTGCTCGTGACCTTCCTCGCCACCACCATCGCCGTCGCCGTCGGTAGCGTCCTCGGCTGCGTCACGGCGTACGCGGACAACTGGTTCGACGAGGTCGTCATGCGCGTGGTCGACGCGCTGCTCAGCGTGCCCTCGATCCTCGCGCTCCTCGTCGTCGTGACCGTCTTCGACGCCGGACTCTGGGTCATCGTGCTCGCGGTGACCGTCGTCTACGCACCCGCCGTCACCCGCGTCGTCCGTGGTGCCGCGCGGACGGTGATCACGCAGGACTACGTCACCGCGGCCCGCGCCCGCGGCGAGCGCGCCGTGTCGATCGTGTTCCGTGAGATCCTGCCGAACGTGCTCGACGTCGTCCTCGTCGAGTTCGCCATGCGGGCGTCCTGGATCGTCCTGCTCGTCGCGTCGCTGTCCTTCCTCGGCTTCGGGGCGAACCCACCGACGCCCGACTGGGGGCTCATGGTGCAGGAGAACCGGACGGCGCTGACCGTGGTGCCGCTCGGCACCCTCGCGCCGATCGTGGCGCTGGCGACGCTCGTCGTCGGCCTCAACCTCGCCGCCGACGGGCTGGCCAAGTCGCTCGGCGTCGACCGCGCACAGCAGGGAGCGGGCGCATGACCGACCAGCAGACCGTCCACCGCCCGCAGGCGGGGGAGCCCGAGCAGCGGCCGCTCGTGCGCGTCGAGGACCTCGCCGTGTCCTACGCCGCCGGGCGTCGCACGGTGCCCGTCGTACGCGGCGTGTCCTTCAGCGTCGCCGCTGGTCGCACGCTCGGCCTCGTCGGTGAGTCGGGCAGCGGCAAGTCCACCGTGGCCCGCACCCTGCTCGCACACCTGCGCGCCGGGTCGCGCATCACCGGCGGCCGCGTCCTCGTCGACGGTCAGGACGTCTTCGCCCTCTCGGCCGCGGGGCGTCGGGCGCTGCGGGGCGGGACGGCCTCGGTGGTGGCGCAGAACGCCGGGCAGGCGCTCACCCCGTCGATGCGCGTCGGGGAACAGGTCCGCGAGGCCCTGCGCGCACACGGCGAGCCCGACGGGCCCGACCGCGTCGTGGAGCTCCTGCGGCTCGTCCGGCTCCCCGACCCCGACACCATCGTCCGGCGCTTCCCGCACCAGCTCTCCGGTGGGCAGCAGCAGCGCGTCGCCATCGCCATGGCGGTCGCCGCGCGCCCGCGCGTCCTGGTGCTCGACGAACCGACGACCGCGCTGGACGTGGTCACGCAGGCGGCCGTCCTCGACCTCGTCGCCGACCTGGGCCGCGAGCTCGGCATGGCCGTGCTGCTCGTGAGCCACGACCTCGGGGTGGTGTCCGCGATGGCGGACGAGATCGCCGTCATGCGCGCCGGTGAGGTCGTCGAGCACGCCGCGACGGCGGCGCTCTTCGCCGCGCCGCAGCACGAGTACACCCGCGCGTTGCTCGCCGCGGTACCGGACGGCCGACGGCCGGAGCAGCGACGGCCGGAGCAGCGCCGGACGGGAGGCGCGGACCGCCCCCGGCGCGACGCGCGCGTCCCCGGGACGGTCGCCGACACCGCGACCGGCAGCGCGCCTCCCGGGTCGCCGGTCGAGCCGGCGGTCGAGCGCCCCGTCGTCGACGCCCAGGACCTGGTGGTCCGGTACCGACGCGGCCTGCCGGCCGCCGTCGACGGTGTCTCGTTCGCCATCGCGCCGCGCGAGACCCTCGCGGTCGTGGGGGAGTCGGGCAGCGGGAAGTCCACGCTCGCGACGACCCTCGCCGGCCTCGTGCCCGCCGAGTCGGGCTCGTTCACCTACGACGACGGCACGGTGCGCGGTGACCTCCGCGAACCGGTCGCGGCGCGGTCGCAGGAGCTCCGACGTGCCGTGCAGCTCGTGTTCCAGAACGCCGACACCTCGCTCAACCCCCGTCGCACCGTCGGTGCTGCCGTCGGTCGGCCGCTCCGGCTGTTCACCGGGAGCTCCTCGCGGGCGCGCGTCGGCGAACTCCTCACGCAGGTCGGACTCGGCCCGGAGTACGCCGACCGGCTGCCGGCGCAGCTGTCCGGCGGACAACGGCAGCGCGTGGGCATCGCCCGCGCTCTGGCAGCCGAGCCCCGGCTCGTGATCGCCGACGAGATCACCACGGCGCTGGACGTGCAGGTCCAGGCCGGCATCCTCGCGCTGCTCGACGACCTCCGCCGCGAGCGCGGGCTGAGCTGCCTGTTCATCAGCCACGACCTCGCCGTCGTGCGGGGCGTCGCCGACCGGGTGGCGGTGATGACCGGCGGGCGCATCGTCGAGGTCGGCCCGACCGAGCGCGTCTTCACCGGGACGAACCACCCGTACACGCGCACCCTGCTGCGGGCGACGCTCGAACCGGGGCAGACCGAGCTCCCCGACGTCGGCGACGGCGTGCAGCGCTGGCGGGACGCCCCGGGCTGGACGGACCACGGCGACGGACACCGCACGAGGAACTGGGAGGACGCATGAGCACCCCGCACCTGACCGCGATCGGTCCCGACCCGCGGCTGCCCGAGGGCGTCACGGTCCGGGACGACTGGATCCCGATGCCCGACGGCGTCCGGCTGCACGCGCGCACCTGGGCTCCCGCCGACCCCGACGGACCGCTGCCGGTGCTCCTGGAGTACCTGCCGTACCGGCTCGACGACTGGACCGCCCCCCGCGACTCCGAACGGCACCCCTGGTACGCGCAGCACGGGTACGCGTCGGTCCGGGTCGACATCCGCGGCACGGGGTCGTCGGACGGCTTCTTCGACGACGAGTACAGCGAGCAGGAGCTCCGTGACGGCGAGGCGGTCATCGCGTGGCTCGCCGCGCAGCCGTGGTCCTCGGGTGCGGTCGGGATGTTCGGCATCTCGTGGGGTGGCTTCAACGCGCTGCAGCTCGCCGCACGGGCCCCGGCGGCCCTGCGGGCGATCGTCACGGTGTGCTCGACCGACGACCGGTACGACAACGACGTGCACTACGTCGGCGGTGCGGTCCTCGGCATCGACATGACGGCCTGGGGCGCCACCATGTTCGCCTTCAACTCGCGACCGCCGCGTCCCGAGGTCGTCGGGCCGGACTGGGTCGACCGGTGGCGGGCACGGCTGGACCGGAACCGGCCGATGACCCCCGTGTGGCTGTCGCACCAGGAGCGCGACGACTACTGGCGGCACGGCAGCGCGGGTGAGGACCACTCGGCGATCCGGGCAGCGGTGCTCGCGGTCGGCGGGTGGGCGGACCCCTACCGGGACGCCGTGCTCCGCCTGGTGGAGCACGTCGACGCACCGGTGAAGGGCATCGTCGGGCCGTGGTCGCACCAGTACCCGGACCGCGGTCTCGCGCCGGGGCCGTCCATCGGGTTCCTGCAGGAGACGCTCCGGTGGTGGGACCGGTGGTTGCAGGACGTCGACACCGGGGTCGAGGACGACCCGGCCCTCCGCGCCTGGATCAACGAGGGCGAGGCCCCCGCCACCCACTACGCCGAGCGCCGGGGCCGGTGGGTCGCCGCCGAGGCCTGGCCGTCGACCGCCTCCGCCGACCGCACGGTCCCCCTCGACCTGCTGCGTGGTGGTGGGGACGGCCCGGTGGTCGTGCGGTCGCCGCAGCACACCGGGGTCGACGCCGGTCGGTTCTTCCCGTTCGGCAACGCCACCGACCTGCCGCCGGACCAGCGCGCCGAGGACGGCCGCTCGGTGTGCTTCGACCTGCCCGTCGACGAGGCGTTCGACGTCCTCGGCAACGTCACGGTGCGCCTCACCGTGACGAGCGACCTCCCGCGGGCGACGCTCACGGTCCGGCTGTGCGACGTCGCGCCGGACGGGTCCTCCACACTCGTGACCCGCGGCGTGTGCAACGCCGCGAAGCGGGCCGGAGCCGACCGTGCCGACCCGCTCGAGCCCGGCGTGCCGACCGAGCTGGACGTCCGGCTCGTCTCGACCGGACACCGCTTCGCCGCGGGCCACCGGGTGCGGCTCGCGGTGTCCTCGTCGTACTGGCCATGGGTCTGGCCGCACGGTGCCGCGGCGACCGTGACGCTCGACCCGGCGACGTCGTCGGTCACCCTGCCCACGTGGACGAGGGCGACGGACGACGGTGTGCGGTTCGAGGAGCCGGTCCGGTCGACCCCCCTCGCGATCGAGCGGACCTCGCCCGTCGACCCGCTGCCGCAGCGGACCGTCACGCACGACGTGGAGACCGGCGAGTGGACCCTCGACGTCGACCCGGGGTACGGCGGCGGCCGCGTCTACCCGGACGGGCTCGTCTTCACCGAGGACGCGCGCGAGACGTACCGGATCCGACAGGACGACCCGACGAGCGCTCGTGCCACCTCGCGCTGGGCGATCGGGCTCGACCAGCCGGAGTGGGCGGCACGGGTCGAGACGACGTCGGACGTGACCGCGACGGCCGACGCCTTCCACCTGGTGAACACCGTGCGCGCCTGGGCCCGCGACGGCGCGACCGGAGCGCCCGAGGTGCTCGTCGCCGAGCACACCTTCACCGACGAGGTCCCGAGGACGTCGGCGTGACCGGGGCCTCCCGCGTCCGGCAGCGTCCGGAGGTGCGCCGGGCGATGATCGTCGACGCGGCGCGCGCGGTCATCGTGCAGCGCGGCGTCGGCGCGACGGGCCTCCGCGACATCGCGGCGGCGGCGGACGTGTCGGTCGGCACGGTGACCTACCACTTCGGCAGCGTCGCGGAGATCCTCAACGAGGTCGTCGTGCTCGAGACGGAGCGCTTCTACGGTGCGATCGTCGCCGCGGTGGACGCCGAGCCGGACCCCGTGGTCGGACTCCGGATGCTCGTCGGACCACTGTTCGGCGACACCGAGCAGGTCCGGCAGCACTGGCGCATCTGGTCGGACTACTGGACCGCCGTCGCCCGACGGCCGGAGGTCGCAGCGGAGTACGCCGAACGGATCCGCGTGTGGGAGGCGTGCCTCGTCCGTGTGGTCGAGCGCGGGCTCGCCGACGGCGTGTTCCACACCGACGACGGCCCGGAGGTCGTGGCGCTGCGACTCGCGGCCTACAGCGACGGTGTCGCGACGCAGATCGCGCAGGGCGTCCCGACCCTCACCAACGCGGTCGCGCTCGCGTGGATGTGGCGGTTCCTGTCCCAGGAGCTGGGGATCGACGCGGCGACGATCGCGGGCGCGGGGCAGGGGACCCCTGACGAGGGCTGACGTGCCCCGGTCCTGCCCCGCCGGAGCGGGGCAGCGCCGGAGCACGTCAGCGCCGGTGCGTGCTCGTCTCGTGGTCGTCGAACAGGACGTCGGGAGCGTCGACCCGGCGATCGGTCACGGTGGTCGGGCTCTCGAGGTGCACGGCGCCGGACGGCAGGATGCCCGCGCCGCCGAAGCGCTCCATCACCCGCCACTGCGCGACGACGTCCTCGCCGGAGTGCTGCGGGGGCAGGGCGTCCCAGAACCGGAAGCCACCCACCTGTTCGAGGGCGGCACGGTCGTAGACGACGCACGCGCCGACCCAGGCGACCCGGTAGGGCACCCACCCTCCGGTCTCGACGTCGAGCTCCGCTGCGACGTGTGCCGGGTTCGCGGCGTTGTGCAGCGACAGTCGGTCGAAGCCGGGCGTCCCGCGGCGCACGACCTCGGGCACGACCGGGCCGTCCCACGGTTCGAACACGGCGGTCTCGTGCGGTCGACGGTCCTCCAGGTACGACAGGCCCTGGACGGCGCTGCCGACGAAGCCGCACCCCAGGTCGCGGAGCGCGTCGAGCATCCGGCGGACGGTGCCCGGCTCGAGCCAGACGTCGTCGTCGAGGTAGAGCACCGCGGGAGCGGTCGCGTGGTCGAGGAGGTGCTGCCGGTGCTCTGCGAGACCACGCCGTTCCGGGTGGGCGAGGAGCGTGACGGGACGGCCCTGTGCCTCCAGGACGCGCAGCATGGCGGCCACCGCCGGTTCGGAGGCGGCGTCCTGGCCCGCTGACTGGTCGCTGAGGACCAGGCGCAGGTCGGCGTCGGTCTGTGCCGCGAGCCCGGCGAGCGTCGTCGCGAGCTCGGCCGGCCGCCCGACGGTCGGCACCAGGACGTCGACCTCGGCCGGACCGCGGTCGTCCGTCCGGGGGCGTGCCCAGGCACCGGACCAGCGGGCGGCGGTCACGGTGCCGGGTCGGGCTCGACGGCGGGTGCCGTGGAGTCCGCGGTGTCGGTCGCCGGAGCCGTGCCGGCGGCTGCGGCCGCGGCGGCGGTGGCCTCGCGGATGCGCCGCACGACCGCGGTCGTCGAGTGCTCCGGCACGTAGTCGACCATCACGACCTCACCGCCGTACGCCCGGACGACCCCCGTCTCCTCGAGCATCTCGGGGGAGTAGTCGCCGCCCTTGACGTAGACCTCGGGGCGCAGGCGCTCGATGAGCGGGATCGGGGTGTCCGTCGCGAAGACGGTCACGAGGTCGACGCAGGCGAGGGCTGCGAGCACGCCCGCCCGGTCCTCGGCGGTGTTGATCGGACGCTCCGGACCCTTCAGCCGGCGGACCGAGTCGTCGTCGTTGAGGGCGACCACGAGCAGGTCGCCGAGCTCGCGGGCCTGCCGGAGGTAGGTGGTGTGCCCGCGGTGCACGACGTCGAAGCAGCCGTTCGTGAAGACCACGCGACGGCCGGCGGCACGGGCGGCGTCGACGGCCAGGGCGAGGTCGTCGTGGTCGACCACGGTCGCGGCGGGGGCCGTCACGGAGTCGATCAGGGCCGCGGCGGTGCAGACCGAGGTGCCCGCCTCGCGGACCACGACGTCGGCGGCGGCCTGCGCCACCGCGATCGCGTCACGGAGCGGAGCACGCACGGCCAGGGCGACCGTGGCGGCGGCACAGAACGTGTCGCCCGCGCCGGATGCCTGCTGCTCCGACGCCGGCGTCGCGCGGGTTCGGAAGGCCTGGTCCGCGCCGGGCTCGAGCAGGACGGTGCCGTCGCGGTCGAGGGTGACGACCGCCGCACGGGCGCCGCTGCGGGCGAGGACCTCCTGCCGGGCGTCCACGACGACCGGCACCCGGGCCGAGCCGGCTCCGAGGTCGCGACCGAGCAGGCCGGCGGTCTCGCCGGCGTTCGGGGTGACCAGGTCGGGGTGCAGGTCGGCCCACCGCGTCAGGTCGTGGGCATCGACGACGACGGCACCGGGGCGGTCGCGGTCGAGGACGGGCACGACGTCCTCGGGTTGCACACCGAGGCCGTAGTCGCACACCACGGCGGCGTCGGCGCCCCGGACGGCGCGGGCGACGGCCTCGCCGAGGCGGGTACCGGCGTGCGCGTCCGGCGTCGCCGCGATCTCGTCGACGCGGACGACCACGCGGTCGCCGCCGACCACCCGCGACTTCGTGGTGGTGCGGGCACCGGCGACCTCGACCAGGTGGGTCGTGTCGACGCCGGCGGTCTCGAGCCGGTCGCGGAGGACGCGTCCGGACTCGTCGTCACCGATGAGTCCGACCATGCGGACACGGGCGCCGAGGGCGCGGGCGTTCACCGCCGTGTTCGCGGCGCCGCCCGGGACGGCGACCGTCTCGGTCACACGGACCACGGGCGCCGGGGCCTCGCGGGAGACGCGCTCGGCCTCCCCGACGGTCCAGCGGTCGAGGATGCAGTCGCCGATGACGACGACGAGCGGTTCGCGGTCGTCGACCGAGGCGACCAGGTCGCGGACGAGACGGACGTCGGCGGTCATCGGGTTCCTCCGGTGGTGCGTGCGGGGGCGGACTCGAGGTGCACGACGGTGGTGGTCGTCATCTCGTCGAGCAGGTGCGGGCCGTAGCCGAAGCCGGCGCCCGAGGCCCCGCGCGGCTGGGCGCTGCCGCCCGGTGCGCCGCCGAACACCGCGTTCACCTTGACGGTGCCGACGGGGAGCTCGGCTGCGGCGCGGAGGGCGTGACCGGTGTCGCCGGTGAGCACCGTCGCGGCGAGGCCGTACCGGTCGGCCGCGGCGAGGCGCAGGCCCTCGTCGAACGACTCGACGACGCGGACCGGTGCGAGGGGACCGAAGGTCTCCTCGGTCATCACGACCATGTCGTCGGTGCAGTCGGTCAGGACGGTGGCCGGGTAGAACGTGCCGACACCGCCGGGCGTCGTCCCGCCAGTGCGCACGGTGGCGCCGCGCTGCACGGCGTCGTCGACGTGCGCCTGCACCGTGCCGCGGAGCCGGTCGTCGACGAGCGGACCGAACTCGGCGGCGGGCGACGCCGTCCGTCGCTCCGCCTCGGCGACGAGCGCCGCGGTGAACTCCTCGGCGACATCGCGGTGCACGTAGACGCGCTCGACGCTCGTGCAGATCTGACCCGTGTTCGCGAAGGCGCCGAGCGCGACCTGTGCGGCGGCCCACGCGGGGTCCACGTCGGCGTCCACGACGACCGCGTCGTTGCCGCCGTTCTCGCGGATGACGTGCGCGCGCGTGCTCGCGGCGACCTCGGAGAGGCGGTCGCCGGTGGCGGTGGAGCCGACGTGGGCGTACACGTCGATGCCGTCCTGCTCGAGCAGCGCCTCGCCGGTCGAGGCGTCACCGTCGACGCCCACCAGGACGCCCTCCGGCAGGACCTCGGCCAGCAGCGTGTTCAGCCGGGCGATCGTGCCGGGGCACCGCTCGCTGCCCTTGTGCACCACGGTGTTCCCGGTGACGAGCGCGGCACCGAGGATCCCGAGCGCCACGGCCACCGGGTCGTTCCACGGCGTCAGGGCGAGCACCACGCCGCGGGGGTGGGGGACCGACCAGTCGGCCGCACCGAACTGCCCGCGGAGCGCCTCGCCGCGGTGGACCGGGCCGAGCTCGGCGTACTGCACGAGCGTCCCGATGCCGGCCTGCACGCCGCCCATCGCGTCGCCGGGCACCTTCCCGGTCTCCCGGGTGTTCAGGTCGGCGAGCTCCTGGGCGTGGTCGCGGAGGTGCGCTGCTGCTGCGTGCAGCAGGGCTCCGCGCTCCGCCGGTGCGGTGCGCGCCCACGCGGGTGCGGCCGCCCGTGCGCGCGCGACAGCGTTCGCGACGTCCTCGCTCGTGGAGCGCGGGGTCGTCGTGGCGATCGACCCGTCGACGGGGTCGGTGATGACCATGTGGTCGGTGTCGGTCGCGGTCGCTGACGGGGTGGCGAGGGTCATGGTGTCCTTCCGGAGACGGGCGTACGGTTCCACGGTGCTCCCGGGGACCTGTGCGGGGTGCCGGTTTCGGGTGCTCGGTCCGGAGAGCGCACCGGACGGGTCCGGGACGGCGTCGGCCCGGCAGCGCTCTCGGCTCGGTTCCGGTAGACGGGTGTGGTGCAACTGATCGGCAACGGTGGAGAACGCTTCGACGACGTCCGGGAGATCGCGGTGCTCCGCGGCGGTGGCCTTGGGGACCTGCTCTTCGCGGTCCCCGCGATCGAGGCGCTGCACGCCGCGTACCCCGACGCCCGCATCACGCTGCTCGGGAGCCCGCTGGCCCCGGCGGTCCTGCGCGGACGGACCGACGCGGTGCACGCGTTCGAGGAACTCCCGGTGTCGCCCGGGGTGCGTGACGCCGGGGAGGGTGCGCCGACGCTGCACGACTTCGAGTCGCGGCTCCGCGGCCGGTTCGACCTCGCCGTGCAGCTGCACGGCGGCGGTCGGAACTCGAACCCGTTCCTGCTGCGCCTCGCCGCACTGCACACCGTCGGCACCGCGACCGAGGACGCCGAGGTCCTGGAGCGGTGGGTCCGCTACGTCTACTACCAGCACGAGGTGCTCCGCGGGCTCGAGGTCGTCTCGCTCGCCGGTGCCGCCCCGGTCACCCTGGACCCGCGCGTGCACGTGGGCGCCGAGGAGCGCCGTGCCGTGCGCGACCGCCTCGGCGTCGCCGGCCACCTGGTGGCCGTGCACCCCGGCGCGACGGACCCGCGGCGCCGGTGGAACCCCGAGCGGTTCGCAGCCGTGGTGTCCGCGCGGCTCGACGCCGGCGACGACGTCGTGCTCGTCGGCGACGCGACGGACGTGCCGGCGGCGCAGGCCATCCGCAGTGCCGTGCCGGTGGCCCTGCACGACCGTCTCCACGACCTGACCGACGCCCTGCCGCTCGCGGAGCTCCCCGCGGTGCTCGCGGCCGCTGACGTCATGGTCGGCGACGACTCCGGCCCGCGGCACCTCGCCGTCGCGGTCGGCACCCCCACGGTCGGCGTGTTCTGGTTCGGCAACGTGGTGAACGCGGGCCCGATCGACCGCGGACGGCACCGGGTGCACATGTCCTTCGTCACGCGCTGCCCGGTGTGCGGCATCGACGTGACCCAGGTCGGGTGGACCGCTGAGCGCTGCGAGCACGACCCGTCGTACGTCGACGAGGTCCAGCCCGAGGCCGTGCTCACCGACGTCGAGGACCTCCTCGCGACCGTGCGACCCCGGGAGCGAACGGCCGCACCGGTCGTCTGAGCCGGCGCAGGAGTGCACCCGGACGCCGGCTCCGACCCCGTCGGGAACCGCGCGATCGGGTGGGACGTGCCACGCGCACTGCGCCGAGCGGGCGCGATCCGTCGCCGGGCGGCGCCGAGCGTGACGGATCGGGCCCGCTCGGAGAACCGAGCGGGCAGACCCAGCGGGCAGACCCAGCGGGCAGACCGAGCGGACAGCCGGGCAGCTGGACCGAACGACGGGAGGCGCGGTACCGACCGGCACCGCGCCTCCCGTTGCGTCGTCAGCGGGGCCTACGGCCAGCTGGGCTCCGTCGCGGGCATGATCGACAGCTCGCGGATCTCGCAGCCGGCCGGCTGCGACAGCGCGAACAGGATCGAGTTCGCCACGTACTCCGGCTCGATGAGCTGCGCGTCCGGGCCCGGCTTGTACTGCTCGGTCCGGCCCTCGAAGAACGCGGTGCGCATGCCGGCGGGGATGATGTTCGTCACACCGATGCGCCCGGCGGTCTCGGCGGCCAGCGCCTGCGAGAAGCCGCGCACGCCGAACTTCGACGCCGAGTAGGCCGTGCCGTCGCCGACGCCCTTGAGCGCGAGCGACGACGAGATCGTCACGACGCGGCCGTGCGTCGCCTCGAGGGCGGGCAGCGCGGCGCGCACCACGGCGGCGGTGCCGAGCAGGTTGACCCCGACGATGCGCTCCCAGTCGCCCGACGAGATCCCGCCGATCGGCGCGGGCTTGTCGATGCCCGCGGCGGTGACGACGGCGTCGAGTCCGCCGTGGCGCTCCGCGGCCTCGCGGACGGCGCGCTCGGTCGCCTCGGTGTCCGTGACGTCCACGGCGACGGCGTCGGTGCCCTCCGGGACGCCGTCGACGCGCAGGTCGAGGACGATGGGGGTGCCGCCGGCCTCGACGACCGCGGCGACGACGGCCGCGCCGAGACCGGAGGCGCCGCCGGTGACGAGGACGCGACCGATGGGGGTGGTGGGGACGGGCATGGACTTCCTTCCGGGAGTGGCGTGGTGCCGGTCCGTCGGCGGTGCCGACGGGACGTGTGTGGTGACCGGTGACGGACGGGAGGCCCGTGGCGGCGGTGCGCCGTGCCTCCCGTCCGACGTGTGGTCGGGGTGGGTCCTCAGCCGACCGCGGCGAGTGCCGCGGCGAGCCGCGTGGTGGACCGACCGGGGTGGAACGGGACGGTGACGACCCGACCGCCCCACTCGGCGAGCGTGGCTGCCTCGGGGAGCTCGCTCGCCGCGTAGTCGCCGCCCTTCGCCCAGACGTCCGGGCGGAAGCGGCGGAGGGCCTCGTCCGGGGTGTGCTCGTCGAAGACGACCACGGCGTCGACGCAGTCGAGCGCGAGCAGCAGCTCGACCCGGTCGTCCTGCGTCATGATCGGGCGCTCCGGCCCCTTGAGGGCGCGCACCGAGTCGTCCGAGTTGAGGCAGACCACCAGGCAGTCGCCGAGCGCCCGCGCTGCGGAGAGTGTGCGGGCGTGCCCGGCGTGGAGCAGGTCGAAGCAGCCGCCGGTGGCGACGACGGTCCCACCGGCGCTGCGGACGTCGTGCACGACGCGCAGCGCGTCGCGGTCCACGCCGGGGACGGGCACCGGAGCCGGGCCGTCGTCGGCGAACAGCGCGGTCACGCCGCCGGCTGCGAGGTACTCCGAGGCAGCGAGCACGCCCGCGGCGACGGCCTCGGCGACGTCAGCACCCTCGGCGAGGGCGATGGCGACGCCCGCGGCGAGGCGGTCACCGGCGCCGCACGGGTCGCCGGCGGTGACGGACGGGGCCGGGACGAACCGGCTGTCGAGCGCGGCTGGCCCGGTGCCGTCCCCGCTGCGGCGCGACGCGACGAGGGCGCCGCGGTCGCCCATCGTGACGGCGACGGCGTCGACGTCCCAGGTCCGGACGAGCTCGGCCGCGGCGTCCGTGGCGAAGGGCACGCCTTCGCCGGGGAGGTCGGTGAAGCGCCGGGCCTCGCTGGTGTTCGGGGTCACGACCGCGGTGCCCGCGACGGGGGAGGCACCCTTCGGGTGCGGGTCCCACACCACCGGCGTCGTGCGGGCCACGGCGGCGAGGGCGGTACGGAGCCCGTCGGCGGCCGCGACGCCACGGCCGTAGTCGGCGACGACGATCGCGTCGGCGCCCTCGAGCGCTGCGGTCATCTCGGCGGTCGTGCCGGGGACGGGCGGGGTGGCGCACCCCTCGTCGATGCGGACGAGCGCGTGGTCGACCACGCGGACGCGGGTCTTCACCGGGGTCGGCGCACCGGACGGACCGGCGACGACGTGCACGTCGGGCAGCAGGGCGCGGATCTCGTCGGCACGGTCGTCGTCGCTCAGCACGGTGACGAGCGTCACGTCGTGGCCGTCGCGCACGAGCATCGAGGCGACCAGGCCGGCGCCACCGGCACGACGGTCGTCGGTCCGGACGTCGACGACCGGGACGGGGGCGTCCGGGCTGAGCCGTTCGCTCGTGCCCGAGACGTCGACGTCGAGCAGGGTGTCGCCGACGACGACGATGCGACGCCGGGTGCCGTCGCCGGAGCCCGGCGTCGCGCTGGCGGTGCGCTCCGTGCCGCTCACCGGCGGCCGCCGCGGCGGAGGGCCGGCTCCATCGCACGGCACAGGGCGTGCACGAGGACGAGCTGTGCCTCCTGCACGTTGGCCGAGGGGCCCTCGATGCGGATCGCGTCGTCGACCGCGTCGGCGAGCGGGTTCGGCCCGGGGCCGGTCATCGCGATCGAGCGTGCACCGACGGCCCGAGCGGCCTCGGCCGCGCGGAGCAGGTTCGGGCTCTTGCCGCTCGTGCTGAGCAGCACGACGACGTCACCGGCGCGCGCGTGCGCCGTCACCTGGCGGGCGAAGACCTGGTCGTAGCCGTAGTCGTTCCCGATCGCGGTGACGGCGGAGCTCTCGGCGTGCAGGGAGATCGCCGAGTACGCCGGACGGTCCCCGTCGAAGCGGCCGGTCAGCTCGGAGGTGAGGTGCTGGGCCTCCGCCGCCGAGCCGCCGTTGCCCGCGGCGAGCAGACGACGGCCCGCGACGAGCCGCGCGGCGATGTCGTCCGCCCACGCCGCGATGTGGTCCTTGTGGTCGACGAGCGAGGCGATCACGGGCACCGAGGCGGCGATGTGGTCGACGACGGTCCGGACGCTGGCGCTCTCGGTCTCCGGCTCACGCGTGCCGGTCTGCTGCTCGATGGTCATCGTGCGGTCCTCTCCGTCGGGTGCGGCAGCACCGCGGGCGTCGGGCGGGCGGTCCGTCCGGCGCGTCCGGGACGGGCGCCCGGGATGGTCGTGGCGGGGGTGATCCCGACGGGGTCGTTCGACACGGGTGCCGTGTCGGTCCCGGTCGCCGCGACGGCGGGCGCGGCGAGGCCGTTCGCGGCGCCGGCGACGAGGCGCTCGTACACGCGCTCGCTCTCGGCGGCGACCTTGTGCCAGGTGTACCGGGACTCGGCGCGCTCGCGACCCGCGCGTCCGTACGCGTCGCGCCGCTCGCGGTCGTCGAGCAGCGCGCCCACGGCGGCGGCCACGGCCTCCTCGTCGCGGGGCGGGACGTGCAGGCCGGTGGCGTCCTCCACGACGGTGTCGATGAGTCCGCCGACGCTCGACGCGACGACGGGACGACCGCACGCCATGGCCTCGAGCGGCACGATGCCGAAGGGCTCGTACCAGGGGGCGCACACGACGACGTCGGCGCTGCGGTAGACGGCGGGCATGTCGTGCTGCCCGAGCTGGCCGCGGAAGCTCACGTGCTCGCGCACCCCGAGCGACCGGGCCAGGGCGTCGAGGCGCTGGTACTCCGGGTCGTCGGCGAGGTCGGCTCCGGCCGTGCCGGCTCCGCCGACCACCACGAGCTCGGCCTCGCGGCCCTCGTCGAGCAGCTTCGCGAGCGCGGCGATGGTCGTGCCGACACCCTTCCGGCGCACCAGGCGCGACGCGGTGAGCACCCGGAAGGGGCGCCCACGCTCCTCGACGGGGCCGTCCGGCCGGAAGAGCTCGGTGTCCACACCGCACGGCACCACGGAGATGGCGTGCAGCGGCACGCCGAGGGTCTTGAGCTCGAAGGCCTCGTCGGAGCACGTCGCGACGACCTGGTCGACGCTCCGGCCCACGGCGGGCTCGATCCACTCGCGCTCCGCGGGACTCGTGTCGGCGGTGCCCTGGTGGCGACGCTTCACGACGCCCAGCGCGTGGAAGGTCTGCACGACCGGGATCCGGACGCCACCGGTGCGGGCGTGGACCTGCTTGACGGCCTCGAGCGCGGCGTACCCGGACATCCAGAAGTGCCCGTGCACCACGTCGGGGCGGTCGACGAACCACTCCGCCGCGAGCACCGAGGCGAACGTGTCCATGAACGGGAACAGGTCGTCCTTCGGGACGTGGCGGGCGGGCCCGGCGTCGACCTGCACGACCTCGACGCCCGGGCGCAGCAGCACGCGGACGGGCTGGTCGGCGTCGTCGCGCCGCGTGTACACGGTCACCTGGTGGCCGCGGTCCGCGAGGGCCGCGGACAGCTCGGCGACGTGCACGTTCTGTCCACCGGCGTCGACTCCGCCGAGCACCGCGAGCGGGCTCGCGTGCTCGGACACCATCGCGATCTTCATCGGAGGCTCCCTTCCAGCGCGGCGTCCGCCGCGCGTCCGCGTCGCGCACCACGCGCGACGGCGTCGTCGAGGAGGTCGTCCCAGTCCGCCAGGTACCGGCCGAGCGCGTGCCGCTCGAGCGCGGCCTCTCGGGCGACGGCACCGCGGCGACGGGCCTCCTCGGGGTCCTCCAGGAGCGTCCTGGAGGCACGGACCAGCTCGTCGACGTCGGTCGCGATCGCGCCGGCCTCGGCGGGCACGGTCCGTGGTGCGTCGGTCGTCGCGAGCACGAGGACCGGCATCGCCATGTGCATCGACTCGATCAGCGACAGGCCGAGCGACGTCCAGCGGTTCGGGTGCACGTACGCGCGTCGTTGCGCGAGTGCGGCGTGCATGGGGTCTGCGGGGACGTCGCCGAGGGCGACGACGCGGTCGCCGAACCCGAGTTCGGGGAGCCGGTCGGTGCCCATGCCCCAGAGGTCGACGGGTGCGACCTCGGCGAAGCGGGGGAGCAGGTCCGTGCCGACCACACGGCCCCGGCGGACCGGTTCGTTGATGACGACACCGAAGCGCTCGAGCGCGCCGGTGTAGAGCGGGCCCGGGTCGACGACGCCGTGCTCGACCACCGTCGTGCGGGTCGTGCCGCAGTCCCACATGAGGGCGTTCCAGTGCGTGACGTGCGCGATCACCAGGTCGTCGCGGTCGCGCATCGGGTGCAGGCTGCTCGGGACGTCGACGCGCGGGGCGTTGTGCTCGACGAAGACCACGGGGACCTCGCGGCCGCGGAGCAGGCGACGGGCCTCCTCGAGCTCCTCGGTGCGCTGCAGGACGACCACGTCGACCTCGGCGTCGGCGAGGTCGGCCGGGTCGATCTCGATCGCGTTCGCCGGCCAGTCGCGGCCGCCCCGCCCGAGCCCCCAGCCGTCGCGGGCCGGTGTGGTGGGGATGAGGTACTCGTGGGGGCCGCGGACGAAGGCGTCCATCCAGCCGCCGTGCACGTGCCACACGAGGATCCGCATGCAGGGCCTTTCGACGGTTCGGTGCCCCTCCGGACAGCTGCCCCGCCGGCGCTCGCGCGCGCTGCGCGGGTGCCGGGAAGAGGAGCAGGAGGAGCAGTGGCGCACGCTACGGGAGCACTGCTGGTCCTCCTCGCAGCTTCTCCTGCTTCATCCGCTGAGCGCACTGCCGTCCGCGACGGCGCCGGGTCCGGTGCCGCGCGCCAGCAGGCGTCCGTGTGCGTCGAGGACGTCCTGCACGCGCACTCCGGACAGGCACGGGTGGCCCGGGACCGGGCACTCCCGGGCACGGCTCAGGCGGCAGGCGGCGGTCTGGTCGCCGAGCAGTTCCACCTCGGGTGCGTACGGGGCCCACTTCACCGCCGGCACCACCGGCGAGAACAGGCTGACGATGCGCGCACCCACCGCGGCGGCGAGGTGTGCCGGACCGGTGTTGCCGACGACGACGACCTCGGCGCCGGCGAGGACCGCGGCGAGCTCGGCGGGCGACGTCCGACCGCCGAGGTCGACCGCGGTGTCGCCCGCGACGGCGGCCGTGAGCGCCCGCTCGCCGGGGCTGCCCGTGACGACCACGGGGATCCCGCGCTCGGCGTAGGCCGCGACGAGGTCACGGTGGTGCTCCTCCGGCCAGGAGCGCGCCGGGACGCTCGCGCCGGGGTGGACGACCACGTAGCGGTCCAGGGCGGCCACCTCGGGTGGTGCGACGGCGTCGATCCGCACCACGAGCCTCCCGTCGTCATCCGCCGGCAGGGCGAACCCGGCGGCCTCGGCGATGCGGAGGGCGCGCTCCGGCTCCGGGAGGTCCTCCGGCAGGTCCTCGCCCGGGCGGAGCCGCACGTCGAGCAGCGACCCGGGGTGGTCGACCGACGCACCGGAGACCCGGGGCACCCCGGCCAGGCGGAGCAGCAGGGCGACCGGCAGGGGCGACTGGTGGAACGAGGTGAGCACGACGGCCTCGTCGGGCTGTTCCTCGGTGACGAGCGCACGGAACTCGCCGAGCAGCGCGTCGTCGATCGGCCGCGCGGTCTCGGTCACCCAGGGCGCTGCCCAGACCCGCACCCGGTCGACCCCGGGCAGCAGGTCTGCGGCCGGGGAGCCCTGGGGGCCGCAGAGCATCGTGACGTGCGCGGCCCCCGCGGCGACGGCGCGCACGGCGGGGCCGGCCACCAGGACGTCGCCGAACGAGTCGAGCCGGACGACCAGGACGCGCGGACCGGTCCGCTCGTCGGCCGTGGTCGACTCCGCACCCTCGGGACCGCGCTGCTCGGCGCGGCTCACGCCCGGGCCGCCGGGACCCGGGCCAGCACGAGGGAGACGGCGTCGTCGAGGGAGCCGGCGACGGTCTCCGCCGCCTCGACCTCCTCGGCGCGCGTCCGCGGCGTCGGCACCAGCACGCCCTGCGCACCCGCCGCCGCCGCCGCACCGACGTCGGCGCCGATGTCCCCGACCACCACGATCTCGGACGGGTCGAGCCCGAGCCGTCGCGCGGCGTCGAGCACCATCCCCGGACGCGGCTTGCGGCACGCACACCCGTCGCCGGCGTCGTGCGGGCAGACGCACCAGACGTCGAACGGGCCGACCAGCTCGTCCACGCGGGCGTTCGTCGCGTCGACCTGCTCGCGGGTCGCCAGGCCCTTCGCGATCGCCGACTGGTTCGTCACGACCCCGACGCGCAGACCGGCGGTCCGGGCGCGCTCGACCGCGCGGTGGGCGCCGGGCACGGGGACGACCTTGTGGGGGTCGGCGTTGTACGGGACGTCGATGACGAGGGTGTCGTCACGGTCGAAGAGCAGACCGCGGACGGCGCGGTCCTTCGCGAGAGCCATGCTCCTTGGTACCGTCCGCCGGCCGGGAACCGGCCCAGGCGCGGCCGGATACCGTCGGACCGTGACCGCCGTCCCCGCCCTGCCCCCGTCCGACGGACGCCCCGACCTGCTCGTCCTGCGCGCCATCAAGCTCGGGGACGCGCTCGTCGCCGTCCCCGCACTGCACGCGCTCCGCCGGGCGTTCCCCGGCCACCGGATCACCCTGGCGACGACCGCGTGGCTCGCCCCGGTCGTCGAGCTGCTGCCCGTCGACGTGCACCTCGCGCAGCACGGGCTCGACCACCCGATCGCCGCCCCCGCCGGAGCGGTCGACGTCGCGGTCAACCTGCACGGTGCCGGGCCGGAGTCGTCCGACCTCGTCGCCGCACTCGGTGCCCGGCGCGTGATCGGCCACGCCGACCCGACCCACGGGTACGAGGGCCCGGAGTGGCCGGACGACGTCCACGAGCGGGAGCGCTGGGCGGACCTGCTCACCTGGCACGGCATCCCCGCCGACCCCGACGAGGTCGCCATCGCCCGCCCGGCCGCCCCGTCCGCCGCGCCGGGTGCCGCGGTCGTGCACATCGGCGCCTTCCACGGTGCGCGGCACTGGCCGACCGACCGCTTCGCAGCCGTGGTGCGAGGGCTCCGCGAGCGCGGCCTCGACGTGGTCCTGACGGGAGGCGCGGACGACGTCGAGCGCGCCACCGCCGTCGCGCAGTCGGCCGGCTTGCCGCCGGAGGCGGTCCTCGCGGGCGCGCTGGAGCTGCAGGCCTTCGCCGGCGTCATCGCATCGGCATCGCTCGTCGTGACCGTCGACACGGGGGCGGCCCACCTCGCCTCCGCCTACGGGATCCCGTCCGTCGTGGTGTTCGGGCCGGCGCCGCCCGAGGCCTGGGGACCGCCCGCCTCCGGTCCGCACGTCGTGCTCACCGACGCGTCCGTGCGCCGCGGGGACGTGTTCGCGGAGGACCCGGACCCGGCGCTCCTGGCCGTCGGCGTGGACGACGTGCTCGCCGCCGTCGACTCGCTCCCGGTCGCCCCCGTCACTTCGCCGTGAACCCGCCGAGGGGTCGTCGGTAGCGTCGAGGCGTACCTGTCCTGCTCGAAGGGAGCGCCCCGTGTTCGAAGCCGCCAACATCCGTGACTGGATCGGCCTGCCCGTCGTCGACGAGACCGAGGACAAGATCGGCACGCTCGAGAGCATCTACTACGACACCGCGACGTCCGATCCCGCCTTCGGCGCCGTCACCACCGGGCTGCCCGGGTTCCAGAAGCTGCTCTTCGTCCCGCTCGTCGGTGCGACGGTGGCGCCGAAGCACCTGCTCGTGACGTTCCCGAAGAAGCTCGTCAAGGACGCCCCGACCATCCCGACCGACGGTGAGCTCGAGGCCTCGACCGAACCCGTGCTGTACGAGCACTACGGCCTGCAGTACCAGACCGGCAGCAACGGGGAACGGCGCCTGGGTCGTCGCTGACACCGGCACCCGGGACGGGCAGGTAGCCTTGCCCGTCCCGTCGTCGCGTCCACCCGGAGGACCCCCTGCAGCGCACCACCCGCTCGAAGCGGTCGACCGCCGTCGCCCTCGTGCTCGCGGTCCTCGCCGCGGTCGTCGTCGCGCCGTCGGGCCCGGTCGCGGTCGCACCGACCGACGGCGCCGTCGCGGCGCCGATGTGGCCGGTCCCGGAGCCGTACCCGGTGACGGACGACCCGGCCGAGACGCTCGCCGACCTGCCGCCGGGCAGCGAGTACGTCGCACTCGGCGACTCCTACTCGGCCGGCTACGGCCTGGGCGACCCGACCCGGCTGCCGACGAGCGCCTGCGCGCAGTCGGCGCGCGACTACCCCCACCGGCTCGCGGCGCGCTTCGGACTCGACCTGACCGACGTGACGTGCGCGGGGGCGACCAGTCGTGACGTCGTGTCGGGGTACCAGTTCCGCGGGGTGCCGCCCCAGGTCCGGGCACTGTCCGAGGACACCCGGCTGGTCACGCTGACGATCGGCGGCAACGACGCCGACCTGTTCGGCACCGCCGCATCCTGCCTGGCGCTGTCCTCCCGCGGCCCGGTGTTCTCCGGTCGGGACGCCCCGTCGTGCCGCAGCACCCTCGTGCACGACGGGGTGGACGACCTCGACGTGCGCATCCGGTCCCGGGTCGCGCTCGGGATCGCGGACACGCTCGCCGCGGTCCGCCGGGCCGCGCCGAACGCGGTCGTGGTCTTCCTCGGCTACCCGGCGATCTTCCCGGACGCGGCCCACACGCCGGCGCGGGGGTGCTTCCGCTCGGCGCTCGACCTCGGCTCGCTCGTGGGGTCCTTCCCGCGGGACACCTACCCGTTCACCGACGGCGACGTCCGGTACCTGCACGGGGTCCAGGAGTCGCTCGACGAGGTCTCGGCGTCCGCTGCCGAGGCGGCCGGCGTCCCGTTCGTCGACGTGTTCGCCCGGTCGCAGGCGCACTCGGCCTGCGCGACCGACGACCCGTACGTCGCGGGCGTCTCGCTCTCCGGGGCGGGCGACCTGAGCCGCATCGACATGGTGCCCGGGGCCCTGCACCCGAACGGGCGCGGGGTGGCGTGGTTGACCGGGCAGGTGGCCTCGGAGCTCCGCCGGCTCGCGGACTGAGCCGTGCACGGCCGCTCGTCGTAGGGTCGATCGGTGGTCACCAGCGCCGGACTCCTGCTGCACCGTCGGTCGCCCGTGGACGGCACCCCGGAGGTCTTCGTCGCGCACATGGGCGGACCGTTCTGGCGTCGACGCCCGCGCGCGTGGTCGATCCCGAAGGGGCTCGTCGAGGACGGTGAGGACGCACTCGACACCGCGCGCCGCGAGTTCGCCGAGGAGATCGGGGTCCCCGCACCGACGGGACCCGTGCTCGACCTCGGCGAGGTCCGCCAGGCCTCCGGGAAGCGCGTCCGGGTCTTCGCGGCACGGGCCGACGACTTCGAGGTCGACGAGGTGCGGAGCAACACGGTGCAGGTCGAGCTCCCGCGCGGTTCCGGTCGGTTCGTCGCGGTCCCCGAGGTCGACGACGCCCGCTGGTTCGGCATCGAGGAGGCGCGCGGGGTGCTCGTGTCCGGCCAGGTCGTCGCGCTCGACCGGCTGCTCGCGGCCCTGGAGGGCCGGTGATCCGCGACCCGCACCGGGGCTGTCCCTCGTCCGCGCTGCCCGGATAGCCTGAGCAAGCGTCGGGTATTCGTCGGCGCCGACACAGGGGAGCACACATGCGCAGATGGCGCACCGTCATCGCCGGCGGCATCGCCGTCGCACTCGGGGCAGGACTGGCGGTGAGCGGCGTCACGAGCGCGACGGCCGCGACCACGGGGAACTGGGCCACCGTCACGGTGGACGGCACGAGTCGTGCGTACACCGGCTCGATCGCGCTCCCGGGGTTCCCGGACACCACCTTCACGTCCACCTCCCGGCAGGCCACGGTCGTCTCCGGCGCATCGACGTGGCAGGGGGCGTCGACGCCGCCCGGCACGGTCTACGGCACCAGTCGCGGTGCGACGTACCTCAACCAGCGGCCGGCGGCGGACGACGCGCGGAGCCCTGCCGTCACGACCTGGACGTTCGACGGTGGGACGCCAGGGGCCGGCGGTTGGTCCTTCGTCCTGGGCGACGTCGACGCCGACCAGGCGACGATCTCGGCGACCCTCGCGGACGGCACCCCAGCCACCGTGGACCAGCTCGGCTACGCGGGTTCGTACAACTCGTGCTCGACCGTCTCGCCCGGCGGGTGGAGCTGCCCGCGCGATCCCGGAGGCGTGGCGGCGGGTCAGGACCTGCCGTCCTGGGACCCGGCCACGGGGGTGCTGCGGGGCAACGACGCCGCGAACGACACCGCCGGCGCGAGCGCATGGTTCACACCGACGGCGTCGCTCGCGACGCTGACCATCGCCTACCAGCAACGCAGTGGCCTCCCCGTCTACCAGACCTGGTTCGCGAACCGGACCTCGTCCCTGTCCGGCACTGCGGCACTCGACGGCGAACCACTGGTGGACACGCTCGTCACCGTGACCGCTCCGAACGGCACCGAGTACACGACGACCACCGGTGCCGACGGTGCGTACGCGTTCCCCGCGCTCACCCAGGCCGACGGGTACCGGGTGTCGATCGCGACCCCGGACAACGCGGCGGTCGACCGCGCTCCCGCGGTGGTCGACCTCCGGACCGACGTCACGGACGCCGACTTCGTCCTCAGCACGGTCCCGGGGACCGTCGACCTCGACGGCTCGGTGATCGACGCCGACGGCCGCCCCGTCGCCGACGCCGAGGTGACCGTCACGGACACCTCGGGGCTGCCCCTCGCCACCGTCGTCACGGACGCGGACGGGCGCTGGCGTGCCGTCGGCCTGCCGGCCGGCACTGCGGTCGTCGCGACGGTGAGCGGTGCCCCGCCGGTGTCGGGCTCGACCGGTGCCGACGGTGCCCCGGTGGCTGCGCTCGACCCGATCGTCCTGCCGATCAGCGTGGGCACGATCACGGGCCGCGTGACGCTCGACGGCGGCGCCCCCGCCGCACCCGCGCTCGTGGAGGTCCTGCAGGGCGGTGGCGTGGTGGCCACCGTCGAGACGGACGCCGACGGCACGTACGGTCTAGCGCTCCGGCCCGGCACCTACACCGTCCGTACCGAGGCCGCGGTCGCCGGTGCTCCGGAGCCGACCGAGCTGACGGTCGAGGTCACCGCCGACGGCACGGTCCGAGCGGACTTCCCGTTCACGACGCCGGTGGCGGTCACGGTCGGGCAGGCCGGTTCCGTCCGCTACGAGGACGGCACGCCCGTCGTGGACACGACCGTCACCGCACGGCCGGTCGAGGCCGGTTCGGGTGCCGTGGTCACGGTCGAGACGACCGCGGACGGCGGGTACTCGCTCGCCGGGTTGACGCCGTCGACGGAGTACGCCGTGAGCGTCGAGGGGGCCCCCGTCCGGACGGTCACGACGCCCGCCACGGGGACCGCCGCCGACGCCGTCGACTTCGTCCTGCCCCTGCCGACGGTCGACCAGCCGGGCACGGTCAGCGACGCGGACGGCGCCCCCGCCGCGGCCGTCCCGGTCGTGGCGACGCTGACCGGTGACGACGACGGCGAGCCGGTCAGCACGACCACCGGCGACGACGGCACCTTCGTGCTCGAGGGGCTCCGCCCGCTGACCGAGTACACGATCACGGCCGGGACCGGCTCCGAGCAGTCGGACCCGGTGGTGGTCACGACCGCCGCGGTCGGCGGCACGCCGGAGCCCGTGCGCCTCGTCCTCGCCGAGGTCGCCGTCACGCCGGAGCCCACCCCGACGGTGACGCCGCAGCCGACCGACGGCCCGACCCCGAGCGCGGCACCCGTCGCGGGCGGTACCGGCACGGGCGACGGTGGTGGCCCGACCGGTGGCGGACTGGCCTTCACCGGAGCCGACGTCACCCCCGCGGTCGCCGTCGCAGCGCTGCTGCTCCTGACCGGCGGCGGGTTGCTGTCGGTCCGCGCGGCACGTCGTCGACGGTCGGTCCCGCAGGACTGACCGCACACCCGGCCGTCGGGCTCGGGGCTCCGGGCTCCGGGCTCCGGGCTCCGGGAGACGGGAGCGGGGCGGGTCGACATCGGTCGGCCCGCCCCGCTCCCGTGTCCCGGGCTCAGCGCCGCCGCTGCGTCCGCACGGATCCCGTCGCGGTCGACACCGTGCCGGTGGCGACGCCGATCGACCCGGTGATGGTGGCGATCGCACGGCTGACGACCGGCACCGAGCTGGTGACGACCGCGAGCGAGGACGTGATCGCCTCGACCGACGTCGTGGACAGGTGCTCCTGCGCGTGCGTGTGCACCGGGAAGCCGCGGCGCGCCGCGAGCACGACGCCGAGCGAGCCGATCAGCACGACGGCGCCGGCGAACGGCAGGTACTGCAGGCCGATCGCACCGAGCGCCTGCCCGCCGACGGCTGCCCCGCCCGCGATGCCGATGTTCGACGCGCCGTTGACGAGGGCGCCGGCGATGTCGGGGGAGACGCCGCCGGTGCGGATCGCCGCGGCCATGAAGAGGGTGCCGGTCGTGCCGTTCGCCGCCATCCAGACCCCGGCGACCACCATGGTGCCGAACAGCGAGCCGTGCACGAACGGCAGCACGGCGAAGGCGGCGGCCATCACGGCGACGGCGGCGATCAACGTCTGCCGCGGTGCCCGGTCGACGAAGGTGCCGGCGAGCCAGAGGCCGACGATGCCGGTCCCGCCGAGCACCAGGAGCGCACCGCTCACCATGCCGGCGTCGAGCCCGGCGTCGATCGCGTACGGGCCGATGTAGGTGTAGACGACGTAGTGCCCGGCGAAGAGCAGCAGGTCGGCGACGACGACGGAGAGCAGTCCGGTGCGGGCCCACGCGCGGGGTGAACCGATGTGCGGGGACGCGGTCCCGCTGACCGCCGGCAGGAACGCGACCGCGACCAGCGCGAGGACGGCTGCGGCGAGCGCGACGGAGCCGACGGCGGGGCGCCACCCGATCGTCTGCGCGACCCAGGTGGCCAGCGGCACGCCGAGGACGAAGCCGAGCGAGCTGCCGGAGTAGACGAAGGCGATCGCGCGTCCGGCCAGCCGTGGGGGCACGATCCGCGTCGCGTAGGCCGACGCGACCGAGAAGAAGAGCGCGTGTGCGACGCCGCCGACGACGCGACCCGCGCAGACGACGGCGAAGCTCGGCGCGACCGCGACCAGCACGTTCGAGACGGCGTAGCCGACCAGGGTCGACACCAGGACCGCCTTGCGGGGGAGCCGCGCGGTGAGCGACGTCAGCGGGAGGGCGAGGATCGCCACGGCTGCGGCGTAGACGGTGACGACGAAGCCCATCGTCGACTCGCTGACGCCGAGGTCGCGGCTCATCGTGCCGAGCAGCCCGACCGGCATGAGCTCCGTGGTGATCGCGAAGAAGGTGGCGAGCCCGAGCACGGCGATGCCGACGATCGACCGGTTGGTGACGGTGATCGGCCGCGTGCTCGTCGACACGGCCGAGGTGGTGGTGTTGGTGGACACGCTGCTGACCTCCTCCGGGGAACGCCGGAGCACGCGTCGGACCGGCCGTCGTGACGGCGGTGCGCGGTGCGCGCTCGCGGTGGGTGTGGTCCGGGTCGAACGACCCGGTCGGGTTGTGACGACTCCACGGCGAGTGCGCACATCCAGTGTTGCACGGAGCATCCGGATCGCGCGAGGGGGTCGCCGAAGAATCTTGTAGCGCTCCAACGAGATGCTCGGACGAGCATTCCCGATCAGTTCTCGTTCGTCACCGTGCCCTGCACACCGCCGCCGCGCAGGGTGACGGTGAGCGTGCCGCTCATCGACTGGGCGGAGAGCGAGACGTTCCCGTGCAGGGCGTCCTCACGCGGGTAGCAGGCGGTGGTCGACTCGAGCCGGTTCGCGGTCGCCACCAGGCAGATGGTCTCGCGGTCGGTCCCGACCCCGGCCCACACGTTCCACGGGGTCTCGAAGGCGCTGCCGTCCAGGGCCCGGTTCGTGAACACGAGCCGGGTCGTGCGGAGGCTCACGGGCGCCTCGACCGGGCCCGGCAGCTGGTCCGCGGAGGTCTGCGGGATGTCCAGCAGCTCCTCGAGGGTGATCGCGCCGGGTGTCGGTGTCGTGCTGGGCGCGGCGGCCAGCTGCCCGTCGGTCGTGCCCACCAGCGTGCCCGCCGCGAACGCCAGGCCGACGACCGCCGCCGCGCCGAGCGCGATCCAGGCGCGCGGCCGCGCGGTCCAGAGCAGTCCGCTCACCCGTGTCCGCCACGCGGGCCTCCCGGCCTGGAGGTCCGCCCCGCCCCCGGCGCGGACGGCACCCGGTCCCGTGGCCGGTTCCTGCTCGCCCTCCGGCCCGACCGGGTCGGCGGGCGCCGACGCACCGGCCGAGCCGGGCCCGGTCCGGATCGGCCCCGCCGCCGGTGTCGGTCGGTCAGCGGTCGACGCAGCGACGGACGACCGTCCGGCCGCGCTCGTCGTGCGGGCCGCCGGACGTGCGTCGTCGGTCGTCGTCCCGGCCGGCGGTGTCGCGCCCGGGACGGTGCTGCCGTCCCGCAGCCCGCGGAGCTCGAGCCGGGCGCGCGCAGCGTCCTCGGCCGCGACCCCGGCTCCCCACGCGAGGGCCTCGAGTCGTGCCCGTTCCGCCGTGACGTCCTCGTCGGCCATGCGCACTCCCGGTCCGGACGCACCGGACACCCACATGCTCCCACCCGGACGACGGCACGTCCGCCCCCCGAGCGGGAGGTGTCCAGTCCCCGAGGCGTAGACGGGTGGCATGAGCACCGACGCAGGAACCGGGCACGACGCCTCCGGCCACGACCAGACCCGGCACGACGCCGAGCCCGAGACGCTCGAGCCCCTGAGCCACGACACCCAGTCCGGCGAGGCCGACTACGTGGCGACGAGCCCCGGCGGCAGCGGGACCGAGCGGCACGTCCCCACCCCCGACGAGGAGCAGGGCCGTGGCACCGAGTACGACCCCGTCGACCAGGGGCCCCAGCAGGAGGGCCAGGGCGGCTGAGACCGGCCGCCCCGCGCCCCCCTGCCCGGCTCAGCGGACGATCCGGCGCAGCACCGCGCGTTCCCCGAGGGTCCAGACGGCGCTCGTAACGACGTAGAGCGTCGCGGCGAGCGGGACGACCGCGGCGAGGACGACCGACGCGAAGGGCGCCCAGCGCGCCAGGGCAGCGGCCGGACCGGCCCCGGGCGTACCGGCGGCCGGCTCCGCCGTCGGGTTCCAGTGCACGGTGGCCCGGCGCGACGCCTCGACCACCACCGCCATCACGACGAGCAGCACGAGTACCACCCAGGCGTGGCTCCACAGCGGCGACGCGAGCGCCACCAGGAGCGTGTGCCCGAGCGGGATCCCGACCAGTGTCGCGTCGAGCAGGGCGTTCGCGGCACCGGCGACCGACGCGTGCGTGAAGAGCGCGTACACGAGCGAGAGGACCGGAGCCTGCGCGAGCACCGGGAGGCACCCTGCCAGCGGGGAGACGCGCTCGGAGGTGTACAGGCGCTGCACGGCCTCCTGGAGGCGTCGCGCGTCCGCACCGTGGCGCCTGCGGAGGGCGGCGAGCTGCGGGGCGAGTCGACGCCGGTCGCGCTCGGCCCGGACCTGCAGGACGGCGAGCGGGACGAGCACGATGCGCACGCCCAGGGTGAGCGCCACGACGGCGAGCGCCGCTGCGGCGCCACCGGCAACGGGGGACAGTGCTGCGGTGAGCGCGGTGAGCAGGTCGACGCCGGCGCGCAGCAGGTCGCCGACGACGGGCAGGGTGGTGATGTCCATGACGTTCCGTTCGAGTGGAGGGGTCCGTGACGACGTGACCCGACCACCCGCGGGCGGTCAGGCCGGGGTCGGCGCTCCCGGTGCTCGCGACCGCACCTGGCCGTCGGCGTCGGGGTGGCTCCACGCGATGCGGGTCGGCCGCTCCACCGCTGCGCCCGTCCGCTCGGAGCCCTCGGCACCCGGATCGACACCGAGCGCCGTCGCGAGCAGCCGGACGACGAGCACCGTGACGGCGACGGCGGCGAGGCCGAGCGCGGCGACGGCGAGCAGGGGCGCCGGGGAACCCGACGGACCGAGCAGGCCGACATCGCCGATCTGCAGCACCGCGAGGGCGCGCAGCAGGAGTTCGACGACGGTCATGGTCCGTTCAGCGTAACCCCCGCGTGCCGTCGAGGACCGGCAGTCCCGGACGGGCAGGATCGCAGGCATGACCGCAGGATCGCCGAGCACCCCAGCGACCCTCGCCCTGGAGCGGGCGGGGATCCCGTTCACGCCGCACGTCTACGAGCACCACGAGACCGCGACCAACTTCGGTGAGGAGGCCGCCGCGGCACTGGGGCTCCGTGAGGACCAGGTGTTCAAGACGCTCGTCGTCTCGGTGGACGGGCAGCTGGCCGTGGCGGTCGTGCCGGTCGCGAACCGCCTGGACCTCAAGGCCATCGCAGCTGCCCTCGGCGGCAAGAAGGCGACGCTCGCCCAACCTGCCCTCGCCGAGAAGCGGACCGGGTACGTGGTGGGCGGGATCAGTCCGGTCGGACAGAAGACCAGCCTGCGGACGGTCGTCGACGAGACCGCGCTCGAGCACCCGAGCATCTTCGTCTCCGGCGGGCGTCGCGGGTTCGACATCGAGGTCGCGCCGGCCGACCTGGTCCGCGTCACCGGCGCCTCCACGGCGGCCATCGCGAGGACCTGAGTCGGTCTGACGCAAGTTTCTTCACCCGGCGGGAATGGAGCGGGTCCTCCAGCGTTGCATTGAGTCGAAGGCACTCAAGCTCCCAGGAGGTCCCTTTGCCAGCAACGTTCGGCCCGACCGGTGGCGACGACGCGTTCGACGCGTTCCTCGCGCGGCTCATCGCGGCCCAGCAGTCCGGTGCCCAGCGATCCGTCCCGCTGGGACGCCCGGTCGACATCACGCGGCTCCTCAGCCGACGAACCCACGAGGTGCTCCAGCACACCGCCGAGTACGCCGTCGCACAGGGCCAGCACGAGATCGACGCGCTGCACGTCCTGCACGTGCTCGTGCGCACCGAGCCCTTCACCGCGGTCCTGCGCACCGCCGGTGTCGACCCGGAGCAGTTCGCCGCCGAGGTCGAGCAACGCCTCCCCGCGCCGACGGAGCCGCGTCCCGGGCGCACCGGGCAGCCCGCCCTGACCGGGACCGCACAGCGGATCCTGCTCGAGGCGACCCAGGCCGCCAAGGCCTTCGGCAGCACCTACACCGACCCCGAGCACGTCTTCTTCGCGCTCGTCACCGACCAGGACACCGTCACGGGGCAGCTGCTCGCGAGCGCCGGTGTCACCCCGCAGCACCTGCAGGAGCACGCCCAGCAGGCCGCGGCAGCAGCACGAGAGGGGCGCCCGATGCCCGGAGCCACCGAGACCACCGCCGACCCCACGAACGGCACGACGAGCGACACCCCGACGCTCGACCAGTTCGGCACCGACCTCACCGAACGCGCCCGCGACGGACGCATCGACCCGGTGATCGGCCGCGCCGACGAGATCGAGCAGACCGTCGAGATCCTGCTCCGCCGCACGAAGAACAACCCCGTCCTCATCGGTGAGCCCGGCGTCGGCAAGACCGCGATCGTCGAGGGGCTCGCGCAGCGGATCACCGACGGCGACGTGCCCGCGCTGCTCCGGGGCAAGCGGGTGGTCGCGCTCGACCTCGCCGGCATGCTCTCCGGCACCCGGTACCGCGGCGACTTCGAGGAGCGCCTGACGACGGCGATGGACGAGATCGCGGCGCACGCGGACGAGCTGATCGTCTTCATCGACGAACTGCACACCGTCGTCGGCGCCGGGGGCGGTGGCGAGGGCGGCTCCATGGACGCCGGCAACATCCTCAAGCCCCGCCTGGCCCGCGGCGACCTGCACCTGGTCGGCGCCACGACGCTGCGCGAGTACCGCCGCATCGAGAAGGACGCCGCGCTCGAGCGGCGCTTCCAGCCGGTCCGGGTGGGGGAGCCGAGCATCGAGGACGCCGTCGCCATCCTCGGCGGCCTCGCCCCGCGCTACGCCGAGCACCACGACGTGACCTACACCGACGACGCCCTGCGCGCCGCGGTGGAGCTCTCGCACCGGTACGTGACCGACCGGCACCTGCCGGACAAGGCGATCGACCTCATCGACCAGGCTGGGGCACGACGCCGTCTCGCCCTGTCGGGTGACGTCGACGTCGAGGCGCTCCGTGACCAGGTCGCGGAGCTGCAGGCCGACAAGGACCGCGCGGTGGCCGAGGAGCTGTACGAGGAGGCGTCGCGCCTGCGCGACGAGATCGACGGACTGGAGGCGCAGATCACCGCCGCCTCGCAGGGGGACGCGAGCAGTGCCTCCCGGCCGTCGACCGCCGACCGCGTGATCACCGAGGCAGACGTCGCCGAGGTCGTGTCGCGTGCCACCGGCATCCCGGCGACCCGGATCTCGCAGGGTGACCGCTCGCGCCTCGCCGCGCTCGAGGACGAACTCCACGAGCGCGTCGTCGGCCAGGACGACGCCGTGCGCGCCATCGCGACCGCCGTCCGACGCAGCCGGACCGGCATGGGCGACCCGCGTCGTCCCGTGGGCAGCTTCCTGTTCCTCGGCCCGACGGGCGTCGGCAAGACCGAGCTCGCGAAGGCCCTGGCCGGATCGCTCTTCGGCGACGAGTCCGCCATGCTGCGGTTCGACATGAGCGAGTTCGGCGAACGGCACACCGTCTCTCGCCTGGTCGGTGCCCCTCCCGGGTACGTCGGTCACGAGGAGGCCGGGCAGCTCACCGAGCGCGTCCGTCGCAACCCGTACTCGGTGGTCCTGCTCGACGAGGTCGAGAAGGCGCACCCGGACGTCTTCAACCTGCTGCTGCAGGTGCTCGACGACGGCCGCCTCACCGACGGACAGGGACGGACGGTCGACTTCCGGAACACCGTCGTCATCATGACGTCGAACATCGGCTCGGAGTTCCTCGCATCGCGCTCCGGTGCGCTCGGGTTCTCGGCCTCGGCGGACGGCGGCTACTCCGAGGAGGACCTGCGCGCCCGTGTGATGGGCAGGCTGCGCGAGTCGATGCGGCCCGAGTTGATCAACCGCATCGACGAGATCGTGCTCTTCCGCAAGCTGTCGCAGGAGCAGCTGCGGTCGATCGTCGACCTGCTGCTGCAGGACACCGCGCTCCGGCTCCTCACCCAGGGGATGACCCTGGCGGTGTCCGAGGCGGCGACCGACTGGCTCGCCGAGCACGGGTACGAGCCCGAGTACGGCGCCCGTCCGCTCCGTCGACTCATCCAGCGCGAGGTCGACGACCGCATCGCGACCCTGGTGGTCGACGAGCAGGCGCACGCCGGCGACACCGTCCGGATCGACCTCGAGGACGGCCGGCTCGTCGCCCGGGCGTCAGCCCCGGCGACGGTCTGATCCGACCCGCTCACACGGAACGGCCCCGGCACCTCAGCGGTACCGGGGCCGTTCCGCGTCCTGCGACGTCCTCGTGTGTTCTCGGATGCAATTCCGGAAATGTTCGAGAAAGGGGTTGCGCTCGCATTCCCGACGCCGATAGTGTTCACGAGCATCACCGGCTGTACGAGACCGAGAGGGGGCCGACAATGATGATCGCCATGACGAACCCGTTCCGTGGAATCCGTGGGATCGGCGGCACCCCGCTCCGTTCGCACTGACGCGGGACGCCCCGCTCCAGCCGTTCTCCTCGATCGACCGAGGTCCCGCTCGTCGCTGCCCTGAGCACGCGGTGGTGCGGTTCCGATCGTCGTCGCACAGCCCCGCTGTGCCGCACCACACACGCCGTGCAGGCCACGGCTGCCCGTCCAGCTGACGGACGCCCGTCCCGTTGACGGACGCCCGTCCCGTTGACGGACGCCCGTCCTGCTGACGGCAGCCGGGGGCGCGGCGTGGTGGATCGAGGTCGGACCGCGAGCGGCGGACGTCTCTCCGACGATTCCACTCGGTGACCCGATCGGTCACCGACAATGCAGCCGCGCGCATTCCTGCGCGCCCTGCCGATCATTCTCGCCCGCATTCACCGGGCGTTCTTCGCGAACCCGTTCCCGGCGCATCCACGCGGTCGGCGGTCGGGATCTCCGTCCTGCCCTCGGGCACCCACGAAAGGCACCATCGTGTCGAACGACATCGACGTCCGTCCCCCCGACACCCGCGCGGTGCGCCGCCGGGTCACGCTCGCCGACCGCATCGCCCTCCGGATCGGCATGTCGCTGATCATCTGGAGTCGTCGGACGCACCACGTGCGTCCGTCGGTCGACCACGCCACCCGTCAGCGGCTCGACCGCGAGCGGCGCGAGCGCGAGCTCGAGCTGCTCGTGCGGAGCGCCGCGATGCGCATGTGGCGCTGACGCGCCGCCACCCGGCCCGGCTGCGCCGACGCGGCGGCGCGCGTCCGGAGCCGCAGCCGCAGCCGCAGCCGCGACAGCGCCGCGCGCACGGCCTCCGCACAACCAGAAGCACCTCGCGCCATGCGATCGCATGGCGCGAGGTGCTTCCCGTTGTGCTCCGCGACGAACGCGGCGCCCGCCGCGTCCGCTGGGCTCGCCGCGCCCGCCGCACCTACGGCACCCGCCCCGCGCGGGACCGCGACCCCGCGCCTACCGCTTCCGGTTGGCCACCAGTGCGACCGCGTACGACGGGAACCACGTCCCCGCCGCCGGCCCACCGTTGCAGGTCCCGTCGCTCGCCCCCGGGGTCTTCACCCAGAGCAGGGCGTCGAGCCGGGTCGTGCCCGCTGCGACGTGGGGCTTCCCTCCGAGACCGGCACCGGTCGGGTTGCACCAGGTGCCGAGCCACCCACGACCGTTCCTCGACACGTCGACGACGTACCGTGCTCCACCCGTCATCGCGCTGAGCCGCTCGGCGTAGGCCCGCTCACCGTCGACGCCGTAGAAGTTCGCGACGTTCGTGAAGAACCCCCGGGCCTGGGCGACACCGGCTTCCCGCAGGTACGTCGCCTGGAGCTCCGCGGGGTTCCAGTCCTCGTTCCCGCCGTCCAGGTAGGTGGGGACCCCCGCGGCGGCGTACACGCGCACGGCCGCCGCGATGAGGCCCGGCCGTCGGGCTCGCTCGGCGGTGCACGTGCTCAGGTGTGCCAGGGAGTCCGGCTCGACGATCACGACGGCCCGGTGCCCCTGGAGGTCGGCCGCGATGCGACGGTTCCACGCGGCGTACCCGGACGGTGTGAGGCCGCCCGCCGAGTACCCGCCGCAGTCGCGGTTCGGGACGGCGTACGTGACGAACACCGGCGTCGTGCCCGTCTTCTCCGCGGCGGCGAGGTTCCGCGCGATCACCCGGTCCAGCGCGTCGCCCGTGTACCACTCGCCGAGCCAGATCGCGATCGGCTGCTGCGCGATGGTGCGGGCCGCTGCGGCCTCGGTCGTCCTCCCCGCCGCGCTGAGCGCCGCCGCGGCCTGGGCGGGCTGGCTGTCCGGCTGCCGGTACAACCCACCGGCGAAGACCTGCCCGGGCGTCGCGGAGTGGAGGGCAGCGCGCGGCAGCGGCGCGGTGGACGCCGCCGTCGCAGCCGCGGGGAACGTCACGGTGCCCCCGACCACCGCCGTCGCCACGACGGCGAGCGCGACCATCGTCCTGATCCTCGAGTACATGGTCCCCGTCCTGTGTCCGTCCGCTGCCGGGACGTCCCTGCCGTCCCGCTCCACCTGCCGCAGACCATCAGAACCCGCGGGGCGGCGTCGGGGCGATCTCCAGAACGAGGGACAGGCGACGGACGGCCGGGCGCGTGCGGCGCCTGCGGTCGCGTACCGTTGTGCGGTGACCGAAACCGCAGCTGCACTCGTCGAACGCCTGACCGCCATCGTCCCGGACTTCCCGAAGCCCGGCATCCTGTTCCGCGACGTGACGCCGGTGTTCTCCGACCCCGTGGCGTTCGGACGGGTCTGCGAGGCCCTCGCGGCGCCGTTCGCGATCGGTGCGGGGTTCCAGGCGGTCGCCGGCATCGAGGCCCGCGGCTTCGCCCTGGCCGGTGGCATCGCGGCCCAGCACCAGGTCGGCGTGCTGACGGTCCGCAAGGCCGGCAAGCTGCCCGGCGAGGTCCTGAGCGAGCAGTACGCGCTCGAGTACGGCGAGGCAGAGCTCGAGCTCCGGCCGGGCCAGCTCCCGCAGGGCACGCGCGTGCTCGTCGTCGACGACGTCCTCGCGACCGGGGGCACCGCTGCGGCGACGATCACGCTCCTCGAGCGTGCCGGGTACGAGGCGATCGGCTTCGCGTCGCTGCTCGAGCTCGACGGGCTCTCCGGTCGGGAGCGCCTCGAGCCGCGCCTGCCCGTCACGACGCTCGGCCGCGTCCCCGCCTGAACCGCTGCCGCCGGCCTGAACCGCTGCCGCCGGCCTGGACCGCTGCCGCCGGCCTGGACCGCCGCGGCCGCGCCTTCACCGCGGCGGCCGCGCCTGGACCGCCGCGGCCGCGCCTGGACCGCTGCGGCCGCGCACTAGTCTTGACCCACCCCTGAACCAACCGAGGAGCACCACGATCGTGACCGACGCAGTCGCACCAGAGCCCGCAGACCTGCCCCAGGCACCCGAGCCCCGCACCGCGACGACGGCCACGACGGGCACCGAGCTCTTCGACGGCGTCCGCGGTGTCGTCGCGATCCGCGTCGGCGGGGTGCTCAAGGACCTCGCGGCCGACGTGGAGGCGGGGGAGACCGTCGAACCGGTGACGCTCGACGAGCAGGACGGCCTCGACATCCTCCGGCACAGCGCCGCACACGTGCTCGCGCAGGCAGTGCAGCAGATCAACCCGGACGCGAAGCTCGGCATCGGCCCGCCCGTCACCGACGGCTTCTACTACGACTTCGACGTCGCCGAGCCCTTCACCCCCGAGGACCTCAAGGCCATCGAGAAGGGCATGGACCGCATCGTCAAGCAGGCCCAGCGCTTCCGGCGCAAGGTCGTCACCGACGACGAGGCCCGCGAACTGATGACGGGGGAGCCCTTCAAGCAGGAGCTCATCGGCCTCAAGGGCGCCGCGGCCGAGGGCGACTCCGGCGAGAGCGTCGAGGTCGGGGCCGGCGAGCTCACGGTCTACGAGAACGTCGACCCGAAGTCGGGCGAGGTCGTCTGGCAGGACCTCTGCCGTGGCCCGCACGTCCCGCACACCCGGTGGATCGGCAACGCGGCGAAGCTCATGCGCGTCGCGGCGGCGTACTGGCGCGGCTCGGAGAAGAACCCGCAGCTGCAGCGCATCTACGGCACCGCCTGGCCGGACAAGGACCAGCTCAAGGCGTACCTCGTCCGACTCGAGGAGGCCGCGAAGCGCGACCACCGCAAGCTCGGCGCGGAGCTGGACCTGTTCTCGTTCCCGGACGAGATCGGCTCGGGCCTGGCGATCTTCCACCCGAAGGGCGGCATCATCCGCCGCGAGATGGAGGACTACTCGCGCCGCCGGCACGAGCAGGAGGGGTACTCCTTCGTCTACACGCCGCACATCACGAAGGGCGACCTGTTCGAGCAGTCCGGCCACCTCGGGTGGTACAAGGACGGCATGTTCCCGGCCATGCACATGGACGAGGCCCGCGACGAGGACGGCAACGTCACCCGACAGGGTGCGGACTACTACCTCAAGCCGATGAACTGCCCGATGCACATCCTGGCGTACCGCTCGCAGGCCCGCTCCTACCGCGACCTGCCGCTCCGGATGTTCGAGTTCGGCACGGTCTACCGCAACGAGAAGTCCGGCGTCATCCACGGCCTGACCCGCGTGCGCGGCATGACCCAGGACGACGCCCACATCTTCACCACGCAGGAGAAGATGAAGGAGGAGCTGACCACGACGCTCGAGTTCGTGCTCTCGCTCCTCCGCGACTACGGGCTCGACGACTTCTACCTCGAGCTCTCCACGAAGGACCCGGAGAAGTACGTCGGCGACGACGAGGTGTGGGAGATCGCCACGAACACCCTGCGCGAGGTCGCCGAGGAGTCGGGCCTCGAACTCGTCCCGGACCCCGCCGGTGCGGCGTTCTACGGTCCGAAGATCTCCGTCCAGGCCCGCGACGCGATCGGTCGCACGTGGCAGATGTCGACCGTGCAGCTCGACTTCAACCTGCCCGAGCGCTTCGAGCTCGAGTACACGGCCCCGGACGGCTCGCGGCAGCGTCCCGTGATGATCCACCGCGCCCTGTTCGGCTCGATCGAGCGCTTCTTCGGCGTCCTCACCGAGCACTACGCGGGTGCGTTCCCGGCGTGGCTGTCCCCGGTGCAGGTCGTCGCGATCCCGGTCGCCGCGGAGTACGGCGACTACCTCGACGAGGTCGTCGCGAAGCTCCGTGCGCACGGTGTCCGCGCCGAGGTCGACCACTCGGACGACCGGATGCAGAAGAAGATCCGCACGCACACCAAGGCGAAGGTGCCCTTCCAGCTGATCGCCGGTGGCGACGACCGCGACGCCGGGGCGGTCTCGTTCCGCTTCCGCGACGGTCGCCAGGACAACGGCGTGCCGGTCGACGAGGCGGTCGACCGCATCCTCACTGCGATCCGCGACCGCGCGCAGGTCTGATGGACCGCACGGGAGGCACGGAGTCCGTCCCCGGGACCGGTCACGTCGTCGACGTGGCCGGCTCCGGGGCCCCGGCCGACCCCGGGAGGCCGGCCGGCTCCGCAATACCGGCCGACCCCGGTCCGCAGGTCGTCGACACGGGCCGTGCCGCGGGCACCGGCAGCGCGGACGACCCGCTGGTGATCCGCGACGCGGCCACGGGTGCGGCGGTGCCGGACGCCTTCCAGCGCCTGTGGAACCCGCACCGCATGGCCTACATCGACGCCGGGCGGGAAGGTCGGGGCCGCGGGCACGAGGACGACTGCCCGTTCTGCGAGGCGCCGCGGAAGTCCGACGAGGACGCCCTGATCGTCGCCCGCGGTGAGCACGCCTACGTACTGCTCAACCTGTTCCCGTACAACAACGGGCACCTGCTCGTCTGCCCCTACCGCCACGTCCCGCTGTACGACGAGGCGACCGCCGAGGAGATCCGGGAGATCGCCGAACTGACCCAGACCGCGATGCGCGTACTGCGTGCGGTGTCGCACTGCGACGGCTTCAACATCGGCATGAACCAGGGCGAGATCGCGGGCGCCGGTGTGGCCGCGCACCTGCACCAGCACATCGTGCCGCGGTGGGCGTCGGACTCGAACTTCTTCCCGATCATCGCCCGGACGAAGTCGATGTCCCAGATGCTCGGTGACACCCGCCGGCTCGTCGCCGACGGCTGGCCCGCTGCGGACTAGACTGTCGGCATCATGAGCGACAGCACCAGCACCTCGGGCACCAACGGCACCTCGATCACCGGCTCCGACCGCGTCAAGCGCGGCCTGGCCGAGATGCTCAAGGGCGGCGTGATCATGGACGTCATCGACGCCGAGCAGGCCCGCATCGCGGAAGAAGCCGGCGCGACCGCCGTCATGGCCCTCGAGCGCGTCCCCGCCGACATCCGCGCGCAGGGCGGCGTGGCCCGCATGTCCGACCCGTCGATGATCGAGGAGATCATCGCCGCCGTCTCGATCCCCGTCATGGCGAAGGCCCGCATCGGCCACTTCGTCGAGGCGCAGGTGCTGCAGGAGCTCGGCGTCGACTACATCGACGAGTCCGAGGTGCTGTCGCCCGCCGACTACGTCAACCACATCGACAAGTGGAAGTTCACGACGCCCTTCGTCTGCGGCGCCACGAACCTGGGCGAGGCACTCCGCCGCATCACCGAGGGCGCGGCGATGATCCGCTCCAAGGGCGAGGCCGGCACGGGTGACGTGTCCGAGGCCACGAAGCACATCCGCACCATCTCGAAGGAGATCGCTGCGCTCCGCCACCTCAAGGAGGACGAGCTCTACGTCGCCGCGAAGGAGCTCCAGGCCCCGTTCGACGTGGTGAAGGAGGTCGCGCAGACCGGCAAGCTCCCCGTCGTGCTCTTCACCGCCGGTGGTGTCGCCACCCCGGCCGACGCCGCGATGATGATGCAGCTCGGTGCGGACGGTGTGTTCGTCGGGTCCGGCATCTTCAAGTCGGGCGACCCGGCGAAGCGCGCCGCGGCGATCGTCAAGGCCGTGACCTTCCACGACGACCCGAAGGTCATCGCCGAGGTGTCCCGCGGTCTGGGCGAGGCCATGGTCGGCATCAACGTCGCCGACGTCCCCGCTCCGCACCGCCTCGCCGAGCGCGGCTGGTGAGCGCCCGACCCCGCATCGGGGTCCTCGCGCTGCAGGGTGACTTCCGCGAGCACATCGCCTCGCTGACGGAGCTCGGCGCCGACGTGGTGCCGCTCCGTCGGCCCGAGGAGATCGAGGCGCTCGACGGCGTCGTGATCCCCGGCGGTGAGTCGAGCGTCATGGACAAGCTGTCCCGGACGTTCGGCATCGCCGAGCCACTGAGCGCAGCGATCCGCGGGGGACTCCCCGCCTACGGCACCTGTGCCGGGATGATCATGCTGTCCTCCCGGATCGCCGCGGGCATCCCGGGGCAGCAGACGCTCGCCGTGCTCGACACGACCGTGCGCCGCAACGCCTTCGGCAGCCAGAACGACTCCTTCGAGACCGACATCCCGATGCCGGCACTCGGCGAGGCCCCCGTGCACGCTGTGTTCATCCGCGCCCCCGTGGTCGAGGAGCACGGCGCCGGCGTCCAGGTGCTCGGTGCCCTCGCCGACGGGCAGGTCGTCGCCGTGCAGCAGGACACCGTGCTCGCGAGCGCGTTCCACCCCGAGGTCGCCGGCGAGGACCGCTTCCACCGCCGCTTCCTCGACATCGTCCGCAGCGCCTAGGTCCTCCCGACCCGCAAGACGCAACGTCGGCGGTTCCTCGCAGCGGGATCGCACTGCGCGATGTCGCCGACGTTGCGTTTCGCGCAAGGGGGCGGGGCGGCGGTGATCCGCGCCTCCCGGCCGGTAGACTGGTCCGGATCTTCCGCTAGACGCAAGGAGCACCGTGTCCGGGCATTCCAAGTGGGCAACGACGAAGCACAAGAAGGCGGTCATCGACCAGCGCCGTGCAAAGTCGTTCGCCAAGCTCATCAAGAACATCGAGGTCGCCGCGAAGATGGGCGGCGCGGACCTGTCGGGCAACCCGACCCTGGTCGACGCCGTCCAGAAGGCCAAGAAGACCTCGGTCCCGAACGACAACATCGACCGTGCGATCAAGCGCGGCGCCGGCCTGACCGGTGAGTCGATCGAGTACACGACGATCATGTACGAGGGCTACGGCCCGAACGGTGTCGCGATGCTCGTCGAGTGCCTCACCGACAACAAGAACCGTGCTGCGGCCGAGGTCCGGACGGCGATGTCCCGGAACGGCGGCACCATGGCCGACCCGGGCAGCGTCGCCTACAACTTCTCGCGCAAGGGCGTCATCTCGGTCACGAAGACCGACGGTCTCGACGAGGACACCGTGATGACGGCCGTCCTCGACGCGGGTGTCGAGGACGTGGTCGACCAGGGCGGCGGCTTCGAGGTCATCACCGAGGCGAGCGACCTCGTCGCGGCGCGCACGGCGCTGCAGGACGCCGGCATCGACTACGACTCGGCCGATGCCGAGTTCGTCCCCGGGGTGAAGGTCCCGGTCGACGCCGACACCGCCCGCAAGGTCTTCAAGCTGATCGACGCACTCGAGGACAGCGACGACGTGCAGAACGTCTACGCCAACTTCGACATCCCCGCGGAGGTCCAGGCCGAGCTCGACGAGGACGAGGACTAGTCCGGTGCTCCGTGTGCTCGGGGTGGACCCCGGGCTCACCCGGTGCGGCGTCGGCGTCGTCGAGGTCGCACCGAACCGGCGCGCACGACTCGTCCACGTGACGGTCGTGCGCACGCCCGCGGACATGGCGTTGGAGCAGCGGCTCCTGCGCATCGCCGACGGCATCGCTGCCGAGATCGACGACCACCGCCCCGACGCGGTGGCCGTCGAGCGCGTCTTCGCGCAGGCGAACGTCCGGACCGTCATGGGCACCGCGCAGGCGGCGGGGTTGGCGCTGCACGCCGCCGCCGCCCGTGGGCTGCCCGTCGGGCTGCACACGCCGTCGGAGGTCAAGGCGGCGGTCACCGGCTACGGGAACGCCGACAAGCGCCAGGTGCAGACGATGATCGCGCGGGTGCTCGGGCTCGACGAGGCCCCGAAGCCCGCCGACGCCGCGGACGCGCTCGCCCTGGCGGTCTGCCATGCCTGGAGGCTCGGATCACCCGACCGGGTCGGTCCCGGCCCGTCGACGCTCACCCCGGCACAGCGCGCCTGGCGGGACGCGCAGGCCGGGGTCGCGGACACGCCGCTCGCGCGTGCCGCTGCCGCGGCATCGCGTCCGGGTGCCGCCGCGCGGCGGGCCGGCGCCGTCGGTGGGCGGCCCTAGGCTCGTGGGCATGATCGCGAGCCTCCGGGGAACCTGCATCGACGTCTCCGGATCGGCCGTCGTGGTCGAGGTCGGGGGAGTGGGGTACGCCGTCACGGTCACCCCGGCGCACGCACTGACGATGCGCCACGGGTCCGAGGTGTTCCTGCGCACGGCGATGATCGTGCGCGAGGACGAGCACCTGCTCTTCGGCTTCGAGTCGACCGACGCGCTCCAGGTGTTCGACCTGCTCCGCAGCGTCTCCGGCGTCGGGCCGAAGTCGGCGCTCGGTGTCCTCGCCCACATGGACCCGGCACAGGTCGCGAACGCCGTCGCGAGCGAGGACGACGCGGCGTTCCGCAAGGTGTCCGGCATCGGCCCGAAGACCGCGAAGCTCATCACGGTCGCCCTCTCCGGCAAGCTCGTGGCCTTCGAGCAGGCGCCTGCGTCCGCGACGGCCGCGGGTGGCAGCGCGCACCCGGCCGCGCTCGACGTCGTGTCGGCGCTCGTCGGACTCGGCTGGCGCGAGGACGCGGCACAGTCCGCCGTCGACGCCGTCGTGGCGAGCGACCCGGGTGCCGCTGCGATGGGCACGCAGGCCCTGCTCCGCGCCGCGCTCGGCACCCTGCGTCCCGCGGGGGCCGGCCGGTGAGCGGGATCACCTCGGCGGGAGCCGAGTCGCAGGAGGAGCTCGCCTTCGAGGGCGCGCTCCGACCGAAGTCGCTCGACGAGTTCGTCGGGCAGCGCAAGGTCCGCGGCCAGCTCGACCTCCTGCTCAAGGCGGCGGCCATGCAGGAACGCACCCCCGACCACATCCTCATGGCCGGTCCGCCCGGGCTCGGCAAGACGACCCTCGCGATGATCGTCGCGCACGAGTCCGGTCGGCCGCTGCGGATGTCGAGCGGCCCCGCGATCCAGCACGCCGGCGACCTCGCCGCGGTGCTGTCCTCCCTCGTCCCCGGCGAAGTGCTCTTCATCGACGAGATCCACCGGATGGCGCGCTCGGCGGAGGAGATGCTCTACCTCGCGATGGAGGACTTCCGGATCGACGTGATGGTCGGCAAGGGAGCCGGCGCGACGAGCATCCCGCTCGACCTCGCGCCGTTCACCCTGGTCGGTGCGACCACGCGTGCCGGGCTGCTGCCGAACCCGCTCCGCGACCGCTTCGGCTTCACCGCGCACCTCGAGTTCTACGAGAAGGACGAACTCGAACAGGTGCTGATCCGCGCGGCGCACCTGCTCGACCTGCGCATCGACCGGATCGCCCTGCGCGAGATCGCCGGTCGTTCCCGCGGCACCCCGCGCATCGCGAACCGCCTGCTGCGCCGGGTGCGCGACTACGCCCTCGTGCACGGCACCTCGGACGGGATGGCCGCCGTGCAGGGGGCGCTCGACCTGTACGACGTCGACGAGCTCGGGCTGGACCGGCTCGACCGCGCCGTCGTCGAGACGATGCTCACGCGGTTCGACGGTGGCCCCGTGGGCCTGAACACCCTGGCCGTCTCCGTGGGCGAGGAGTCCGAGACGATCGAATCGGTGGTCGAGCCCTTCCTGGTCCGCGTCGGACTCGTGACCCGGACGCCCCGCGGGCGGATCGCGACCCCGCAGGCCTGGCGTCACTTCGGGATGTCCCCGGGCGAGGGAGCCGGCGCACAGCCCGGTCTGTTCGACGACTGACCCCGTATACGATATTCTGATCCCGGCTGCCCGAGTGTCATGGTCGGCCCGCACGGACTCAGGCGGTTGCCCGATCGCGGACACGCCCGTGCCCTAGACTGCTACGGCCCGAAGCCGAGCAGCGACCGCTCCGGCTGGATCCGAGCAACCAGAGAAGGCACCGCCCCCATGGACCAATCACTCTTCCTCATCGTCATCATCGTGGCGTTCGCCGCGTTCATGTTCTACAGCAGCCGTAAGCGCAAGAAGCAGCAGGCGGAGCTCCAGACGAAGATGGTCCCGGGCTCCCGTGTCATGCTCTCGTTCGGCCTCTACGGCACGCTCGTGTCCGTCGACGACGACAAGGTCACGGCGGACGTCGAGGTCGCCCCCGGCACCATCGTGACGGTGCACCGCCAGACGCTCTCGCGCGTGGTCGACGAGGACGCGTCCGACGTCGAGACCGCCGTGGTGGCCGACGACGAGACCACCGCCCCGAAGCCGGTCACCGAGCTCAACGGCGAGCCCGTCTACGGCGAGCGTGTCGACGAGACCGACCCGACGAAGCGCAAGACCGAAGACTGACGCCCTCGGCCGCCGGGTCCACCGACCCGGCGGCCACACCCTTGCCGCCGGCCGTGAGGTCGTCGGTCCTGAACAGAAAGACGAGACGACCGGTGGCACGATCGACACCCGTCAAGAAGGCGCTGCGCTCGCTCACCTGGTTGGTGATCATCATGGCTGCCCTGGCCGGCCTGAACACCGCCGCGTCGGTGCTCGCCGCCAACAGCAAGGACGACACCGACGAGTGGTTCGCCGGCGCGAGCTGGGTCCCCGAGTTGGCGCTCGACCTGCAGGGCGGCACGCAGCTGACCCTCGCGGCGCAGAACACCGAGGGCGGTTCCGTCACCTCGCAGCAGTTGAACCAGGCGGTCAACATCATCCGCCAGCGCATCAACGCGACCGGCGTCTCCGAGTCCCAGATCAACACGCAGGGCACGAACAACATCGTCGTGTCGATCCCCGGCAAGCCCGACAAGGCGACGATCGACCGGATCGAGGCAGCGGCGAAGCTGACCTTCCGACCGGTGCTCTACACGGAGGCCGCCACGAACACGGCGGTCGGCGGCAGTGACGGCGGGACCGCCTCGCCGACGCCGTACTCGCCGCCGGCATCGCTCGACGCGACCCCGAGCGCGAAGCCGACCAACGGCAGCGACCTGTCCCAGGTCACGCCGGCGCTGCAGGACCTGTACACGAACTACAACTGCGCGGCCCCGGACGACGTCACGGCGGCGCCCGACGACGAGCCGCTCGTCACGTGCGACCAGGACGGCGCCGCGAAGTACATCCTCGGCCCCGTCGAGGTCTCCGGTTCCGGCATCAGCAACGCGACCTCGGGTCTCGCCACCGACTCCCAGGGCGCGACCACCGGGCAGTGGGCCGTCAACCTGACGTTCTCGGGCAAGAGCTCGGACGACTTCCGCGACGTCACGAGCCGCCTCGTCAAGCTCCCCGCGCCGCAGAACCAGTTCGCGATCGTGCTCGACGGCACCGTCATCACGGCGCCCGCCTCGAACGCGGCCATCACGAACGGCAAGGCGCAGATCACCGGCAACTTCACCGCCGAGTCGTCCAAGACCCTGGCCGACCAGCTGAAGTACGGCGCCCTGCCCATCAACTTCCAGGTGCAGTCGAACGAGAACATCTCGGCGACGCTCGGTACCGCACAGCTCGTCGGCGGTCTCGTCGCCGGCCTGATCGGTCTGATCCTGGTCGTGATCTACTCGATCATCCAGTACCGGGCGCTCGCGTTCGTCACCGTGCTCTCGCTCGGCGTCGCGGCGGTGCTGACCTACCTCGTGATCGCGATCATGTCGTGGCGTGTCGACTACCGACTGTCACTCGCCGGCGTGGCCGGTCTCATCGTGGCCATCGGCATCACGGCGGACTCGTTCATCGTGTACTTCGAGCGCATCCGTGACGAGCTCCGCGACGGCCGTGGTCTCGAGAGCGCCGTCGAGTCGGGCTGGAAGCGCGCGCTCCGCACGATCCTGGCATCGGACTCGATCAACTTCCTCGCCGCGGTCGTGCTCTACATCCTGGCCGTCAGCGACGTGAAGGGCTTCGCGTTCACGCTGCTCCTCACCACCCTGATCGACGTCGTCGTGGTCGTGCTCTTCACGCACCCGATGATGCAGCTCATCGCCCGGAGCCGGTTCTTCGGCGAGGGGCACAAGTTCAGCGGACTCGACCCGTCCGCCCTCGGCGCCGTCTACCGCGGTCGGGCGCAGTTCCGCGCCCCGGTCGTGGACGGCAAGCGCCAGCGCAGCGCGGGCGAGGCCCAGCGCCGCCAGACGATCGCAGAGCGGAAGGCCCAGCAGGCCTCCGGCGACAACGGCTCCACGCCGGACGGGAAGGACGACTGATGGCCAGCTTCAGCCAGTTCGGCAGCGACCTCTACACGGGCAAGCGTTCCTACGACATCGTCGGGCGCCGCAAGACCTGGTACCTGATCGCCCTCATCGCGATCGTCGTGTCGCTCGCGGTGCCGTGGCTCCGCGGCGGCTACCACCTCGGCATCGAGTTCACCGGCGGGTCCGAGTTCACGATCTCGAATGCGAAGGACCTCGACCAGTCGGTCGCCACCCGCACGGTCGAGTCGATCGTCCCCGAGGGCGTGCCGCGCGTCTCCCAGGTCGGCCAGGACGGCATCCGCGTCCAGACCGAGCAGTTGACGGACCGCGAGACCAGCGAGGTGCAGGACGCCCTGGCCGAGGCCTACGGCGTGTCGGACGACCAGGTCGCCTCGACGTACATCGGCGCGACCTGGGGAGCCGACGTGCTCGCGCAGGCGATCCGCGGTCTCGTCATCTTCCTCGCGCTGGCGGCCGTGGTGATGGCCGTCTACTTCCGCACGTGGAAGATGTCCGTGTCCGCCATGGTCGCGCTGCTGCACGACCTGCTCATCACCGCCGGCGTCTACGGCATCGTCGGGCTCGAGGTCACCCCCGCTGCCGTCATCGGCTTCCTGACCATCCTCGGGTACTCGCTGTACGACACCGTCGTGGTGTTCGACAAGGTGCGCGAGAACACGTCGCAGGAGTCGCACCGCACCTTCGTGCAGTCGGTGAACCTCGCCGTGAACCAGACGCTCGTCCGGTCGATCAACACCTCGGTCGTGGCGCTCCTGCCGGTCGCGGCGATCCTCTTCATCGGGTCGTACGTGCTCGGCGCCGGCACCCTGCGGGACATCTCGCTGGCACTGTTCATCGGCATCATCGTCGGCACCTACTCGACGATCTTCATCGCGTCGCCGATGTACGCGCACCTCCGCGAGAACGAGCCCAAGGTCAAGGAGGCCGACGCGAAGAAGACGCGGGCGGCCGAGAAGCGCCAGCGCGAGGTCGACGCCGCGGCCGAGGTCGCCTGATGGCGGTCGAGGTGCACGACGTCGACGTGGCCGAGGCCCGACGTCGGCTCGACGGAGGCGCGCGGTTGTTCGACGTGCGCGAGCAGGGGGAGTGGGACGAGGTGCACGCCCCGGAGGCGACGCTCGTCCCGATGTCCGAGCTCGTGGCCCGCTGGCAGGAGATCGACGGCGGTGACCAGCCCGCCATCGTCGTCTGCCACTCCGGCGCCCGCTCCGCGCGGGTCGTCGCCGCCCTCGAGCAGTCCGGGGTGCCGGCGGTGAACCTGACCGGCGGCATGGTCGCCTGGGAGCAGGCGGGCGAGCCGGTCGTGCGCGCCGGATCGTTCGGCGACGCCCAGGGCGAACCGCGTCACGAGCACTGATCGGACGCGCGTAGGCTTGCCAGACCGTACCCGGACACCGGTCGCAGGAGGCGCATCATGACGGACACCCGTGAGTCCTCGTCGCAGGGTGCGCCCACGCCCGGCGCGAGCCGTCCCGGGTCCGCGCCGCGGCCCTCCAGTCCGCTGAACGCGACGACCACCGGCAACCTCGGTTCCCTGCGGTCGCTGCTGCCGCGCCTCTTCTCGCGGGCGCAGCCCGCAGGGGCGGTCGACACGCTCATCCGTACCGTCCGGTCGCACCACCCGAAGGCCGACGTCACGCTCATCGAGCGGGCGTACTCGGTGGCCGAACGCGCCCACGACGGCCAGAAGCGGAAGTCCGGCGAGCCGTACATCACCCACCCGGTCGCGGTCGCGCAGATCCTCGCCGACCTCGGGATCGGCACGATCACGATCGCCGCGGCGCTCCTGCACGACACGGTCGAGGACACCGACTACCAGCTCGACCAGCTGCGCGCGGACTTCGGCGACGAGATCGCGATGCTCGTCGACGGTGTCACCAAGCTCGACAAGGTCAAGTACGGCGACAGCGCGCAGGCCGAGACCGTGCGCAAGATGGTCATCGCGATGTCGAAGGACATCCGCGTCCTCGTCATCAAGCTCGCCGACCGCCTGCACAACGCGCGCACCTGGGGTTTCGTGGAGTCCGCGTCCGCGTCGCGCAAGGCCAAGGAGACGCTCGAGATCTACGCGCCCCTGGCGCACCGGCTCGGCATCCAGATGATCAAGCTGGAGCTCGAGGACCTGTCGTTCGCGGTCCTGCACCCGAAGCTGTACGTCGAGATCGACAGCCTGGTCAAGGAACGGCAGCCGAAGCGCGAGCAGTTCGTGCAGAACGTGATCGGCACGCTCAAGAAGGACCTGAAGGCCGCGAAGGTCCGCGGCGAGGTCATGGGCAGGCCGAAGCAGTACTACTCGATCTACCAGAAGATGATCGTGCGCGGGCGCGAGTTCGACGAGATCTACGACCTGGTCGGCATCCGCGTGCTCGTGCCGACCGTCCGCGACTGCTACGCGATGCTCGGCTCCGTGCACGCTCGGTGGACCCCGCTGCCCGGTCGCTTCAAGGACTACATCGCGACGCCGAAGTTCAACCTGTACCAGTCCCTGCACACGACGGTGCTCGGACCGCAGGGCCGTGCCGTGGAGATCCAGATCCGCACGCACGAGATGCACCAGCGTGCCGAGTTCGGTGTCGCGGCGCACTGGAAGTACAAGCAGCGTGCCCAGGGACGGGACGTCGACGCCTCCTCGACCACCGACGACCAGGACATGGCGTGGCTCGCCCACATCACCGACTGGCAGGCCGAGACGAGCGATCCGGGCGAGTTCCTCGACTCGCTCCGCTACGAGATCGGCGCCAAGGAGACGTACGTCTTCACCCCGCAGGGCAAGGTCATCGGCCTGCCCGCCGGTGCGACTCCGGTCGACTTCGCCTACGCGGTCCACACCGAGATCGGGCACCGCACGATGGGTGCCAAGGTAAACGGGCGCCTCGTCCCGCTCGAGAGCACGCTGTCGAGCGGTGACGTCGTCGAGATCTTCACCTCGAAGAACCCGGACTCCGGCCCGAGCCAGGACTGGCTGACGTTCGTCCGCAGCCCCCGTGCCCGCAACAAGATCAAGCAGTGGTTCACCAAGGAACGCCGCGAAGAGGCCATCGAGCAGGGCCGTGACGCGATCGCCCGGGCGATGCGCAAGCAGAACCTCCCGCTGCAGCGCATCATGAGCCAGGACTCCATCGCCGAGGTCGCCTCGTCGATGCGGTACGACGACGTCTCCGCGCTCTACGCGGCGGTGGGCGAGGGCCACGTGTCCACGCAGTCCGTCATCGAGAAGGTGCTCGGCAACGTGCAGACCGAGGCCGAGACGGACGAGCCCGAGCTCGCCTTCCCGCGACAGGTCACGAGCCGCCAGCTCCGGAACAGCGACAGCGGTGTGCTCGTCCGCGGCGCGCCCGACATCCTGGTGAAGCTCGCGAAGTGCTGCACGCCGGTGCCCGGCGACCAGATCGTGGGCTTCATCACCCGCGGTCAGGGCGTCTCCGTGCACCAGGCGTCGTGCACGAACGTGAAGTCACTGATGAACGAGCCCGACCGGATGATCGAGGTCGAGTGGGCCCCGTCGTCGAAGTCGGTGTTCCTCGTGCAGATCCAGATCGAGGCGCTCGACCGCTCCGGGCTGCTCAGCGACGTCACACGCGTCCTGACCGACCACCACGTGAACATCCTGTCCGCGACGGTGTCGACGTCCTCGGACCGCCTGGCGCTCAGCCGGTTCGTGTTCGAGATGGGCGACACGACGCACCTCGACCGGGTGCTGAACGCCGTGCGGCGGATCGACGCGGTCTACGACGTGTACCGGGTCAGCGCGGGCTGACCCCGGCGGGCGCCTGATCGGGTGACGCGGCGATCGCCTGGTCGAGACGCCGGGCCGCCTGCCGCACCATGGGGATCGTCCCGAGCGCTGCCAGGCGGCGCCGGACCTCGTCGACCCGCACCACCCCGATCGCCACGAGGCCGCGCAGGGCATCGCGCGCGGACGCGTCGAACGCGCCGGGGGCGCGGAGCAGGTCGACCGCGGTGCGCTCCGGCGAGGTCACCCGGATCGGGCCCACCAGCACGGTGTCCTCGGCGGGGAGCCGGACCTCGCGCAGCCGCACGTCGGGGTCGACACGGATGCGGACGGTCGGCGGGACACTCACCTCGACCGGCGAGGGCGGACGCGACGTCGCACCCCAGATCCAGGCAGCGGACCGCCCGCTCACCACCACACGCTCGTCGGGCACGCGCCACGCGTGCGCGGCGGCGCGGAGTGCGGGCGTCTGCGGTTCCGCGGGGGAGGCCCAGCACCACCCGACGGGGACGAGCTCGCCGGCGAGCACCGCAGCGCGGAGCTCCGTCTCCGGCCAGTCGTCGCTGGTCAGCAGGCGGGGCGTCGGCACCCGCTCATCCTGCCGGACGGACGATCACCGCGGTCGGCCCTGTGGAGAGGACGTCGGCCTCGGCGCTGCGAGCGTAGCCGTGATCGCGACCGCGACCGCGGTCCCGCGCCCAGCACGAGCGCGCGCCCGTGAACGGGCACGTGTGCCCGGGTGCCCGGGTGCCCGTGTCGCGTCAGCGCAGTACGTCGGCGCGGTGGACGAGCGCTGCCGCCCCGATGAGCGGCCCGTCCTGGGACAGCGCGGTCGGCACGATCCGGACCTTCGTCACGAAGCCGAACTCGACCCGCTCGGCCACCGCCTTGCGGGCGTACTCGAACAGGTCCGGCGTCACGTGCGAGAAGCCGCCGCCGATCGCCACGACCTCGAGGTCCACCAGGCTCGTCGCCGCCGCGACGGCCTGTCCGAGCGCCCGCCCGCTCCGCCGGACCGCCGCCACCGCGATCTCGTCGCCGGCCGCGTACGCGGCGGAGAGCTCCTCGCCGGTGCTCCCGGCGAAGCCCTGTCGCTGCGCCCAGGCGACGGTCTTCGGCCCGCTGGCGACCGCCTCGAGACAGCCGGTACCGCCGCAGGCGCACGGGTCGTCGAAGCCGCCGCACTCGACGTGGCCGATGTGTCCGGCGTTGCCGGTGGGTCCGCTCACCGTGCGCCCGTGCAGGATGAGACCGCCGCCGACGCCCGTCGACACGATCATCCCCATGACGTGGTCCGAGCCCTGCGCCGCACCGACCCAGTGCTCGGCCAGGGTGATGGCGAGCCCGTCCATCCGGAGCGTCACCGGCACCCCCTCGGGGACCAGGGCCGCGACCCGGTCGCGGAGCGGCCACCCGCGCCACACCGGCATGTTCAGGGGCGAGACGAGGCCGTGCTCCTCGTCGACCGGACCGGCCGCGCCGACGCCCACGCCGACGAGCCGGGCGTCCGCCGGCAGCGTCGCGAGGGTCGCCGTCACGACCTGGTCGACCGCCGCCTGCAGCTCGTCCGCACTCCGCAACGGTCCGGTGGGCTGCCGGTGCCGGGTGCCGGGCAGGACGACGCCCTGGTCGGTGACGAGGGCCGCCTCGACCTTGGTGCCGCCGAGATCGACGGCCAGCGCGATCGCGGACGAGGGGGACAGGGGTGCGGTGCTGGACATGCGCGCTCCGATGCGGCGGTCTGGAGGCCCGGCTCACCGTGACGACGTGACCTCGCGTCGGTGCGAGCCGGCCCCGGCGGTGTGGTCGGGTCGGTCGTTGCTGGTCCGGGCGTCCGGACGGACCGGGTCGGTCCGTCCGGGCCAGGGTGGGGCCGCTCGCGTGCGCGGGCGGCCGAGACGTCAGTAGGAGGAGGTGTCGTCGCCGAGTGCCGACGCGGTTCCGGTGGACGCCCGGTGTGCGACCTCGTCGAGGATGCGTGCCGAGGCGCTCGTGCCGATGCGGTCGGCACCCGCGCGGACCATCTCGAGCAGCGTGTCGAGACCGCGGACGCCGCCGGATGCCTTGACACCCGTGTCGGGACCGACGGTGTCCCGCATCAGTCGGATGTGCTCGGCCGTCGCGCCGCCGCCGGCGAACCCGGTCGACGTCTTCACGAAGGCCGCGCCGGCGCGCTGGGCCGCTCGCGATGCGGCGACGATCTCGTCGTCGGTCAGGAACGCGGTCTCGAGGATGACCTTCACCACGGTGTCCCCGGCGGCGTCGACGACCGCACGGACGTCCTGCTCGACCCGGGCCCAGTCACCGGAGCGCGCTGCGCCGACGTTCTGCACCATGTCGAGCTCGAAGGCGCCGTCGGCCAGGGCCTGCAGCGACTCGGCGACCTTCGCGGCGGTGGTCGTGGTGCCGTGCGGGAACCCGATCACGGTGCCGACGCCCACCCCGGTGCCCTGCAGGCGCTCCACGGCGTGCGCGACGTCGCTCGGACGGACGCAGACGCTGAAGACCCGGTGCGCCGCGGCCTCGTCGAGCTGCGCATCGACGTCGGCACGCGTGAGCTCGGGCTTCAGGATCGCGTGGTCGATGAGGGCGCGCACGGCGTCGGCGCCGAGCTCGTGCTGGTCGGCCCGGTCCTGGTGTGCGGGGATCGCTGCGTTGTCCACCCGGAAAGCCTACCCGGAGGCGACGCGCGTACCGTGCCCTCCATGCAGGTCCTCGTCACCGGTGCGACCGGGTACATCGGCGGACGACTCGTCCCCCGCCTCCTCGAGGCCGGGCACGACGTCCGTGTCTTCGTCCGCACGCCGCGGAAGCTCCAGGACGTGCCCTGGCACGACGACGTCGAGGTCGCCGAGGGCGACCTGCAGGACGCCGAGGCGGTCCGGTCCGCCGTCCAGGGCGTCGAGGCCGTCTACTACCTCGCGCACGCGATGGGTGCCGACGGCGACTTCGAGCAGGCCGAGCGGGACGCCGTCGAGACGATGGCGCGCGAGGCCCACGACGCCGGTGTGCGCCGCTTCGTCTACCTGGGCGGACTGCACCCCGACGGCGAGCTGTCGAAGCACCTCCGGAGCCGGAAGGAGGTCGGGGACGTGCTCCTGGCCTCCGGCGTGCCGACGATCGCCTACCAGGCCGGTGTCGTGATCGGCTCGGGGAGCACCTCGTTCGAGATGATCCGCCACGTGACGGACGTCCTGCCCTGGATGCCGGCACCCCGCTGGGTCCGCAACCGCATCCAGCCGATCGCCGTCCGTGACGTCCTCTACTACCTCGTCGAGGCGCTCGGCATCCCCGCCGACGTCAACCGGACGTTCGACATCGGTGGTCCCGACGTCCTCAAGTACGGGCAGATGCTGAACGGCTACGCGGTCGAGGCGAAGCTGCCGCAGCGCCGCTTCACCGTGCTGCCCGTGCTGACCCCTGGTCTCTCCGCACACTGGTTCAACATCGTGACGCCGATCCCGCGGAAGCTCGCGACACCGATCATCGAGTCGCTCCAGTTCGAGTGCGTGCAACGCGAGCACGACATCGACCGGTACGTCCCGCGTCCGGAGGGCGGACTCACCTCCTACCGCCGTGCCGTCCGGCTGGCCCTGACGAAGATGCGGAAGGGCGAGGTGCAGACGAGCTGGCGCAGCGCCACGCTCTCCTCCACCCCGGCGGACCCGCTGCCGAGCGATCCGGAGTGGGCCGGGCACACCGTCTACGTCGACGACCGGAAGCGGCACTCGAGTGCGAGCGCGGACGACGTCTGGCGCGTCGTGGAGTCGATCGGCGGTGAGAACGGCTGGTACTCCTTCCCCCTGGCGTGGGTGGCACGCGGGTGGATGGACAAGGTCGCCGGCGGGGTCGGCCTGAACCGCGGTCGACGCGACCCCCACCGCCTGGAGCAGGGCGATGCACTCGACTGGTGGCGGGTGGAGCGGCTCGAACGCGGGCGCTACCTGCGGCTCCGCGCCGAGTTCAAGTCGCCGGGACGCGCCTGGCTCGAGATGCGGGTCACCCCGAGCGACGACGGCGGCAGCGACTACCACCAGCGGGCGATCTACTTCCCCCAGGGACTGCCCGGACGCCTGTACTGGTACGGCATCCTGCCCTTCCACGGCATCATCTTCCCCGGCATGGTCGAACGCATCACGGCGGCGGCGGAGCGCGAGTCGCAGCACACGGAGTCGACGGGGCGGAACTGGACCCAGCAGAATGGGCCGCAGGAACCGGTACACGAGGAGGCAGCATGACCACCGAACACCCCACCGTCCTGTTCCTGGGCGACAGCATCACCGAGCAGGGTTCCTGGGACCAGTGGCTCCCGGGCGAGCGCACGAGCAACCAGGGCGTCGGCGGCGACACCACCGACGGGGTGCTCACGCGACTCGACGCCGTGATCGCCGAGCAGCCCGAGGTGATCGTGCTGCTCATCGGGACGAACGACTTCGGGAACCACCGGTCGAGCGTCGAGCACGTCGTCCGCGGCGTCGAGTCGATCCTGGTGACGCTCCGCCGCGAGCTCCCCGGCGTCCGTCTGCTGCTGGTGTCGATCCTGCCCCGCCAGGCCGACTGGTGCGCCAAGATCGAGGAGGCGAACCGGCACCTCCGCCAGTTCGTCGCCACCTGCCACGCCCAGTACCTCGACCTCTGGCCGGCCCTCGCGGAGGACGACCACCTCGCCGACCGCTACACCGAGGACGGCCTGCACCTCACCGCCGACGGCTACCGCGCGGTCGTCGACGAGCTCGTCCCGGCGCTCGAGCGCGTCCGCGGGCTGCCGCCGATGTCCCGTCCGATCCAGGCGATCGACCTCGAGGAGGCCGGCGCCTGATGGCACGGAAGGGTCGGCCGCCCGCAGGCTCGTCGCTGCAGGGGGTGCCGACGCACCGCCCCGACGAGCGCCCGGCGACCACCGTGGCGTCGGCCGACGGGATGCCGCCCTTCACGCGCCCGGCACTCGCGCCCTCGCTGCTCGCCGCGGTCGTCCTCATCGCCTTCGTCGCGGTCCTCGACTCCTCGGGCTTCGTCTTCGTCCGGTGGGGCGTGACGGTGCTCGCGCTGATCGTGCTCGTCTTCGCCGTCCGGGGCCGCTCCTGGTGGGCCGTCGCGCTCACGGCCGCGATCGTGGTGTGCTGGAACCCCGTCGTGATCGTGCCGATCCCCGGCCAGGTCTGGGCGGGCCTCCAGCTCGTCGCTGCCGCGGCCTTCATCCTGACCGGCATCGCCGTCAAGGTGCCGCGCGGGACGGACGCGGGGCGCGCCTCCCGACCGTGACCGCGCGGCGCTCGCGCGCGCCCGCCGGACGGTAGGATCGCAGGAGTCGGGCACAGGGCCCGGCTGATGCGATGCGAAGGGCATGGATGAGCCACGAGACCGAGCCGGCGACCGAGAGTCCTCTGCTGAACCCTCGACCGTCCTCCGGCGGTCTCGACCGACCTGACGTCGTCGTCCGCAAGGGACGCCTGACCCTGGTCAACGGGCACCTGACGCCCCAGCAGTCGATGATCGAGGACCTGTTGTTCCTCGACGACGCGCTCACCGCCGGCGACGTCGACCACCTGCTCATCCGCGGCAACGACCGACGTCCGGTCGTCGCGGTCGACGAGCGCGACCGGCAGCGTGCCGAGAGCGCGATCATGGCCGCCGCGGTCAACGAGCCGTTCTACGCGAAGCCGCCGGGACAGCCCGCCGTGCTCGTGCTCGACGACGGTCTCGGATCGGTGGACGAGCCGGTGCTCCGGCTCTTCCGACCCCGGCTCGAGCCGATGGGACGCCTCCGCTACGGCGCCGAGACGAGCGTGCAGCTCGAGTTCTGGCGCGTGACCGACACCGAGGTGCTCGCCCCCGTCGAGAACGCCCTGATGCGCCGCAGTCTCCCCGTCGAGGAGTTCGAGCTCGTCGACATCGAACGCTACGGCCGCACCTGGCGCACCGTCGAGCACATGTTCGACGACCACGTGTCGGACATCCGGTTCCCGATCGACATCGTCTTCTCGTGGGTCGACGGCAACGCGATCGAGTACCAGCGCGCACGTCAGGCCGCGCAGGCGAACGCCGTGCTGGGGGAGGGCGACGACGCTCCGGCGCGCTTCCGACAGATCGACGAGCTGAAGTACGCGCTGCGCTCCGTCCACACCTTCGCGCCGTGGATCCGCCAGATCTACATCGCCACGGACTCGCCGGCGCCCGCGTGGCTCGCCGACCACCCGAAGGTCCGGATCGTCCGGAGCGAGGAGTTCTTCGCAGACCCCTCGGTGCTCCCGACGCACAACTCGCAGGCCGTCGAGTCGCAGCTGCACCACATCCCGGGCATCAGCGAGCACTTCATCTACTCGAACGACGACATGTTCTTCGGACGGATGGTCGAGCCCTCGGTGTTCTTCAGCCCGGGGTCGGTGTCGAAGTTCATCCTCGCGACCACCCGCATCGGGCTCGGGACGAACAACCCGGCACGGAGCGGGTTCGAGAACTCCGCCCGCGTCAACCGTCGCCTGCTGCAGCAGCGCTTCGGCGCGGTGACCACACGGCACCTCGAGCACGCGCCCACACCGCTGCGCGCCTCGATCATGACCGAGATGGAGCACGAGTTCGCGGACGAGTTCCGCGCGACGATGGCATCGCGGTTCCGCGCGGCCGAGAACATCTCCGTGACGAACTCCCTGTACCACTACTACGCGCTGCTCACCGGTCGGGCGATCGTGCAGGAGAACGCTCCGGTGCGCTACGTCGACACGACCATGCAGTCCGGGCTGAAGGCGCTGGAGGACCTGCTCAAGAAGCGGAACGTCGACTTCTTCTGCCTGAACGACGGGAGCTTCCCGGAGGTCTCCGACGACGAGCGCACGCGGCGCGTGACGGACTTCCTCGAGAAGTACTTCCCGTTCCCGGCGCCGTGGGAGCAGGACGCGCAGTAGTCCCCAGCAGGGGCGTCCGGCACGGTCTCCCTCGTGGCGGCGAGCGGGCCGATGACGGCACTGTCGGTGCGGCGGGCGGGCCAGCCCTGGCGCCTCCGAGCGAGCGGGCCATTCCTGCCGCGCTGGGCGCGCGGGCGCGACGAGTCGTGCCCGGCGGACGACCGGCGCGCGGCATGTCGTGCTCGCTCGGCGGGCAGGAGTGGCCTCAGCGACGGACGGGGGAGGTGGGCACCGTGTCGAGGGTGAAGACCGGGATGCTCGAGGTGACGGGCGCCGGCTCGACGGCCGGGGCGATGGTGATGCCGGCCGCAGCGAGACGCGCCTCCGTCTGCTCCGACGACACCGGTTCGCCGACCGTGGAGTAGTGGCCGATCGGCACCACCGAGTGCACGACGTTGTTCCCGTACACGTGGACGAGGTTGAACGACTGCGCGCCGTCCTGCCCCCGTGTACCGCCCTGGTACTCCGTGAGGTCCTGCGTGTAACAGGTGGCACTCGCAACGGACACGGGCACGCCCGCGAACACGGCGCTCGTCGAGTAGTGCAGGTGTCCGGCGATGATCGAGATGACGTCCGATCCCTCGATCACCTCCGCGAGGGCCGCCTGGTCGCGCAGTTCGACGAGGACGGCGAGGTCCTGCACGCTCGGCACGGGCGGGTGGTGCATGGCGAGGATCGTGCCGTGCGGCGCCGCCTCGGACAGCACCTCGGCGAGCCAGTCGAGCTGCGCGGGGGAGACCTCGCCGTGGTGTGCCCCCGGCACGCTCGTGTCGAGGGTGATCACGCGGAGGCCGTTCACGTCGTAGACGAAGTCGACCGGACGATCGGTCGGCTGCAGCCCGAAGAGCTCCTGGCGGAAGGCACCGCGCTCGTCGTGGTTCCCCATGGCCCAGATGACCTGCGCGCCGATCCGGCGGGCAGCCGGCTCGACGATGTCGCGGATCCGGACGTAGGCACCGGCCTCGCCCTTGTCGGCGACGTCGCCGGTGACGACGATGGCCTCCGGGTGGGTGCCGGAGGCCTCGATGTCGGCGACGATCGCCGAGAGCCGTGCTGCGGAGTCGACGTCGCCGTAGAGCGCGCCGTCGCCCGCCACGAGGTGGGTGTCGCTGAGGTGGAGGAGGAAGTGGTTCGGCCTGGGGTGTTCGGCCGTCCGGCTGTCCATCGGTCTCTCGTTCCGTTGGCGGATGCGTGGTGCAACACGTTGCCACACCGTCGAGGACGAGTCCAGCACGCCACTCTGAATGCACGGTGAACCGGGAGTGGCGAGTCTGCTCCGGAACAGGCGGACGAACGAGCCCCCCGACCACGGTGTGGTCGAGGGGCTCGTTCGTTCTTGCCGAGGAACCTAGTGGTTGGCTGCGCCCAGCGCGGGGGCCTGGGCCTGGTGGTCGCCCTCCAGCTCCGGGCCGTGGTGCGCGGCGTGCGCTGCCTCGAGCTCGGCCTTCGTGACCGGCGCGATGCGGTCCTCGAAGAAGAAGCGGGACAGGTTGGCACGGACCTTCTGCACACCGGTGATCCGACCCTTGGCGTCCGGACGGACCATGAGCGGCTTGTACTCGTTGAACTGCAGGAGCTTCCAGCGCTCGTACTCGTCGAGCTGCTCGTGCACCTCGATGTACTCGCCGTGCGGGAGCCGGACGATGCGACCCGACTCGTAGCCGTGCAGGACGATCTCGCGGTCCTTCTTCTGCAGCGCCAGGCAGACACGCTTCGTGATCCAGAAGGCGACGAACGGACCGAGGACCGTCGTGGCCTGGATGACGTGGATCACGTGCTCGATCGACACCATGAAGTGCGTCGCGATGATGTCCGACGAGGCAGCGGCCCAGAGCGACGCGTAGAGCGTGATGCCCGCGGCACCGAAGGCGGTGCGGGTCGGAGCGTTGCGCGGACGGTCGGCCAGGTGGTGCTCACGCTTGTCGCCCGTGACCCACGCCTCGAGGAACGGGTAGGCGAACATCGCGATGATGAGCGCCATGAGGACGGCGATCGGGACGAGGATGTTGAACGACACCGTGTAGCCGAACCACACGACCTCCCAGTGCGGCGGCACCAGACGGAGCGCACCGTCCGCGAAGCCGATGTACCAGTCGGGCTGGGTACCGGCGGACACGGGGGAGGGGTCGTATGGGCCGTAGTTCCAGATCGGGTTGATCGTGAACAGCGACGCGATGAGGGCGAGGATGCCCGCGACGATGAAGAAGAAGCCACCGGCCTTCGCGGCGAACGCCGGGAGGATCGGGACGCCGACGACGTTCTCGTTGGTCTTGCCGGGGCCCGCGAACTGCGTGTGCTTGTTGATGACGACGAGCACGAGGTGGACACCGAGCACCGCGACGAGGATCGCCGGGAGCAGCAGGATGTGCAGCGTGTAGAGGCGGCCGACGATGTCGGTGCCCGGGAACTCGCCACCGAACAGCAGGTAGGCGATCCACACGCCGATCACCGGGACGCCCTCGATCATGCCGACGATGATGCGCAGGCCGTTGCCGGAGAGCAGGTCGTCGGGGAGCGAGTAGCCGGTGAAGCCCTCGGCCATGGCCAGGACCCAGAGCACGAAGCCGAAGACCCAGTTGAGCTCACGCGGCTTGCGGAAGGCACCGGTGAAGAACACGCGGGCCATGTGCAGCATCACCGAGGCGACGAACAGCAGGGCGGCCCAGTGGTGGATCTGTCGGACGAACAGACCACCGCGGATGTCGAACGAGATGTTCAGGGTGGACTGCAGCGCGGTCGACATCTCGACGCCCTTGAGCGGGACGTACGAGCCGTTGTAGACGACCTCGGTCATCGACGCCTGGAAGAAGAACGTCAGGAAGGTCCCCGACAGCAGGACGACGACGAAGCTGTACAGCGCGACCTCGCCGAGCATGAAGCTCCAGTGGTCGGGGAAGATCTTGCGCCCGACCTCCTTCACCAGACCCGAGATGCTCGTGCGCTCGTCGATGTAGTTGGCGGTGGCCCCGATGAGTCGGGACCCGCGCGTCGGCTCGGGCCGTGTGGCCGTGGCCGGCGCGCTCGTGGTGGTGGTGCTGGTCATCAGCGTTCACGCTCCCAGAAGGACGGTCCGACCGGCTCGTGGAAGTCGCTCTGTGCGACCAGGTAGCCGTCGTCGTCGATCGCGATCGGAAGTTGGGGGAGGGGACGTGCAGCCGGGCCGAAGATGACCTCGCAGTTGTTCGAGACGTCGAACGTCGACTGGTGGCACGGGCACAGCAGGTGGTGCGTCTGCTGCTCGTAGAGCGCGACCGGGCACCCGACGTGGGTGCAGATCTTGGAGTAGGCGACGATGCCGTCGTAGCCCCAGTCCTCGTGCCCCGCGGAGGGGTTGAGGTCCTTCGGGTCGAGACGCATGAGGAGGACGGAGGCCTTGGCCTTCTCCTCGAGCATGTGCTCGGAGTCGAGCATGCCGTCCGGGATGACGTGGAAGACCGAACCGATGGTGACGTCCGACGCCTTGATCGGCAGTCCCGTCGGGTCCTTCGTCAGGCGCATGCCGGACTTCCAGAAGGTGTGGCGCAGGAGCTCGTTCGGGTCCTCCGCCGGGGCGAAGTCACGGACGAGGACGACACCGGGCAGCGGGAAGGCCACCAGGGCACCGATCATCGAGTTGCGGATCAGCTTGCGACGGCTGAACCCGGACTCCTTGTCGGCGAGCTGGAACGCCTCGACCGCCTTGGCACGGGTCGCGTCGGTGCCACGGGTGCTGTGACGCAGTTCCGTGATCTCGCGGTCCACGACGAGCGACTTCGACCAGTAGACGGCGCCGAGGCCCAGCGCGAGCAAGGCCAGGGCGATCGCCAGACCGAGCCAGAGGTTGCCGGCACGGACCGTGCCGAAGTCCTCGGGGTCGATCGGGAAGGCGATGTACGCGGCGATCGCGAGGACGCTGCCCACGATGGACAGGTAGAAGAACGTGGCGACCTGACGCTCGGCCAGACGCTGCTTCTTCGGGTCGACATCGGTGCGGCGCGCGCGGTGCGGCGGCTCACCCGGGTTCTCGAACGGGTCCGCGGGGACGACCGCGATCCCGGCCGACGTGCTGGTCGCGCCGTGCTTCTCGACAGCCGAGGACGAGTTCACTGCCTCGTCGTCGTGCTCTGCCATGGTGTTCCCTTCAGTGTCGTTCGACACGGACGATCAGTTGGACTTCGCGGTCAGCCAGACGGTCATCGCGACGACCGCGCCGAGTCCGAAGATCCAGATGAACAGACCCTCTGCCACCGGGCCGAGGGAGCCGAGGGCGAACCCGCCCGGCGACTTGTTGTCCTGCACGTACTTGAGGTACGTGATGATGTCGGCCTTCTGCTCCGGCGTCAGGTTGAGGTCGTTGAAGACCGGCATGTTCTGCGGGCCCGTGACCATGGCCTCGTAGATGTGCTTGCCGGAGACCGACTGCAGGTTCGGGGCGTACTTGCCCTCGGTCAGCGCACCACCGGCGCCGGCCACGTTGTGGCACATCGCGCAGTTGATGCGGAAGAGCTCGGCACCCTCGGCAGCGTCACCGCCACCGTTCGTGAGGTCGGAGGAGGGGATCGACGGGCCGGGGCCGAGCGACGCGACGTAGGCGCCCATCGCGTCGATCTGCTCGTCCGTGAACTGGGCGGGCTTCTCCTCGGCCTGGGGGCCCTGCGCGGCCATCGGCATGCGACCGGTCCCGACCTGGAAGTCGACCGACGCGGCGCCGACACCGATGAGGGACGGACCCTCGCCGGTGCCCTGCGCGTCGAGACCGTGGCAGGTGGCGCAGTTCGAGGCGAAGAGCTTCTCGCCCTCGTTGACCTTGGACTGGCTGGACACCGCGGAGGTGGTGCTGTCGTCGGCGTTGGCCGTCGAGCTGAACAGCGCGTACGCACCGCCGGTGGTCATGAGACCGACGACGATGAGCGAGACGGTCGCCATCGGGGAACGGCGGCCCTTCTTGGACTTGCTTCTGGTGAACATGCGGTGGGGGGTGTCCAGTTCCTACTTGAGAAGGTAGATGACAGCGAAGAGGCCGATCCAGACCACGTCGACGAAGTGCCAGTAGTACGACACGACGATCGCGGTGGTCGCCTCCTTGTGCCCGAAGTTCTTGGCGGCGAAGCCGCGGCCGAGGGTCAGGAGGAAGGCGATGAGACCACCCGTGACGTGCAGGCCGTGGAAGCCGGTGGTCATGTAGAACGCGGAACCGTAGGCGCTCGACGAGAGCGTCACGCCCTCGTGCCAGAGGTTCGCGTACTCGAAGATCTGGCCGCAGACGAAGATCGCGCCCATGCAGTACGTGACGAAGAACCACTCCGTCATGCCCCAGTCCTTCGGGTTCCAGCTCGTGCGGTGCACCTGGAAGCGCTCCGCGGCGAACACCGCGAACTGGCAGGCGAAGCTGGACAGCACCAGGATGATCGTGTTCACCGAGGCGAACGGCACCTCGAGCTTGGCGGTCTCGGTCGCCCAGAGCTCGGGCGAGGTGCTGCGCAGGGTGAAGTAGATCGCGAACAGGCCGGCGAAGAACATGACCTCGCTGCCCAGCCACACGATCGTCCCCACGGCAACGGCGTTCGGCCTGTTCAGGACCGGACCGCTGGCGGATCTGGAGAGAGGGGTGCTAGTCACGTCCTCCATTATGGCCGAAACCACTGACAGTGTTTTCGCAGGACACTGGCGGGTCGTTCGAACTCAGTACGATCGAGCCATGTCCCACGCACTCTCCTGGCCTGCAGTGATCAGCGCGCTCATGGCGCACGAGGACCTCTCGATCAGGCAGTCCACGTGGGCCATGGAGGAGATCGTCCAGGGACGTGCGACCGCCGCACAGATCGCGGCCTTCGCGGTCGCGCTCCGGGCCAAGGGGGAGACCGTCGACGAGGTCGTGGGCTTCCGTGACGCCATCCTCGACGCCGCCGTCCCGCTGGACGTCGACCCGATGGCGCTCGACATCGTGGGCACCGGCGGCGACGTCGTCGGCACCGTCAACGTCTCGACGATGGCCGCGATCGTCATCGCGGCCGCGGGCGTGCCGGTCGTCAAGCACGGCAACCGCGCGAGCTCGTCGAAGTCCGGCTCGAGCGACGTGCTCGCTGCGCTCGGACTCGACCTCACGATGGACGCCGCGCGTGTCGCGGACACCTTCCGGCGTGTCGGTCTGACGTTCGCGTTCGCGAGCGCGTTCCACCCCGGCTTCGCGCACGCGGCACCGGTCCGGCGCGAGATCGGGGTGCCGACGGTCTTCAACTTCCTCGGCCCGCTGGTGAACCCGGCACGGTGCGAGGCGAACGCCGTGGGCGTCGCACAGCTCGAGCTCGTCCCGATCATCACGGGTGTCTTCCAGACCCGCGGCGCGACGGCGCTCGTGTTCCGCGGCGACGACGGCCTCGACGAGCTGACCACGACGGGCCACTCCCACATCTGGGAGGTCACGGGCGGCCGCGTCACCGAGCACGACCTCGACCCGCGCGACCTCGGGATCGCCCGCGCGCGCACCGAGGACCTGCTCGGCGGCGACCCGGAGCACAACGCCGCCGTCGTGCACCGCGTGCTGGCGGGTGAGACCGGTCCGGTCCGCGACATCGTGCTGCTCAACGCCGCCGCCGGCCTGGTGTCCTTCCGCCTCGCCGAGGACCCCGAGCAGGCGGACCGACCGATCCTGCAGCGCTTCCGCGAGCAGCTCGCCGTCGCAGCCGAGGCCGTCGACTCCGGCGCCGCCGCGCGGAAGCTCGCCGACTGGGTCGGCGCCGCGCCGGCGGCCTGAGCAGCCCCGCGAGGGACGCCGGCGTCGGCGCGAGCCGCACCGGAGACGACGAGACGCCCCCGGATCCGGGGGCGTCTCGTCGTGCGGGCGGCGTCCCGTGGCGAGCAGGCGGACACGAGGGTCCCGCTCCGGACGCACCACCGCAACGGCCTGGAGGCGCGGCACCGGCCCGTCGGACCGGCACCGCGCCTCCGTGCGGTCACCTCGTCAGCGCGTCAGCGCACGTCCTCGTCGACCCAGTCGAAGGTCTTCGTGACGGCCTTCTTCCACAGGCGGAGCTGGCGGTCGCGCTCGGCGTCGTCGAGCTGCGGCTCCCAGCGCCGGTCCTCCTGCCAGTTGGCGCGGAGCTCGTCGAGGTTCGCCCAGAACCCGACGGCCAGACCGGCGGCGTACGCGGCTCCGAGGGCGGTGGTCTCCGCGACGACCGGACGCACGACCGGCACGTTGAGGATGTCCGCCTGGAACTGCATGAGCGCGTCGTTGGCCGTCATGCCACCGTCGACCTTGAGCTCGGTCAGGTCCACGCCGGAGTCCGCGTTCACGGCGTCGAGGACCTCGCGGGTCTGCAGCGCCGTCGCCTCGAGGGCGGCACGGGCGATGTGCCCCTTGTTGACGTAGCGGGTCAGGCCGACCAGGGCACCGCGGGCATCCGGTCGCCAGTACGGCGCGAACAGGCCCGAGAACGCCGGGACGAAGTACACGCCACCGTTGTCCTCGACGGTCTTGGCGAGGGCCTCGACCTCCGGGGCGCTGCCGATGATGCCGAGGTTGTCGCGGAGCCACTGGATGAGCGAGCCCGTGACGGCGATCGACCCCTCGAGGGCGTAGTGCGTCTCCTGGTCGCCGAGCTTGTAGCCGACCGTGGTGAGCAGCCCGTTCTCCGACCGGACGATCTCCGTGCCCGTGTTGAAGATGAGGAAGTTGCCGGTGCCGTAGGTGTTCTTCGACTCGCCCTGGTCGAACGCGGCCTGACCGAAGGTCGCGGCCTGCTGGTCGCCGAGGATGCCGGCGATCGGGACCTCGCGGAGCAGGCTGGAGGACTCGACGTGGCCGTAGACCTCGGAGGAGCTGACGATCTCCGGGAGCATCGACTTCGGCACCCCGAAGTCGGCCAGGATGTCGTCGCGCCACTGGAGCGTCTCGAGGTCCATGAACAGCGTGCGGGACGCGTTCGTGACGTCGGTCTTGTGGACGCCGCCGTCGGTGCCACCCGTCAGGTTCCAGAGGACCCAGGTGTCGGTGGTGCCGAAGAGCAGGTCACCCGCCTCGGCCTTCTCGCGCGCACCCTCGACGTTGTCGAGGATCCAGGCGATCTTGGTGCCGGCGAAGTACGTGGCGAGGGGCAGGCCGACGATCGCCTTGTAGCGGTCGGTGTCACCGTCGGCGAGCTCGTCGACGATCGACTGCGTGCGGGTGTCCTGCCAGACGATGGCGTTGTAGACGGCCTTGCCGGTGTTCTTGTCCCAGACCACGGCGGTCTCGCGCTGGTTGGTGATGCCGACCGCCGCGACGTCGTGGCGGGTGATGTCGGCGCGGGACAGGGCCTGGCCGATGACCTCACGGGTGTTGTCCCAGATCTCCGCCGGGTCGTGCTCGACCCAACCGGCACGCGGGAATATCTGCTCGTGCTCCTTCTGGCCGACCGACTTGATCGAGCCGGAGTGGTCGAAGACGATGGCGCGCGTCGAGGTCGTGCCCTGGTCGATGGCGACGATGTAGTCGGCCATGGGTTCTCCTTGGGTTGCGTTCGGTGTGGTGGACGGGTGGTCGTCAGGAGACGACGGGGAGCAGGAAGGTCGAGGCACCGGCGGCGAGGGCGCCACCGACGAGCGGGCCGACGACCGGGACCCAGGCGTAGGACCAGTCGCTGGAACCCTTGCCCTTGATCGGGAGGATCGCGTGGGCGATGCGCGGGCCGAGGTCACGCGCCGGGTTGATGGCGTAGCCGGTGGGGCCACCGAGCGAGACACCGATCGCGATCACGAGGAAGGCGACGGGGACGGCACCGAGCTCGGCCGGGGTCTTGCCGTTGGTGAAGGCGAGCACGACGAACACGAGCACGAAGGTGCCGATGACCTCGGTGACGACGTTCCAGCCGTAGCTGCGGATGGCCGGGCCGGTCGAGAAGACACCGAGCTTGGCGGCCGCGTCGGGCTCCTCGTCGAAGTGCTGCTTGTACGCCAGCCAGACGATGACGGCACCGATGATCGCGCCGATGAGCTGGGCGATCCAGTAGAGGAACATCTCGCCGACGGTGATGTTGCCGAGCAGCGCCTGCGCGAGGCTGACCGCGGGGTTGAGCTGGCCGCCGGAGCTGTAGGACACGGTGACGCCGGCGAAGACCGCGAAGCCCCAGCCGATCGTGACCATGAGGAAGCCGGCGCCGAAGCCCTTGGACTTCGTGAGGGACACGGCGGCGACGACACCGCCACCGAGGATGATGAGCAACGCCGTGCCGACGAGCTCTGACATGAAATTGACGCCGATGCCGTCCATCGGTGACCTCCAGTGCGAGTGGTGGGGGTCCGGTGGCTGCTGCGTCCGGCACTCCCCGTCGAGTGATTGGGGCCGAGCATAGTGAGGCGGATCGTCGCGACGCGATCACGCAACGAGTCGAGTCCGCGAAACTGCACGAACGTGCACGAGCGGTGTGCGGTCCGGCATCCCGCACCGGGGCCGCGGGAGCATGGTCCTGCACGAATGTGCACCGGAGACGAACGGGCGGTCGCTGTAGGGTGAACGCACTCCGGTCGACGACGGCGGTGTGGATCCGCCCGCGGTCGACCCCCGTCCTCGTGGAGGCCCGTCATGAAGAAGCTCATCAACGATCCGCACGACGTCGTGACCGAGACCGTCCGTGGGTTCGCCCGGGCGCACGAGGGGCACGTCGTCCTGGTCGAGGACCCGATCCACCTGCACCGCGCCGACGCCCCCGTCCGCGGCAAGGTCGGCATCGTGAGCGGCGGCGGCAGCGGGCACGAGCCGCTCCACGCCGGGTTCATCGGCCACGGCATGCTCGACGCAGCCGTGCCGGGGCCGGTCTTCACCAGTCCGACCCCGGACCCCATCGTCGCCGCGACGAAGGCGGTGGACGGGGGAGCGGGCGTGCTCCACATCGTGAAGAACTACACCGGCGACGTCCTCAACTTCGAGACCGCGGCGGAGCTGGCCGAGCTGGAGGACATCCGCGTCGCGTCCGTCGTCGTCGACGACGACGTCGCCGTGCAGGACTCGCTCTACACGGCAGGACGCCGCGGCGTGGCCGGCACCGTCGTGGTCGAGAAGTGCGCCGGCGCCGCAGCCGAGCGCGGCGACGACCTCGACGCCGTCGCGGCGGTCGCCCGCCGCGTCAACGAGGTCACACGGTCGATGGGCCTGGCCCTGGGCTCCGGCACCGTCCCGCACGCGGGGGAGCCGTCCTTCACGCTCGCGGACGACGAGGTCGAGCTCGGGATCGGCATCCACGGCGAGCCGGGCCGCGAGCGCATCCCGATGGCTCCGGCCGACCAGCTCGTCGACCGCGTGCTCGAACCGGTGCTCGCCGACCTCGACGCGCCTGCGGGCTCGCAGCTGCTGCTCCTCGTGAACGGGATGGGCGGGACCCCGCTGTCCGAGCTCTACATCGTCTACCGGCGCGCCGCCGAGGTCCTCACGGACCGTGGCCACCACGTCGCGCGTAGCGTGGTCGGCGACTACGTCACGTCCCTCGAGATGCCGGGCTTCTCGATCACCGTCACGGTGCTCGACGAGGAGCTCACGGCACTCTGGGACGCCCCGGTGGAGACCCCGGCGCTGCGCTGGGGTCGCTGACCACCGTCCACCATCCAGGAAGGAACACGAATTGGCGCTCGACACCGCATGGGCCATCGACTGGGTGCGTCGCACCGCCGCGACGATCGACGACCACCGCGCCGAGCTCGTCACGCTCGACCGTGAGATCGGCGACGGCGACCACGGGGAGAACCTCGACCGCGGGTTCCGCGCCGTGCTCGAGACCGTCGACGGCGGCTCCTTCGACACCCCCGGCGCGGTCTTCAAGGCCGTCGCGACGAAGCTCATCTCGACGGTGGGCGGTGCCGCCGGTCCGCTCTTCGGGACCGCCTACCTGAAGGCCGCCCAGGCGGCCGGCGACGCGACCGAGCTCGACGCCGACACGCTCGTGGCCGTGCTCACCGCCGCACGCGACGGTGTCGTCTCCCGTGGCAAGGCCGAGGTCGGCGACAAGACGATGGTCGACGCGTGGTCCGCGGCCGTCGACGCCGCGACCGCCGCTGCGGCGGCCGGCGACGGGCCGGAGCGCGTGCTCGAGGCCGCCGCCGACGCCGCCGTGACCGGCGCCGAGTCGACCGACCCCCTCGTCGCCCGCAAGGGCCGCGCCAGCTACCTCGGGGAGCGGGCGATCGGACACCGCGACCCCGGGGCGCAGTCGACGGCGTACATCCTGCGCGCAGCGGTGGACGCCGCGTGACCGTCGGGATCCTGGTCGTCTCGCACAGCGCGGCGATCGCGACCGGCACCGTCGAGCTCGCCCGCCAGATGGCCGCGGACGTCCCGATGGTGGCCGCCGGCGGCACGGACGACGGCGGCATCGGGACGTCCTTCGAGGCGATCGCCGACGGCATCCAGGAGCTCGCGCCGGCGGACGCCGTCGTCGTGCTCTGCGACCTCGGCTCCGCCTACCTGACCACCGACACCGCACTGGACTTCCTCGACGAGGCCGACCGCGACCGGGTGCACGTCTCGCAGGCCCCGCTGGTCGAGGGCACGGTGGCCGCGGCGGTCGCCGCGCAGACCGGCGGCGACGTCGACGCCGTCCTGGCCGCTGCGTCATCGGCCGCACGGTCCGCGGACGACGACGAGAGCGCCTCCGACCCGACGGGGGACCAGCCGGGAGGCACGGCGCCCGTCGACGACGCGGATCCGACCGACGGGGCGGTCACCGAGACCGTCGAACTGGTCAACGAGAGCGGCCTGCACGCCCGGCCCGCGGCCGAGTTCGTGAAGGCCGCCGCGAAGCACGAGTCGCGCGTCCGCGTCAACGGCGTCGACGCGAAGAGCCTCCTCGCGATCATGGCGCTCGCCCTACCGAAGGGCGCGACCGTGACGATCGAGGCGGACGGACCCGACGCACGGGACGCCGTCGACACCCTCGTCGCGCTCGTCCGCTCCGGCTTCGGCGAGTGACGAGCGCCGCCGCGCGCGCCGAGGGGCGGGCGCGGCGGAGGTGCTCAGCGTCCGGGTGTCACGAACTCCTGCGGCCCCGTGACCCGGAGCAGGTCCAGCTTCGCGGCGTCCTCGCTGCCGGGCACCGCCGTGTAGACCACGATCCGCAGGTCGCTGCCCGGCACGCCGAGCACGTCGCAGTCGATCTCCACCGGGCCGACCGGGGTGTGCACGACCTTGCGACCGGTCCGGTGCTCGGCGATGCGCCCACCGTGCCAGCGCCGCTCGAACTCCGGGGACGCACGGCGCAGCCGTGCCACCAGCTCCGCGAGACGCCGATCCGCCGGGTACCGGCCCAGGGCGGAGCGGAGGTCGGCGACCAGGTCGCTCGAGAAGTCCTCCTGGTGGGTGTCGTCCCACTCGACGCCGTCGTGCCCCTGCGTGAAGTGCCGCCACACGAGGTTCGCCTCGAGGCCCGTCCAGCGCCCGGGGTCGCCGGAGACCGTGGCCCAGAGGTCGTTCCACAGCACGATGTCGTGCGCCGCCGTGAACACGGCCAGCGGGACGTCCCCGAGTCGGTCGAGCATGCGGTGCACGCCGGGCGGGACGTGGCGGGGGACCTCGCCCCGCGAGGGCACCGCGGCGCCCGCGACCCGGAACAGGTGGTGGCGTTCGGCCTCCGTGAGCCGGAGCGCGGTCGCGAGTGCGCCGAGCAGCTGCGGTGAGGGGTTCGTCGCTCTGCCCTGCTGCAGGCGCACCACGTGGTCGACGCTGACCCCGGCCAGGGTCGCCAGCTCCTCACGTCGGAGCCCGGCGGTGCGCCGGCCCGGCCCCGCCGGCAGTCCGACCTCGGCCGGACGCACCCGGTCACGCCAGGCGCGCAACACCTCCGCGAACTCGCTCATGCGACCATCATCACCCGGTTCGGGCAGGCGGTCCTGGTACTGCCGGTCCCACCGTCGACCGGTGCCTGGGAACCCGACGGCGAGGCGGGCATCGTGGACGGCATGACCACCACACTCATCACCGGGGCCAACCGTTCGCTCGGCCTCGAGACCGCACGCCGACTCGTCGAGGCCGGGCACACCGTGTACGCCGGCATGCGCGACACCGCCTCCGGGGACGAGGCGCGGGCCATCGGCGCGCACGTCGTGGCGCTCGACGTCACCGACCAGCCGAGCGTCGACGCCGCGCTCGCGTCGCTGCCGCAACTCGACGTGCTCGTGAACAACGCGGGGGTGCTCGGGACCTCGTTCGGCGTCGACGACCTCGACGCGGACGCGATGGCCGACGTGCTCGACACGAACGTCGTCGGGGTCGTCCGGGTGACGCAGGCGGCCCTGCCGCTGCTGCGTCGCTCGTCGAACCCGGTGATCGTCAACGTCGCGTCCGGCGTCGGCTTCGCGCGCTGGCTCACCACGCCCGGTCGCGACGAGCACCCGGTCCCCGCGGTGCCGTACGCGGCGTCGAAGGCGGCGCTCATCGCCGCGACCGTGCAGTACGCGAAGAACCTGCCCGGGTTCCGCGTGAACGCGACCGACCCCGGCTACACGGCGACCGCGTTCAACGGCTTCGGCGGGCACCAGACCGTCACGGAGGGCACGGACGCGACGGTGGCGCTCGCGCAGATCGGTCCGGACGGACCGACGGGGGAGTTCCACGACCGGACCGGCCGCATCGAGTACTGACCGGACGTCGGACGGGAGGCGCGTGGCGGGTCCGCCACGCGCCTCCCGTCCGTCCGTCTGCCGGGTCGGCGCAGCGCGTCCTCACCCGTTCCGGAGGTCGGGACGTCCGGGACGCGGTCGCTTGCGCGGCGGAGCGGCCCGACGCTCCTGCAGGGCGGAGTACCGGTACTCGTGGATGTAGGCAGCCGCGGCGGTGCTCTTCACCATGGTCAGGACGCAGCCCACGGCCTTGGTTCCCGCGGCCTGCAACGCGGAGCGGGCGATCTCGAGCTGCTTCTTGGTCGTCCGACCGACCGCTGCGACGAGGATGGCCCCTCCGCTGAGGTGGCTCAGGACCGCGGCGTCGGCCACCGGCAGGAGCGGTGGGGCGTCGATCAGCACGATGTCGTAGCGCTCCTCGAGGTCCGAGAGGACCGCTTGCATCGCTGCGCTCGCCACCAGCTCGGTCGGGTTCGGGGGGATCTGACCGGCGGGCAGGACCGCCAGACCCTGCTTGCCCCAGGGCTGGACCGCGTCCACGAGCTCCATCCGGCCGATCAGGACGTCGGTGATGCCGGCGCTGCCCTCGATCCCCATCAACTCCGCGACCTTCGGCCGTCGGAGGTCGCCGTCGACGAGCACGACCGACAGGTCGTTCTCCGCCAAGGAGACCGCGAGGTTGGCCGCGGTCGTGCTCTTGCCCTCCGAGGGGACCGACGAGGTGATGACGAAGCTCCGTCGCTTGCTGTCGACCTGGATGAACTGCAGGTTCGTGCGGATCCGGCGGAACGCCTCCGAGCGCGGGTTGCGCGGGTCGTCGTGCACGATCAGGGGACGATCGCGGACCGTCCGGTCGAACGCGATCTCACCGAGGGCGGACACACCCGCAGCACGTTCGACCGACTCGCGCCCGTCCAGTCGCGTGTCCAGCGCCGCGCGCATCGCCGCGAGGGCGAGCCCGACGAGCAGTCCGACGACGAAGCCTCCGGTGACGTTCACCGAGAGGCGTGGTGACGCTGGTCGACCCGGCGCGGTCGCCGGTTGGACCGTCTCCAACCGGAACGGACTCGCTCCGTTCGGTGTCGGTTCTTCGAGCTCCTCGGTCACGACGTGGGCGAGACTCGCGCCGATGGCGTTCGCGATCGATGCCGCTCGCTCGGCAGAGGGGTCGGTCACGGTGATCGTGACGATCACGCTGTCGATCGGTGTCTGCGCGGAGACGTGACGCGCGAGTTCGGACGACGGGACGTCCAGGCCGAGACGGTCGATCACCGGACGGAGGACCCGCTCCTTCGTCGCGAGGTTCGCGAAGGACTGCACCCGCTGCTCCGCGGCGTTCCCTCCCTGCGCGAGCTCGGACGAGTTGGTCGCGCCGGTCACGGAGACGTACACGTCGCTGCTCGCCTCGTAGGTGGGCGGGGTGAGCAGCGCGAGGAGCGACCCCCCTGCGACCCCCAACGCTGCACCGGCGATGATCAGCACCCATCCTCGACGGAGGAGGGCGATCACCTTGTCGAAGTCCACGGTGGTGTCCTCTCGGGTTCGTTCGATCGATCGATGGTCGTGCCTGCTCAGGCAGCCCGTGGCGGGCCCAGGACGAGTCGTGAGTAGAGGTCGATGTGCTGCTGCACCATGCGCTCGACCGAGAGACGACTCCGGACGACGCCGGCGTTCTCGAACCACGCCCGGGCACAGTCGTCGTACCGGTCGATGCGCTCGAGCGCCAGTTCGAAGAACCGCTCGGTGTCGTCGACGTCCGGGCGCTCCCACCCGGCCGGTACCTGCTCCTCCGAACCACTGACGTCGAAGAGCAGTGTCGGGAGCCCGCAGACGGCCGCTTCGCTCGTCACCGTGGAGAGTCCTTCCCGACGCGAGGGCAGCACGAGGAAGTGCGCTGACGCCATCTCCGGGCCGATCTCGTCGCGGGTCCGCGTGCCCAGGTACTCGACGTGCTCGGTGACGTCGAGCTGCCGGGCGAGCGCCTCCAGCTCCGGACGGAGCGTCTCCCGGTGCGAGATGATGCGCAGACGGGCGGGCTGGCCCTGGTCGAGGATCCGCCGCAGGAGTCGGAGGGCGAGGTGGACGCGCTTGAACTCGACGAGTTGTCCGACGTACAGCAACTCGAGCGGGCTCCCGGGAGGAGGAGCGAGCCGACGCTCGGGCTGGAACCGCTCGACGGCGAGCCCGTAGAGGATCGTGTCGACCTTGTCGTCCGGCACCCGCCCTCCGAGCCGACGGCGTTCGTCCTCGGTGAAGACGACAACGCTCTCCGCCCGCCACTCGATGAGGTTCCGCACGACCCTGTGCAGCCAGGGCTTCCACCCGCTCGCATGGTGCGTGAAGACGACCTTCGTCCGACCCGTCTAACCGTGACGGGGGAGGATCGCACGCAGGCAGGCCCTCGTGAGGTGGTTGAGGTGCACGACGTCGTAGCTTCCCCAGTCCCCGCGGATCGACGGTCCGGCGGTCGTCACGTCGACACCACGTGCGCGCAGGCCGTCCGCGAGCAGGCTGTCCGGCGTCTCCGCCATGTGCGTGGCGCGGTACTCGTCGCTCTGGGCGAAGATGCCGGACAGCATGAGGATCTTCATGGGTGCCTTCCTGGTGGTTGCTCAGTTCCGGTGGGCCCCGAGCATGCGGCGAGTGACGCAGCTCCCTGGCGCCGGAGCCATCGTAATGTAATATACGAACATGTGCAATGTTGAGGCTCGCGATCAGCCCGAGGACGACCACCTCCAGCCGGGTCGGCCCGAGGTCTCGGTGGTCATCCCCACGGTCCGGCTGGACGCGGACTTCGTCGCGGCGGTCCGGTCGGTGCAGGTGCAGACGCTCTCGGAGTTCGAGATCGTCGTGGTCCTGGACGGGATCGACGACACCGAGGGCGTCGTGCCCCACGACCCGCGCATCCGGTGTGTCGTCCTCGGATCACGTTCCGGCACGTCGGCGGCACTCAACGCGGGGATCGCCGCTGCGAGCAGTGACCTCATCGCACGACTGGACGCTGACGACCTCGCCGTGCCTGACCGGCTCGCCCAGCAGGTCGCATCGTTCCGGTCACGCCCCGATCTCGTGCTCCTCGGCTCGGCAGGCACGATCATCGACGCAGCAGGCGAGGAGCGCGGTCCCCTGGACGTCCCGCTCGGCGAGGTGTCGAGCGTCCTGCTCCGGCGCAACGCGTTCGTGCACTCGAGCACGATGTTCACTCGGTGGGCCTTCGACGCTGCCGGCGGGTACGACCCCCGCTGCACGCGCATGCAGGACTACGACCTGTGGCTCCGGATGGCCCGACTCGGTCCGGTGGTCAACGCACCCGACCGGCTGGTCCGCTACCGGGTCCACGACGGGCAACACAGCCGTCGGACTCCGGCCCACGGTCCCGCGGTCTCGGCGGTGCTCGAGTCTCGCCGGCAGCTCGCGCGCCACCTCGGACGACGCAGGATCGCCCAGCTCGTCGCCGATCGGACCTGGCTGGCTGCGCAGGTGGTCAGGGCGAGCGGACTGCGTCGCCCGCGTCATCTCGCACGCGTCCGGCGTGCCGTGCGCGACATCCGTCCTGCCGCGCGGCAGGAGCGGGATGGCGTCATCGTCATGACCACGATCGACGTGAGTCTCGACCACCACATGCGTGGTGCGCTGGCGGACCTGAGGCGATCAGGCTTCGGCCCGATCTGCCTGGTGTCGCGCGACACGGGGCGGCTCGGGGCCGTTGCAGAACGCGAAGGCGTCGCATCCGTGGCCGTCCCGATGGAGCGGGAGATCATGCCGGTCGCCGACCTGCGCGCGCTGGCCAGGTTGATCGCGTTGCACGCCCGTCTCCGACCCGCGCTCGTGGTCTACGGCACTCCGAAGGCCGCGCTCCTGGGCGCGATCGCCTCGACCGTGACCCGGGTCCCCGCTCGCGTGCACGTCCTGCACGGACTCCGCCTCGAGACCGTCCACGGGCTCCGCCGCCGCATCCTGCTCGAGAGCGAGCGTCTGACGATGCTCCTGTCGCACTCGAGCATCGCGGTGAGCGCCAGCCTGCGGAAGCGGTGCGCCGAGCTCGGCCTGCCGTCGTCCCGACCCCGTGTCCTCGGTCCCGGGGGCTTCGTCGGGCTGGACCTCCGTCGCCACCGGAGCGCAGCGCGTGCAGACCGACGCCGGGCGACGAGAGTGGCCATGGGGGCATCGCCGTCACTCCCGTTGATCGGCTTCGCGGGACGGGTGACGGCGGACAAGGGCATCGTCGAGTTGCTCGACGCCGTGGCGGCGGTCCGCGCCCGCGGGACAGCCGTGCAACTGGCCGTCGTCGGTGAGGACGAGGGCATCAGCGACCTCCCCGCCAGGACCCGCCGACTCCTGCGTGAACCTTGGGTGCTCCTGCACGGTCACGTGCCGGACGCCACCGAACACATCGCAGCGTTCGACGTGCTGTGCCTCCCGAGTCATCGAGAGGGTCTCCCGACCGTCGTCCTCGAGGCCATGGCAGCGGGGGTCCCGGTCGTGGCGAGTGCAGCCACGGGTGTCGTCGACCTCGTCGAGCACGAGCGCACGGGCCTCCTCGTCCCGGTGGGGGACTCCGATCGCCTCGCCGCGGCCCTGGAGCGGGTACTCCACGACGCTCCCCTCCGACAGCACCTCGTCAGCGGGGCCGCCGAGTCCGTGCAGGCGTTCTCGGAAGGACGGGTCTGGCGGCGCCACCGCGTCCACTACCGGGCTGTGATGCGGGCGGTCCGCTCGACGCGGGCCCGGCACTGAGCAGGTCGAGGCCCGGCGGGGGCGACGAACACGTGGTCGCCGCGCGCCGGTGTGCTCCGGGATCGCCGTCCCGAGCAGGGTCGCAGCGCCGTCCGTCGGGGACGGGGGCGTCTGACGCCGGGTGCGCGGAGGCCTCCTGGTCGAGCCGAGCCGGAGCGGCCGGGTCGATCAGGAGGCCTCGTGGAGTCGGGCCCTGGCGGCGTGGACGACCGCGTGGTGGGATGCGGGATCGATCCTCATGCGTGGATCCCCGGACCGGACGCGGCAGTCTCCTCAGGCGGCCAGGGTGTGACGAGCGATCGCCGCACGCCACGCAGATCCGGCGATGTCGTCGAGCGTCCTCGATGCCCTCCAGCCGAGCACGACGTTCGCGTGCGAAGGATCGGCGACCACGCTCGCCGGGTCGCCCGGACGCCGAGGAGCGTCCAGGGTGCGGATCTCGATCCCCGAGCAGACTCGTACCGCGTCGACGACGTCCAGCACGGAGCTCCCGGTCCCGGTCCCGAGGTTGAACACCCGCGCGCCGATCGGGGAACCCGACCGGACGTGGTCGAGTGCGGCGATGTGCGCTTCCGCCAGGTCGAGCACGTGGATGAAGTCCCGGACGCAGGTGCCGTCACTCGTCGGCCAGTCGGTCCCGAAGACCGTCACCGGCTGCGCTGCCAGCGCAGCCTCGACGACGATCGGCACGAGGTTCGTCGCGACGGTGTCGGCGAGGTCGGGCCAACCGGTGCCGGCCACGTTGAAGTACCGGAGGTCGGCCGCGCGGAGGCCCCACGCCGCTGCTGCGTTCTGCGTCATCCACTCGCCGATCAGCTTGGACTGCCCGTACGGGTTCACCGGACGGCAGGGCACCTGCTCGTCGATCACCGCCGGACCCGTCGTCTCGCCGTACACGGCTGCTGAGGACGAGAAGACCAGCTCTCGCACGCCCACCGCCTCCATCGCGGAGAGCAGGTTGGTCATCCCACCGACGTTGCAGCCGAAGTACCGGGTGGGGAAGGTCACCGACTCACCGACCTGCTTCCGCGCAGCGAAGTGCATGACCGAGGTCACACCGTGGTCGGACAGGACCTGACGCAAGGCGCCCTCGGCATCCTCGCCGGCGAGGTCGAGGTGGACGAACGGGACGTCGGGGACCCGAGCGAGACTCCCTTTGGAGAGATCGTCCACGATGACCACCCGCTCCCGTCGTTCGGCGAGCAGACGGACCACGTGGGAGCCGATGTACCCGGCACCTCCGGTCACGAGGGTCACGGGACCATTGCAGATCGTCATACATCTAGTATGTCACGCGTGTAATCTGTTGTGGTACCAATCCTCGCTCTTCTGGAGCGCACGCCTCGTCAGGGAGACTCATGCACACCGCACACCGCCCGTCACACCTCCGTGCGAAGCGCGTCGTCGACGTCGTGCTCGCACTGGTCCTCATCGTGCTCACCGCCCCGCTGATGGTGACCGTGGCCGTCCTGGTCGCCGTTCGTCTGGGTCGCCCGGTCATCTTCCGTCAGTGTCGCCCTGGGCGAGGAGGCCGCCCCTTCGAGGTGCTGAAGTTCCGTTCGATGCTCGAGCCCGACCCCGCGTGTGGCCTCGTCTCGGACGCCGACCGCCTCACCGGCTTCGGGATCGCCCTGCGCTCGACCAGCCTCGACGAGCTCCCGAGCCTCGTCAACATCCTCCGCGGGGAGATGAGCTTCGTCGGCCCCCGGCCCCTGATGTCCGACCAGATCGCAGCCACGCCCGACGAGGAGCGACGACGGCACGCGGTGCGACCGGGGCTCACCGGTCTCGCTCAGGTCAGCGGTCGGAACAACCTGTCCAAGCGTGAGCGCCTCCGCCTCGACCTCGAGTACGTCGAGCGGCGGTCCGCTCTGCTCGATGTGCAGATCCTCTTCCGGACCCTGGTCGTGGTCCTGCGCCGAGACGGGGTCACCGCTCCCGGTTACGTGAGCGGGATCGAGCAGCGAGTGAGTACCGATCGCATCCCGACGGCTGCGTGACGAGCGTGGGCGGCAGGTGCGCGGCCCGACCCGTGTCGACCGAGCGTCAACTCGAGTCCGCTCCGCGGGGGAGCGGTGGAGTGCAGCATGCGCCGAGCAGGCTCCGCCCGCCACGGCAGGGCGGGAGGCTCACGCAACTCCTGGTCGTCACGGCACCGACCATCGTCGGTCGCGCCGGCAACTTCCTCGCACTGGTGGTCCTCGGCACACTCGTCACCGCGGAGGAGTACGGCCAGCTGGTCGTCCTGCAGACGGTGCTCCTCGGCATCAGCAGCATCCTCGTCTCGTCGTCGTCGCTCTCGCTGAACGCGGCAACGGCGCGGATCCGTGGCGTGCGAGACCTCCCCGTGACCGCGCTCTACCGGGCGGCACTCCGGGGTCGGCGACGAGTGATCGTGACGGTCAGCCTCGCTGCTGCCGTCCTCGTGCCGATCGGTCACGGCGTCCTCGGCGGTGCGGTGCCGTCGATCCCCGGATCAGTCGCGGTGGCGGCGGTCTCCGCGACGAGTGGGTTCCTGCTGATGGGTGACGCGGTCGTCGCCGTCGTCACAGGGAGTGGACGGTACGTCGTGGGATCGTGCGTCGAGGCCGGTCGCGCAGTCGCCGGCGGTGTCGGAACGCTCATCGGTACCGTCACGCTCGGTCCGGTCGCGGGTGTCGCTGGGATGATCCTCCCCGACGCACTGCTCGTGGGTGTCATCCTCCTGGTCGGGCTCCGCCGGCGTCACCCCGGCGTGCCGGACCTGCGGACAGGATCTGCGAACGAAGGCACCGGCGCAGGAGTGCTGTCGAACGCACTGGGGCAGGTGACCCAGTGGCTCCTGCTCTTCGGGGTGCAGGCCACGGGAGGACCAGCAGCGGTCGGCGTGTACGGAGCAGCCAACCGTTTCGCGTCCCTCGTGACGATCTTGCCACTCTCCTTCGGCAAGACCGTCCTCGGGCAGCTCGCTGGTGACGAAGGTGGCCACAGCCGCTGGACGTCACGGGCGTTCATGATCGTGCTCTCCGTGCTGTCCCTCGCGACCGCCGTACTGGCCTTCGCGATCCTGCTCGTCGGCTTCCCTGCGCTCGCCCAGGTCTACGAGCACCTCGAGCGCATCACCGCCCTCCTCCTGGCCGCCTCGGTGCTCCGCGCGCTCCTCATGGGGGCCGGGTACATCTGCGTCGCCCGGCGTCGCTGGACGACCTGGGTCCTCGCGGACCTGACGTCCATGGCGGTCACGGTGATCGGTCTCGTGGTCGTGTGGACGCTGGGCGCCGACCTCGGCTCCGTCATCGTGGTCTACGGGCTCGCCAACGCGGCTGGACTCGCGGTGCGGATCGTCGGGAGCAGCAATCGACGGAGATCATGACAACTGATATTCTGTACACATGATCTGCTACCTCGTCCAGGCGCATCACCAGCCCGAGCACCACCGGCGGCTCGTCGAGACGCTGACGGCCGACGGTGACGTCGTCCTGACGCACGTCGACGCGAAAGCAGACCAGGCGGCCTTCACGACGGGCGAGGGGTCAGCGTTCACCGAGACGCGAACGGCCGTCTCCTGGCGCGGATTCAGTCAGATCACAGCGACGCTGACACTGCTCGAGGAGGGGCGGCGGCGCCATCCGGAAGCCACGCACTACTGGTTCATCAGCGGTGACAGCTACCCGCTCCGTTCGCCGCGCAGGTTGCGCGAGATGGTCGAGGAGCACCCGGACCGGCAGTGGATCAACCTCCTCCCGTTCCCCGCGCCGGAGATGGGGAAGCCGGAGTCACGCCTGTCCGGCTTGTGGATCGAGCACGATCCACGACGACGCAAGGTCCTGTCGCTCGCCCTGCGACTGCTCTTCAGGACCGTCCGGCTGCCGTACCGCGACGCGCTCGGCGGTCTGCGACCGTTGTGCGGCAGTCAGTGGTTCACGCTGACCGCGCCGGCGGTGGACGCTGTCCTCGAGCAGGCACGGATGAGAACCTCCTTCCGACGTCTCTGCAGGCGGACCAACTGCCCGGACGAGCACTTCTTCCACACCCTGCTCGGCGCGACCGAGTACGTCGCACGAACCGCCCCCGCGGGCATGTACGCCGATTTCGAATCGCCCTCGGGTCCGTGGCCGAACGTGGTCACGGCCGATCACCTCCGACGCCTGCGCGACCAGGATCCCGGCGACGTCCGGGAGCGGTACGGATCCGGCGGGTACTACTTCGCAAGGAAGTTCACGGACGAGAACAGCGAACTCCTCACCGCTGCGGTGCGGCAGCAACTGTGGCCGCAGCCGATCCTGGACGCGCAGCGGAACCCGGCGGTCGATCGGCACCTCGGGCTCGAACAGACCTCGCCGACGCACTCGAGAGCGTAGGTCTCCGGGCCACCGACATCGCCGTCCCGCTCCGTACCCGTACCCGTACCCGTACGTCATCACACGGTTCGATGGTGCCGCCCTGCAGACCGATGCGTTCTGACAGGGCGGCTGCGCGCCGATGCAGGCTGCCGACCGGCGTGGCGCTCGCTCGGGTCTTCGCCCAGCGATGAGCACTGCGAGATCCCTCCGCTCAGCAGAGCGAGCATCGGTCAGCGTGGACCTCACGCCGTCCGGCACCGGGCTTCATGCATGACGACCGTGGTGGGGCATCGTCATCCCTCGGCGAGACTCATCGACCTCCGGATGACGTAGCTCAGCTCGCAGCCGGGTGAGGAACCCCTCGCCGGAAGATGCGCGACACGGCGAGCACCACGAGGGCGGGGGCGGCGAAGTAGAGGAAGTTCTGGACGATGGAGTAGGACCCGACGCAGCCGGCTTGCGTCACCCAGAACGCGACGATCGCAGCGGCGAAGGCGGCTGGGAACGAACGCGCGCGGAGACGACCGATGTCTGCGAACGAGATCAGCATGCCCGCAACGACACCGACGAGGACGATCCCCGGCCACCCGAAGGACAGGAACGACTCGAACCAGACGGGGACGAGCTGGTCCTTCCCGATGTAGCTGTGGTACACCGCGTGGTTGTACAACGCGACGCCGGACTGCTCTCGCCATGCGTCGGGATAGCTCGGGAGCGGGCTCAGCAACGAGTTGATGAAGGACGCACCCCCGAACGCGTCGGTTGCGGCAGCCCACGGCAGGGCGCCGGCGAGCTGCATCGGGCTCGCCGCGTAGACGAGGACCGACTGCAGCGCTGGGACGACTCCGATCTCGGGCGCATCCAACCCCGTTCGCTCCAGGGCGAGCGTCGAACGGAAGGTCCCGACGAAGAAGAAGAACAGCCCGATCGCGACCAGCACCAGGGCGAGTGGACCGAGACGCAGTGCGCGACGAGATCGGTCCGTCGCCGCAAGAGCAGGCGCGAGGCACGCGAAGAGGATCGCAGCCCGGTTCAACCCGAACGAGCCCAGGGCGAAGACCGCAGCGATCGCGAGCGGCGGGATCATCCTCCGCCACCCGGAACCAGCGCGGTACCGATCCCGGAGCACCATCGCGACCCCGACGACCAGGAGTGGTCGGAGCGACGCACTCACGAACACCAGCGGGCCGTTCTCGAGCGGTCGCTCGAAGAAGTCGCCGGTGACGAAGTCCAGGACCGCGTCGATCGACGGGAAGCGCATGACCGTCCCGACGAGCCCGAGCACGACGAGGACGGAAGCCGGGACCGGACCGGTGACGAGCGGTTGGGGGACCAGACTCCTCGACGAGGACGACGCCGAGCGGTCAGAGGACGACCGAGAACGCGCACCGGCGACCGCGCACAGTCCTCGCGTCGTCACGACGAACGCCGCGAAGAGCACGCCGAGCCACAACACCGTCGTCGCGTCGCCGACTGATCCGGGGCGCCAGAAGAAGTTGGAACCGGATCCGAACCACTGGATGATCGTGGGCGCCACGCATCCCCGGAGGACTTCCCATCCGAGGAACAGCGTGAGGCTGTCCACGCGGAGCCCGTTGGCCATCGCCCTCGAGAGTGCCATCCCGAGGATGAGAACCAGGCACTCCACGAGCACCGGGAGGACGAATCCACCGAACGGCCCCCCTCGGAGGACCGCGTGGGCGAGGGAGAGGACCGTCGCCGGGAGTGCCGCGCCGAGCAGTGCCCGGTGGACGGTTCGGCGAGTCGCATCAGCCGTGCGGAGCTCCGCTTCGGCGTTGCTGCTGCCCGTCTCCAAGGTCACATCCCGAGCGGTCATGTCCACCACCGCCGGGTGTACGGGGCTGCGATGGCACGAGGGCCCGAGCGGCCAGGCACGGTGGAGGACTCCAGGTCGGAGCGTGCGTGCACACCAGCCCAGGAAGATCGGTACGGCACGAGCGGCTCCCGGTTCGAGTACGGCTGGTCAACATACAGAATGTTAGCATATCTCCCTCGAGGGCGATCGGAGAGCGCGCGGCGGGGCTCGCTTCGGCCTCCGCCGGTGGCTCTGCCAGGATGACGGCATGCGCGCAGTCCGGTACGACCGCTTCGGTTCCATGCCCGTCATCGTCGAGCTCCCGACGCCGGAGGCCCCCGTCGACGGCGTCGTCGTCACCGTCCGTGCGACCGGGGTGTGCCGGAGCGACTGGCACGCGTGGAAGGGCCACGACGACTCGGTGTCGTTGCCGCACGTGCCGGGCCACGAGTTCTCGGGGACCGTGTCGGCCGTCGGCGACGACGTCACCGGCTTCGCCGTCGGCGACCGGGTGACCGCGCCGTTCGTCTTCGCCTGCGGTACGTGCGAGCAGTGCCGCGAGGGTGCCACGCAGGTGTGCACCCGGCAGCAGCAGCCCGGGTTCACGCTGCCGGGCTCGTACGCCGAGGCGGTGGTGGTGCCGCACGCCGACGTGAACCTCGTGGCGCTGCCCGACGAGGTCGGCTTCGCCGAGGCGGCGGGGCTCGGCTGCCGGTTCGGTACCGCGTACCACGCGCTGCACGCACGGGGGCGGGTCGCCGCAGGGGAGTGGGTCGCCGTCTTCGGCTGCGGCGGTGTCGGACTGTCCACCGTGCTGGTCGCCGTGGCAGCGGGCGCACGTGTGATCGCCGTCGACGTCTCGCCGGCAGCGCTCGAGCGGGCGGCGGCACTCGGCGCGACCACGCTGCCGATGGGCGAGGACGTGGCGGCGACGGTGCACGGTGTGACCGGAGGGGGCGCACACGTGTCGGTGGACGCCTACGGCAGCCGGGCGACCTCGCTCGCCGCGGTGGGCTCGCTCCGTCCGCGCGGTCGGCACGTGCAGGTCGGTCTGTTGCTCGACGACGAGGCCGTGCCGGTCATCCCGATGGGCAGGGTCATCGCCGACGAGCTCGAGATGCTCGGGAGTCACGGGATCGCAGTGGGGGAGTACGCCGTGATGCTCGACGACGTGGTCGCCGGTCGGCTCCGTCCCGCCGAGTCGATCGGACGGACGATCGGGTTCGGCGACCTGCCCGATGCGCTCGAGGCGATGGACCGGCCGGCGCCCGGGTCGGGGATGACCGTCGCGGTGTTCTGAGACGCCGCCGTCCCGGTCGTCCGCGACCTGCGGACAGCCGGTGTGTCATCTGACATACTGCGGAGATGACGTGGGGAAGCGGAGCGGGCGTCGAGCTCGCGGAGCTCGCAGTGATCGACGACTGTCGGCTGACGGTGCCACCGGGCGTCGACCGGGCGGACGGAGTCGTCCGCTCCTTCGTGGCGCGGATCCCACCGGGGGCGTCGACGGGGTGGCACCGGCACGACGCCTGGCAGACGGGGATCGTCGCCCGGGGGCGACTGCGACACCGGACGGCCGACGTCGTGCAGTACCACGAACCCGGTCAGGTGCTCGTCGAGGCACCCTTCGTCGACCACGAGGCGACGAACGTGTCCGACGAGGAACTGGTGCTCGTGTTCGTCGCGGCGCAGGTCGACGACTGCCCGCTGGTCACGCCGAGACCCGCGCCCTGACGCAGGGCGGGGCGATCAGGGGAGTCGCACAGACGGGAGTCCGACCGTCTCGAGTCAGCTGAGTTGACATAATATGCATTATCGGCGCTCAGCGCTGAACAGCTAGACAGCCGGTGAACTCGCGTCCACGCACCGTTCTCGTCGCACGACGCGCCGCCGTTCGTCCGCCGTGGGTGCACGACATGCCGCTCACGATCGACGTGAACGGCATGTCGTGCGACCTGGGCGTCGTGACCGGCGGCGCATCGTGGCCGGCTCCGCGGTGGCGTTGCGGGTCCGACGGACCTGCGCGGTCGGCGGCGACGGCCGGGTCGTCAGTGCTCGGGCGTCTCGTCGCCGGTGGGCACGTCGTCGGCGTCGATCTCGAGGGCGGCCTGCTCGCTGCCGTCCTCCTCGACCTCGGAACGGTCGGTGTCCGGCTGCTCCGGCTGCTCGGCCTGGGTGGTCTCTTCTGCGGGGTCCGGCTGGCTGTACGTCATGGCGGGGACGCTACTCGGCACGGCCTGTGTCGGTCCGGGCGGTGCGGTCGTCGACGGTGACCGGACAGACGGACGGGAGGCGCGCGGCGGTGCCGCCACGCGCCTCCCGTCCGGTGGTGCTACTGGTTCTGCAGCATCTGCGTCGCCAGCACGGCGCCGAAGATCATGAAGATGATCGCGATGACGATGCCGATGACGCTCAGGACGATGCCGGCGAGGACCATGCCGCGGTTCAGGCCCCGGCGGCGCGCGACGAACCCGAGGATCAGGCCGACGATGCCGGCGATCAGACCGATGATCGAGAACAGGAAGCCGAAGACGACGGCGACGATGCCGAGCACCAGCGACCCGATGGCGAGGCCGTTGCCGCCGTTCGTCGCGGGAGCCGCGCCGGGCGTGTTCGGTGCCGGCGGGAAACCGTTCGTGGACATGGGAGCTCCTCGTGTCAGGGCCGCTGGCACGGGTTGCGTGCGGCCGTCAGCGCACACGGTAGGCGCTTCCTGCGAAGTGCGTTCACATCAGCTGTACGCACCCGGTGCTGCCGGATCAGACGGCACGGTGCTGCCGGACCAGGTCCGGGAGCTCCGCCGGCTCGAAGGGCTCGTCGGTGGCGTCGAGCTCCTCGGCGGTCCACCACCGCGAAGCGAGGATGTCGACGCGCTCGTCGTCGGTCCACTCGGCGTCGGACAGCTCGAACCCTGGCGTCCGGACGACGTAGAACTCGCTGTGGCCGCGGTCGTGGTCGGCCAGGTCCCACTCGACCGTGAAGTCCCAGCTCCACACGGGGTCGCCCGGATCGTCGACGATGACGCCGGTCTCCTCACGGAGCTCGCGGACGGCGGCGTCGCGGTGCGACTCCCCCGGGTCCACGCCGCCACCGGGGGTGATCCACCGGTGCGCGTGGTCGGACGACGGCGACCGCGTGTCCATGAGGAACACGCGGCCGTCCGGGTCGAGCAGGAGGATGCGGGAGGTCAGACGGAGGCCGGGCTTCGCTGTCATCCGCCCGAGGCTACCCGTCGCGCCGTCCCCCGCCCCGTGTCAGGCCGTGAAGCCGCTCGTGTCACCGACCAGCTTCGTGTGGTCGGCCGGGATCGGCTCGACGGCGGCCAGGGCGATCTCGGCCGCGAACTCGGACACGCTGTAGAGCTTCCCGACCTCCTGGCGCCGACCCTCGATCGCACCGGGGTTCAGGCGGTTGAGCAGCGTCGCCGTGATGGTGCCCTCGATCATGTCGCCGGAGACGGTCACGAACTCGATGCCGGCGGCCTCGAGCTGCGGGATGAGCTCGCGCAGCGCGAGTTCGCCGGCACGCTTGCTCTTGGCGACGGGGACGTACTCGTCCATCGTCTCGGCGGTCTCGACGAAGTGGGCCTGGTGGCTCGTCACGAAGACGACACGCGAGCCGGCCGGCATGTGCGGCACGGCGGTCTGCAGCATGTCGACCTGTGCGTCGCGGTTCAGGCGGAGTGCGTAGTCCTCCCCCAGGTCGGCCTCCATGCCGCCGGAGGCGTTGAGCACGAGCAGGTCGATCCCGCCCCACTCGGCCACGACGCGGTCGACCATCGCCTGGACGGAGTCGTGGTCGGTCAGGTCGGCAGCCACGGCGATCGCGGAACCGCCGGCAGCGACGACCTTCTCGACGATCTGCTCGGCGCGCCGGGCCTTGTTGCGGTAGTTCACGACGACCTTCGCGCCGGCCTCGGCCAGGTAGCCGACGGTGTCGGCGCCGATACCGCGCGACGACCCCGTGACGAGGGCGCGCTTGTCGGCGAGGGATCCGGGGGCGAGGGGGTTCGTCACAGGCGTGTTCTCCAGGTCGCTGCTGTGGCCGGTCGGCCGCCGACGAGCCTACCAACCACGCGGCCCGCGCCGGGCGAGCGTCAGTCGCACCCGCGCGGACCCGAGCGTGACTTGATATGTTGAACGGAGTTGGACCGGCCGTCGCGACGCTGCACGCCGGAGCGCGCGATGCAAGGGAGGGAGATCGCGTGAACATCGACTGGATCCAGACCGTCGTCTGGATCGGACTGACACTGCTGCTGGGCGTGGTCGAGATCTTCACGCTCGACTTCATCTTCCTGATGCTCGCCGCGGGCGCGGCCGGGGGTCTGATCGCAGCGCTGGTCGGCGCGCCGTGGTGGCTCTCCGCGATCATCGCGGCCGTCGTCGCACTCGTGCTGCTCTCGCTCGTCCGCCCCCGGCTGCTCGTGGCGCTCGGCCGGAACGCCGACCCGCACCGCACCAACATCGAGGGGCTGATCGGCCTGCGCGGCACCGTCGCGGTGGCCTTCACGTCGTCGTCCCCCGGGCAGGTCCGTCTCGCGAACGGCGAGACCTGGAGCGCCCGGCTCGCCGCAGGCTCCCCCGACCGCACACCACCGCTCGGCACCCCCGTGGTCGTCGAGTCCATCGAGGGGTCGACCGCGGTCGTCCGCCTCGGAGAAAGGGCCACCTCGTGACCATCTCAGCCGGGACGATCGCCCTGATCGTCCTCGTCCTCGTCGTCGTGATCTTCGTGATCGTCGTCCTGTCCCGCGCGATCCGGATCGTGCCCCAGGCGACGGCCGGGATCGTCGAACGACTCGGCAAGTACCACAAGACGCTCAGCCCCGGACTCAACATCCTGGTGCCGTTCATCGACCGGCTCCGCCCGCTCATCGACATGCGCGAGCAGGTCGTGTCCTTCCCGCCGCAGCCGGTGATCACCGAGGACAACCTGGTGGTCTCGATCGACACCGTCGTCTACTTCCAGGTGACCGACGCACGCGCCGCCACCTACGAGATCGCGAACTACCTGGGTGCGGTCGAGCAGCTCACCACCACGACGCTCCGCAACGTCGTGGGTGGCCTCAACCTCGAAGAGGCACTGACCAGCCGCGACAACATCAACGGCCAGCTCCGGGTCGTCCTCGACGAGGCGACCGGCAAGTGGGGCATCCGGGTCGGTCGTGTCGAGCTCAAGGCGATCGAGCCGCCCGTGTCGATCCAGGACGCCATGGAGCAGCAGCTCCGCGCCGAACGGAGCCGTCGAGCCGCGATCCTGCAGGCCGAGGGCACCAAGCAGTCGGCGATCCTCGAGGCCGAGGGCCAACGGCAGGCCGCGATCCTCGCCGCCGAGGGTGACGCGAAGGCCCAGGTGCTCCGCGCCGAGGGTGAGGCGCAGGCCATCGCGACCGTCTTCGACGCGATCCACACCGGTGACCCGGACGACAAGCTGTTGTCCTACCAGTACCTGCAGACCCTGCCGAAGATCGCCGAGGGCACCGCGAACAAGCTCTGGATGATCCCGAGCGAGTTCACCGAGGCGCTGTCCGGCATCGCCAAGGGCTTCACCGGCGGGCGGACCGGCAGCGGTCCGGTCGCGGGAGCCGGTGGGGGCACGGACTTCCTGTCGCGCATCTCGAAGCTCGCGAACGAGAGCCTGGCGAACACCGCGACCGCGGACGGCGCGGCGGCGGCGAACCCCCGACCGGACGCCACCGCGGCCGACATCGTCCCGGACGCGGCGCTCGACGAGCGGCTCGAGGAGTCGAACCGCAGTGTCGACGCGCGCCTCGCCGCGGCCGACGAGGCCTCGCAGACCGCGCTCGGGGACGACCGCCAGCCGTAGGTCCCGCCGCACACGACGACGCCCGCCCCGGATACCCCGGGGCGGGCGTCGTCGTGTCGGGGGTGGTGCTCAGGCGCCGCGACGTGCACGCAGGAACGCGAGACGCTCCTCCAGGAGCTCCTCGAGTTCCTCGCGCGAGCGACGCTCGAGCAGCATGTCCCAGTGGGTCCTCGGCGCCTTGACGTCCTCGGCAGCGACCTCGACGGGGATCCCGTCGTCGCCGAGCAGCCGTCCTTCGCGCCCCGTCCGGGGTTCCGACCACGTCTGCGGTACGTCCGCCTCGGCGGAGAAGACGACGTCGAACGTCTCCCCCGACTCGGTCTGGTAGACCGCGCGCTTCCGGTCGGAGAGCTCGACGCCCTCCTCGCTCTGGAGACTCTGGCTCCCGAGCCGCATCCCGCGGAGACTCCGATCAGCCATGTGTGTGCTCCTCTCGCTCGTCTGCCCTCCTCAACACTGTCCCACGCGGGATGCATCCCGACTGGGCGCATTCACAGAGCGTTCCCAGTGGGAGGTGGCGGTGTTCAGGAATCGCGGCGGAGCGACCGTGTCGATCGACGGCCCCACGGTGCGCACGCGAGCAGGGCGAGGAGGGCCCCGAGCGACACCAGGAGGGTGACCGACCCGGAGACGATCGTGGCGGGGGTCGTCCCGGTGCCGAGCGGCACGTCCGTGACCATCGAGGTCGCCGTGTACTCGGGGACGCGGTCGATGGTCCGCCCCGACGGGTCGATGACCTGGGACGCACCGACCGTCGAGATGTTGACGAGCGAGCGACCGGTCTCGACCGCCCGGAGCCGGGCGATCTCGAGCTGCTGCAGGTTCTCGTCGGTCCCGGAGAAGTCGGCGTTGTTCGTCTGCGCGAGGATGACCTGCGCTCCCCCGCGAGCCATGTCGGACGTGAGTCCGTCGTCGACGATGTCGAAGCAGACCGCGATCCCCGCCCTGATGCCGGCGACGTCGAGCACGTTCGGCTTGGTGCCCGGCGTGTAGTCGCGCTGCAGCAGTCCGATGAGCGACGGCGCCAGCTTCGAGAAGAACCAGCGGTCGGGCACGTACTCGCCGAAGGGGACCGGACGCTTCTTGTCGTAGGACGACTGCCAGCCGTCGGCGGTCCACACGAACGACGTGTTGTGCAGGACGCCGGACGGTGTCTGCGTGATCGCCCCGGCGACCAGCGGCGCCCCGACCGTGTCGACCACGGAGTCGAGGGCGCCTGCGACGGCCGGGAAGCGCCGCGGGTCGGCCTCGGCGGCAGCCTCGGGCCAGACGACCAGGTCGACGCCACGCGCCTCGACGTCGGTCGCGGCGACCTGCGCGGCCAGGACCTCGCCCGGCTGGGCGCGGTCGAAGTACCCGGCCGGACCGTTGCCCTGCACGGCCTCGACGCGGATGCTGCCGTCGATGCGGATGGGCCAGGCGGGCACGGCCAGGACCACGGCGACCAGGAGCCCGGCGGTGGCCACGCGCGTGGACGCGGCGACGCCCGAGCCGGGTGTGCGAGGCACGACGAGCGCGAGCGACAGCACGACCGCGACGCAGTAGACGACGACGAACGTCACGCCGAGCACGCCCACGTACGCCGCGAGGTGCGTGAAGGGTCCCTGCGACTGGGACAGCCCGACCCGACCCCACGCGAAGCCCTCGTACGGCCAGCTGCCGGAGAACCACTCGCGTCCGGTCCAGAGTCCGGCGACGACGGCCGGGAGGCCCCACACCCGCCAGGCGGTCGACGGCAGGACGCGCGCGACCCAGCGGTACGCGAGGGCGATCGCCACGCTGCCGAGGGCGAAGTACGCGGCCTCGAACAGCGCGAGCGCCAGCCACGGGACCGGCCCGAGGTACCGCCCGGCCCAGGAGATCGCGGGCAGCCAGAAGGCCGCGCCGGCCACGTACCCGAGCCAGGCTGCACGTCGGGCGCGCTGCCCCATCGCGGCGAGCAGCATGCAGGCCATCGCCGGGTAGGCGAGGAACCACCAGCCCGGGGACGGGAACGACAGGGCGAAGAGCAGGCCGCCGACGACCGCGAGCGGGAACGCGAGGCGCAGCGGCAGCGCGGCGAACTCGTCGCGCCGCCCGTCCGGCAGGGTCCCGGTCCCGGTCCGGGACACCGTCGACGCCCGCGAGGCGGCGCGGACGACGCGGCGTCCCGCGGTGGAAGCGCCGGTCTGCGGGCGCGTGGCCGCGTCGGGGACGTGCACCGGGCCTCCCGTCAGACCGTCGCGTAGGCGACGATGCCGCGGCGCACCGCGTCCGTCGCCCGTCGCGCGGTCTGGGCGAGCTCCTCGTCGCCGGCGTTCCGGACCTGGTCCAGCAGGTCGATGACCTGCTTCGACCAGCGCACGAAGTCGCCCGCGGGCATGTCCAGGGTCCGGAGCACGTCGTCGAGCGCGGAGCCGGACGCCCACCGGAACATGCCGACCGACATCGCCGGGGTCGGCGGCTGCGAACCGGCGAGCCGCGCGTCGCGCTCGATGTCGTCGAGCCGCGCCCAGATGGTCAGCGTCTCGTCGAGCGCCGGCCGGAAGGCTCCGCGGGGCAGGGCGTGCTCGGTCCCCGGGGCGTCCTCGCGCCGGGGCTGGTACACGATGGTGGCGGCCATGGCGGCGAGCTGCGCCGGGGTCAGTTCCTTCCAGACGCCGGCCTCGAGGCACTCGGCCACGAGCAGGTCGCGCTCACCGTAGATCCGCTGCAGGCGACGTCCGCCCGCGGCGACGGTCGCTTCGTCGTCCCCGGTGGCGACCAGGTAGCCGAGCTGCAGGAGCACGTCGGTGACCCGGTCGAACGTCGTCGCGACGGCGCCCGTGCGGGAGCGGATCTGCTGGACGAGCTTGTCGTTGGCGCGCTTGAGCTTGTACCAGCGCTCGGCCCAGCGGGCGTGCGCCTCGCGGTCCGGGCACGCGTGGCAGGGGTGGCGCTGCATCTGCCGACGGACCTCGGTGATCGCCGCCTGGCGCTCCTGCCGGGCGCCGTGCGAGGCCTCGCGACCGCCGGGGACGTTCGTGCGCTCGAGGTCCGACAGGCGACGGCGGAGCGCGGCGTACTCGGTGAAGTCGCCGAGGTGGCACTGCATCGCGCGCTGGTAGCCGTCGAGGGACTCCTGCTGCGACCGGACCTTGCGTGCGAGGTCGACGACGGAACGGTCCGCCTGGAACTGCGCGAACGAGGTCTCGAGGACCTCGCGCGTCCGCTGCCGACCGAACTGCTCGATGAGGTTCACGGCCATGTTGTACGTGGGCTTGAACGACGAGTTGAGCGGGTACGTGCGACGGCTCGCCAGCGACGCGACGGCCTGCGGGTCGAGGCCGTCCGACCACTGGATGACCGAGTGGCCCTCGACGTCGATGCCACGGCGTCCGGCGCGACCGGTGAGCTGCGTGTACTCCCCCGGCGTGATCGGCACCCGGGCCTCGCCGTTGAACTTCTCGAGCTTCTCGAGCACGACCGTCCGGGCCGGCATGTTCACGCCGAGCGCCAGGGTCTCGGTCGCGAACACGACCTTGAGGAGCTTGCGCTGGAAGAGGTCCTCGACGACCTCCTTGAACGCGGGCAGCAGGCCGGCGTGGTGTGCGGCCACACCGCGCTCGAGGCCCTCGAGCCACTCCCAGTAGCCGAGCACCGCGAGGTCCTCGTCGAGCAGGGTCCGGCAGTGGTACTCGGCCGTCTCGCGGATCTCGTTGCGCTCGTCGGCGGTCGTCAGCGAGATGCCGGACCGGAGGACCTGACGGACGCCCTGGTCGCAGCCGTTGCGGCTGAACACGAAGAAGATCGCCGGCAGGAGCATCCGCTCGTCGAGCACCTTCGCGATCTGCTCGCGGTACATCTTCTCGGTACGAGGGCCCCGGCGCTCGGGGTAGCCGCCGCGTCCGCGACGACCACGGTGGCCGCCGCCGTGCCGCTCGCTGCGCGAGGCGCCGCCGACGAGTCGGAGCAGCTCCGGGTTCACCCGGTTCGTGGCCGCCGCACCGCTCGAGTCGAACAGGTCGACCATCTTCGAGCCGACGAGCACGTGCTGCTCGAGCGGGACCGGCCGGTCCTCGGACACGATGACGTCGGTGTCGCCGCGGACGGTCTGCAGCCAGTCGCCGAACTCCTCGGCATTGGACACCGTCGCGCTGAGGGAGACGAGCCGGACCTCGGTCGGCAGGTGCAGGATCACCTCTTCCCACACCGCTCCCCGGAACCGGTCCGCCAGGTAGTGGACCTCGTCGAGGACGACCCACGCCAGGTCGTCGAGCAGGTCGGAGTCCGCGTAGATCATGTTGCGGAGCACCTCGGTCGTCATCACCACGACACGGGCCCGCGGGTTGACGTTCGTGTCGCCGGTGAGGAGCCCGACCTCGGACTCGCCGTAGTCGGCCACGAGCTCGTTGTACTTCTGGTTGCTCAGCGCCTTCATCGGCGTCGTGTAGAAGACCTTCGCGGTGGGCTGCCGCATCGCGAGCCAGATCGCGAACTCGGCGACGATCGTCTTGCCGGCACCGGTCGGTGCGGCGACGAGGACGCTCCGGCCCTGGTCGAGTGCGTCGCAGCCGGCGACCTGGAACGGGTCGAGGTCGAAGCGCAGGTCGGAACGGAACAGCTCGAGGTTGCGCGAGCGGTTCCGGACCTTCGCCGCCTGGTAGCGCTCGGCGGCAGTGGGTCCGGCGGTCATCAGCGTGCGTACTCCTCGTCGAGCTTCGCCTGCTGCTTCGCCAGCCTGCGGTCGTGGAGCCAGGTCACGAGACACGCTGCTGCGTAGAGCACCGTCATCGGGATCGCCAGCAGGAACATCGAGATGACGTCGGCCGACGGGGTCACGATCGCGCAGAACACCAGGATGCACACGATCGCGACGCGCCACGACCTGATGATCGAGCTGGCCGACAGCACCCCGACGAAGTTCAGCAGCACGAGGAACACCGGCAGCACGAACGCGATGCCGACGGCGACGATGAGCTTGATGACGAAGTCGTAGTACGCCTTGGCGTCGACGATCGACGTGTCCTGCGCCGACACGAAGCTGCCCAGGATCCCGACGATGTGCGGCAGGACGTACCAGCCGAACCAGCAGCCTGCGAAGAACAGCGGGATCGCGGTGCCCAGGAACCCGAACACGTACTGCTTCTCGCGCCGCACCAGCGCCGGGACGATGAACGCCCAGACCTGGTAGAGCCAGACGGGGCTCGAGATCACGACACCGATCGTGATCGCGATCTGCAGCCGCAGGTCGAACGCGCCGGTGATCTGCGGGAAGTTCAGCTCGGCCGTGTGGCCGCCGACCTCGGCCAACTGGGTGACCGGCTGCCGCAGGGCATCGAGCACGAACGGGGTGAGGAACCACCCGCCGACCGCGCAGAGCGCGACCGCGACGACGGCCTTGAAGAGACGGTTCCGCAGCTCGATCAGGTGCTGCCCGAGCGACATGCGACCCTCGGTGTCCTTCTCCGGACGGCCTGGTCGCCTCGCTCGCCCGCTCGCGGTCGTCGAAGCCATGGCCCGATCCTACGGGACCGGGGCCGACAGTCGGGCCGTCGGCGGCGGACCCACAGGCGGACGACCGAACGGGAGGCGCACGGCGGGCCTGCCCCGTGCCTCCCGTCCGTCAGGGTGCGCGGCGGGCGCGGTGCGCGCGCTACTCGGCGGCCAGGGCTGCTTCGGCGAACGCGCGGACGGCGGCACGGGCCGCCGGCGGGTCGAGGACGACCGCGCGGCCCGGCAGGCCGGCCACCAGCCGGACGACCCCGTCGAAGCCGTTCGATGCCGCGAGCCGGATGCGGACGCGGCCGTCTGCGTCCTCGGCGTCGGCGGTGTCCGCCAGGAAGTCCGCGACGAGGGGCAGCGCCGAGCAGTCGAGCTCCACCGTGACGATGACGTCGCCGCCGGACTGCTGGAAGAGCGTGTCCGGGATCACGACGTCGCCGATGGTCTTCTCGGCCGGGCGGTCGTCCACGCGCACGCTCGTCATCCGGTCGAGCCGGAAGGTCCGGAGCGCCTGCCGGTCGAGGTCCCAGGCGCGCAGGTACCAGTCGGTGTCGATCGACTCGACGCGGAGCGGGTCGACACGGCGGGTCCCGCCTCGGGTGCGCGGCCCGGCGTACTCGAACGCCAGACCACGACCGTCGGCGACGGCACGGCGGATGGTGGCGAGCGCCGCGTCGTGCAGGTCCTGACCGACCGCGACGTTCGACGCCGCTCCCCCGGCACCGCGGGAGAGCTTCGCCATGAGGGACCGGATCGCGTCCCGATCGGCGGCCTCGGGCAGCGCGGACAGGTACTGCAGGCCGGCGATCAGGGCCGAGGCCTCTCGCGCCGACAGCCGGGGCGAGTCGTCGATCGCCACGAGGTTCGTCAGCACGATCATGTCGTTCTGCTCGAAGTCGTCCCAGGCGATGTCGAACAGGTCACCGTGCTGGTACTGCATCGTCTCGCCGGGCACCCCGGACACCGCGATGAGCTCGACCGCACGGCGGATGCGCTGCTCGGGGACGCCGAAGTGCCGTGCGGCCTCGGCCACGGACACGCGCTCGTGGTCGATGAGGTACGGCACGAGGACGAGCAGGAACGCGAGCTTGTCCTGTGCCTGGAGCGGTTGCTGGTCAGGCACGGGTACCTCCGGCGTCGGCGGTCTGGTCGGCGTCGGTGGCCTGATCGGCGTCTGCGTCGGATCGGCCGGCGTCAGCGGCACCGGCTCGGCCGGCCTCCGCGTGGTCGGCGACGAGGGCGCGCAGGCGGGCGACCACGAGCTCGCGGACCGCGGCGGGCTCGAGCACCCGGACCTCGGGACCGAAGGCCGCCAGTTCCTCGGCGAGGATCTGCGGGTCGACGTGGTGCACGACGAGCACGCCGTCGTCGTCGACCTCGGTGCCGCGTCGACGCTGGAGCCGGCGCTCGGCATCGGAACCGGGCACGACCGCGATCCGCGCCGTCCGTTCGGCCCACACCCGGTCCAGCTCGGTCAGGGCACGTTCGGCGGCGCCGGCGGGAGCGGGGTGCTGCCCGACCTGGTGCACGCTCACCGGCCCGACGATCCGCGAGAGCAGGTAGTTCTTCGTGCCGCCGGTGGAGAACTCGTGCGCTGCGAGCATCCAGCGACCGCCGTGCTGCACGAGCGCGAGCGGTGCGAGGTCACGTCGGCGGGGCGCGTGCTCGCCCGGCGTGATGTAGTCGAAGCGCACGGCGGCGCCACGGTCGAGCGCTGAACGCAGGGGTTCGAACGCGGTGTCACGGGCGCGGAGCCGGGGCGAGTAGGCGGCCATGCCGGCGACGCCCTGCGCCGTGGTCGTCCCACCGTCGTCGGCACCGGCGGACCGGACCTTCAGCAGCGCCCGTCGTGAGTCGGTGGACAGTGCGCCCTCGCGCCAGGCCATCGCGGCGAGCGACAGCAGCGCGGACTCGTCCGGGGTGAAGCGGACGTCGAGCGGCAGGTCGTACTCGCCCTTCGGGATGCGGTACCGGAGCGTCTGGTTGTTGCCGGCGGCACCGGGCGTCTCGATCGTCTCGAGCGGGATGCCGAGGTCGCGGACGTCGTCCTTGTCGCGCTCGAACTGCCGCTCGAGCGACGCGTTGTCCCCACCGGACGTGTACCGCTGCCGGTAGCCCTGCACGTTGGCCAGGATCTCCGCCTTGGTCAGCCCGGCCTCGGTCGAGAGCAGCGCGAGCACCAGGCTGAAGAGCCGCTCCTCGGCGGGGACGCGGGGGGCTCGGGTGGCTGGCACGAGCCCGATCCTACGGCAGCGCGGGTGCACCGGAGTGCACCCGCGCGCGGTCGGTGGACGGACCGTCGAGGGTCAGGCGGGCATCTTCCCGAGCACGTCGATGACGTACGCGGTGGTGCCGTCCTGCTGGTGCACGATCGCCAGGACCTGGTCGCCGACACGGTGGCCGAGGACGGCGTTCCGCACGCCGTCGATGACCTGGCCCTTCGCGAGCGGGATCGCCTGTGCGCCCGATCCGTCGGTCCAGCTCGAGCCGACGACGGACGAGTCGCCGTTGCTGCCGGCCCACGAGACGGCCGTGTACTTGATGACCGCGGTGTCCTTCGCGGTGAGCTCCGCCCCGGACCCCTTGCGGAGCAGGTGCAGCGCGTCGTCCTTCGGGGCGCTCCACGACGGGATCGTGATGCCGGGCGCACCCGACGGCGCGAGGACGACGGCGGGCATGCCGTCGCCGGCGAGCTGCGGCGTGCCGGTCGCCCGGGCGTCGAAGGCCTGCTTGACGTCCATGACCGCGATCACGGCGTCCTCGGCCTTGCGTGACGTGCCGGACGCGGCGGTCGCGCTCCCGCTCAGCTCGCTCTTCGGCAGGGCGACGGCGAGCCGGTCGCCCACGTGGGCGCACTCGAGCGCGGTGCCCAGGGGGCCGTAGTTCGCAGCGCCCGCGGTGATCGGGGCGGTCTGCCCGGAGTACCCGCTGGTCTGCGCGACCTGACCGGTGCTGCCGTCGACGAGGGTGTACTCGACGAGGACCGGCGTCCCCTCCTCGATCTGGCGGCCGTCGCCGGAGCGCAGGACCGACACCTGCGTGCCCGTCGTGGTCAGCCCGGACGGCACCGACACCTTCGGCTCCTTGCCGAACGCACCGGACGCCGTCACCGCTGCCGACGCGGCACCGGGAGCCGGGCAGGAGGACGCGGCCGTACCGGCCCCGCTGGCGGCGCACCCCGTCAGGGACGCGGCGAGGCCGATGGTGACCAGGAGTGCGGGGATGGTGCGCACGGACCCTCTTTCCGTTCGGTGCTGGACGGGCATGCGTAGCCTAGCGGTCGCCGTCGGCGGCATCGTGCGAGGCATCCGGGGTGCCTTCGGCGCCGCCGTGCGCGATCCCCTGCGCGTCCGTCGAGGCCTCGGCAGCGGCGACCCTGCGGGCCTGGGCCGCTGCCTGACGGGCGACCTTCCGGAGCTTCTTGTCGCTGGCGGACCGCTCGCCGACGGCGCCGGGGGTCCAGGCCTCGACGTCCTCGTCCGAGAACTCGGCCTTGCCTGCACGACGCTTCAGGTTCGGCAGCACGACGCCGTCGGCGAGGCGTCGGGCGGTCACGAGGAACCCGGTGTGGCCGACCATCCGGTGGTCCGGACGGACGGCGAGACCCTCCACGTGCCAGGTGCGCACGAGGGTCTCGCTCGACTGCGGGTCCGTGAAGCGCCCGGTGTCCCGCAGCGCCTCGGCCGTGCGGGACAGCTGCGTGACGGTCGCCACGTAGCAGACGACGAGCCCGCCGGGGACGAGCGCGTCCGCCGCGGCGTCGACGCACTCCCACGGCGCGAGCATGTCGAGGACCACGCGGTCGATGCTCTGCGGTCCGGCGGCGCCGGGGAGCTCCTCGACGAGGTCGCCGACGGTCACCGACCAGTTGTCCGGCACGGCGCCGAGGAACGTGCCGACGTTGCCGCGCGCGATGGCGGCGAACTCCTCGCGGCGTTCGAACGACTGCAGCCGGCCGGTCGGACCGATCGCCCGGAGGAGGAAGAGCGAGAGTGCTCCCGAGCCGACGCCGGCCTCGACGACCCGGGCGCCCGGGAAGACGTCCGCGAAGGCGACGATCTGGGCGGCGTCCTTCGGGTAGACGATGGCCGCGCCGCGGGGCATCGACATCACGTAGTCGTTGAGGAGCGGCCGGAGCGCGAGGTACTCGTCGCCGGTGCTCGCCCGGATCACGGAGCCGTCGGGCTGCCCGATCACGTCGTCGTGCCGGAGCACGCCGCGGTGGGTGTGGTACTCGCCGGCGGTCTCGAGCGAGAGCGTCGTGAGCTTGCCCTTCGGGCCGGTGAGCTGCACGCGGTCACCGGCGCGGAACGGACCGCGCGGCGGGGTGTGCGGGGCGCCACCGGCGGTGTGCGGCAGGGCGACGACGTCGTCCTGCGAGGGCTGCTGGGTCTGCTCGGTCATCGGCTCGCCGTCTCGGTACGGGCCGCGAGGGCCGGGCTGGTCAGTTCGACGAGGCGGTCGACGTCCACGTCCGCCAGCGTCGTCAGGTGCACGTCGCCACCGGCGATCTCGGACAGCGGCACGATGTGCTCGACCGCGACGGTGACGGCGCCGGAGGCCACGGCCGAGGCGACCCCGGTGGCCGAGTCCTCGATCGCGATGCACGCGGTGGGGTCGACCCCGAGCTGCGCCGCCGCTGCCAGGTAGGCGTCCGGGTGGGGCTTCGGACGGTCGACGTCGTCGCCGGCGACGACCACGCGGAAGCCGCGAGCCCCGAGGGCGTCGGCGGTCACGAGCGCCATCGTGCGGCGGGACATCGTCACCAGCGCGGTCGGGATGCCGCGGTCGTGCAGCTCCTCGACGAGTTCGCGGGCGCCGGGACGCCAGGGGAGCTCACCGCCCTGGAGGCGCTGCGTCACGTAGTCGGTCATCCACAGGACGATCTCCTCGACCTCCATGTCGACGCCCCGGTCGCGGAGGATCTCACCCGACCGCTCGAGCCCGCTCCCGACCAGGGAGAGGCCGTCCTCGTGGGTCCACTCGGCGCCGTACCGGTCGGTCAGCTCGACCTGGGACTGCTGCCAGATCGGTTCGGTGTCGATGATCGTACCGTCCATGTCCCACAGCACGGCTGCGGGGAGGACGCGTTCGGGGTGCTGGGCGGTCACGGGCGACGAGTCTACCGGGGCACCGACCGGCGCCGCGGTTCCGCTCGGGGCGGACGGAGGGGTGCCTGCGGGCGGCTCCGGCATATCCTGGGTGATCGACCGTGTCCGGCCGCGCCCGATCACCGTGCGCGCCCCGCTCCACCACCAGGAGGCCCCTCCGTGCCACAGCACTCCCCCTTCAGCGACGGCCGACTGCTCGTCGTCGCCTTCGAGGGCTGGAACGACGCCGGCGAGGCTGCGAGCGGCCTCGCCCGCCGGATCGTCGACGCGCTGGAACTCGACGAGCTGCGTGAGATCGACGGCGAGCGGTACGTCGACTACCAGTTCAACCGGCCGGAGGTCGGCACCGCGGAGGACGGCTCCCGAGCCATCCGCTGGCCCCGCATCGTCCTGCACGGGCCCGGCGCCGAGGGCCGTCCGGTCATCGGCGCGGCCGGCTCCGAGACCGAGCGCGACGTGTTCGTCCTGGTCGGACCGGAGCCGTCCCGGACCTGGCGCGGGTTCTGTGCGGAGGTCATCGACCTCGCCGACGTGTACTCGATCGACGCGGTGGTGTTCGTCGGCGCGATGCTGGCGGACGTCCCGCACACCCGACCGATCTCGGTGTTCGTGTCGAGCGAGAACGCCGGTGTCCGTGCGGCGTTCGACGTCGACCGGTCGACGTACGAGGGACCGACCGGCATCCTCGGCGTGCTCTCCGACGCGATGGACACCGCGGGGCTCACCACGCTCTCCCTGTGGGCCTCGGTCCCCCACTACGTGCACAACTCGCCGTCGCCGAAGGCCACCCTGTCCCTCCTCGACAAGATCGAGGAGCTCGCCGACGTCACGGTCCCGCGGGGCAGCCTGCTCGACGAGGCCACCGAGTGGGAGGAGGGCATCGACGCCCTCGCCGCCGACGACGAGGACATGGCGAGCTACATCGGCCAGCTCGAGCAGGCCCGCGACACGGTCGACTCCCCCGAGGCGTCGGGGGACGCGATCGCGCAGGAGTTCGAGCAGTACCTCCGCCGACGCGAGCGCAAGGACGGCAAGGACGGCGGCACCGCCGGCGGCGAGGGTCCGTGGCGGCCCCCGCAGCCGCCGCAGCAGTAGTCGCGACCACGGGACGGACGGGAGGCGCGGTGCCGGCTGGCACCGCGCCTCCCGTCCGTCCCGTCGTCGGCACGCGCTCCGGTCGCACGACGTGCCGCTCACCTCTGGGGTGAGCGGCACGTCGTGCGACCGCGACGGCCACCGGCGGCACGTCGCGCGACCGGGAGAGCGCCTGCCCGAGCCCCCGGTCTCAGGCCAGGCGGATGCCGAGCAGGGCGTCGACGAGGTCGACGAGCTCCGGTGTCGCGCGGGTCCCCGCGGCGATCGCGGTGTCGACCGCGGCGACCGCACCCGGTGTGTCGAGGTCGTCGGCGACACGCGCGCGGATGCGGGCGATCGCGTCGGCGGCGTCGTCCTCGTGACCCGGAGCGTCGCCGGACGCCCAGGCGTCCCACGTCGCGAGCCGTGTGGTCGCGCTCGTCAGTTCGCCGTCGAACCACTCCCAGTCGTCCGAGTACCGGTGCGACAGCAGCGCGAGCCGGACGGCCCTCGGGTCGGCGCCGTCGTCGAGCAGGCCGCGCACGGTGACGAGGTTGCCGAGCGACTTCGAGATCTTCGACCCCTGGTAGGCGATCATCCCGGTGTGGACGAAGGCGTTGGCGAGCGGCTGGTGCGCGAGCGCGGCGGCGTGCCCGGCGCTCATCTCGTGGTGCGGGAAGACGAGGTCGCTGCCGCCGCCCTGCACGCTGATCGGCAGGCCGAGCTTGTCGCCCGCGATCACGCTGCACTCGATGTGCCAGCCGGGTCGTCCCGGGCCGAGCTCGGTGTCCCAGCTCGGCTCCCCGGCGCGCTCGGCACGCCAGAGCAGCGGGTCGAGCGGGTCGCGCTTGCCGGCGCGGTCCGGGTCCCCGCCCCGCTCGGCCGACAGCACGAGCATCGTCTCGCGGTCCAGGCGGCTCTCGTCGCCGAGCGCCCACGCCTCGGTGGGGCGGTTCACGTCGAAGTAGACGTCGTCGCCCTCGGACTCGTCGGTCGGCACGTCGTAGGCGTACCCGGTCTCCTGCAGGTACCCGACGGCCTCGGCGATGCGCTCGACCTCGTCGGTCACCGCGACGAAGTGGTCCGGCGGCAGGACGCGGAGTGCCTCCATGTCGCGGCGGAACAGGTCGATCTGCGACGCGGCGAGCTCGCGCCAGTCGACGCCGTCCCGCGCGGCGCGCTCGAGCAGCGGGTCGTCGACGTCGGTGGTGTTCTGCGCGTACTCGACCTCGAGCCCCGCGTCCCGCCAGGCGCGACCGAGCGTGTCGAACGCCAGGTAGGTCGCCGCGTGGCCGAGGTGGGTGGCGTCGTACGGCGTGATGCCGCACACGTAGAGCGTCGCGCCCTCCGCGCCGTGGGTCGGGTCCACGGGCCGCCCGGCCGCGGTGTCGTGCACCACGGGTCGGGGCGCGTCACCGGGGACGGACGGGACGGACGGGACCTGCCAGGCCCTCACGGCTGGATCACTCCGAGCGACAGCAACACGATGAGCACGATACCGAGTGCGATCCGGTAGACCACGAAGGGCATGAAGCTGCGCTTCGAGATGTAGTTCATGAACGCGGCGATGACGACGAACCCGACGACGAACGCGACGACGGTCGCCACCAGCGTGTCGACGAGACCGAAGGGCGCGCCGTGGTCGCCGAGGCTCGTCGCGGCCTCGTAGAAGCCGGACAGGAACACCGCGGGGACGGCGAGCAGGAACGCGAAGCGCGCCGCGGCCGGTCGGGTGTAGCCGAGGGCGAGTCCCATCGACACCGTGGCACCGGAGCGCGAGACGCCCGGGACGAGCGCCAGCACCTGGGCGACGCCGATGAGCAGGCCGTTCCGGAACGTCATCTGCTCGATCGGACGGACCTTGCGCCCGACGACGTCGAGCACGCCGAGCACGACGCCGAAGACGATGAGCACGATCGCCACGATCCAGAGCGACCGGAACGTGGTCTCGATGGAGTCCTTGAGCAGGAGTCCGGCGACCCCGATCGGGATCGTGCCGAGGATGACCAGCCAGCCGAGGCGGACGTCCGGGTCGCCCTGCGGCACGTCGCGCCGGAACACCGAGCGGAACCACCGCCCGACGATCCGGGTGATGTCCTTCCAGAAGTAGATCAGCACGGCCGTCTCGGTGCCGAGCTGCGTCACCGCGGTGAACGCGGCACCCGGGTCCTTCGCATCGGGCAGGAAGAGCCCGACGATGCGCAGGTGCGCGCTGGAGGACACGGGCAGGAACTCGGTGAGTCCCTGCACGAAGCCGAGGAAGATCGCCTCGAGGATGTGCATCGAGCGGGGCCTTTCGTGCCGGTCGTCGCGGGTCGCCGCCGAGGGGCGACCCGGCAATGTATCAGTACGTGGCGAGCAGGTCGCCGAGGACGCGCCGCCCGAAGGCGAGGGCGTCGAGGGGCACGCGCTCGTCGACGCCGTGGAACATCGCCGGGAAGTCGACGTCCTCCGGCAGCTGCAGCGGGACGAACCCGTACCCGGCGATCCCGAGCCGCGACATCGCCTTGTTGTCGGTGCCGCCGGACAGCAGGTAGGGCAGCACGGGCGCCCCGGGGTCGTGGCGCTCGAGCGTCCCGCGCACGGCGTCGACGAGGGGTCCGCCGAAGTCCTGCTCGAGGCCGACGTCCCGGTGCGTCATCACGACCTCGACGTCGTCGCCCGCGAGTTCCCGGACCCGCTCGAGCACGGTCTCCTCGTCGCCCGGCAGGCAGCGGAGGTCGACGAGGGCCTCGGCAGCGTCCGGGATCACGTTGTGCTTGTACCCGGCGCGGAGGACCGTCGGGTTGGTCGTCGTGTGCAGCGCCGCGTGGATGAAGCGCGAGGCGGACCCGGTCGCGAGGGCGACCTCGTCCGGCCCGGTCGTCACGGGGTCGACGCCGAGGAGCCGCGCGATCTCGCGGACCATCGCCTCGGTGGTACCGGAGAGCCGGACCGGCCACTCCTCCGCTCCGATGCGCGCCACCGCGGCGGCCACCTTGGTCACCGCGTTGTCCCGCATCACGTGCGAGCCGTGCGCCGCGGTGCCCCGCGCGACGAGCTTGATCCACATCAGGGCCTTCTCGCCGGTCTGCAGCAGGTAGGCCCGCTGCCCGCCGAGGGTCACCGAGTACCCGCCGACCTCGCTGATCGCCTCGGTCGCGCCGGCGAAGACCTCCGGGTGCGTGTCGACGACGTGGTGGGCGCCGAGCACCCCGCCCGCCTCCTCGTCCGCGAAGAACCCGATGACGAGGTCACGCTCGGGTGCGCCCTGACCTTCGACCACGTCGCGCAACGCCGTCAGCATCATCGCGTCCATGTTCTTCATGTCGACCGCGCCGCGGCCCCAGAGCATGCCGTCGCGCACCTCGCCGCCGAACGGGTCCACCGTCCAGTTCGCGGGATCGGCCGGCACCACGTCGAGGTGCCCGTGCACGACGAGCCCCGGCTTGTCGGCGTTCCGCCCCGTCACACGGGCGACGACGCTCACCCGGCCCGGCTCCGACTCGAAGAGCTGCGGCGCGAAGCCCAGGTCGCGCAGCTCCGCCTCCACGTACTGCGCCGCCTCGGTCTCGCCGACCGACCTGCCCTCGCCCCAGTTCGTGGTGTCGATGCGGATCAGGTCCCGCGCGATGGCGGCGGTGGCCTCGAGGTCCGGCTCGGTCGGCAGGGCGTCGCTCATGCCACCAACGCTACCGGCAGCCCGCGACGCACCCGCGTACGCCCCCTGCTCGCCCGTCGTTCCGAAGGACTCGCCCGGGATGCGCGCCCGTGTTCATCGTGCGTTCAGAGCCGTGCTAGTGTCTTCTCTCGGCAGGAACGCCGGGAAAACAGCCCGGAACGACAGCCGAACAAGTGCAGAACACCCTGTCCGGGTGGCGGAATTGGTAGACGCGCTAGCTTGAGGTGCTAGTGCCCGTATTAGGGCGTGGGGGTTCAAGTCCCCCCTCGGACACAAGAAGAGAAGAGCCCCCTGGCCTGTCGGCCAGGGGGCTCTTCTCGTCCGTGCTCGCCCGGCGAGCATCGCGGGCCGATGACCCGATGCACGCGCATCGTGCGACATCACCGCTGTCGAACGACGAGCGCGGTGTCGCAGGAGGCGCGCGGCGCGAGGGCCTCCGCCCCACGTCTCAGTGACGCCGCAGGCGACGCACGACCAGCACCAGGCCGCCGAGGGCGGCGAGCCAGCCCCAGTTCGCCACGACCGGGTCGAGCAACTGGTGGCGCCCGTCCCGTCGCGAGGAGCCCAGACGCGTCGAGACGGGCCGGTTGCCGAGCTCGGCGCGCCACCCGGTCTCGTGCACGACCCTGTCCGGTCGGCCGCGGAACGCGTCCGTCACCCGGTGGGTGGCCACGTCGATCCGGTCGCCCAGCACGAGGAGCAGCCAGTGCGCCAGCCGTCCCTCGCTGAAGCGTCGGTAGGCGTACCGCTTCACGACACCGGCGAGCCCGGACAGCGGTTGCGCCGTCCCGAACACCGGCGGGACGTGGGCGTGCTCGATCGACCGCTCGCGGCCCTCGCCGCCGGGCTGTGGCTCGGGGACGTCCCAGTGGGCACCCGAGGCGAATCCGACCTCGCGGGAGAGCTTCGGCACCGACGGACGGTCGGCCGGGTCGAGGTCGCTCCCCCACCCGGGGATGCGCTCACGGAGCTCCGCCGACGAGGGCACACGTCGGGGCGGGTCGGCGATGTAGGGCGTGTGGTCGGTCACGGGTGTCTCCTTCACGGCACGATCACCGTCTTGATGCAGTCGTCGAGCTTCGACGAGAACAGGTGGTAGGCCTCGTCGATGTGCTCGAGCGGGACCCGGTGCGTGATGATGTCGCTCGGACGGAAGTGTCCGGCCTGGATGTGCTCGAGCAGCCGGGGCCACTGGCGCTTGACCGGCGCCTGGTTCGTGTGGATCGTCAGGCCCTTGTTCATGGCGTCGCCGAACTTCACCGCGCTCGGGATCGGTCCGTACGCGCCGACGGCGGAGATCGTCCCGCCCTTGCGCACACCGTCGATCGCCCAGTTGAGCGCCGTCGGTGACCCGCCCTGCAGCTTGAGCTTCGACGCCGTGACCTGCTGGGTGAAGTTGCCGTCCGCCTCGGCACCGACGGCGTCGATCACGCTGTCCGCTCCGAGGAAGTCGGTCTGCTGCTTCATCTCGAGCACGACGTCGTCGACCTCGGCGAAGTTGATGGTCTCGGCGTGCGCGAAGGTGCGCGCCTTCTCGAGCCGGTACTCCAGCTGGTCGATGACGATCACGCGGCCGGCACCCATGAACCACGCCGACCGAGCAGCGAACAGCCCGACCGGGCCGGCGCCCAGCACCACCACGGTGTCGCCCTCGCGGATCGAGGCGAGCTGTGCGCCGAAGTAGCCCGTGCTCAGGGCATCGGTCATCAGGAGGGCGTCCTCGGCGTCCAGCCCCTCCGGGATGACGGACGGGCCGACGTCGGCGAACGGTACGCGGACGCGCTCCGCCTGCCCGCCGTCGTAGCCGCCCGTGGTGTGCGAGTACCCGTAGATGCCGCCGACGGCCGTCGCGTTCGGGTTCACGTTGTGGCAGTTCGAGAACAGCCCCCTCGCGCAGAACCAGCAGGAGCCGCAGTAGACGTTGAAGGGCACCATCACGCGGTCGCCGACGGCGAGTGACGCCACCGACGAACCGACCTCCTCGACCACGCCGATGAACTCGTGGCCGAAGGTGTGCCCGACGCGGGTGTCGGGCATCATGCCGTGGTACAGGTGCAGGTCGGAACCGCAGATCGCGGCCCGTTCGACCCGGACGACGGCGTCGTTCGGGTGCTCGATCCGCGGATCGGGCTTCTCCTCGACACGGACCCGGTACGGTCCGCGGTAGGTCATGGCACGCATGGGCGCTCCTCTCGTTCGTGGAGCCCACGCTCGCCTCGGTGCCGTGCGAGGCGATCCAGGACCGCGCGATCTGAGCAGAACGACCGGGACCGTCGACGACGGACCGGCGAACGGACGGGAGGCGCGGTGCCCACCGGCACCGCGCCTCCCGTCCGTCCGTCCGTCCGTCACGAGGTGACGTCGACCTGTGTCAGCTCTTCGAGGCCTCGACGAAGTTGCGTCGCGGGTCGGTCTCCTTGATGAGGCTGGTCGCGTCGCGGCCGGACACCGCACCGGTGATCCAGCCGATGACGATGCGGACCTTCCGGTTCAGCGTCGGCATCGCGTACACGTGGTACGAGCGGTGCGCGAGCCAGGCGAGCAGGTTCGTCATCTTGACGCCCTTGATGTTGCCGGCGCCCTTGCCGACGCCGTACGAGGCGACGGTGCCGATCGACGGGTGGCGGTACTCCTCGAGCGGCTTGCCCGTGATCGTGGCGACCACGTTGTCCGCGGCGACGACGGCCTGGCGGACGGCGTTCTGCGCGTTCGGCGGGTAGTACGCCGGCTGCTTCTCGGCGGTCAGGTCGGGGACCTGCGCGACGTCGCCGAGGCCCCAGACACCCGGGACGACCTCGTGCGTGTCCTCGGCTTCGACCTGGAGCTTCGCGTTCGCAGCGAGGTGGCCCTTCGGACCACGCGGCAGGTCCGTGGCGTCGAGGAGCGGGTTCGGCTTGACGCCGGCGGTCCAGACGAGCAGCCCGGTGGCGAACTCGTCGCCGTCGGAGAGCTTGATGACCCCGCCCTCGGCGCTCGGCATGGTGGTCTTCAGACGGACGTCGATGCCGCGGGCACGGAGCGACTCGAGGGTCCACTTCGAGAGCTCCGGGCCCACCTCGGGCGCGACGCGGTCGAGCGCGTCGATGAGCACCCAGCGCGGCTGCTCACCGGCGAGCGACGGGTAGGTCTTGATGGCGGCCTGCGAGACGTCGAAGAGCTCACCGATCGCCTCGACGCCGGTGTAGCCACCGCCGACGAAGATGCTCGTCAGCAGACGGCGACGCTCGTCCTCGTCACGGGTGGCAGCGGCCTTCGCGATGTTGTCGAGGAGCTTCGCGCGGACGTAGGCGGCCTCCTCCACGGTCTTGAAGCCGACGCCGTACTCCTCGAGCCCGGGGGTCGGGAACGTGCGGGTCACCGAGCCGAGCGCGACGACGAGCTGGTCGTAGCCGAGCGTGCGGTCGTCGCCGCCGGCCGTGGCGATGGACACGGTCTTGTCCTTCGACGAGATGCCGGTGACCTTGCCCTGGATGACGCGGGTCTTCTTCAGCGCGCGACGGAGCTCGAAGGTGACGTCCTTCGGGGCGATGTGCCCGCCCGCGACCTCCGGCAGGAACGGCAGGTACGTGTAGTACGTGTTCTGGTCCACCAGCGTGATCCGCATCGGCACGGTCGCGGCGTGCTTCTGGAGCTGCTTGACCGTGGTGTAGCCGGCGGAGCCGCCGCCGAGGACGAGGACGTGAGGGATGGAGTCTGCCATGCACCCGGTCTACCGGAAGAACCCCTGTGACGTCACCAAGCCGCGCCGCCCGGTCCGTGCACCGCAACCGGATCGCTCACCGGGCGATCACCGTCCGGGCGGACGGTCCTGCAGGCGCCACCAGGCGGTCTCGGCCAGCTCGGGGCCGGTGTGGACGCCGTGCTGGGTGCGACGGGACTCGGTGAGCGAGAACCGGCGCAGGCGGTACCCGCCGCCGAAGCGGTCGATGATCGCCTCGGGTGAGGACTCCGGCGTGCGCTTCACCAGCCACGTGCGGTCGTCGACGGGCTCGATCACCGTCGGTTGCCGATCCGCGAGCGCAGCACGTCGATCCGCTTCTGGATCTGTTCGATGCTCGCCTGCGCCACGGCCGGCCCACCGCTGATCCGACGGAGCTCGGCGTGGATGGCCCCGTGCGGTTCGTTCGCGTGCCGGGACCAGATCGAGACGAGCCGTGCGAGCTCGGTCCGCTGCTCCTTGATGGTCTGGTACATCGGGCGCGACTCGTCGGGCTTGCTCTTGGGGAGGCCGTCCTTCGCCGCGCGGCCCTTCGACCGCTTCGCCTGGGATGCCTGACGGGCCCGCAGGAGATCGCGCACCTGGTCGGGTTCGAGGAGCCCCGGGATGCCGATGAAGTCGAGTTCCTCGAGCGAGCCGACCTCGCCCCCGGTGCCGAACTCGCCGCCGTCGTAGAGCACCCGGTCGAACGACGCCTGCGAGTCGAGCGCCTCGAACGGCTGCACCTCGAGCAGGCTCTCGGACGCCCGGTCCTCCTTGTTGGCCTCGGCGACCATGGCGTCCTCGGGGTTGTACATCCCGTCGTCGCTGTCCTTCGGCCGGTCGAGGGCGTGGTCGCGCTCGAGCTCGAGCGACGCCGCGAGGGCCATCAGCCCGGGCACGCTCGGCAGGAACACGCTCGCGGTCTCGCCGCGGCGGCGGGCCCGGACGAAGCGCCCGATCACCTGCGCGAAGAACAGCGGTGTGCTCGCGCTCGTGGCGTACACGCCGACGCAGAGCCGGGGTACGTCGACGCCCTCGGACACCATGCGGACGGCGACCATCCAGCGCGAGGTGTCCTCGGCGTACGCCTGGATCCGGCTCGATCCGGCGGCCTCGTCGGAGAGCACCACGGTCGGTCGCTCGCCGGTGATCTGCTGCAGGATCCGGGCGTAGGCGCGCGCGGTCGTGGTGTCGGTCGCGATCACCAGGCCGCCGGCGTCCGGCACGCCGCGACGGACCTCGGTCAGCCGCTTGTCGGCGGCCGACAGCACGGCGGGCATCCACTCGCCCTCCGGCGAGAGCGCGGTCCGCCACGCCTGTGCGGTGATGTCCTTCGTGACCTGCTCGCCGAGGGACGCCGACATCTCGTCGCCCATGCGCGTCTTCCACCGCATCTGCCCGGCGTAGGCCATGAACAGCACCGGGCGGACGACGCCGTCCTTGAGCGCGCGGCCGTACCCGTAGTTGTAGTCGGAGATCGAGGTCCGGATGCCCTGCTCGTCGGGGGCGTACTGCACGAACGGGATCGGGGCCGTGTCCGACCGGAACGGGGTGCCGGAGAGGGACAGCCGACGGGTCGCCTTCGTGAAGGCCTCGCGGATGCCGTCGCCCCAGGTGAGTGCGTCGCCGCCGTGGTGGACCTCGTCGAGGATCACCAGCGTGCGACCGCCCTCGGTGATCTTCTGGTGGACCTCGGGGTTCATGCCGACCTGCGCGTAGGTGATCGCCACGCCCTGGTAGTGCCGCCCGAACATCCCGTCGCCGTTCTTGAACATCGGGTCGATCCGGATGCCCACGCGGTCGGCAGAGTCCGCCCACTGCCGCTTGAGGTGCTCCGTCGGGGCCACGACGACGATGCGGTCGACGGTGCCGCGGGCGAGGAGCTCCGTGGCGAGGCGGAGCGCGAACGTGGTCTTGCCGGCGCCGGGGGTCGCGGCGGCGAGGAAGTCGCGCGGCTCGGTCTCGAAGTACTTCGTGAGCGCCTCGACCTGCCACGCACGGAGCTTCGACGCGGTTCCCCACGCAGCCCGCTCCGGGAAGGCCGGTGACAGGTGCTCGGCGGCCGCGTTGCCGGCGTTCTCCGCCTGGACCACGGCCTCGTCGTGGGGTCGGGCAGCGCCCGGCGCGGCCGGTTCACCACCGACCGCGGACTGCTCCCGCGTCGCCCGGTCGTCGCCGTCCGGGGCGTCGCCCCACAGCGTCGCGGGCTGCTGCTGGTCGTCGTACTCCGCTGCGCTCACTTCACGCGATCCTACCGTCAGGCCGGGTCCTGCCGGGCGTGCGGCGGACGCTGCTCGGGCGTGCCGCGCACGAGCGAGGCGGGCCGGAGCACGCCGGCACCGAAGCGTGCGGCGACCGCGTCGACCGTCGTCTCGGTCTCCCGCCACGGCGCGTCGTCGTCCCACAGCGCGTTGCTCGCCGCTGCCGGGACGAGGTTCTCGCCGCGCACGCCGATCAGGCGGATCCGGTTGCCGGGCCGGTGCAGGACGTCGTAGAGCTCGACCGCCTCGTGGTGGAGCCGCTTCGCCACGTCGGTCGGTTCGGCGAGCGTCCGGGACCGGGTGAGGGTGCTGAAGTCGGTGTACCGCACCTTGAGCGCGACCGTGCGGGCCTGCACGTCGGCGCGGCGCAGGCGCACGGCGACCTTGTCGGCCAGGCGCAGGAGCTCGCGGGCGACGTCGTCACGCTCGGTCAGGTCACGTCCGAAGGTGACCTCGTGCCCGATCGACTTCTCGCTGACGCCGGTGTCGACCACGCGCGGGTCGCGGCCCCAGGACAGGTCGTGCAGGCGCTGTCCGCCGGCGGGTCCGAGTGCGGCGACGAGCGACGGCAGCGGCGTGTGGGCGAGGTCCCCGACCGTGCGGATGCCACGGCGCTCGAGCTTCTCCTGCGTCGTGCCGCCGACGCCCCAGAGCGCCGCGACCGGTTGGGGGTGCAGGAAGGCCACGGTGTGCGCGGCCGGCACGACGAGGAGCCCGTCCGGCTTGGACCGGCTCGACGCGAGCTTGGCGACGAACTTGGTGGAGGCCGCGCCCACCGAGCAGTGGAGACCCGTCTCGGCGAGGACCGCGGCGCGGATGGCGGTGCCGATCTGCCACGGGGTGCCGTAGAGCCGGAGCGCACCGGCGACGTCGAGGAACGCCTCGTCGATCCCGAGCTTCTCGACCTTCGGGGTGAACTGCCCGAAGACGCGCATCACCGCGGCCGACTTCGCCGCGTACTTCTCGAAGTGCGGCTCGACGATGACGGCGTTCGGGCACCGGCGCTTCGCCACGGCCATCGGCATCGCCGAGTTCACGCCGTAGCGACGGGCCTCGTACGTGGCGGCGGTGACGACGGAGCGGTCCGAGTCGTGTCCGACGATGACGGGGAGCCCGCGCAGGTCGGGACGGTCCAGCAGTTCGACGGAGGCGAAGAAGGCGTCCATGTCGACGTGCAGGACCGTCGCCGTCACGTCGTCGACCGGACGCTCGGAGACGAGCCGGTTGCGTCCGTCCTGCTTGCTCACCCGGCGATGATGCCACGCACCACCGACACCCGGGCCGGGCTCCGGCTCAGGCGAGCGGCCCGAGCTCCGCGGCGGCGATCGTCCGCGCCGCCGAGTCCCGCGTCGACGGGTGGTACTGCCCCGCACGGACGTCCCGCGCGAGCCGGGCGAGTTCCGACGACGCCCGGAACGCCGAGCCGCCGGCGAGCCGCAGCGCCTCGTCCACGACGTGCTGCGCCGCGTCCACCGTCCGCGCCTTGGTGCCGACGAGCAGCGGGAACCAGCGGGGGCCGAGGTCGTCCAGCTCGTCGACCGACCGGGCCAGGGCGGACACCTGCAGGGCGACCGCGTCGACCGCGCCGCGCAGGTCGGCGACCGCACGGCGGACGTCGGGGTCCTGCGACCGCGGGACGCCGTCGCGCCCGCGTCGACCGGACACCGCTGCGACGGCCAGTCCGAGCGCCCGTTCGGCGATCCCGACGTACACCGACGCCACGAGCAGCTCGAACGCCGCGAACACCCCGAAGACGAGCGGGTCCTGCGTCGGACCGACGGGGAGCACCCGGACGATCCGCGACGCCGGCACGTGCACGCCGTGCAGCAGCGTCGTCCGGCTCTGGGTCGCGCGCATCCCGAGCGTGTCCCAGTCGTCGAGGTGCTCGACGTCGCCGTCGGACCGCAGCACGAAGCCGTGCACGAGCCGTGGCTCCGGACCACTGGTGTCCTTGCCGAACACGCTGAGGACGTCCCACGCCGGGGCGAGCGAGGTGGACACCTTCGTGCCGGTGAAGCGGTAGCCGCCGTCGCCGTCCGGCTCCGCCGTCGTCGACGAGTCGAACAGCACGGCGTCGTTGCCCGGTTCGCTCACCCCGAAGGCGAGCAGGTGGTCGTCCGCCGCGTGGTCGGTGACGGTCTGGAGGAACGACCCGCCCCGCGCCGTGACGGCGCGCGCCGCCTGCACCCACACCTGGTGCATCCCGAGCCCGAGCGCGGTCGCCGGCGCGGCCTGCGCGAGCCGCCGCTGCAGGGTGCTCGTCGCGGCGAGGCCGAGCCCAGCGCCGCCCTGCTCGACCGGGACGCCGATGCGCAGCCAGCCGGCCGCGCGCAGCTCCTCGAGGTCCTCGGCGCAGAACGCGTTCTCGGCGTCGTACCGCGGCGCGCGGGCGGCGATCCGCTCCAGCAGGTCCTGCGACAGCGTCCACCCGGGTTCGTCGGCCAACGTCATGCCACGAGACTACGGTCGGAGGCGTGTCAGCTCGTCATGCGTGGTCCAGGTACGTCGCGATCGGTGACTCGTTCACCGAGGGGATCGGTGACCCGGACCCCACCGTCCCCGGCGGCAACCGTGGGTGGGCCGACCGCGTGGCCGAGGTCCTCGCCGGACGGGCGGACGGGTTCGCGTACGCCAACCTGGCGATCCGCGGGCGCCTGCTCGGGCAGATCGTCGACGAGCAGGTCGAGCCGGCCCTCGCGCTCCGCCCCGACCTCGTGACGGTGTCCGCGGGCGGCAACGACATCATCCGCCCCGGTTCGGACCCCGACGAGCTCGCCGAACGGTTCGACGGCATGGTCGGGCGGCTGCGGAGCGACGGCGCCACCGTGGTGCTCTTCACCGGCCCCGACGTCGGCATGACACCCGTGCTCGGCATGGTCCGCGGCAAGACGGCGATCTACAACGAGAACCTGCACGCGATCGCGCTCAAGCACGGTGCCCTCGTCGCCGACATGTGGGCGCTCCGGGTCCTCCGCGACCCCCGGATGTGGGCGCCGGACCGCCTGCACCACTCCCCGACCGGCCACGCGACCGTCGCCGCGGCCGTGCTCGACGCCCTCGGGGTCGAGCACGGGCTCGACCCGGTGACGCCGGAGCCGCTCGAGGCCAGACCGTGGCGCGAGGCCCGCGTCGAGGACCTCGGGTGGGCGCGCGAGTACCTCGTCCCCTGGGTCGTGCGGCGCATCCGGCACACGTCGTCCGGCGACGGCATCAGCGCGAAGCGGCCCGACCTGCAGCCCGTCGAGGTGACGTCCGACACGCCCTGACCCGGGATGCACCCTCGGTCGGAGGCCGCACCCCGGTGTGCGCAGCGCGGTGTCCGCCAGGGGGCGCGATCGGTCAGTCGACCGGGCGGCGCAGCGTGAGCGGCCCGTCGTGCAGCGGCTGCGTGGTCCACTCCCCCGTCGCCGTCCCCGCGGTCGGGTCGAGCCGGAGCCGGGCGGCGTGCGGGGTCTCGACGAAGCGGACGACGACCTCGACGGTGCCGTCGGGTCCGGTCGCACCGCTCGCGGCGAGCGGCCCCTCGACCGACCACGCGCCCTGACCGACCGGGACCGACAGCAGCCCGCCGTCGACGTCGACCGTGAGTCGCCAGCCCTCGGCGTCGGACTCCAACCGGAGCCCCTCGAGCACGCCGTCGGACTCGTAGGCCCCGGCCACGGCGTCGGCCAGGCGACCGCCCTGCACCGGGGGCAGCCCGAGGGAGGCGAGCCGTGCCTCCAGACCGGGGTCCGCGTCGACACCGGCGGCCGTGCCCGCAGCGCCCCCGTCGCCGTCCTGCGGCGCGATCGCCGGCAGCAGGTGCTGCCAGGCCGCGTCGAGCACCGCCTGCATGTCGAGCGACTGCCCGGTCAGGGCGAGCACGACGTCCTGCTCCGGCAGCACGACGCAGAACTGGCCGTACGCGCCGTCGCCGCGGAAGCCGTGGCGGGCCATCCAGAACTGGAAGCCGTAGCCCTGCCGCCAGTCCGCGTTCTCCTCGTGGGGGTTGTCGACCTGCGTGCTCGTGGCGGCGTCGACCCAGTCCTCGTCGAGGATGCGCTGCCCGTCCCACACGCCCCGCTGCAGGTACAGCTGGCCGAGCGCTGCGACGGCGGCCGTCGGCGCGTACGCACCGCTGAACCCGAGCTCGGCGCCCGTGTCGTCGCGCTTCCACGCGAGGTCGTCGATGCCGAGCGGGTCGAGCAGGCGCGGGCGCAGGTAGTCGACGAGGGACTCGCCGCTCGCCCGGCGGACGATCGCGGCGAGCGTGTACGTGCACGGCTGGTTGTACGCGAAGACCGTGCCGGGTTCCTCGTCCGGCGGGGTGAGGAGGAACCCGCGGACCAGGTCCTCCGGGTCGGTGGCCTCGGCCCGCTGCAGGGTCTCCTCGCGGTGCCCGGACGCCATCGCGAGCAGGTGGCGGACCCGGATCCGGCGACTGCGCTCGTCGGTGACGTCCGCGTCGAGCTCCGGGAAGCACGACAGCACCGTGGCGTCGAGGTCGACGAGCCCCTCACGGACGGCGATGCCGACGGCAGCGGCGGTGAAGCTCTTGCTGAGCGAGTAGAGGAGGTGGACGCGGTCCGCGGCGTAGGGGGCCCACCAGCCCTCGGCGGCCACCCGGCCGTGTCGCAGCAGCACGATGCTGTGCGGCTCGACGTCCGGTGTCGACTCGAGGGCGTCGAGGAACGCGGTGATCCCGCGGGCGTCGATGCCGAGGGCGGACGGGGTGCTGCGCGGGAACGTCGTCGTCACGCTCGAGAGCCTACGCGGCGAGCCCCCAGCGCTGCGGTGGCGACGCGGGGTCGAGCGACGTGGAGGCCGCGCGCGGGGCTGCGCCGGCGACGGCTGCCGACGGGCTCGTCTCGACGCCGCGGAACGGGTTCGTCCAGCGCCACCAGAGCCCCGGGTCCTCGATGGAGCGCTGGAGCTCGAGCGGCACGGTCACGGGGTCGTGGTGCTCGATCGAGAACCGTACGGAGCCGACCCGCTCGCCCCGCTCGCCGAGCGTGACGCTGTCGAGCCGGGTGCGTGCGGTGACCGTCGTGTCGCCCCAGACCAGGACCTCGGCGGCATCGGCGGCCACGGCGTCGGCGTCGTCCCGCCAGGGCGTCGAGTAGGTGCCGAAGGTCTGGCCGGCGTGCGTGAGCGTGACCGTCTGGAAGTTGTCGGCCACCGAGCGGAGCAGGCGGCGGACGTCGACGTCGAGTGACGGGTGGTCCCTGCCGCCGAGCATGACACCGACGACGGTGACCTGCCGGCCCCCGCGCTGGTACGTGGCGGCGAACAGCAGGCAGGCCCCCGCCTCGTCGAGCGTGCCGGTCTTGATGCCCTCGATGCCGTCCATCCCGAGGAGCTTGTTCGAGTTCTCGATCTCGCCCGCCCCGGGCACGGTCACCTGCTCCGTCCCGACGATCTCCTTCACGACGGGGTCAGCGAGTGCGAGCTGTCCGAGCCGCACCAGGTCGGTCGCCGTCGAGCGGTTCGCGGGGTCGAGGCCGGTCGGCTCGTGGATCGTCGTGTCGTCCAACCCGTGCTCGTCCAGCCAGGCCGAGGCGGCGCGCTCGTAGCCGTCCATCGACCCGAAGGCCCAGAGCGCGAGCGCACCGGCGTAGTTGTTCGCCGACTTCATCAGCATGACCTGCATGGTCTGGTGCTCGGACAGCCGCAGGCCGTCCGGCATCGGCGCCACCTCGCCGTTCTGCGCCAGGTACTCGGCGTAGAGCGCCTGCATCTGCGCGTCGAAGCGGATCGTCGGGCCGGACTCCCCGCGGTCGAGCGGTCTCGCATCGAGCACGACCAGGGCCGTCACGACCTTGGTGATGCTCGCGATCGAGCGGGCCTTGGTGTCCCCGCTGGTGCGCAGGCTCTCCGGGAACCCGGTGGCCTGGACCGCGGTCGCCCCGTAGCCCGGGAACCGCAGGTCCGGCAGGGTCGAGGTCGGGGCGGAGTACTTCGTCGTGGTGGCGCTCGCCGGCGCGAACGGCACGACGGCGACGGCCACCAGGTACCCGACGGCGAGCAGGAGCACCGCGACGACGCCGATCGTCACGGGCCTCCTGACGGCGGAGCGGGGCTGCGGACGACACGGGGCACGGGAACCGAGGATACCGGGCAGTCCCGGGGTGCCGGCCGACAGCGAGCCGCCGGTCGTCCCCCGACCGTCGTGTGACGAACACGTAAAACATCGCGCTCCGGGATCCGTGCGTCGCCCGGTAGCCCCTAGCGTGCTGGACATGCACCACGGAACCACCCCCGGCGCCGCGCGTGGCGGTCGCACCACCGCCCCGTCCACCGGCCCGGCCACCGACCCGGCCGAGGGCACGACGACCGCACCGGGCCCGGCTCCGGCCCCCGCTCCGGCTCCGGCTCCGGTGCTCCAGCCCGGCACCGGCCCGGTCCGGTCGTCGCGGTACCTGCCGGCCGAGGCCGACCGGGTGCTCTGGGGACGGCTCCCGAACGGCGACGACCGCCCGGTCGTGACGCTCGCTCCCGGTGACGACCTGACGATCGACACCGTGAGCCACGAGGGGCTCCTGCCGGACCAGGGCAGTGACCCCGTCGCCTTCTTCGGCCGCCACGGCGTCGCGCCGGAGCACGTGCTCGCCGACGCGGTCGCGATCGCCCGGACCGGTCGCCGCGACCCGGAGCAGGACGGCCCGCACGTGGTCACCGGACCGATCGCCGTCGACGGTGCCGAGCCGGGCGACGTCCTGACCATGACCGTGCTCGAGACGCTCCCCCGCGTGCCGTACGGCGTGGTGTCGAACCGGCACGGCCGCGGAGCCCTGCACGGCGAGTACCCGGTCGACGGGCGCACCGTCAGCGTCTTCGCCGACGTGGTGCCCGCCCACGACGCGCCCGGCGACGACGGACCCGGCGACGACCGGCTCCTCGGACGCATCCCGCTCACCGAGCGCGGCGACCGGTACGCCCGGTTCCCGCTCGCGCCCTTCCTCGGCATCATGGGCGTCGCGACCCCCGGCGAGCGGCTGCACTCGGTCCCGCCCGGACGTCACGGCGGCAACATCGACGTCAACCTGCTGCAGGCCGGTGCGCAGCTCCACCTGCCGGTCCTCGTGCCGGGTGCCCTGGCCTACGTCGGCGACCCGCACTTCGCGCAGGGGGACGGCGAGGTCGCGCTCACCGCCATGGAGGCCTCCCTCCGTGCGACGGTGCGCTTCGACGTCACGCCGGCCGCCGAGGCAGCGCAGCAGTTCGGGGAGCTCGTCTGGCCGCTCGTCGAGACGCGGGACCACCTGGTGCCGACCGGACTCGACCCCGACCTCGACGAGGCCGTCCGGGCCTGCGTCCGGCACGCGATCGCGATCCTCGGCGCGCGGTACGGCATGGAACCGCACCTGGCGTACGCCTACCTCAGTGCGGCGACGGACTTCGACGTGTCGCAGGTGGTCGACCTGGTGACCGGGGCGCACGCCCGCATCCGCAAGGCCGACTTCGCGGACGTCCGGTGACGGCCGCGGCACGGCCGACCGACGGTCCGTCGGCACCGACCGGCCTGCTCGACGCCCTCGACGCCTACGAACGGGCACTCGCCGACGACGACCTCGCGGCGCTCGACGACGCGTTCGTCCGCTCCGCCGACACCCTGCGCGGCGACGACCGCGGCCTGCTCGTCGGGCACGACGCGATCAGCACCTTCCGCGGTGCGCGGGGTGGAGTGGCACCGCGCCACCTGTCCCGCACCGAGGTCCGGCTGCTCGCCGAGGAGCTCGCGCTCGTCGTCTCCGTCGCCGCGTTCCGCGACGGCGGCTCGGGTCTGCAGACCCAGCTCTGGCGCCGTCAGGCCGACAGGTGGCGCATCGAGGCGGCGCACGTCACCGGCCGATCCCGACCCCTCGACACCACCGTGTGGCGCGTCGTCGGCGACCCGCTCCTGCCGCCGACCGGCCGCGGCCGTCTCGACGGCGCCACGGTGGCGGTCAAGGACCTGTACGCCGTCGCCGGCCACCGCGTCGGGGCCGGCAACCCGACGTACCTGCAGGAGTCCGTGCCCGTCCCCGCCTCCGCAGCGGCGGTCGCCGCCCTCCTCGACGCCGGCGCGTCGGTCCGCGGCATCGCGCGGACTGACGAGTTCGCCTACGCCCTGACCGGACGCAACGAGCACCACGGCACCCCGCCGAACGGCGCCGACCCGTCGCGTGTGCCGGGAGGCTCGTCCAGCGGATCAGCGTCGGCCGTCCGTTCCGGGGTGGCGGACGTCGGACTCGGCACGGACACCGCGGGATCGCTGCGGATCCCCGCCTCGTACCAGGGGCTCTGGGGCCTGCGGACGACCCACGGCGTCGTCGACCACGCCGGACTGCTGCCGCTCGCACCGTCGTTCGACACCGTCGGGTGGCTGACCAGGGACGCCGACACCATGGTCCGTGCCCTCGACGCCTCGGTGCCGCACGGGTCGCACCCCGTGTCGGAGGCCGGGGCGCCGGTCGTGCTCGCGGAGCTCCTCGCCGCCGCGGACCCGGCGACGCAGGACGCCGTCCACGCCGTCGTCGGTGACCTGCCGGTCGTGACGCTCGACGACCTCGGGCTCCCCGCGCTCGAGGACCTCCGCGAGCTCCTGCGGCTCGTGCAGGGTGCCGAGGCGACGGCGGCGCACGGGAAGTGGATCGCGGCCCATCCCGGCGCCCTCGGGGCCGTCGTCGGGCAGCGGTTCGCCGCGGCCGCCGCGAACCCGCCGGACCTCGTCGCGGAGGCCCTCCGGCGCTTCCCCGGGGTCCGAGAAGCGATCCGAGCGGCCCTGGTCGACCGGGTGCTCGTCACGCCGACCGCTCCGGGCCCGGCCCCGTCGCTCGGCGCCGGCGCGGAGGAGCTCGAGCGCGTCCGCACCGCGACGACCACCATGACCGCGCTCGCGAGCGTGGGCGGGGTGCCCTCCCTGAGCGTGCCGGGGCTCACCGTCGACGACGCACCCGTCGGCCTGTGCCTGACCGGCGGGACCGGCACCGACCGAGCACTGGTGACCACGGCGGACCGCTGGCTGCGCGGCGGGGTCGGCACGGGCCTCCCGGCCGGCGCTGCCTGAAGCGGTACGCCGGGCCGTCGACGAGCGGTCAGCTGGTCAGGTGGTCGGACGTGCCGCGCGCTGCGCGTGCGTGACCGCCCAGAGCCCCACCGCGCTCGCCGCCGCCACGTTGAGCGAGTCGACGCCGTGCGCCATCGGGATGCGGACCGTCGTGTCGGCGGAGGCGATCGCGGCGTCGGTCAGGCCCTGCCCCTCCGTGCCCATCACGAGCGCGACCCGCTCGGGGACGTCGGCGACGAACGCGTCCAGGTCGACCGAGCGGTCGGTGAGCGCCATCGCGGCGAGGTGGAAGCCCTGCGCGCGGAGTTCCTCGCTGGCGGCCGGCCACTCCCCGATGCGGGTCCACGGCACCTGGAGCACCGTGCCCATGCTCACCCGGACGCTCCGGCGGTACAGGGGATCCGCGCAGCGCGGGCTCACCAGGACCGCGTCCGCCCCGAGGCCGGCGACGCTGCGGAACACCGCGCCGACGTTGGTGTGGTCGACGACGTCCTCGAGCACCACGACGACCTTCGCGTCCCGGACCACGTCGGCCACCGACGGCAGCTCCGGTCGGTGCATCGCGGCGAGGGCACCCCGGTGCATCCGGAAGCCGGTGAGGTCCTCGAGCAGCGCATCCGGTCCGACGAAGACCGGGCCGTCGTGGTCCGCCACCAGGGGCAGCACGCTGTCGAGCCACTTCTCCTGCACGATGACGCTCCGCGGGACGTGCCCTGCGCGGACCGCGCGCTCGATGACCGTGTTCGACTCGGCGATGTACAGCCCGCCCTCGGGCTCCGTGACCCGCCGCAGCGCCACGTCGGTGAGGCGGGCGAAGTCGTCGAGTCGGGGGTCGTCGAGGGAGTCGATGCGGACGGGGTGCACGGGGCTCGTTTCGTGGGAAGGCGGCTGGGCGTTCGGCTGTTGAGGGTACCGTGGACGACGTGCTGACCGACCCGATGACGGACGAGCTCGACCGCGTCGTGGAGCTGCTGACCGGCAAGCGCGTCGCCGTGCTCTCCGGCGCCGGGCTGAGCACCGACTCCGGCATCCCCGACTACCGCGGCGCGGGCCGGGTGGTGCGGAAGCCGATGACCTTCCAGGAGTTCCGCTCCGACCCGGCGAAGCGCCAGCGCTACTGGGCCGGTTCGCACCTGGGGTGGCGCACCTTCGCCGCCGCCCGGCCGAACACCGGTCACCGCGCGCTCGCCGCCCTCGAGGACGCCGGCATCGTCACCGGGGTCGTCACGCAGAACGTCGACGGCCTGCACCTCCGCGCCGGGTCCCGGCGGGTCGTGGAGATCCACGGCTCGATGGACCGCGCGGTCTGCCTGACGTGCGGGCAGGTGTTCTCGCGCGCCGACCTCGCCAGTGTGCTCGACCGCGAGAACCCCTGGATCGACGAGCCGGGCACGGTGCAGCTGCAGCCGGACGGCGACGTCGAGATCACCGACGTGGAGCGCTTCCGGGTGCCCGACTGCTCGGTGTGCGGCGGGGTGCTCAAGCCGGACGTCGTGTTCTTCGGCGAGTTCGTGCCCGCCGAGAAGTTCCGCGAGGCCGTCTCGATCGTCGCGGACGCCGACGCGCTGCTCGTCGTGGGCTCGTCGCTCACCGTGAACTCCGGCGTCCGACTGGTCGACCACGCCACCCGGCGGAAGCTCCCGGTCGTCATCGTGAACCGGGGAGCCACCCGCAGCGACCGACGCGCGGTGGCGAAGCTCGACGCCGGCACGACCGAGACACTCGAGGCCCTGGCTGCGCGGCTCGTCCCGTCCGGCGCGGCGTCGGCTGCACCGGAGCCGCCCGCTGCGGAGTCGTCCGCTCCGGTGATGGCTGCTCCGGAGTCGTCCGCTCCGGTGTCGGCTGCTCCGGAGCGCTCTGGCAGGATCGACGGGTGACGACGCTCCTCACCCTGGTCCGGCACGGCGAGACCGACTGGAACGCGCAGCGGCGCATCCAGGGATCGACCGACATCCCCCTCAACGCCACCGGGCGTTCCCAGGCCGCGGCCACCGCGCTGCTCCTCGGTCGCCGACGGTTCGACGCGGTCGTCGCGTCACCGCTGTCACGCGCGTTCGAGACCGGCGCGATCATCGCCCGCCACCTCGGGCTGCCGGAGCCAGCCACCCACCCGGGTCTCGCGGAGCGCTCGTACGGCGAGGCCGAGGGGCTCACCGACACCGAGGTCGCCCAGCGCTACCCGCACGACGACGTCCCCGGACGGGAGTCCCGCTCCGCGCTGCTCGCACGGGCGACCGAGACGCTGGCCGAGATCGCCGTCCGCTTCGACGCGGGGTCGGTCGTGGTCGCCACGCACGGTGCCGTCATCCGGGCCGTCGTCAACGCCGCGGCTCCCGGCACGGCGGACCGGTACACGACGCCGATCCGCAACGGGTCCGTGCACTCCTTCCGCTGGGACCCCGAGCGGTTCCGTGCCGAGCTCGTCCGCTTCGACGACCCGCTCGACGAGGTCTCGGAGCAGACGGACGATGAGTCCTTCGCCGAGCAGAACCCGCTCGAGCGCCGGTAGCGCGGGCGGCGGCCCGTCGCGCACGGTGGACCGGTACCGGACGGTGGACCGGTACCGGACGGTTACCTGCGGCTCCGCGAGCGCGGGGGCCCGCTCGGACTAGGCTCCGGTCCACGGGCGGCCCGACCACCGTCCGGTGGTGCTCGCACCCGTGCGCGAGGAGGGGCCGTGACGAACCAGGGACCGGTGGACGACCGAGTCGACTCGTCCGACGACCTCGACCGGGCGTTCGGCCCGGACACGGCCTCCGTCACCCGGCCGTCCACCGGCCAACGACTCCGACGCGGCACCGTCATCACGCTGTCCTTCGTCGCGGTCGGCGTCGTCATCGCCGTCGTCCTGTCGACGATCGTCGGCAGCATCCAGACCGGGGTCGGCGGGGTGTTCCCGCGACCCCAGGCAGCGCTCGACCGGTTCCGGACCGCGGCGGCCGACGTACCGGGCGTGCTCGCCGTCCGTGACGAGGAGACCACGCGCGACTCCCTCGCGGCCTACCGGGTGTCCGCCGTCGTCGAGGCGTCACCGGACCTGTCGCCCGGTCAGCAGGTCGACCTCGTCCGCGCCCTGAGCGCCGCGGCGGCCGACGCGGACGGCAGCGGAGTCGTCGTGTCGGCGGAGGCCCGCTTCGACACCCTGGTGGTCGGGGTCACGACGGACGCCGAGGTCACGCGACAGCGGCTCGAGGTCGCTCGCTCGGTCGCGGCGATCGGCGGGGTCGTCGCGGTGCGCAGCGACTGGGGTCCGGGGGCACCGTCGGACGAGCCGGACGCGCAGCGCGTCGAGCTCGCCACGGTCGGCACCGGTGTGGCCCTCGCCGCGATCATGGACGTCGCACAACGTGAGACGCACGGGGTCTTCCCCGGCGCCGAGGTGACCTCGCGTCAGCCGTCCTGACGACACCGCTGCTGTCGGCGCCCCACCACTCGTGCGCCGGTCCCGGTCAGCGCTGCTCTCGGTCCTGCACCGCGCGCTCGACGGCCCAGGTCACCTGTTCCGCCGAGTCCTGCCACCGGAACCGGGCCGCCCGCTCGAGCGAGGCCCGCGATGCCTCGTCCCAGCGGTCCTCGAGTCGCCGCACCGCCGCTGCCACCGCGGACGGCGACGACGGGTCGAAGTACTCGGCGGCGTCCCCGCCGATCTCGCGGAAGATCGGGACGTCGCTGACGACCACCGGGGTCCCCACACCCATCGCCTCGACGAGGGGGATGCCGAAGCCCTCGTCGAACGAGGCCGTCGCCAGCGCCGTCGCCCCGCGCAGGGTCGCCAGGTACTCGTCGTCGGAGGCACCGTCGTGGAAGACGATCGCCCCGGTCGGCGCCAGGGCCTCGAGCCGTCGTCGGTCCGCGTCGGACACCCGCGACATGCAGTGCAGCGTCCAGTCGGCTCCGAGCAGGGGCAGTGCGGCCGCGAGCGTCTCGACGTTCTTGTACGGCATGAACGACCCCATGTAGACGAGCGTCCGCGCACGGCTCCCGTCGGGCTCGCGGGGCACGGCCGGGTCGGCCGCGTTGTACGCCACCGTGACGGGGCGCTTCGTCAGACGGTGTCGCTCGATGAGCCCCGCGGTGGTCTCGGACACCGTCACGACGCCGTCCGCGCCGTTCAGCAGCAGGCGTTGCGGCGCCCAGCTCAGGTGGAAGAGCCGCCAACCGAGCCGGATCGGCCACGAGAACTCCCGCGGAGGCGTGCGGTTCCGGTAGTAGATGAGGTCGTGCAGCGTGAGCACGAGGGCGTAGCGGCGGCCGCGGGACCCCATGGTCTGCATCGGTGAGAAGACCGCGTCGAGACCGAGCCGGTTCACCGTCCGGGCCACGAGCGGCTCCCCCGCGTCCGTCGGGGCCGGGATGCGTTCCCACGGGATGCCGTCGGGCAGCGACGCGAGCTGCCGTTCGTCGTGCACGAGCAGGACGTGGTCGTGCCGGTCGGGCAGGTGCGCGACGACGCCGGCGGTGAAGCGGCTGATGCCGTCGTGCCGACCGATCCGGACGTACCGGCAGTCGATCCCGATCCGCAGGCGCCTCACGAGGCGGACTCCCCCGGCGTGCCGTCGGCCGACGGTGACGCCGCCGTCGCGTCGGGAGCCTGCTGCGGTGCGGTGGACCTCGTCCTGCGCGGGTTCCCACGTCCGGCACGACGGCGGGCCGTCGGCTCGGCCATGCGACGGAGCACCGCGTCGGCGGCGGCTCCGGGCGTCTCGTAGTGCACGAGGTGTCCCACGTCGGGCACCACGACGAGCTCGGCGTCGCGGAGTCGGGAAGCGAGTGCACGCTGCTCGGGCAGCGCCGTGATGTCGTCGTGCTCCGCGGCGACCAGCAGCACGGGGACGTCGATGCGGTCGGCGTACTCGGACACGTCGTGCGTGACCGAGGTGCGGAACGCCTCGAGCACGCTCGTGCGGTCCGCGAACGCCGAGAAGTACCGGTCGTGCTGGTCGTGCACCCATCGCCGCAGGTCGCGGTCGCGTGACTTCAGCATGGCGAGGCTCATCGCCCGCACGATCGCGCGGTTCCGGAGCAGCCCGAGTCCGAGCGGCCTGGGGAGCACCGCGCCGGCCCGGTAGTAGCCGATCGCGATGCCGGTGCCGACGGCCCGGGGCCCCTGCAGCGCGGGTGCCGCGATCGGGTTCACCAGCACGAGCAGCCGGGTGTCGAGGCCGGCCGCGACGGTGGCCGCCGTGACGATCGACCCGAAGGAGTGTCCGAGCACCACGGTCTCGGGACCCAGGCCGAGCGCGTGGTGGAACCCGGTGAGCCACCCGACGTAGGCGTCGACGTCGGAGACCGGCAGCGGGTCGGAGATCCCGAAGCCGGGCAGGTCGGGGACGACCACGCGGACGCCCCGGAGGTGGGCGGCGATCGTCTCGAGTCCGTGGTGGTCGCCGCGGAACCCGTGCACGGCGAGGACCGTCTCGGTGGCGTCGGCCGGCCCGTACTCCCAGTAGTGCGTGGTGCGGCCGTCGAGGGTCACGGCCCGGTGCACGACCGGCGTCGCGGCGACGAGCGACTGGTACGGGGAGATCACGGGTGGTTGCATCGCGGCCAGTCTACGAAGCGGCGACCAGGCGGGGTGCGTCCCGCGCCCCGCTGTGGAGGACGACGGACGGGAGGGACGCTGTGGAGGGGTGTCGCGCCTCCCGTCCGGCCACGTGACGCGGTCGTCACGGCGACCCGCGGACAGCAGCAGGAGCACGCGCCTACTGTGGCCGTGGTCGGGCCACGCCGCCGGCCCGCCGACGACGAGGAGCACGCTTGACCTTCACGGCCCCGATCCAGCTGCCCGGCCTGACCCTGGACCCGCAGTGGTACAAGCGCTCGGTCTTCTACGAGTGCATGATCCGCTCGTTCGTCGACTCGAACGGCGACGGCATCGGGGACATCCAGGGCGTCATCGGCAAGCTCGACTACCTGCAGTGGCTCGGCGTCGACGCCATCTGGCTGCCGCCGTTCTTCCAGTCGCCGATGCGCGACGGCGGGTACGACATCTCCGACTACCGGGCGATCCTGCCCGAGTTCGGCACGCTCGACGACTTCCGCGAGCTCGTCACGAAGTCGCACGAGCGGAACATGCGCATCGTCATCGACATGGTGATCAACCACACCTCCGACCAGCACGAGTGGTTCCAGCAGTCCCGCGAGGACCCGGACGGCCCCTACGGCGACTTCTACGTGTGGCGTGACACCGACGAGCACTACGAGAACATCCGCATCATCTTCGTGGACACCGAGGAGTCGAACTGGACCTTCGACCCGGTCCGCCGGCAGTTCTTCTTCCACCGGTTCTTCTCGCACCAGCCCGACCTCAACTTCGAGAACCCGGCCGTGGTCGAGGCCGTCTACGACGTCGTGCGGCACTGGCTCGACCTCGGTGTGGACGGGCTGCGGCTCGACGCCATCCCCTACCTCTTCGAGTCCGAGGAGGGCAACGGCGAGGGCGAGCCGGAGACCCACGAGTTCATCAAGAAGCTCCGGGCCATGGTCGACGACGAGTACCCCGGGCGTGTCCTGCTCGCCGAGGCGAACCAGTGGCCGCGTGAGACCGCCGCGTTCTTCGGCACCGACGAGGAGCCGGAGTGCCACATGGCGTTCGACTTCCCGGTGATGCCGCGCATCTTCTACTCGCTCCGCGCGCAGCACGCCGCCGAGCTCAAGGCGATCCTGTCCGAGACGCTCGACGTCCCCGAGAAGGCCGCGTGGGGAGTGTTCCTCCGCAACCACGACGAGCTCACGCTCGAGATGGTCAGCGAGGAGTACCGCCAGGCGATGTACGGCTGGTACGGCTACGACCCGCGCATGCGCTCGAACATCGGCATCCGTCGTCGTCTCGCTCCCCTGCTCGACAACTCACGGGCCGAGCTCGAGCTCATCCACGCCCTGCTGTTCTCGCTGCCCGGGTCGCCGTTCCTGTACTACGGGGACGAGATCGGCATGGGCGACAACATCTGGCTGCCGGACCGCGACTCCTCGCGCACGCCGATGCAGTGGACCCCGGACCGCAACGCGGGCTTCTCGACCGCCGACCCGGGCAAGCTGTACCTGCCGGTCGTGCAGTCGCTCGTCTACAACTACACGCAGGTCAACGTCGAGGCGCAGCTCGCCCAGTCCCGCTCCCTGCTGCACTGGGTCCGCAACGTCATCCACGTCCGCAAGGCGCACCCGGTCTTCGGCCTGGGCTCGCTGCACGTGCAGGACACCACCAACGACTCGGTGCTCGCGTTCGTCCGGTCGTGGGAGGGGTCCGGGCAGCAGTTCGGCCCGTCCGCCGAGGACGTCCTCTGCGTGTTCTCCTTCGCCACCAACCCGACGTCGGTGACGATCTCGGCGCCGGAGTTCGCCGGACGGCCGCTGTACGACCTGTTCGGCGGCGGGTCGTTCCCCGCGTTCGACGAGGACGGCAACGTCACCCTCACCATGGGGACGCAGTCGTTCTACTGGCTGCACGTGGGCGCGCCGGTCGGCGTGTAGCGAGCGTCGGCCGGCGGCCTCCGTCCGCCGGGTGGTCGCTGTCGGCCTGGAGGCGCGGCTCACCCCGCGCTCGTCGCGTCGCCGTCGCGTGTCGTCGCGCTCCGCCAGGCGGGTCGCCTGGAGCGTGTCGTGGCGCCCCGGCAGGCGGGTCGCGTGGAGCGTGTCGGACCGTCCCGTTAGCCTCGTGCCGTGACGTACTCCCCAGCAGCGCTCGACACGCCCGCACCCGCCGCCCCGGCCGTGCAGGACCTGAGCGGTCGTCCCTGGTGGCACGCGCTCGGCGTGTTCGACCTCGAGACCACCGGCGTCGACGTCGAGACCGCCCGCATCGTCACGGCGCACGTCGGCCTGATCGACATGACCGGACGCTCCATCGCGGAGGGTGCCTGGATCGCCGATCCCGGGATCGCGATCCCCGAGGGCGCTGCCGCCGTGCACGGCTACACGACCGAGCGCGCCCAGGCCGAGGGGCGCCCGGCCGGCGAGGTCGTCGCCGAGATCGTGGCAGCGGTCGAGGCCGTGTTCGCCCGCGGCATCCCGCTCGTGATCTACAACGCTCCGTACGACCTGACGGTGCTCGACCGCGAGGCCCGACGGCACGGCATCGCCTCCCCCGTCATCGGCAACGTCGTCGACCCGCTCGTCATGGACAAGGCGCTCGACACCTACCGCAAGGGCAAGCGCACGCTCGAGGCAGCGTCCGAGCTCTACGGTGTGACGTTGTCCGACGCCCACGACGCCGCCGCGGACGCGATCGCTGCCGGGCGTGTCGCGCAGGCCATCGCGGCGAAGTACCCGGAGGAGCTCGGTGTCTCCGCCGAGGAGCTGCACCGCAAGCAGGTCGGCTGGTGTGCCGAGCAGGCCACCTCGTTCCAGGACTACATGCGGAAGAAGCGCGACCCCTCGTTCACCGCCGACGGTCGCTGGCCGCACCGCAACGGCTCGTAGCGCCGCGGTCACCGCGGCGCCGTCTGCGCGCCGCCACTGAGCCGCTGTCGCCGCGCCGCCACTGGGCCGCTGAGCCGGTGTTGCCGCGCCGGCGCTGAGCCGGTGTTGCCGCGCCGGCGCTGAGCCGCTGTCGCCACGCGCCGCAGCTGGGCCGCCCTGCGAGCGGTGCCGCGCATCGGAGCTCCCGGCCAGCGCCGGGCGCCGGCGTCCGGCACCCGCTGCGGTCCCGCAGAACCGGGAGCACGTCGCGCCGTGGGATCACGTGGTGCGACGTGCTCTCCGTGGTACGCGAGCATCGCGCACCACGGCCCGCGCACCGCGGCCTGCGCACCACGGTCTGCGCACCTCGCAGCCCGTGCACCACGGCCTGCGCACCTCACAGCCCGCGCACCACGGCCCGCGCACCGCGCACCACGGCCCGCGCATCACGCACCACGGCCGGTACCCCGCGCACCACGGCCCGTGCACCGCGGACCGCGCACCGAGGCTGCGCCGCACGGTGCGCTGCCGGGCCGTCGGGCGGCGCGACGCTGCCACCTCGACCGGCGAGCGTTCCCGGCGGTCCCACACCGAGCCTCCTTGCCGTGACCGCGGCTCGCGCCCGCAGTACGTGCACAGTCGAACGCACCTCGAACCACGTGAACGCCTGGCGCGACGTGCTCCACGTTGCGCGCGAGCACCACGCGCCACGGCGCGACAGCACGACGACGCCGTGCGCGCATGCTGGACGCCGCGCCCGCGCCCGCGCCGCCCGCGCCCGCGCCGCGCCCGCGCCGCCCGTGCACTGTCGTGCCCCGTCCCGGATGCTGCGCCCCGGTGTGCCGGGGCACAGCATCCGCAGCAGGGCGCGTCTCGCGTTCTCACCGATCACAGCGCGCCGTACCCGGACCCGGCGCCCCACCCCCGGCAGCACCGTCCGGGCAACGCAGAACGGGCGGCCCTCCCGAAGGAGGGCCGCCCGTCCGAGCGCGAACGCAGACTTACTTGCTGAAGCCCTTGAAGCGCTGGTTGAACTTCTCGACGCGACCGGCCGAGTCGAGGATGCGCTGCTTGCCCGTGTAGAACGGGTGCGACGCCGACGAGATCTCGACGTCGATGACCGGGTAGGTCGCACCGTCGAGCTCGATGGTCTTGTCGCTGGTCGCGGTCGAACGCGTCAGGAACGTCTCACCGGAGGCCAGGTCGCGGAAGACGATGGCGTTGTACTCGGGGTGGGTGTCGGTCTTCATGGAGATTCCTCGGTTGGAGATGGTGGGAGGTACGCGGACGGCCGGTTCGAGCGGACTCGATCGGGACCCCCGCGCGGGAAGTCTGCGGCGTGCGCCAGCCGTCCACGTTACCAGACGACGGGCAGGATCGGGAGCGTCAGGCCGCGCGCGCCGTGTACCGACCGGCGTCCTTCGACACGGTCAGCTCCACGCCGAAGGCCTGGGACAGCGTGGGAGCCGTCAGGACCTCGTCGATGGGGCCGGCGGCCTGGATCCCACCGTCGGCGAGCACGAGGGCGTGCGTGAAGCCCTCGGGGATCTCCTCCACGTGGTGGGTGACGATGACGATCGCCGGCGAGTCGCTGCTCTGCGCGTAGCCGCCGAGCGTGCGCACCAGGCTCTCGCGCGCACCGAGGTCGAGCGACGCAGCCGGCTCGTCGAGGAACAGCACCTCGGGATCGGTCATCACGGCGCGCGCGATCTGCACGCGCTTCTGCTCGCCGTCGCTCAGCTCACCGAACGTGCGGTCGGTGAAGTCACCGAGGCCCCACTCGTCGAGCACCCGCTGGGCGCGGCGGACGTCGAGCTCCTCGTACTCCTCGTTCCAGCGACCGGTGACCGAGTACGCGGCGGTGAGCACGACGTCGACGACCTTCTCGGTCACCGGGATCCGGCGGGCGAGGGCGGTCGACGCGAAGCCGATGCGCGGACGCAGCTCGAACAGGTCCGCGCCGCCGAGCTCGGTGCCGAGCACCTCGACACTGCCCGACGTCGGGAACGTCTGGGCACCGGCCACCTGCAGCAGCGTGGTCTTGCCGGCGCCGTTGGCACCGAGCACCACCCAGCGTTCGTCGTCCTGCACCTCCCACGAGATCCCGTCGAGGATGGTGGCCCCGTTGCGGACCACGGAGACGTCTGACAAGCGCACGACCGAGGGCATGGCTCCAGCCTACGGCTTCCGGGCGAGCACCTCGTCGTAGACCTGCCGCGTGCGGTGCGCGATCGCGTCCCACGTGAACTCGCTCTCGACGCGGAGGCGTCCTGCGCGTCCCATGAGCTTGGCGAGCCCCTCGTCGGCCAGGACCTCGTCCAGCGTCCGGGCGAGGTCAGCCACGAAGCGGTCCGGGTCGTTCGGCGTGCCGGTGCCGTCCTGCGCCTGGTCGATCGGGACGATGCGCCCGGTCAGCCCGTCGGCGACGACCTCGGGGATGCCGCCCGTGCGCGTGCCGACCACGGGGATGCCACAGGCCATGGCCTCGAGGTTGACGATGCCGAGCGGCTCGTAGATCGACGGGCAGACGAACACGGTCCCCGACGACAGGACGTTCACGACCTCCTGGTGGGAGAGCATCCGGTCGATCCAGACCACACCGTCGCGCTCCGCGCGCAGGGACTCGACGAGTCCGGTCACCTCGGCCATGATCTCCGGCGTGTCCGGAGCGCCCGCGCACAGCACGATCTGCACGTCCGACGGCAGCGACGCCACCGCGCGGAGCAGGTACGGCAGGCCCTTCTGCCGGGTGATCCGGCCGACGAACACGACCGAGCGGCGCGACGGGTCGATGCCGAGCGCGCGCACGGCGTCCTCGTCGACGGTCGGCTTCCACTCGTCGATGTCGATGCCGTTGTAGACGACGTGGACCTTCGCCGGGTCGATGGACGGGTAGGAGCGCAGGATGTCCGCCCGCATGGCCTTCGAGACCGCGATCACGCCGTCGGCCTGCTCGAACGCCTCACGTTCCATCCAGCTCGACAGGCGGTAGCCGCCCCCGAGCTGCTCGGCCTTCCACGGGCGCAGCGGCTCGAGGCTGTGGGCCGTGACCACGTGCGGGATGCCGTGGGTGAGCTGCGCGATGCGCCCCGCGGCGTTGGCGTACCAGGTGTGGGAGTGCACCAGGTCGGCGCCCGCGACGTCGGCGGCGATGCGGACGTCGGTACCGAGCGCCTGGAGCGCGCCGTTCGCGTCCTCGAGGCCCTCGGGCGTGCGGTACGCCCACACGCCCTCCTCGTCGCGGAACGCCCCGAAGGCGCGCACCCGGACGTCCGTGTCCGTCCCCGACCGCAGCGCAGCCGTGAGCTCGGCCACGTGGACACCCGCTCCGCCGTAGACCTCCGGCGGATACTCCCTGGTCAGTAGATCGACTCGCACGCACTCAACGTAACGGGTTCGCCGTCCGGACGCCTACTGTGAACCACATGGCACCAAAGAAGGTATTCGGCATCGTCCTCGCCGGCGGCGAGGGCAAGCGGCTCATGCCGCTCACGGCCGATCGCGCGAAGCCCGCCGTCCCGTTCGGCGGCAACTTCCGTCTCATCGACTTCGCGCTCTCCAACCTCGTGAACTCCGGGTTGCAGAAGATCGTCGTCCTGACCCAGTACAAGTCGCACAGCCTCGACCGTCACGTGGCCGAGACCTGGCGCATGGAGGGGCTCCTCGGGTCCTACGTCGCGTCGGTGCCGGCGCAGCAGCGACTCGGCAAGCGGTGGTTCGCCGGCTCGGCGGACGCGATCCTGCAGTCCCTCAACCTGCTCCGCGACGAGCGCCCGGACATCGTGGTCGTGGTCGGTGCGGACCACGTCTACCGGATGGACTTCCACCAGATGATCGAGGCGCACATCGCCTCCGGCCGCAGTGCCACGGTCGCGGCGATCCGGCAGCCGATCGGCCTCGCGGACCAGTTCGGCGTCATCCAGGTGGACCAGGACGACCCGACCAAGATCGACGCGTTCCTCGAGAAGCCGAAGGACGCCGTCGGCCTGGCCGACTCGCCCGACGAGATCCTCGCGTCGATGGGCAACTACGTGTTCAACGCCGACGCCCTCGTCGACGCGGTGCTCCGCGACGGCCAGATCGAGTCGAGCAAGCACGACATGGGCGGCGACATCGTCCCCGACTTCGTGGCCCGCGGCGACGCCGGCGTCTACGACCTGCAGCGCAACGACGTGCCCGGCTCGAACGACCGCGACCGGTACTACTGGCGCGACGTGGGGACGATCGACTCGTTCTTCGACGCCCACATGGACCTCATCGCGCCGGTCCCGGTCTTCAACCTGTACAACCAGGACTGGCCGATCTTCAACCAGCAGACGAACCTGCCGCCGGCGAAGTTCGTCCGCGACGCGAACGGCAACACCGGCTCGACGGTCGACTCGATCGTGGCGCTCGGGTGCCTGCTCTCCGGCGCCCAGGTGGAGCGCAGCGTCATCGGTCCGTGGTGCGGGATCGACTCGGGCGCGAAGGTCCTCGACTCCATCGTGTTCGAACGGGCGTCCATCGGCGCCGGTTCGGTCGTGAACCGCGCGATCCTCGACAAGGACGTGGTCATCGCGCCCGGTGCGCAGGTCGGCGTCGACCGCGAGACCGACGAGGCCCGCGGCTTCACCGTCACGGAGTCCGGCATCACGGTCGTCGGCAAGGGCGTCCGCGTCGAGGCCTAGTCCGGGACGGTCGCCGAGTCCGGGCTGCACCTACCGACGTCGGCAAGGGCGTCCACGTCGAGGCCTGACCGCACCCACCACCCGGCCTGGAGGCGCGGCTGACGTCACAGACGTCGGCCGCGCCTCCTGCTGTCGGTACCGTTGGTCCGTGCCACGCTTCCTCGTCGTCCTCGATGCCGACTCCACGCTGCTCGAGGACGAGGTCATCGAACTGCTCGCCGACCACGCCGGGACCCGGCCACAGGTGCAGGCGGTGACGGAGCGCGCCATGCGCGGCGAGATCGACTTCGCCGAGAGCCTCCGGGAGCGGGTCGCGACCCTGGCGGGCCTCCGGGCCGACGTCTGCACCCGCGCGCAGCAGGCGGTCCGCGTCACGCGCGGAGCCGAGGAGCTCGTCCGGGGCGTCCACGCCGCAGGCGGCACGGTCGGCGTCGTGTCCGGCGGCTTCCACGAGGTGCTCGACCCCTTCGCCGCGCGCCTCGGCCTCGACCACTGCCGGGCGAACCGTCTCGAGGTGGTCGACGGCGTGCTCTCCGGTCGGGTGCTCGGTGACGTCGTCGACGCCGAGGCGAAGGCCGAGACCCTGCGTGCGTGGGCCGGGGCGGACGACGTCCCGCTGTCGCGCACGGTCGCGGTCGGCGACGGCGCCAACGACCTGGTCATGATGGGTGTCGCCGCCCTGGGCGTCGCCTTCGACGCGAAGCCGCTGGTGCGCGAGCGGGCGGACGTGGCGGTCGTCGACCGCGACCTGTCCGCGGTGCTCGCGACGCTGGGCCTGCGGGGCTGAGCCGCACGCGCCGCGGAGCCGAGTCTCGCCTCCGCGGACACGTTCGCGGACTCCACGTCGCGAACGTGTCCGCCCAGCCGAGCCTCGAGGACGGTCCGAGCGGGCCGCCGGTCGGTGTCCGGGGCTAGTGACCCATCCCGAGACCGCCGTCGACCGGGATCACCGCACCCGAGACGTACCCGGCACCGTCGCTCGCCAGGAAGAGCGTGGCGTCGGCGACGTCGTCGACCGTGCCGTAGCGCGCCGCCGGGATCTGCTTCTTGAACTCGGCCTGCAGCTCCTCGGGCAGGGCTGCGGTCATGTCGGTCTGGATGAACCCCGGCGCGACGACGTTGGCCGTGATGCCGCGCGACCCGAGCTCGCGCGTGATCGAGCGCGCCATGCCGACCAGGGCAGCCTTGGACGAGGCGTAGTTGACCTGACCGACCTGGCCGTAGGCGCCCACGACGCTCGACATGAGCACGATGCGGCCGAACTTTGCCTTCATCATCCCCTTGGTCGCGCGCTTGACGACCCGGAACGTGCCGGTCAGGTTCGTGTCGACGACGCTCGTGAAGTCCTCCTCGGACATGCGGAGCAGGAGCTGGTCGTTCGTGATGCCCGCGTTGGCGACGAGGACCTCGATCGGCCCGAGCTCGGCCTCGACCTGCGTGAAGGCCGCGTCGACCGAGGCGGAGTCGGTGATGTCCGCGGCGACGGTGAGCGCCCCCTCGGGTCCGCCCTGGCCGCTGCGGGAGGTCACGGCGACCCGGTGCCCGGCGGCGACGAAACGCGCTGCGAGGGCGTGCCCGATGCCGCGGTTGCCGCCGGTGATGAGGACGGTACGGGGGGTGGTCATGATCGCTCCGTTCGAGTGGTGGTGACGCGGTGTCCGCCGACCTGACGGCCGAGCCGTGGGCCGCTGGACACGCCCGGACGAGCGTACCGGAGCCGTTCCCCGCAGCTGTCCCCCGCGCGGCGGGGCAACTGTCGGTGGTCCGGGCTTAGGCTTGACCCTGGCGAATGGAAGAACACCGTATGAAGTCGACGCAGCGCCGGTTCCACGCGACGCACACCCACTCCGGGTCCACGCAGAGCATCACGTCCCTGCCGGACTCCCCCGAGCTGGACCGGGCGCACCGCCTGTCCAAGTACGTCTGGCAGATGGCCGTGCGCGTGGTGTGCTTCATCGGCGCCGTCCTCGTGTGGACGACCTGGCACACCTGGCTCGCGGTCATCCCGATCGTCCTCGCCGCGGTCATCCCGTGGGTCGCGGTCATCCTCGCCAACGCCGGCAACCACGCCGAGAGCGACATCGTCGCCCCGGCCGGGGCCATCGAGCTCTACGACGCCGTCGACCCCCGCCTCCGCGAGCAGCAGGAGGACGCCCGGGCCGAGGCCTACCGTGCCGAGCAGGAACGCCTCCGCGAGCAGGCCCAGCACGCGCAGGAGGAGTGGCAGCGGAACGGCGACCGCTCCCGTGTGTGGTCCGCGAAGTCCCGGACGCGCCGCTGATGGGGGCGACGTTCGACCTCTTCACGGAGCCCGGCGCGACACCGGTCTGCTCCCGGGCCGGCTGCACGAACACGGCCGAGTGGCGGATCAACTGGCGGAACCCGCGCATCCACGCCGTCGACCGCGTGAAGATCTGGGCGGCCTGCGAGGAGCACTGCGACTTCCTCGCCGACTACCTGCGCTCCCGCTCGTTCCCGGTCCGGGTGACCGGGATGCACGAGGACGTCGACAGCCTCGACGACGTCCGTGCGCGGGAGGACGCCCCGAAGAACGACGTCGGGGTGCGCTCCAGCGGCACCGGACGATGACGGACGAGTTCGACCCCAGCGCCCGCTACGGCCGGAAGCACGCCGCGAAGCTCCAGCGCGACGCCGCTCCCGGGTCCGTCCACGCGGACACCACCGACGGCCCGACGGTCGGCTGGCGGTTCGTCCGGAGCCGCCGCTGGCTCGGGTACTTCGCGATCGCCGTGGCCTTCGCGATCATCTGCACGCTCTTCGGGATGTGGCAGTGGGACCGGCGCAACGAGGCCGTCCGGCAGAACGAGCAGATCGCGCAGAACTACGACCACACGCCCGTGCCGCTCGACCAGGCGCTCCCCCGGGCCTCGTCGTGGACCGACGACCAGCAGTGGCTCCGGGTCGAGGTCACCGGTCGGTACGACGTCGACGACCAGCTCCTCGTCCGCAACCGCGTGCACAACGGCCAGCCCGGGTTCGAGGTCCTCACGCCGCTCGTCACCGCCGACGGTCGCGCGTTCGTCGTCGACCGCGGATGGGTCCCGACCGGCAACCGGCAGGACGCGCCGGACAGCGTCCCCGCTCCGCCGAGCGGGCAGGTGACGGTGATCGCGCGCCTGCAGCAGAGCGAGCCGCGCATCCCCGGCCGCACCGACCCGTCGCACACCGACCAGGTGCAGTCGGTGACGCTCGCCGACGTCGCTGGCAAGGTGGACGCACCGATCTGGACGGGCGCGTACGGCCAGCTCGCCTCCGAATCCCCCGCTCCTGCGGAGGCCCGGCCCCTCGGGTGGGACCGTCCGTCCGCGGACACCGGTCTGCACCTCAGCTACTTCATCCAGTGGTTCCTCTTCGCCGCCGGAGGCTTCGGCTTCCTGGCCTACGTGATGTTGCAGGAGTACCGGAACCTCAACCAGGACGACCCCGAGGAGCGCGAGCGCGCCCTCGAACGGCAGCGGCGGAAGGACGCCAAGCCGAGGTCCGACGACGAGGTCGAGGACGAGCTGCTCGGCGCGCACCGCTGACGGATCGCGACCCCGGGACGGACGGGAGGCGCGGTGCCGGCCGGCACCGTCCTCCCTCGCAGGCTCGGTCGGCGCGCCCCGCGCAACGCTCCGCGTTGCCGTCGAGCGGTGCGCGCCCGTCCGTCAGGGGGTCGCTACGCCAGCTCGATGAGCTCCGCGTAGTCCTTGTTCCAGTGGTCCTCGGTACCGTCCGGCAGCAGCAGCACCCGCTCGGGGTTGAGCGCGTCGACCGCACCGGCGTCGTGGGACACGAGCACCACGGCGCCCTCGAAGCCGGCCAGCGCGTTGAGGATCTCCTCGCGCGACGCCGGGTCGAGGTTGTTCGTGGGCTCGTCGAGCAGCAGCACGTTCGCCCCCGACACGACGATCATCGCGAGCGACAGCCGGGTCTTCTCACCACCGGACAGGACGCCGGCCTTCTTGTAGCCGTCGTCACCCGTGAACAGGAACGAACCGAGCACACGACGGGCCTCGGTCTCGTTGAGGTCCGTCGACGCCGACACCATGTTCTCGATCACCGTGCGGTTCACGTCGATGTTCTCGTGCTCCTGCGCGTAGTACCCGATCCGCAGGCCGTGCCCGGGCAGGATCTCGCCCGTGTCCGGTCGGTCCGCACCCGCCAGGATCCGGAGCAGCGTCGTCTTGCCCGCACCGTTGAACCCGAGGATGACCACGCGCGACCCTCGGTCGATCGCCAGGTCCACCCCGGCGAAGATCTCGAGCGAGCCGTACGACTTCGACAGCCCCTCGGCCATCAGCGGAGTGCGACCGCACGGTGCCGGCGTGGGGAAGCGGATCTTCGCGACGCGGTCGGCGACGCGCTCGTCCTCCAGTCCGGCGAGCAGCTTGTCCGCGCGCGCGACCATCTGGTGCGCAGCGGCAGCCTTCGATGCCTTCGCGCCGAAGCGGGCGGCCTGGTCCTTCAGGGTCGCAGCCTTCTTCTCGGCGCCGGCGCGCTCCTTGCGGCGGCGCTCCTCGTCGGCCACGCGCTGCCGCTGGTAGAGCTTCCACCCCATGTTGTAGACGTCGATGGTCTGACGGTTCGCGTCGAGGTAGAAGACGCGGTTGACGACCTCGTCCACCAGCTCCACGTCGTGGGAGATGATGATGACGCCGCCGGGGTAGGTCTTCAGGTGCTCGCGGAGCCACACCACGGAGTCGGCGTCGAGGTGGTTCGTCGGCTCGTCGAGGATCATCGTCTCGGCGTCCGAGAACAGGATGCGGGCGAGTTCGATGCGCCGGCGCTGACCACCCGACAGGGTCTTCAGCTGCTGGTCGAGGATGCGGTCCGGCAGCTTGAGGTTCGATGCGATCGACGCCGCTTCGGCCTCGGCAGCGTACCCGCCGAGCGCGTTGAACTGGTCGTCGAGCCGGCTGTACCGGCGCATCGCCTTCTCGGCCACGTCGGCGTCGTCGCTCGCCATGTCGAGCGTCGCCTGGCGGATGCCCTCGACGAGCTCGCCGAGACCACGGGCGTCGAGGATGCGCTTGCGCGCGGTGTCCTCGGGGTTGCCCGAGCGCGGGTCCTGCGGCAGGTAGCCGATCTCCCCCGAGCGCTCGATCTTGCCGTCGGTCGGCTGCGACTCGCCGGCGAGGGCCTTCGTCATCGTGGTCTTGCCGGCGCCGTTGCGCCCGACGAGCCCGATCTTGTCACCCTTCTCGACGCGGAAGGACACGTGCTCCATGAGGAGGCGAGCGCCTACGCGGATCTCGAGGTCGTGCACGGCAAGCACAGGAGGACGTCCAATCAGTTGGTGATGTGCACAACGACGTGTGCGGGAGGTGCACCGCTACGCTGACGGGACCGATGGTCCTCGAACGGGACCAGCAGTCCATTCTAGGAGAATCCATGACGAACGCCACCGGGTTCGCTCGCCGCGCAGTCCTCGCCGACCGTCTTCGCACCTCGGGGCTCGCCACCGACGCCGCCCTGGTCGCCGGCGGTGCGCTGTTCACCGCCGCGATGGCACAGCTCCAGGTGCCGATGTGGCCGGTCCCGATCACCGGGCAGACCCTGGCCGTCGTGCTCGTCGGCGCCACGCTCGGCGCCCGACGCGGCATGCTGTCGCTGCTCGTCTACGCCGTCGCGGGCCTCGCGGGTGCACCGTTCTTCGCCGAGTTCTCCGGTGGTCTCGCAGCCCTGGCCTCGCCGAGCTTCGGCTACGTCATCGGCTTCGTGCCGGCCGCCGGCCTGGTCGGCTGGCTCGCCCGCCGGAACTGGGACCGGAAGGTCGGGCGTGCCACGGTCGCGATGCTCCTGGCGACCGCCGTCCCCTTCGTCACGGGCCTGCCCTGGCTCGCGGTGGTGCTCGGTCAGCTCGGCGCGCCGAACGACACCCAGTCGGTGCTCGCCGCCGGCCTCTACCCGTTCATCGTCGGTGGAGTCGCCAAGGCCCTCATCGCCGCCGGTGTCCTGCCCCTGGCGTGGAAGCTGGTCGGCCGCCGCTGACGCACCCGCACGACGACGGGCCCCGCACCTGCTGGTGCGGGGCCCGACGCTGTTCCGACCCGGGCTGCTGTCTCCCTCCGCGAGCGAGCACGACACGCCGCGCAACGAACGCCGGGCGGGCGACGGGCGTCGCGGGGACCGGTCGAACGTGACGGATCGTGCGCACTCGGCGTGGCGGGCGCACCGCACCGACGACGGGCGGGAGGCGCGGTGCCAGCTGGCACCGCGCCTCCCGTCCGTGTGTCGTGGCGGCTAGATCGAGAAACCGAGCGCGCGCATCATCTCGCGTCCGTCGTCGGTGATCCGCTCCGGACCCCACGGCGGCATCCACACCCAGTTGATGCGGAACGCGTCGACGATGCCGTCGAGCGCGTTGGCGGTGTCGCCCTCGATGACGTCGGTCAGCGGGCAGCCCGCGCTCGTCAGCGTCATGCTGATCACGAGGGCGTTCGCCTCGTCGTCCATCGCGAGGTCGTAGATGAGGCCGAGGTCGACGATGTTGACGCCGAGCTCCGGGTCCTGGACCTCCTTGAGGCCCTCGACGACCTCGTCGAACTTCTCCGGGGAGAGTGCGGTGATCATCAGTTGCCCGCCGCTGCGGCCTGCACGTAGCGGTCGTAGCCCTCGTTCTCGAGGCGCTCGGCCAGCTCCGGACCACCCTGCTCGGCGACCTTGCCCGCGACGAACACGTGGACGAAGTCCGGCTTGATGTAGCGGAGGATGCGCGTGTAGTGCGTGATCAGCAGGACGCCGAGGCCGGTCGCTGCCTTCGCGCGGTTGACGCCCTCGGACACGATCTTCAGCGCGTCGACGTCGAGGCCGGAGTCGGTCTCGTCGAGCACGGCGAACTTCGGCTTGAGGAGCTCGAGCTGCATGATCTCGTGGCGCTTCTTCTCGCCGCCGGAGAAGCCCTCGTTGACGTTGCGCTCGGCGAACGACGAGTCCATCTTGAGGTCGGCCATCGACTGGCGCAGGTCCTTGACCCAGCCGCGGAGTGCGGGGGCCTCGCCGTCGATCGCGGTCTTCGCGGTACGGAGGAAGTTCGACACCGTGACGCCGGGGATCTCGACCGGGTACTGCATCGCGAGGAACATGCCGGCGCGGGCGCGCTCGTCGACGCTCATCGCGAGGACGTCCTCGCCGTCGAGCGTGATCGAGCCGCCGGTGACGTTGTAGCGCGGGTGACCGGCGATCGTGTAGGCCAGGGTGGACTTGCCGGAGCCGTTCGGCCCCATGATCGCGTGGATCTCGCCCTCGTTGATGGTGAGGTCGACGCCCTTCAGGATCTCCTTGGTGCCCTGGTCGGTGTCGATCGAGACCTGCAGGTCGCGGATTTCGAGAGTGGACATTGCGTTCCTTCGGTTACAGCTGCTGTGCGGCGTCAGCCGCGCGGGAAGAGTGGTGGTGTCGCTCAGTCGACGGGGACCGGGTCGTGCACGTCGACGTAGACGTCGCCGTCACGGACCTCGACCCGGAAGACCGGCACCGGCTCGTACGCCGGGAAGTTCTGCGGCTTGCCGGTGGCCAGCGAGAAGCGCGACCCGTGGGCCCAGCACTCGAGCGTGTCGCCCTCGACGAAGCCCTCGGCCAGGGAGATGTCCCCGTGCGTGCAGGTGTCGCCGATCGCGTGCACGGCCCCGGCCGAGTCCTTCACGATCGCCACGGCGGTGCCGTCCACGACGACGCGCATCGGGCTGTCGACGGCGATCTCCGACTCGGCGCAGACCTTCTCGGCCATCAGGCGTCCGCCTGCTCGGCCTCGGGCTCCGCAGCGGCGACCACGGTCCGGCCGTCGGCGAGCTCCTGCTCGACCGCGGCGATCAGGCGCTCCTCGAGCTCGGGCGCGCCGATCTTCTGGATGACCTCGACCAGGAAGCCGAGCACGACGAGGCGACGTGCTTCCTCCTCGGGGATGCCACGGGCCTGCAGGTAGAAGAGCTGCTCGTCGTCGAAGCGACCGGTCGCACTGGCGTGCCCGGCCCCCTCGATGTTGCCCGTCTCGATCTCGAGGTTCGGGATGCTGTCCGCGCGCGTGCCGTCGGTGAGCACCAGGTTGCGGTTCTGCTCGTACGAGTCGGTGCCGTCACCGGCGCGCCCGATCAGCACGTCGCCGATCCAGACCGTGTGCGCACCCTCCCCCTGCAGCGCGCCCTTGTAGTTGACGCGGCCACGGGTGTTCGGGGCGTCGTGGTTCACGTACACCTGCTGCTCGATGTACTGGCCGGCGTCGGCGAAGTACACGCCGTACATCTCGGTGTCCGCACCCTGCGCCCCGAGGTGCGTCGAGGGGTTCACGCGGACGACGTCGCCGCCGAGCGAGACCACGACGTGCTTGAGGAAGGCGTCGCGACCGACCTCGGCGAACTGCGTCGACACGTGCACCGCGTCGTCGTCCCAGTCCTGCAGGCTGACCACCGTGAGCCGTGCGCCGTCACGGACGACGATCTCGACGTTCTCGCTGAGGAGCGCCGAGCCGCGGTTGTCGATGACGACGATGCCCTGGGCGTGCTGCTCGGCCGTGATGACCGTGTGCGCCGCGCGGGCCTGCGTGCCGAAGTCCGAGCGGGTGATCGAGATCGACTCGTGCGCCTCGGTCGCCTTGACGGTGACCTTCAGCACCGCGTCGCGGGCGGTCCAGGCCGCCGCGGCCGCGCGGTCCTCGGGCAGGCCGGCGGTGCCGACGACCGGGTCGTCGCTGCGACCCCACTCGACGTCGGCCCCCTCGGTCTGGCGCGCCAGGAACGGGTAGGCGGAGCCGTCGAGGCCACCCTCGAGCAACGGCTGGAGCTTCGCGAGCGGCGCGAACTTCCAGTTGACCTCGCGGCCGGTCACCGGCGGGAACGCGTCGAGGTCACCGGACTGCGGCCGCTCGGACCGGGTCTGGACCGGGACCTTCGCGTCCCAGCCGCCGTCGGAGTGCGCGCGGGCACCGTGCTGGTCGGTGCCCTGCGTGCTGCGTGCGGACGGAGCCTGCTGGCCCTGTGCGACGGCCGAGGGCTCGACCGGCTGGTCGATGCGCGGTGCGGGGGTGGCCCCGTCGGTGGGTGTCGGGTTGGTGCTGGTGTTCGACATCTAGCCGACGGATCCTTCCATGCTCATCTCGATGAGCTTGTTGAGTTCGAGCGCGTACTCCATCGGGAGCTCGCGGGCGATGGGCTCGATGAACCCGCGGACGATCATGGCCATGGCCTCGTCCTCCGGCATGCCGCGCGACATGAGGTAGAACAACTGCTCCTCGCTCACGCGGGAGACCGTGGCCTCGTGGCCGAGCTGGACGTCGTCGACGCGGATGTCGATCGCCGGGTACGTGTCGCTGCGGCTCACCGTGTCGACGAGCAGCGCGTCACAGCGGACCGTGTTCGCGGCGTGGTGCGCGGCCGGGTCGACGCGGACCTCACCGCGGTAGCCGGCGCGGCCGCCGCCACGGGCGATCGACTTCGAGACGATCGACGACGTCGTGTACGGCGCCATGTGGATCATCTTCGCGCCGGCGTCCTGGTGCTGGCCCGGACCGGCGAACGCGACGGACAGGGTCTCGCCCTTGGCGTGCTCACCGGCGAGGTAGATCGACGGGTACTTCATCGTGACCTTCGACCCGATGTTGCCGTCGATCCACTCCATCGTCGCGCCCTCGTGCGCGATCGCGCGCTTGGTGACGAGGTTGTAGACGTTGCTCGACCAGTTCTGGATCGTCGTGTAGCGCACGCGGGCGTTCTTCTTCACGATGATCTCGACCACGGCGGAGTGCAGCGAGTCCGACTTGTAGATCGGCGCCGTGCAGCCCTCGATGTAGTGGACGTAGGAGTCCTCGTCCGCGATGATCAGCGTCCGCTCGAACTGGCCCATGTTCTCGGTGTTGATCCGGAAGTAGGCCTGCAGCGGGATCTCGACGTGCACGCCCTTCGGGACGTAGACGAACGAGCCACCGGACCACACGGCGGTGTTCAGCGCGGCGAACTTGTTGTCGCCGGCCGGGATCACCGAGCCGAAGTACTCCTCGAAGAACTCCGGGTGCTCGCGGAGCGCCGTGTCGGTGTCCATGAAGATGACGCCCTGCTGCTCCAGGTCCTCGCGGATCTGGTGGTAGACGACCTCGGACTCGTACTGGGCGGCGACACCGGCGACGAGGCGCTGGCGCTCCGCCTCGGGGATGCCGAGGCGCTCGTAGGTGTTGCGGATGTCCTCCGGCAGCTCTTCCCAGGTCTGGGCCTGCTTCTCGGTGGACTTCACGAAGTACTTGATGTTGTCGAAGTCGATGTCCGACAGGTCGGCACCCCACGACGGCATGGGCTTGCGGTCGAACAGCGTCAGCGCCTTGAGGCGGAGCTTGTGCATCCACTCGGGCTCGTTCTTCCGGGCGGAGATGTCGCTGACCACCTCGTCCGACAGACCACGGCGCGCGGACGCGCCGGCCGTGTCGGAGTCGGACCAGCCGAACTCGTACTGGCCGAGCCCTTCGAGTTCTGGACGGTCGATGAGCACGTCGGACATGGTCTCCTCGTTTCCTTCTCGCGGCAGCGTCTGTCGGGACAACCCGTGACGTCCGGACGCCATTCCACCGCGGACCTCCGACAGGAGTCCCACGGCGTTGCTGCCTCGCAACGTCGATGGTCCCACGCAGTCGTCCGACCGATCGGCGATCACGGCCCATTCGGAGCCGGCGCCTGCCTAGACTTGACTGCTGCTGAACCCTCGAATCCTACAGGTTCACCGCACGGAACAACAGGAAGGCACCACCCTCGTGACTCGCGTCGGACCCACCGTCGAGCAGGGCGTCCGCCCCGGCACCCGCACGCCGCGGTGGTGGTCCCTCCCCCGCGCCGTCGACCCCCGCGTGATCTGGCTCGCCTGGGCGTCCTTCGTCGTCGAGGTGGTGCTGATCGGCACCGGCGGCCTCGTCCGCCTGACAGCGTCCGGCCTCGGCTGCCCGACGTGGCCGAAGTGCACCGCCGAGTCGCTCGTGTCGACCCCGGAGATGGGGATCCACGGCGTGATCGAGTTCGGGAACCGTCTGCTCACCTTCGTGCTGGTGGTGGTCGCGGTCGCGATGTTCCTCGCCGTCGTCCGCATGCGCCGCACGCGCCCCGAGCTCTTCTGGCTCGCCTTCGCCCAGGGCATCGCGATCCCGGTGCAGGCGGTGATCGGCGGCCTCAGCGTCCTCACGAACCTCAACCCGTTCGTCGTCGGGCTGCACTTCGTGGTGTCGACGACGCTCGTCGCGGTGACGGCGACGCTCGTGTACCGCTCGATGAACGGTCCGCGCACCGCGGTGCGGCTCGTCCCGGGCTGGTACACCGGCCTGGTCCGCGGCACCGTCGTCGCGGTGGTCGCCACCGTCCTGGTCGGCATCCTGACCACGGGCTCCGGGCCGCACGCGGGTGCGAGCGAGGCGGTCGACGGGGGCCGTCTGCACCGCACCGGGTTCGACCCGCAGCTGATGGAGCACCTGCACGCGATCCCGGCCTACGCGCTGTTCGCGCTGACGCTGGCGCTCGTCGTCGGCGCGGTCGTCCTCCGGCTGTCGAGCCGCTGGGCCCTCGTCCTGCTCGTCGTCGAGTTCGTGCAGATCGCCGTCGGCCTGACCCAGGCGCGCACGGGCCTGCCGGTCGGCCTGGTGGGGACCCACATGGTGCTCGCCGGACTCCTCGTCGGTGCGGTCACCGTCGTCGTGCTCAGCACGCGCGGCAGCGCCGGTCGCCAGGCCGCGCGGGAGCGCATCACCGCCTGACGCGGTCGTCCGCCACCCTCCGACGTCCCACGCGTCGCCTCCGTCCCGAGCGCCGACGCGTGGGACGTCGTCGTCCGCACGGCTCCGGTCCCGTGACCACGCACAGGACGCCGGCGTCGGCGCAGGACGCCTCCGACCACGCGGGACGCCTCCGGATCCGGCACCGTCTCGCGCAGGCGCGACTGTCTCGTGCGGACGCCGCCGTCCCGCACCTCGGCACCGGACCGGCCACGGTGCGGACGCCGCCGTCCCGCGCCTCGGCACCAGGCCAGCCACGATGCGGACGGGAGGCGCAGCACCGCCCGCCCCGCGCCTCCCGTCCGACGCCAGGTCGCGGTCGAGCGTCTGCTGCGACGTCCCCGTCGTCCTACGACAGCGGCATCGTCGCTGGGCGCACGCGCCCCGTGCAGCCCGCGTCGCCGGCGGACAGCCGCGACATCCCCGTCGTCGTACGACAGCGGATCTGTCGCGTCGGCCCGCGCCACCCGGGTCGACGCGGGCACGCACCCCACGCGCCCGTCCGAGCCGCGCCCACCCGACCCGCGAACGCCCGACCCGGGACCGCCCGACCCGGGACCACCCGCGCTGCGCCCCGACGCACGGAGCGCCGCCGGCAGACCGGCGGCGCTCCGTGCGCGGGCGACGAACCCTGGCTAGATCGTGAAGGTGAAGACCTGCGGCAGCAGCGGGTCGATGCCCACCGCGATGAACAGCAGCGTCAGGTAGGTGATCGAGCTGTGGAACACCCGCATCGGCTGGACCTGCTCCACGTGCTGGATCGCCCGCGAGTACAGCCGGTGCGACTCGACGACGAACCAGATGCCGCCGGCCAGGGCGACGACCGTGTACAGCGGCCCCATGTGCGCGACCGGGATGAGCAGCAGCGAGCAGACGAGCGTCGCCCAGGCGTAGAGCACGACCTGCAGCCCGACGACCGTGCGCCCGCGCACGACCGCGAGCATCGGCACGTCGGCGGCGTCGTAGTCGTCGCGGTACTTCATCGACAGCGGCCAGTAGTGCGGCGGCGTCCAGAGGAAGATCACCATGAAGAGGATGATCGGCGCCCAGGTCAGCGACCCGGTGACACCGGCCCAGCCGATGAGCACCGGCATGCACCCGGCGGATCCGCCCCAGACGATGTTCTGCGGGGTGCGGCGCTTGAGCCAGAGCGTGTAGACGCAGACGTAGATCAGGATCGCGACGACGCTGAGCGCGGCGGCCAGCCAGTTCACCAGGAAGCCGAGGACGGCGGTCGACAGGACGGCGAGCGTCCACGAGAACACCAGTGCCTCCTTGTCGGAGAGCTCACCGGTGACCAGGGGGCGCTGGCTGGTGCGCTTCATCAGCCGGTCGATGTCGCGGTCGATGTAGCAGTTGAAGGCCGAGGCCGACCCTGCCGACATCGCGCCGCCGAGCATCGTCCAGAACACGAGCCAGAGGTCCGGGACCCCGCGCTCCGCCAGGAACATCGTCGGAGCGGTCGTGACGAGGAGCAGCTCCATGACCCGGGGCTTCGTCAGCGAGACGTACGCGCGGACCTTGCGGGACAGCGTCGAGCGGGGTCGATCGGTGTCGGGCCGGGTCGCGGTGGCAGTCAACAGGGGAACCTCAGTCCGTTCGCGTCAGCTCGCACGCTCGGTGGGCGGCTCCGTCACCGTCGGGGCGTGCGTCGACCCGGAATGCACACGAGTCGACACCAGTTTAGGCCATCGAGGCGCCGCGAGGATGCCCCGCCTCGCCGACCGGGCCGGCTGCCCGACACGGCACCGTCGTCACCTGGACACCTTCTGAGTGCGTGGTCACTATGCTGGACACGCCCTCCCGCATCGTGTGCCCCGAAGACGTCGGCCGCGAAGAGCCGGTCGGCCGCCGCTCGACGGCGACACGACACACGGCCCCGGGACGGCGATCATGTCCGTGCGATGGCACGAGCCCTCGCACATGTCGCAACAACGAAGGGTCAACATCCAAGTGGCTGAATTCACCTGGGACGCCATCGACCGGAAGGCCGTCGACACGGCACGCGTCCTCGCCGCCGACGCGGTCGAGGCCGCCGGCAACGGTCACCCCGGCACCGCGATGAGCCTCGCGCCGGTCGCCCACCTGCTCTTCCAGAAGGTGATGCGTCGCGACCCCAGCGACTCCACCTGGATCGGCCGCGACCGCTTCATCCTCTCCGCCGGTCACGCCTCGATCCTGCAGTACGTGCAGTTCTACCTGCACGGCTACGGCCTCGAGCTCGAGGACCTGCAGCACCTGCGCAAGTGGGGCTCGAAGACCCCGGGTCACCCGGAGTACGGCCACACCGACGGTGTCGAGATCACCACCGGCCCGCTCGGCCAGGGCCTCGCCTCGGCGGTCGGCTTCGGCTACGCGCAGCGCTTCGAGCGCGGCCTGTTCGACCCGGAGACCGCCGACGGCGAGTCGCCCTTCGACCACTTCACCTACGTGATCGCCGGTGACGGTGACATGCAGGAGGGCGTCACCAACGAGGCCGCGAGCCTCGCGGGCCGTCAGCAGCTCGGTCGCCTGGTCGTCTTCTACGACTCGAACCAGATCTCGATCGAGGACGACACCGACATCGCGTTCTCCGAGGACGTCGCGGCCCGCTACGAGGCCCTCGGCTGGCACGTCCAGCACGTCGACTGGAAGAAGACCGGCGAGTACTCCGAGGACGTCGAGGAGCTCCACCGCGCCGTCGAGGCCGCCAAGGCCGAGACGACCAAGCCGTCGCTCATCGTCCTCAAGACGATCATCGGTTGGCCGTCGCCGACCAAGCAGAACTCCGGCAAGATCCACGGTTCGGCGCTCGGTGCCGACGAGCTCAAGGGCCTCAAGGAGGTCCTCGGCTTCGACGCGGACAAGACCTTCCACGTCGACCCGGAGGTGCTCGAGTACACCCGCGGTGCGATCACCAAGGGCCAGGCCGAGCACGCCGAGTGGACGAAGACCTTCGACGCGTGGGCTGCGGCCAACCCGGAGAAGAAGGCCATGCTCGACCGCATCAACGCGGGCGAGCTCCCCGAGGGCCTCGAGGAGGCGCTGCCGGTCTTCTCCACCGAGAAGGCCGTCTCGACCCGCGCCGCCTCCGGCAAGGTCATCAACGCCATCGCGCCGCTCATGCCCGAGTTCTGGGGCGGTTCGGCGGACCTCGCCGAGTCGAACCTGACCACGATCGAGGGCGCGAAGTCCTTCGGTCCGGCCGAGGCGTCGACGAAGACCTGGAGCACCGACCCGTACGGCCGCGTGCTGCACTTCGGCATCCGCGAGCACGCGATGGGCTCGATCCTGTCCGGCATCGTCCTGCACGGGAACACCCGCCCCTTCGGCGGCACGTTCCTCATCTTCAGCGACTACATGCGTCCGGCGGTCCGTCTCGCCGCGCTCATGAAGGCGCCGGCGATCTACGTCTGGACCCACGACTCCATCGCCCTGGGCGAGGACGGCCCGACGCACCAGCCGATCGAGCAGATCACCGCGCTCCGTGCGATCCCGGGTCTCGACGTCGTCCGTCCGGCCGACGCCAACGAGGTGTCGTACGCGTGGCTCGAGATGCTCAAGCACAAGGACCGTCCGGCCGGCATCGCGCTGAGCCGTCAGAACCTCCCCGTCTTCGAGCGTGGCGAGGGCGACGCCTCCGGCGAGACGCTCGCCTCGGCGAAGAACGTCGCGAAGGGCGCGTACGTCCTGGCCGAGGCGCCGAACGGCACCCCGGACGTGATCCTCATCGCGACCGGTTCCGAGGTCCAGATCGCGGTCGACGCGCGTGAGCAGCTCAAGGGCGAGGGCATCAACGCCCGCGTCGTGAGCGCCCCCTCGCTCGAGTGGTTCTTCGAGCAGTCGGAGTCCTACCGCGAGCAGGTCCTGCCGAAGGCCGTCACCGCGCGCGTCTCGGTCGAGGCCGGCATCGCGATGAGCTGGCGCGACATCGTCGGCGACAAGGGCCGCAGCGTGTCGATCGAGCACTTCGGTGCATCGGCCGACTACCAGCGCCTGTTCGCCGAGTTCGGTTTCACCACCGAGCACGTCGTCGCCGCCGCCAAGGAATCGATCGCAGCGTCCTGACCCACGAGGGGCCGGATCCGGTACGCCGGGTCCGGCCCCTCTGCCGGGAGGCACGCGGCGGTCCCGCCACCGCGCCTCCCGGCCCACAGACCACGACACACACGGCCCTGGTCGCCTCCGCGCACCGGGCCGGTCGACGAAAGAAGAAGAGAAACCATGGCTGAGAACACCCCCACCGCCGCCCTCTCCGAGGTCGGCGTCAGCATCTGGCTCGACGACCTGTCGCGCGAGCTGCTCGAGACCGGCAAGCTGACCGAGCTCATCGAGCAGAAGAACGTCGTCGGCGTCACCACGAACCCGACGATCTTCGCGTCGGCCCTCGCCAAGGGCGAGCGCTACGACTCGCAGGTCAAGGAGCTCGCGGCGAAGGGCACCGACGTCACCGAGGCGATCTTCGAGATCACCACGCAGGACGTCGCGAACGCGTCCGACGTCTTCAAGCCGATCTACGACGAGACCAAGGGCTTCGACGGCCGTGTCTCGATCGAGGTCGAGCCGGGCCTCGCCCACGACACCCAGAAGACCATCGAGCAGGCCAAGTTCCTGTTCGAGAAGGTCGGTCGCGAGAACGTCCTCATCAAGATCCCCGCGACGCTCGAGGGCCTCGAGGCCATCACCGAGGTCATCGGTGCCGGCATCTCGGTCAACGTCACCCTGATCTTCTCGCTCGAGCGCTACCGCGCCGTCATCGACGCCTACCTCGGTGGCCTCGAGAAGGCCAAGGCCGCGGGCCACGACCTCTCGAAGATCCACTCGGTCGCCTCGTTCTTCGTGTCGCGTGTCGACTCCGAGATCGACAAGCGCCTCGACGCCGCGGGCACCGACGAGGCGAAGGCCCTCAAGTCGAAGGCCGGCATCGCCAACGCACAGCTCGCGTACCAGGTCTGGACCGAGCAGTTCGCCACCGAGCGTGCCCTCGGCCTGCTCGAGTCCGGCGCCAACACGCAGCGCCCGCTGTGGGCCTCGACCGGTGTCAAGGACCCGTCGCTGCCCGACACGCTCTACGTGACCGAGCTCGCCGCGCCGAACACGGTCAACACCATGCCGGGCAAGACGCTCGACGCGACGTTCGACCACGGCGAGATCCACGGTGACGCCATCGCCGGCTCGTTCGACGACGCGCAGCAGGTCATGGACCAGATCGCTGCCGCCGGTGTCGACTACGACGACGTCGTCGCGCTGCTCGAGAAGGAGGGCGTCGACAAGTTCAACGTCTCCTGGGGCGAGCTCGTCGACACGGTGAAGACCGCGCTCGAGAACAGCAAGTAAGCACGACCGGAGCCTGCGTCCGGAGGACGGGACCACCGACCCCCGGACGCAGGCACCCCCGGTCAGGACCCGACCGCCGGAGCCGCGACGCGCCTCCCGGCCGGACCTGACCACCACGACGGCGGAGTCGCCGCTGCCCCCGCAGCGCAGCGCTCCGCCGTCTCCGTTCGACCCACAAGGAGTCCACACTCATGTCACCGGTGGCGATCACCCCGGAGCACAACCCGCTCCGGTTGCCGACCGACCGACGTCTGAACCGGATCGCGGGGCCCAGCACCCTCATCATCTTCGGCGTGACGGGCGACCTGTCCCGCAAGAAGCTGATGCCCGCGGTCTACGACCTGGCGAACCGAGGGCTCCTGCCCCCGGGCTTCGCACTCGTCGGGTTCGCCCGGCGCGACTGGGAGGACCAGGACTTCTCCCAGCTCGTGCACGACGCGGTCCGGGACCACTCCCGCACCCCCTTCGACGAGGCCGTCTGGAAGCAGCTCGAGCAGGGCATCCGCTTCGTGCAGGGCTCGTTCGACGACCCCGAGGCCTTCCTCGAGCTGAAGCGCACCGTCGACGAGCTCGACGCGGCGCGCGGCACGCTCGGCAACCACGCCTTCTACCTCTCCATCCCGCCGAAGATGTTCCCGGTGGTGACCGAGCAGCTCAAGGTCTCCGGACTGACCGAGAAGCGCGAGGGCTCCTGGAGCCGCGTGGTCGTCGAGAAGCCGTTCGGCTCCGACCTCCGCACCGCGCGCGAGCTGAACGCGATCGTCGAGAGCGTCTTCGCGCCCGACGACGTGTTCCGCATCGACCACTACCTCGGCAAGGAGACCGTCCAGAACCTGCTGACGCTCCGGTTCGCGAACCAGATGTACGAACCCATCTGGAACTCGAACTACGTCGACCACGTGCAGATCACGATGGCTGAGGACATCGGCGTCGCCGGTCGGGCCGCGTACTACGACGGCATCGGCGCAGCCCGCGACGTCATCCAGAACCACCTGCTGCAGCTCCTCGCGCTCACCGCGATGGAGGAACCCGTCTCGTTCAAGGCCGCTGACCTGCGCGCCGAGAAGGAGAAGGTGCTCTCCGCCGTGCGCCTGCCCGAGGACCTCGCCACGGCGACGGCACGTGGCCAGTACGACGGTGGCTGGCAGGGCGGCGAGAAGGTCCTGGGCTTCCTCGAGGAAGCGGGGATGGACCCCGAGTCCACGACCGAGACCTACGCGGCGATCAAGCTCGACATCGCGACCCGCCGCTGGCAGGGCGTCCCGTTCTACCTGCGGGCAGGCAAGCGCCTCGGTCGTCGCGTGACCGAGATCGCGATCGTCTTCAAGCGCGTCCCCGAGGACGTCTACGGCAACACGCAGGCACCCCTCGGGCAGAACGCGCTCGTCATCCGTGTCCAGCCGGACGAGGGCGTCACGCTCCGCTTCGGCTCGAAGGTCCCGGGCGTCGGCACGCAGGTGCGCGACGTGACGATGGACTTCGGCTACGGACACGCGTTCACCGAGGCATCGCCGGAGGCGTACGAGCGACTCATCCTCGACGTGCTCCTCGGCGACCCGCCCCTGTTCCCCCGTCACCAAGAGGTGGAACTGTCGTGGAAGATCCTCGACCCGATCGAGGCGTTCTGGGCCACGCAGGGCCAGCCCGAGCAGTACCGTCCCGGCACGTGGGGTCCGGCGTCCGCCGATGCCCTGCTCGCCCGTGACGGCCGGACCTGGAGGCGTCCATGAAGATCGACCTGCCGAACACCACGGTCTCGAAGATCCAGAAGAAGCTCGTCCACATCCGCGAGGAGGGTGGCGCCGTCGCCCTCGGCCGCGTGCTGACACTCATCATCTCGACCGCCCTCGGGCACGAGGAAGAGGCGATCTCGGCCGCGAACCAGGCGTCGCGCGAGCACCCGATGCGGGTGATCATCGTGTCGAAGAACGACGGCGACACGAAGTCCCCCGGTCGGCTCGACGCCCAGATCCGCGTCGGCAGCGATGCGGGCGCGAGCGAGGTCATCGTCCTCCGTGCGTACGGCGAGACCGCGACGGACGAGGAGAGCCTGGTCACCGGCCTCCTCCTGTCCGACGCCCCCGTCGTCGCATGGTGGCCGCAGGCCGCTCCGGAGCAGCCGGCAGCGTCCGCGCTGGGCCGGATCGCGCAGCGTCGCATCACCGATGCCGCCGCGCAGAAGGACCCGAACAGCGCGATCGAGGCGCTCGGGAAGTCCTACGTGCCGGGTGACACCGACTTCGCGTGGACCCGCCTGACGCTCTGGCGGAACCAGCTCGCCGCGGCGCTCGACCAGCCGCCGTACGAGCCCGTCACCGGCGTCGAGGTGTCCGGTGCGAGCGACAGCCCGTCCACGATCCTGCTCGCCGCGTGGCTCCAGCTGCAGCTGCAGGTGCCGGTGTCCGTCGTCACCTCGCCGCGGGCCACCGGGTCGAGCGGCATCCACGGGGTCAAGCTCGAGCGTGCATCAGGCACGATCGACCTCGAGCGCTCGCTCGTCGACGTCGCGACCCTGTCGATGCCCGGGCAGCCGACGCACGACCTGTCGCTGCCCCGACGGAACCTGCGCGACTGCCTCGCAGAGGAACTCCGTAGACTCGACGCGGACGTCCTCTTCGGAGACGTCGTCAAGCACGGGGTGCCCCAGCTGCGCGAGTCCATCGCCGGCTGAGCACCGCACACGGCCGGGGTCCGGGCGGCGGTCGACACGACCGCCGCCCGCCCCGGTCGGACCGAAGGCGGTCGCACCGGTCGGCCGCCACGAACACGGGAGACACGTGACCAACGAACGACGGGTGCTGGTGCACCCGGACAAGCAGTCCCTCGGCGCGTCGGTCGCCGCTCGCTTCATCACGAAGATCATCGACGTGCTGGACGAGCAGGAGCGCGCGGACATCGCGATCAGCGGCGGCTCGGTGTCGACCCTGGTCCTCGCGGCGATCGGGCAGTCGCCTGCGCGTGAGAGCGTGGACTGGTCGAAGGTGCACGTGTGGTGGGTCGACGAGCGCTGGGTCGCCGAGGGCGATGCGGACCGCAACGTCACCGGCACGCAGACGGACTTCTTCGAGCACGTGGACGTCCCGAAGGCGAACATCCACCCCATGGCACCGTCCGACGCCGGGCTGTCCATCGACGAGGCCGCCGCACAGTACGAGCGCGAGCTCCAGGACGCAGCACCCGAGGGCGCGGTCGCGCCCCGCTTCGACATCACGCTGCTCGGGGTCGGCCCCGACGGCCACACGGCGTCGCTCTTCCCCGAGTTCCCGCAGCTCGCGGTGACCGACCGTGCCGTGCTGACGGTCGACGACTCCCCCAAGCCGCCGGCGCAGCGCCTGACGCTGTCCTTCCCGGTGATCAACGCCTCGCAGCGCGTGTGGGTCATCCTGTCCGGCGCCGAGAAGGCGTCGGTGCTCGGCCTCGCCCTGGCCGGTGCCGCGGTGGACGAGGTCCCCGTCGGCGGCGTGCAGGGCCGCAAGCGCACCGTGTTCTTCGTGGACCAGGACGCCGCGCGCGAGGTCCCCGAGAACCTCATCGCGTCGACCTACTAGACGCGACCCCCTGGCGGACGGGAGGCGCGGTGCCGGCTGGCACCGCGCCTCCCGTCCGTCGTCGGTGCCGGCCCGCGCAACTGCCGTGCGGACGTCGCCGGCCCGCTTCCGGTCGCACGACTTGCCACTCACCTCCGACCCCGACGGCATGTCGTGCGACCCGAACGACCGCGCGCGGCACGTCCTGCGACCGGAACAGCCAGGACCGGAGGACCGAGGGGCACCGACGACACGTCCGGCGGACGACGAAGGCCCCCGCACCGGATCGGTGCGGGGGCCTTCTGAAGTCAGGTGCTACTTCGCGGTACCGCGACGCTGCCGGAGCTGCTGCAGCGCGTCCTCGAGGAGCTGCGCTGCCTCTTCCTCGGTGCGGCGCTCCTTCACGTACGCGAGGTGCGTCTTGTAGGGCTCGGTCTTCGCGACGACGGGAGGGTTCTCCTTGTCGCGGCCGGCCGGCAGACCCGTCGACGGCGAGTCCACCGTCTCCGGGATCTCGTCGCCCGGCAGGGTCGCCGAGAAGTACCGCACGACCTCGTTGCCGAGGGCGTCCCAGTACGAGACGGCCACGCGCTCGGCCTGGACTCCGCGGTCCTGCTCCCCCATCGGACCCGCGCCGACGCGGGACCCTCGGATTGCACTGCCTCCGGTTGCCATGGCTCAGCTCCCTGCCGTGAACTTGTTGATGAGACCGAGCACGATGATCGAGACGATCCAGACCAGACCGAGGATCACCGTGATGCGGTTGAGGTTGCGCTCGGCGACGCCGGACGCCCCGAGGTTGCTCGTCACGCCGCCGCCGAACATGTCGGAGAGACCGCCACCGCGGCCCTTGTGCAGGAGGATGAGGAGCGTGAGCAGGAGGCTCGTGATCGCGAGCAGGACCTGCAGCACGACGGAGAGTATCGCCACGACGTACCTTTCGTGTGAAGTCAGCCCTGCAAGTGTAGCGGGCCGCGTGAGCAGCCCCGACACCGGCACGGGCGTGGCTCAGGCCGGCCACGCGGACGTGGCCGGCCTGAGCAGGATGGATCAGAGTCCGACGTGCTGCCGGAAGCGCGCGATCGCCGCGAACTCCTGCACGTCGAGCGAGGCCCCACCGACGAGCGCGCCGTCGATGTCGGGCTCGCGCAGGAAGCCGGCGATGTTGCCCGACTTCACCGAACCGCCGTAGAGCACGCGCGTGCTGGCGGCGAGGTCGTCGCCCCAGGCCTCGGCGATCCCGCGACGCAGCGCGGCGCAGTCCTCCTGGGCCTGTTCCGCAGTCGCGGCCTGACCGGAACCGATCGCCCAGACCGGTTCGTACGCGACGACGATCTCGGACGGCTTCACGGCCTCGAGGACGACCTTGAGCTGTTCGACCGGGACGACACCGGCGCCGCGCTGCTCGCGCTCCTCGCCGGTCTCACCGACACAGACCACCGGCACGAGGCCGTGCTTGACCGCCGCTGCGGTCTTCGCGGCGACGACCTCGTCGGTCTCCCCGTGCAGCGTGCGCCGCTCGGAGTGTCCGACGATGACGTACTGCGCATCGAGCGCTGCGAGGAACGCCCCGGACACGTCACCGGTGTGGGCACCGGAGTCGTACTGGGACAGGTCCTGGGCGCCGAACCGGATCTCGAGCTTGTCGGCCGAGATGAGCGTCTGCACGCTGCGGAGGTCCGTGAAGGGCGGGAACACCGCGACCTCGACGTCCTCGTGGTCGTGGCGGGCATCCTTCAGGGTCCACGCGAGCTTCTGCACGGTGGCGATGGCCTGGAGGTGGTCCAGGTTCATCTTCCAGTTACCGGCGATGAACGGACGGCGGTTCATGCTGCGTCCTTCCCGGAGTCACCGGCGATGAACGGCGTGCGGGTCATCGGGACCACCCCAGTGCTTCGAGACCGGGCAGTGACTTGCCCTCGAGGAACTCGAGGCTCGCACCACCACCGGTCGAGATGTGCCCGAACCGGTCGTCCGAGAACCCGAGCGACCGGACGGCCGCCGCGGAGTCGCCACCGCCGACGACACCGAGGCCGTCGACCTCGGTCAACGCCTGCGCGACGGTCTTCGTGCCTGCTGCGAACGCCGGGAACTCGAACACGCCCATCGGACCGTTCCAGAACACGGTCCTCGAGCCGGACACCGCCGACGCGAAGCGCGCCGCGGTCTCCGGGCCGATGTCGAGGCCGATGCCGTCCGCGCCGAACGACGAGGACTCGATCGCGTCGGCGGCGACGGTCTCGTGGTCGGCGTCCGCGGCGAACCCGGAGGCCACCACGACGTCGGTCGGCAGGTCGATCGTCACGCCGAGCTCGTCCGCCTTGGCGAGGTACGCCCGGACGGTGTCGAGCTGGTCCTGCTCGAGGAGCGACTTCGCGACCCCGTGACCCTGGGCCGCGAGGAACGTGAAGAGCATGCCGCCACCGATGCACAGCGTGTCGACCTGCGGGAGCAGGTGCTCGATGACACCGAGCTTGTCGCTGACCTTCGATCCGCCGAGCACGACCGTGTACGGCCGCTGCGGGTCCTTGGTCAACCGCTCGAGCACCGTCAGCTCGGACTCGATGAGCGAGCCGGCCGCGCTGGGCAGCGCTGCCGCGAGCTCGTACACGGAGGCCTGCTTGCGGTGCACGACGCCGAAGCCGTCCGACACGAACGCGTCACCGAGGGCGGCGATCCGCTCGGCGAACGCCGTGCGCGCCGACGCGTCCTTCGAGGTCTCCTCCGGGTTGAAGCGGAGGTTCTCGAGCAGCAGGACGTCGCCGTCCCCGAGGGCCTCGGCGGCCGCGGTCGCCTCGTCGCCGACGGTCTCGCCGACGAAGGTGACCTCCTTGCCGAGCAGTTCCGAGAGCCGCTGCGCCACGGGGGCGAGCGAGTACTCCTGCGCGGGCGTGCCGTCGGGACGACCGAGGTGCGAGATCACGATGACCCGCGCACCGGCGTTGACGAGCGTGTTGAGCGTGCCCAGCGACGCGCGCACGCGGCCGTCGTCGGTGATCGTGCCGTCCTTGAGCGGGACGTTCAGGTCACACCGGACGACGACGCGCTTGCCGGCGAGGTCGCCGAGGTCCTCGAGGGTGCGGAGGCTCATGCCGAGAGTCGCTCGCCCACGTACTCGGTCAGGTCGACGAGGCGGTTCGAGTAGCCCCACTCGTTGTCGTACCACGAGGTGATCTTGACGAGCTTGCCGATGACCTTGGTCAGACCGGAGTCGTAGATCGACGAGTGCGGGTCCGTCGTGATGTCGGTCGACACCAGCGGGTCCTCGCTGTAGAGCAGGATGCCCTTGAGCGGACCCTCGGCGGCCTCCTTGTAGGCGGCGTTGATCTCGTCGACGGTGACCTCGGACGACGTCTCGAGGGTGAGGTCGGTGATCGAACCGGTCGGCACCGGCACGCGGAGGGCGTAGCCGTCGAGCTTGCCGGCGAGCTCGGGCATGACGAGGCCGATGGCCTTCGCCGCACCGGTCGAGGTCGGGACGATGTTGAGCGCGGCGGCGCGGGCACGACGCGGGTCCTTGTGCGGGCCGTCCTGCAGGTTCTGGTCGGCGGTGTACGCGTGCACCGTCGTCATGAGGCCACGCTCGATGCCGAACTTGTCGTGGAAGACCTTGGCGAGCGGCGCGAGGCTGTTCGTGGTGCACGACGCGTTCGAGATGATGTTGTGGTTCTCGGGGTCGTACTGGTCCTCGTTCACGCCGAGGACGATGGTGACGTCGTCGCCGGTCGCCGGGGCCGAGATGATGACCTTCTTGGCGCCCGCATCGATGTGCTTCTGCGCGTCGGCTGCCTTGGTGAAGAAGCCGGTCGACTCGATGACGATGTCGACGCCCAGCTCGCCCCACGGGAGGTTCGCGGGGTCGCGCTCCGCGAGGACCTTGATCGGCTTGCCGTCGACGACGATGCTGTCGCCGTCGAGCTCGACGGAGACGCCGAGACGACCCGTGATGGAGTCGAACTTCAGCAGGTTCGCGAGGGCCGCGTTGTCGGTGAGGTCGTTCACCGCCACGATCTCGAGGTCGGAGCCCTTGGCGAGGGCGGCCCGGAAGAAGTTACGGCCGATGCGGCCGAAGCCGTTGATGCCGATCTTGACGGTCAATGGATCTCCTGGTGGGTGTGGAGCGCCCCGGGGGCGCTGCTTTTCGGAGTCGTGCGGCCCTGCGGACCCACGTGTGGTGGACGATACGCCCCGTAACGTCGCCGTAACGACCCTAGCAGTCGGACACTGCGCGCCCGCGCCGGATGACGGTCCGTCCGGACGGTCCCGCCGACGGTGGTGGACGCTCCCCCGGACAGACGGGAGGCGCGGTGCCAGCCGACACCGCGCCTCCCGTCCGTCATGGGGCCGGTCGGGGACTACGCCCCCTCGAGCTCCTCCGGCACGCTGGCCTCGGTCCCCGGCACGCCGGTGTCCACGGCCTTCTTGTCGGCCATCGCGAGCAGGCGGCGGATGCGGCCGGCGATCGCGTCCTTGGTCATCGGCGGCTCGGCGTGCTGACCGAGCTCGTCGAGCGAGGCGTCACGGTGCTGCAACCGGAGCGACCCGGCGTACTTGAGGTGGTCCGGGACGTCGTCACCGAGGATCTCGAGCGCGCGCTCGACGCGGGCACATGCGGCGACGGCGGCCTGCGCCGAGCGGCGGAGGTTGGCGTCGTCGAAGTTCACCAGACGGTTGGCGGTGGCGCGGACCTCGCGGCGCTGGCGCATCTCCTCCCACTCGGCGGTGGTGCGGGCGGCGCCCATGACGGTGAGCATCTGGCCGATCGCCTCGCCGTCGCGGATGACGACGCGGTGGACGCCGCGGACCTCGCGGCCCTTCGCGGCGATCCCGAGGCGCGAGGCGGCACCGACCAGCGCCATCGCCGCCTCGTTGCCCGGGCAGGTGACCTCGAGCGCGGCGGCGCGACCGGGGTCGGTCAGCGTGCCGGAGGCGAGGAACGCACCGCGCCAGATGGCGGCGAGGTCCTCGCGGTTGCCGGTCGTCAGACGGTTCGGCAGGCCACGCACCGGGCGACGGCGCGCGTCCATGAGCCCGGTCTGGCGGGCGAGCGTCTCCCCCGCCTCGAGCACGCGGACCAGGTAGCGGGTGCCGCGGCGGGAGGACGCTGACGACCCCACCGACGCCTCGCTCCGCACGCCGTACAGCTCCGCCAGGTCCTTGCGCACGCGGTGGACGATGATCCGGGTGTCGAGCTCGACCTCGACCGCGATCCTGCCCGAGATGACGTGCAGGCCGCCCGCGAACCGCAGGATGGTCGCGAGTTCGGCGGCGCGGACCGTGTTGCGGTTCACGACGACCCTGGCCAGTTCGTCCTTGACCTCGGCAGTCAACGGCACAGCATCATTCCTAACGTTTTCTCTGGTGGGGTCCGCGGGTCCGGCGCACGTGGGTGTGGAGCGGCCGGAGGAACGGTCACTCCCGGCCGAGATCTCGGTTCTTCACACGCACGGCGACGTCGGACATCCCGCGGAGGAGGTTCGCCAACTCGGCGACGACGGCGACCGAGCGGTGCTTGCCGCCGGTACAGCCGATGGCGATCGTAGCGTGTCTTTTGTTCTCGCGTTGGTATCCCGCCAGCACGGGCTCGAGCACGGCAGCGTACCGCTCGACGAACGAGCGGGCGCCCGGCTGCGACAGGACGTACTCCGAGACGGGGGCGTCGAGGCCGGTGTGCGGGCGGAGTTCCGGCACCCAGTAGGGGTTCGGGATGAACCGCACGTCCGCGACCATGTCGGCGTCGGCGGGCAGCCCGTACTTGAACCCGAAGCTCATGAGCGTGACCTGGACCCCGACGAAGTGGTCGTCGGCGAAGCGCTCCGTGACGGCGTTGGCGAGCTGGTGGATGTTCAGGTCCGAGGTGTCGATGACGACGTCGGAGGCCTCGCGCAGCCCGGACAGCCGCGAACGCTCGAGGCCGATGCCGTCGAGCAGCGTCCCGTCGCCCTGCAACGGGTGCGGCCGGCGGACCTGCTCGAAGCGGCGCACGAGCACGGCGTCCGTCGCCTCGAGGAAGAGCACCCGGACCCGGGCGGAGGTGCTGGCACGGACCTGCTCGACCGCCTGCTCCGGGTCGGTGAAGAACCGTCCGCCGCGGACGTCGACGACGGTCGCGATCTTCGGGATCTTCTCCCCGGCACGGTCCGCGAGCTCCGTGAGCGGGCCGAGCATCTGCGTCGGGAGGTTGTCGACCACGTACCAGCCGAGGTCCTCGAGCGCCTTGCCGACCGTGGAACGGCCGGCGCCGGACATGCCGGTGACGATGAGGATGTCGTGCTGCTGCGACGCGGACGTCGGGGTTGTTCGGTCGTCGCTCGTGTCGCTCATGTGTGGGAGGGCTCCGTCGTGGCGGCCCGGGCCACGGCCCGGGGAGGTCTCGGCTTCGGGTCTCGGCTGCGCGTCCAGGCTACCGTCCCGCGCTCGGAGCGGGGCCGGTCACCGTGGACGCGACGGGCCGTCGGCGGAGACGTCCGGGACGCGGACGGGGCCGACCGGCCGGGAGGCGCGGCTCGGCTCCTCCGCGGCGGCTGCTGCGGGCGCGTCCGGGTCCGTCGTCCGCTCCGGACCGGGGGTGCCGGCGCCGGGCCCGGCAGGGTCGGCGTCGCTCGCCTCCGGCACGCTCCCTCCGGGCGGGCTCCCCTCCGGCGCGCTGCGGGGCGTCTGCGCGAGCTTCGTGACGACCGCCGCCGCGGTCGCCGGCCCGACGCCGTTCACCTCGGCGATCTGATCCGCCGTCGCCTCACGCAGGCGCGCGACCGACCCGAAGTGCTTCAGCAGGGCGTTCACCCGCGTCGGGCCGAGCCCGGGGATCTCCGACAGCTGCGACCGGACGTCGCGCTTCCGGCGGGTCCGCTGGTGCGTGATCGCGAACCGGTGCGCCTCGTCACGGATCCGCTGGATCAGGAAGAGCGCCTCGGAGTTGCGCGGCATGATCACCGGGAAGTCGTCGTCGGGCAACCACAGTTCCTCGAGGCGCTTCGCGATGCCCACCAGGGCGATGTCGTGCACGCCGGCCTCGTCCATCGCCCGCTTGGCCGCCTGGACCTGGGGCTGGCCGCCGTCGACGATGAGCAGCTGCGGACGGTACGCGAACCGCTTCGTCGGCTTCGTGCCCTCGACGACGTCCTCGCTCGTGGCGTCCGGGACGTCCGGCACCGCGGCGTCCTCGTCGAGGCGCGCCAGCCGTCGCGACAGCACCTGGTACATGCTGTCGGTGTCGTCGGTCGTCTCGGCGATCGTGTAACGGCGGTACTGGTCCTTGCGCGGGAGCCCGTCCTCGAACACCACCATCGACGCCACCACGTTCGTACCCTGCAGGTGGGAGATGTCGTAGCACTCCATCCGCAGGGGGGCCTCGGTCATGCCCAGGGCGTCCTGGATGTCGGCGAGGGCAGCCGACCGCGTCGTGTAGTCGGCGCTGCGCTTCGTCTTGTAGAGCATGAGCGCCTGCGCGGCGTTCTGGGCGGCCGTGCGCGCGAGGCCCGCCCGGTCGCCCCGCTGGGCCGTGCTGAGCTTCGTGCCGCGCCCGCCGCGTCGCTCGCTGAGCCACTGCTGCAGGGCCTCGGCGTCCTCGGGGAGTTCCGGCACGACGACCTCGCGCGGGACGTCGTCGCTCGTCGCGTACTGGCCCTGGACGATCTGTTCGACCAGGTCACCGGTGCTGATGTCGAGCTCCTTGTCGACCACCCACCCCCGGACACCGCGGATGCGCCCGCCGCGCACGGAGAACAGCTGCACGGCGGCGGCGAGCTCGTCCTCGGCCACACCGAACAGGTCGAGGTCGACCGAGTCCCGGAGGACCACCGCCGACTTCTCGAGCACCGCTTCGAGGGCACCGACCTGGTCGCGGTAGCGCGCCGCCTGCTCGTAGTCCATGGCGTCGGCGGCCGCGGCCATGCGCTGCCGCAGGGTCGTGATCACCCTGCGGTCGTAGCTGCCCATGAACCGGACGAACTCCTCGACGATCGCCCGGTGCTCGGCGATCGTGACCTTCTGCGAGCAGGGTCCACCGCACTTGCCGATCTGGCCCGGGAAGCACGGCTTGCCCGTCTGCATCGCCTTCTTGTAGGACGAGTCCGAGCAGGTGCGGATCGGGAACACCTTGATCATCAGGTCGATGGTGTCGTGCACCGCCCAGATCTTCGGGTAGGGCCCGAAGTACTTCGCGCCCTTGATCTTCCGGTTCCGCGTCACCATCACCCGCGGCGACTCCTCGCCCAGGGTGATCGCCATGTACGGGTACGACTTGTCGTCCCGGAACTTGACGTTGAACGGCGGGTCGAACTCCTTGATCCACGTGTACTCGAGCTGCAGTGCCTCGATCTCGGAGCCGACGGTGGTCCACTCGACGCTCCGGGCCGTGAGCACCATGCGTCGGGTGCGCTCGTGGAGGGTCGGCAGCGGTGCGAAGTAGTTGCTCAGGCGGGCGCGGAGGTTCTTCGCCTTGCCGACGTAGAGCACCCGACCGGCCTCGTCACGCCACCGGTAGACGCCTGGGTCGGTCGGGATCTCCCCCGCCTTCGGCCGCCAGGAGACGGTGTCCGCCACCTACCGAGCACCCGCCTTCTGCTTGCTCTGCTGCCCGCCCTGGTGCTTCTGGGTGGCCTGACGCGCACCGACCGCCTGCTCCTTGCCGACACGGGCGTCCTGCGCATCGAAGATCTCGCGCAGGAAGACACCGGTGTGGCTCTCGGGGACGTCGGCCACGTGTTCCGGGGTGCCGACGGCCAGGACCGTACCGCCACCGGCACCGCCCTCCGGTCCCATGTCGACCAGCCAGTCGGCGGACTTGATCACGTCGAGGTTGTGCTCGATCGTGATCACGGTGTTGCCCTTGTCGACCAGGCTCTGCAGCACGAGCAGCAGCTTCCGGACGTCCTCGAAGTGCAGACCGGTCGTCGGCTCGTCGAGCACGTAGACCGTGCGGCCGTTCGAGCGGCGCTGGAGTTCCGTCGCGAGCTTGACGCGCTGGGCCTCGCCACCGGAGAGGGTCGTCGCGCTCTGCCCGAGGCGCACGTAGCCCAGGCCCACGTCGACGAGCGTCGCCATGTAGCGGTGGATCGCCGAGATCGGCTCGAAGAACTCGGCCGCCTCGCTGATCGGCATGTCGAGGACCTCGGAGATGTCCTTGCCCTTGTAGTGCACCTGCAGCGTCTCGCGGTTGTACCGCGCACCGCCGCAGACCTCGCACGCCACGTAGACGTCGGGCAGGAAGTTCATCTCGATCTTGATCGTGCCGTCACCCGAGCAGTTCTCGCAGCGGCCGCCCTTGACGTTGAAGCTGAAGCGACCGGGCTGGTAGCCGCGCGCCTTCGCCTCGGGCGTCTCGGCGAAGAGCTGCCGGATGCGGTCGAACACGCCGGTGTAGGTCGCCGGGTTGGACCGCGGGGTGCGGCCGATCGGCGCCTGGTCGACGTGCACGACCTTGTCGAGCTGGTCGAGGCCCTTCACGCGGGTGTGCTTGCCGGCGATGTGCCGTGCGCCGTTGAGCTGGTTCGCGAGCACCTTGTACAGGATGTCGTTGACCAGGGTCGACTTGCCGGAGCCGCTGACGCCGGTCACCGCGGTGAAGACACCGAGCGGGAAGTCGACGTCGACCTGCTTGAGGTTGTTCGCCCGGGCGCCCTGCACGCTGATGACGCGCTTCGGGTTGATCTTCCGTCGCTCGGCGGGCACCTCGATCGCGCGCCGACCTGCCAGGTAGTCACCGGTCACCGACTCGCGGTTCGCGATGATGCCCTCGTAGGAGCCGGAGTGCACGACCTTGCCGCCGTTCACGCCCGCGCCCGGTCCGATGTCGACGACCCAGTCCGCCGTGCGGATGGTGTCCTCGTCGTGCTCGACGACGATGAGGGTGTTGCCGAGGTCCTTGAGCTTGACGAGCGTGTCGATGAGCCGACGGTTGTCGCGCTGGTGCAGGCCGATGCTCGGCTCGTCGAGCACGTAGAGCACGCCCGTCAGGCCCGATCCGATCTGCGTCGCGAGCCGGATGCGCTGCGCCTCGCCGCCGGAGAGCCCGCCGGCTCCGCGTGCGAGGGTCAGGTAGTTCAGGCCGACCTCGAGCAGGAACTCGAGCCGCGCGCGGATCTCGCGGAGGACGGCGGCCGCGATGTGCGCCTCACGCTCGGTGAGCGTCAGCTCCTCCATGAAGCCGTACGCCTGGTCGAGCGACATGTCGGTCACGTCGGCGATGCTGCGACCGTCGACCGTCACGGCGAGGACCTCGGGCTTCAGGCGCGTGCCGTCGCAGACCGGGCAGGGGACCTCGCGCAGGTAGCCCTGGAAGCGCTGCCGCTGCGAGTCCGACTCGGCCTCGGCGAACTTGCGCTCGATGTAGGGCATGACGCCCTCGAACCCGCTCGTGTACCGCATCTCGCGGCCGAAACGGTTCTTCCACGACACGGAGACCTGGAAGTCCTTGCCGGTCAGGATCGCGGCCTGCACCGACGGGTCGAGCTGGTTCCACGGGGTGTCGAGGCCGAACCCGAGGTCCTTGCCGAGACCCGCGAGGAGCTTCTCGAAGTACGAGTACAGCCCGCTCGTGCCCGTCCAGGGCAGCAGGACGCCGTCTCGCAGCGAGGCCTCGGGGTCGCCGAGCACCAGGTCGGGGTCGACCGACATGCGGGTACCGAGGCCCGAGCACTCGGGGCAGGCACCGAACGGTGCGTTGAACGAGAAGGTCCGCGGCTCGATCTCGGTGAGCGCGAGCGGGTGGTTGTTCGGGCAGGACAGGTTCTCGGAGTAGGTCCGGACCGCGCCGGGCCCCTCGTGGTCGACGAGGTCGATCGACACGGTGCCGTTCGTCAACCGCAGGGCGGTCTCGAGCGAGTCGGTGAGGCGGCCGAGGATGTCGTCGCTCGCCACGAGACGGTCGACGATCACCGAGATGTCGTGCTTGACCTGCTTCTTGAGCTTGGGCGGGTCGCTCAGCTGGATGCGCTCACCGTCGACGATCGCACGGGCGTACCCCGAGGCCGCGAGCTCCTGGAAGAGGTCGACGAACTCGCCCTTCTTCTTGGAGACGACCGGCGCGAGGACCTGGAAGCGCGTGCCGGTCTCGAACTCCATGAGCTGGTCCGCGATCTGCTGCACGCTCTGCTTGCTGATCACCTCGCCGCAGACGGGGCAGTGCGGGACACCGATGCGCGCCCAGAGCAGACGCATGTAGTCGTAGACCTCGGTGATGGTGCCCACGGTCGACCGCGGGTTCCGGTTCGTCGACTTCTGGTCGATCGAGACCGCCGGCGACAGGCCCTCGATGAAGTCGACGTCGGGCCGGTCCACCTGGCCGAGGAACTGCCGGGCGTAGGCCGACAGCGACTCCACGTAGCGCCGTTGGCCCTCGGCGAAGATCGTGTCGAACGCGAGCGAGGACTTGCCCGACCCGGACAGCCCGGTGAACACGACGAGCGAGTCCCGAGGGATCTCGAGGTCGACGTCGCGGAGGTTGTGCACGCGAGCGCCCCGGACGCTGAGCGTCGAGGTGCTGTGCGGCGCCGTCCCGCCGGGGATGTGGAGGTCTGCAGGCTCGCCGAAGGCGTTCCGGCCCGGGGTCGCGGTTCCGCGGTCAGAGGTGATGGTCATCGCAGACGATTCTACGAAGCAGGACCGACATCCGTCCGGGCGTGGCGGTCTAGCCGAGTGCGTCGAGAGCGAACGCGACGCCGGTCGCCTGTTCGCTCGCCGTCCAGAGGCGCGCAGCGACGGTGCGGTCGTGGGCACGCGGGCGCGCCGGGACGAGCGCCGGACGACCGGCGAACTGGAGCGGACCGGCCGGCCCCCAGTACTCTCCCGAGCGGACGTCCTCACCGACGGCGGCGTGCACGAGTGGCCGCGCCCCGGCGTCCTTGCCCTGCGCCACCCAGCCCGAGCCCGCCCGCATCCACGCCGGTTCCGACCGCGTCGGCGCGACGTCCGGTCGGGGCGGCGCGGCGGCGTCGAGCGCAAGCCCCGGGTGCGCGACGACGCTGCGCACCCGCGAGCCGGCGTCACCCAACCGCTGCGCGAGCTCGAAGCCGAACAGCATCACCGCGAGCTTGCTCCTGGCGTACTGGCGGTGGCCCTCGTAGCGGCCGACCGCGAGCGGATCCGTCCGGTCGAGCGTCGTGAGGCGGTGCGCGATGGAGCCGAGGTGCACCACACGCCCGGCGTCCTGGTCGAGGGCCGGCAGCGCCAGCGCCGTCCAGGCGAAGTGTCCGAGGTGGTTCGTGCCGACCTGCAGTTCGAAGCCCTGCGCGGTGCGCTGCGGTCGAGCCGATCCGACCACGCCGGCGTTGTTGAGCAGGGCGTGCACGGGGCCGAGCTCCTGGAGCCGCACGGCCGCGGCACGCACGCTGTCGAGGTCGGCCAGGTCGAGGTGCAGGTGCACGAGCGCTGCGTCGTCGACGTGCTTCCGGATGCTCCGCTCGGCAGCGGCGGCACGCTCGGGGTTCCGCGTGGCGAGCACGACCCGGTGGCCCTGTGCCGCGAGCTGCTCGGCTGCGTGGTAGCCCAGGCCGGCGCTGGCACCCGTGACGACGACCGTCCGCCGCGCGGTCCCGGAGGTGTCAGCGGACATGCCCGGCGGACTCCATCTGTCGCAGCGCCTTCTTCAGGTCCTGCACCTCGTCGCGGAGCCGTGCCGCCAGCTCGAACTTCAGCTCGGCCGCGGCCTGCAGCATCTGGTCGTTGAGGTCGGCGATCGTCGCCTCGAGCTGGGTCGCGCCCTCTCCCGCGATGCCCTCGCGACGCAGGTTCGGCGTGGGCGACCGGCGGCCGTCGGAACCCGGGCGACCCTCGAGCAGCGCCTTGGTGTCGTCGCTCTCGCGCTGCAGCACCTCGGTGATGTCGGCGATCTTCTTGCGGAGGGGCTGCGGGTCGATGCCGTGCTCGAGGTTGTAGGCGACCTGCTTCTCGCGGCGCCGATCGGTCTCGTCGATCGCCTGGCGCATGGAGTCGGTGATCTTGTCGGCGTACATGAGCACCTGGCCCGACACGTTGCGGGCGGCACGGCCGATCGTCTGGATGAGCGACGTCGACGACCGCAGGAACCCCTCCTTGTCGGCGTCGAGGATCGCCACGAGGGACACCTCGGGCAGGTCGAGGCCCTCGCGCAGCAGGTTGATGCCGACGAGCACGTCGTACACGCCCTGGCGCAGCTCCGTCAGCAGTTCGACACGCTTCAGGGTGTCGACGTCGGAGTGCAGGTACCGCACGCGGACGCCGGCGTTGCCGAGGAAGTCCGTGAGTTCCTCGGCCATCCGCTTGGTCAGGGTCGTGACGAGCACGCGCTCGTCACGCTCGACGCGCAGCTTGATCTCCTCGAGCAGGTCGTCGATCTGGCCGTCGCTCGGCTTCACGACGATCTCGGGGTCGACCAGACCCGTCGGACGGATGATCTGCTCGACGACGCTGTCGGTGACGCCGAGTTCGTACTTGCCCGGGGTCGCCGACAGGTAGACCTTCTGCCCGACGCGCTCGAGGAACTCCTCCCACGTCAACGGTCGGTTGTCGAGCGCGCTCGGCAGGCGGAACCCGTGCTCCACGAGCGTGCGCTTGCGGGAGGCGTCACCCTCGTACATCGCGCCGATCTGCGGCACGGTCACGTGCGACTCGTCGATCACGATGAGGAAGTCGTCCGGGAAGTAGTCGATGAGGCAGTGCGGCGCCTCGCCCGCATCGCGCCCGTCCATGTGGCGCGAGTAGTTCTCGATGCCGGAGCAGAAGCCGATCTGCTCCATCATCTCGATGTCGAAGGTCGTGCGCATGCGGAGCCGCTGGGCCTCGAGCAGCTTGCCCTGGCCCTCGAGCTCGGCGAGTCGGTCGGCCAGCTCGTCCTTGATCCGCTCGATCGCCCGGTGCATGACGTCGGTGTCGGCGACGTAGTGCGACGCCGGGAAGATCGAGACACCGGGCAGGTCCGCGATGACGTTGCCGGTCAGCGGGTGCAGCGAGGTGAGCGCCTCGATCTCGTCACCGAACATCTCGATGCGGATCGCGTGCTCTTCGTACATCGGGATGATCTCGATGGTGTCGCCGCGGACGCGGAAGGTGCCGCGGGCGAAGTCGACGTCGTTGCGCTGGTACTGCATGCCGACGAACTTGCGCACGAGCTGGTCGCGGGAGATCGTCTGACCGACGTGGAGCGCGATCGACGCGTTCATGTACTGCTCGGGCGTGCCGAGGCCGTAGATGCAGGACACGGTGGACACGACCACGACGTCGCGCCGGCTGAGCAGCGAGTTCGTCGTCGAGTGCCGGAGCCGCTCGACCTCCGCGTTGACCGACGAGTCCTTCTCGATGAAGGTGTCCGTCTGCGGGACGTACGCCTCGGGCTGGTAGTAGTCGTAGTACGAGACGAAGTACTCGACCGCGTTGTTCGGCAGGAGCCCGCGGAACTCGTTCGCCAGCTGCGCGGCCAGGGTCTTGTTGTGCGCGAGCACGAGCGTCGGCCGCTGGACCTGCTCGATCAGCCAGGCGGTGGTCGCCGACTTGCCGGTACCGGTCGCGCCGAGCAGCACGACGTCGGTCTCACCCGCGTTGATCCGACCGGCGAGCTCGGCGATCGCCGCCGGCTGGTCACCGCTCGGCGAGTACTCGCTGATCACCTCGAAGGGACGGATCGCCCGGGTGGGCTGGATCGACACTGCCATGGGGACAACGGTAGTCGCGCCCCCTGACACCCGACGGCCCTGATCGCCCACAGCTGAGCGGCTACCAGGGCCTGCTGGGCCCGGTCAGGACGCGATGCGCTCCCACACCGCGTCGGCGGACCGCAGGGTGTCCTCGAGCGATCCGGTCGCGTCGACGACGTGGTCGGCGAGGGCGAGCCGCTCGGCGTCCGACGCCTGGGCCGCCACGCGTCGCTCGGCCTCGTCACGCGGCATGCTCCGGTGCTCGACGAGTCGTCCGACCCGCTGCGCCGCAGGGGCATCCACGACGACGACCGCGTCGAACCGGATCGGCCGACTCCCCCGGGCCTCGGCGAGGAGCGGGACGTCGTAGACGACGACGGCTTCCGGATCAGCGGCCTCGGCGGCGTCGAACGCTCCCCGTGCGAGCCGCCACACCTCCGGGTGGGTGATCCCCTCGAGGTCCTTCCGCGCCGAGGCGTCGGAGAAGACGATGCTGCCCAGGGCGGCCCGGTCGAGCGCGCCGTCGGGGGCGAGCACGCCCGTCCCGAACCGTTCCACGACACGGGCGAGCCCGGGGCTGCCCGGAGCGACCGCCTGCCGCGCGAGCTGGTCGGCGTCGACGACGACCGCGCCGTGCTCCGCCCAGCGACGGGAGACGGTGGACTTGCCCGCGGCGATGCCGCCTGTCAGACCGATGATGCGCACGGGTCCAGGCTACCGAGGACGTCGTGGAACGCCGGAAGCCCGGCACCCCGTCAGGGGTACCGGGCTTCCGGGACGTGCGACCCGCTCGATCAGTTGTTCGAGCTGAGCTTCTCGCGGAGCGCCGCGAGCGAGGCGTCGTCGGCCAGGGTGCCCTGACCGTTCGACTCGCTCGAGAAGGTCGACGAGGACGAGGACGAGCTCGAGGCCGAGGCGGGGAGGTCGAAGCCACCCTTCTCCTCGTCCGCGATGGTCTTCGCGACCTGCGCCTTGTGGGCCTCCCAGCGCGACTGGGCGGCCGCGTACTGGCCCTCCCACTCGGTGCGCTGGGTGTCGTAGCCCTCGAGCCACTCGTTGGTCTCCGGGTCGAAGCCCTCGGGGTACTTGTAGTTGCCCTGGTCGTCGTACTCGGTCGGCATGCCGTAGAGCGCCGGGTCGAACTCGGTGCCCTCCGGGTCCACGCCCTCGTTCGCCTGCTTGAGGCTGAGCGAGATGCGGCGACGGTCGAGGTCGATGTCGATGATCTTGACGAAGACCTCGTCACCGACGGAGACGACCTGCTCGGCGAGCTCGACGTGCTTGTTCGAGAGCTCCGAGATGTGGACGAGACCCTCGATGCCGTCGGCGACGCGGACGAAGGCACCGAACGGCACGAGCTTCGTGACCTTGCCCGGTGCGATCTGACCGATCGCGTGGGTGCGGGCGAAGACCTGCCACGGGTCCTCCTGCGTGGCCTTGAGCGAGAGCGACACGCGCTCGCGGTCCAGGTCCACCTCGAGGATCTCGACGGTGACTTCCTGACCGACCTCGACGACCTCGCTGGCGTGCTCGATGTGCTTCCAGGAGAGCTCGGAGACGTGGACGAGACCGTCGACGCCGCCCAGGTCGACGAACGCACCGAAGTTGACGATCGACGACACGATGCCCTTGCGGACCTGGCCCTTGTGGAGGTTGTTGAGGAAGGTGGTGCGCGACTCGGACTGCGTCTGCTCGAGCAGGGCGCGGCGCGAGAGGACCACGTTGTTGCGGTTCTTGTCGAGCTCCAGGATCTTCGCCTCGAGCTCCTGGCCCAGGTACGGGGTCAGGTCGCGGACGCGACGCAGCTCGATGAGCGAGGCCGGGAGGAAGCCACGGAGGCCGATGTCGACGATGAGACCGCCCTTGACGACCTCGATGACCGTGCCGGTCACGACGCCGTCGGACTCCTTGATCTTCTCGACGTCGCCCCACGCACGCTCGTACTGCGCACGCTTCTTCGACAGGATGAGGCGGCCTTCCTTGTCCTCCTTCTGGAGGACCAGGGCCTCGACCTCGTCGCCGACCTCGACGACCTCGTTGGGGTCGACGTCGTGCTTGATCGAGAGCTCGCGCGAGGGGATGACACCCTCGGTCTTGTAGCCGACGTCGAGGAGGACCTCGTCGCGGTCGATCTTCACGACGGTTCCGGAGATCAGATCGCCGTCGTTGAAGAACTTGAGGGTCTTCTCGACCTCGGCCAGGAAGTCATCAGCCGAGCCGATGTCGTTGATGGCGACCTGCTTGGGAGCCTTGGTCGTGGTGGTTGTCATGTAGAGATTGCTCCGAACGGACATGAGTCGGGCCGTGACGGCGAGGGAGCGACCCCCTGGTCCGCACCGAACGTCGGTGCGAGCCGTCATGGCAGTGGTTGGTTGGCGCGGATTGCGCCGATTGAGTCTAGCCGCAGGGCCGCGGGCCCCACAACCGGGCGTGTCGCGTGTCGCGGGGTGACCGGAGGACGGACGGGAGGCACGCGGCGACCCCGCCACGCGCCTCCCGTCCGTCGACCCGTCACGCCGTCAGTCGAGCAGCGCGCTCCGGAGCGTGTCCAGGCCGACCCCGCCGAGTGCGAGCGCCCGGTGGTGGAAGGCCTTCAGGTCGAACGCAGCGCCCTCGCGTGCGGCGAGCTCGTCGCGGATCGACTCCCAGACGCGCTGCCCGACCTTGTAGGACGGCGCCTGCCCCGGCCACCCGAAGTACCGGGCGACCTCGAACTGCACGAACTCCGGCGCCATGTTGACGTTCCGGCCCATGAAGTCGAGCGCGTACTCCCACGTCCAGCCACCGCCGTCGGGGTTGGTCTTCTGCAGGTGCACACCGATGTCGAGCACCACGCGGGCCGCCCGCATCCGCTGGCCGTCGAGCATGCCGAGGCGGTCCCCGTCGTCGTCGAGGAACCCGAGCTGCTCCATGAGCCGCTCGGCGTAGAGGGCCCAGCCCTCGACGTGCCCGGACGGTCCGGCCAGCTGCCGACGCCACGTGTTGAGCTCCCCGCGGTTGTAGACCGCCTGGCTGATCTGCAGGTGGTGACCGGGCACGCCCTCGTGGTAGACCGTCGTCTTCTCACGCCACGTGCCGAACTCCGTGACGCCCTGCGGCACCGACCACCACATCCTGCCCGCACGCGAGAAGTCGTCGGAGGGGCCGGTGTAGTAGATCCCACCCTCCTGCGTCGGGGCGATCCGGCACTCCAGGCGCTTGATCGGGTCGGCGATGTCGAAGTACTCCCCGTCCATCGCGCGGATCGACGCGTCACTGGTCTCCTGCATCCACCGCTGCAGGGCGTCGGTGCCGTGCAGGATGCGGGCGGGGTCGGCGTCGAGGACCTCGATCGCGTGCGCCACCGAGGCGCCGGACTCGATGCGGTCCGCGATGCGCTCCTGCTCGTCGCGCATCCGGGCGAGCTCCTCGATGCCCCACTCGTACGTCTCGTCGAGGTCGACGACGGCACCCAGGAAGCGTCGGGAGTGCAGCTCGTAGTCCTCGCGACCGACCGCGTCGACCGGGGTCGCCAGGGGCAGCAGCTCGTGCTCGAGGAAGCCGCCGAACGACCGGTACGCGGCCGCCGCGACCTCGGCGCCGCGTACCAGCTCGCCGCGGAGCGACTCGGGCAGCGGCGCGCCGCCCTCGAGCGCGGCGCCGTCGACGAGCTGGCGGAAGAATCCGTCCTCGGCACCGTTGCGCGCGGCCTGCTCAGCGATGAGTGCGACCTGGCGCGCGGCGGGCGTGACCTGCTCGCGCGTGCCCTGCAGCAGGGTCTCGCGGTAGCCCTCCAGGGCGTCCGGCAGCGCGTGCAGGCGCCCCGCGACGTCCTGCCAGTCGTCGGTGGTCGCGGTCGGCATCAGGTCGAGGACGTCGCGGAACTCCTGCGCGGGGCTCGCGATCACGTTGAGGTCCCGCAGGTGCAGCTTCCGCTCGTGCGACTCCACGACCAGGTCGAGCTCCGCTCCGAGGTCGGTCTTCGTCACCCGGTCGACGTCGTCCGTCGACTCGGCGGCGTCGAGGGCCCGGCGCGCGGAACGTGCGGCGTCGGCGAGGGCGTCGGCGCCGACGGGCGAGGTGTCGCCGTAGCCGTCGGTGCGCCCGGGGACCCCGATGTACGTGGCGACGGTCGGGTCGAGGTCGACGAGGGTGGACACCCAGTCCTCGGCGACGCGGTCGACGGCGGACGGCTGGCGGACGGGTCGGTCTTCGCTCATGCCCCGACCCTACCGAGCGCCTCGGCAGGCGGAGCTGCGGACGGCGGGACGGGGGCGTCGACACGAGACGCCCTCCGGTGAGCGAGACGCCGCCGGATCTGGCGGCGTCTCGACGCAACCGCGGCGTCTCGACGCGACCGCGGCGCGCGAGCTGTCTGGACGACGGACGGGAGGCACGGTGCCAGCCGGCACCGCGCCTCCCGTCCGTGACGTGGCCGCGTCGCAACGCGACCCGCGCGCGTCAGTGCGCCGCGGACTCCCAGTTCGGGCCGACGCCGACCGACACGTCGAGCGGGACGCTCAGCTCGGCAGCCGCGCCCATCCGGGTGCGCAGGATCTCCTCGACGCGCTCCTGCTCGCCGGGAGCGACCTCGAGGATGAGCTCGTCGTGCACCTGGAGCAGCAGGTGCGACTCGAGCGATCCCTCGCGGAGGTCCTCGTCGACGCCGAGCATCGCGATCTTCATGATGTCGGCGGCCGACCCCTGGATCGGCGCGTTCAGCGCGGCGCGCTCGGCGTTCTCGCGGAGGACGCGGTTCGGGCTCTTCAGGTCCGGGAACGGACGCCGGCGACCGAAGATCGTCTCGGTGTAGCCGTCCTCACGGGCCTGCTCGACGACGCCTCGGAGGTAGTCGCGCACCGCACCGAAGCGGGCGAAGTACTCGTTCATGAGCGTGCGCGCCTCGGACTGCTCGATGCGGAGCTGCTTCGACAGGCCGAACGGGCTGAGGCCGTAGGCCAGGCCGTACGACATCGCCTTCACCTTCGTGCGCATCTCGGGCGTGACGTCCGCCGGCTCGACCGAGAACACCCGGGCACCGACGAAGCGGTGCAGGTCCTCGCCCTCGTTGAACGCCTGGATGAGCCCCGGGTCGCCGGACAGGTGCGCCATGATGCGCATCTCGATCTGCGAGTAGTCGGCGGTCACGAGCGTCGTGTACGGCTCGGCGACCGCGAAGGCCGACCGGATGCGGCGACCCACGGCGGTCTTGACCGGGATGTTCTGCAGGTTGGGGTCCGTCGACGAGACCCGGCCGGTGCTCGTGCCGGTCTGCTCGTAGCGGGTGTGGATGCGTCCGTCGACGACCGCGGCGTCGAGCGTGTCGACGATCTGCCGGAGCTTCGTGGCGTCGCGGTGCTGCAGCAGCAGTCCGAGGAACGGGTGCGGGTGCTGCTCCTGCAGGTCGGCCAGGCTCGCCGCGTCGGTCGAGAAGCCGGTCTTCGTCTTGCGGGTCTTCGGCATCGCGAGCTCGGTGAACAGGACCTCCTGCAGCTGCTTCGGCGAGCCGAGGTTCACCTCGTGGCCGATCTCGGCGAAGGCCTGCTGCGCGAGCTCGGCGGCGCGCTCCCCCAGGTCGTGCGACAGCCCGGTCAGGACCGGGCGGTCGATACCGACACCGATGGTCTCCATGCCCGCCAGCACCGGGACGAGCGGCAGCTCGATCGTGTCGAGCACCCGCAGCGAGGACTCGTCGACGCGGGAGCGCAGCGCGGTGTCGACCCGCAGGACGTACCAGGCGTGCACGCCGACGTTGACCGGTTCGGTCTCGGGGACGAGCTGGTTCGGGTCGGCGGTCGGCAGCTCCTCGCCGAGTTCCTGGTACACGAGGTCGGCGAGGGGCTGCCCCTGCTTGCCCGGCTGCGCGAGCCACCCGGTGATGCGGGCGTCCCCGGCGATGCCCCGCACCGTGATGCCGACCGTGCCGAGCGCCTTGATGGCGGCCTTGGCGTCGTGGAAGTGCTTCGGGGCGTCGGAGGCGAACCACGCGGCGAGCTGCTCGTAGTCCTTCGCGCCGCTGCCGCCGGGCACCAGGACGGCGTCGTCGTGGGTCGCGATGCCGATCGCGCTGAGCCGGCCGTCGATGACCTCGACCGCGACGCCGAACCCGTTCTCGGCGTCGTTCGCACCCTTGCGCTCGAGCCAGTACCCGAGCTCTTCGTCGATGACCGTGGTGACCTTCGGCGGGGTCGGCGCGCCGCTGTCGACCGAGCCGGGAGCATCGCTCGCCTCGCTCGGCTCACCGGTACCGGCGACCTTGAAGACCCGGTCGAGCAGCGTGCGGAACTGCAGCTTGGCGAAGAGGTCGCGGACGGCCTGCTCGTCCAGCGGGCGGAGGGCGACGTCGGCCGGTCCGACGGGCAGCTCGACGTCGTTCACGAGCCGGTTCAGCCTGCGGTTCCGGATCGCCCGGTCCTTCTGCTCGCGGAGGTTGTTCCCGACGACGCCCTTGATCTCGTCGGCGTGCTCGAGGACACCGTCGAGGGAGCCGTACGCGGTCACCCACTTGACCGCGGTCTTCTCGCCGACCTTGTCGATGCCGATCAGGTTGTCGCTGGTCTCCCCCACGAGCGCCGCGATGTCCGGGTACTGGTGCGGCTCGATGCCGTACCGCTCGTACACCTTGTCGCGGTCGTAGCGCGTGAGCTCGGAGACGCCGCGGACCGACGGGTACAGCAGCGTGACGTCGTCGTTGACGAGCTGGATCGAGTCGCGGTCACCCGAGACCACGTACACCTGGTACCCCTGCTCGGCACCCTGTCGCGCGAAGGTGGCGAGGATGTCGTCGGCCTCGTAGTCCTCCTTCGTCACCGTCGTGATGCCCATCGCCTCGAGCGCCTGCTGCAGGAGCGGGATCTGGCCCTTGAACTCGGGCGGGGTCTCCGAGCGGGTGCCCTTGTAGTCCTCGTACTCGCGGGTGCGGAACGAGAAGCGGGAGATGTCGAACGCGACCGCCAGGTGGGTCGGCTTCTCGCGCTGCAGGAGCATGAGCAGCATCGAGATGAAGCCGTGGATGGCGTTCGTGTGCTGCCCCTCGCGGTTCACGAAGCTGTCGACCGGCAGTGCGTAGAAGGCCCGGAAGGCGAGCGAGTGGCCGTCGATGACCATGAGGGTAGGCTTTGCGGAGTCCGACACCCGGACAGCCTACCGACGCCATCCGACACGGGAGTCCGCGAGCGTGACCGACGACGTGACCCACGAACCGACCACCTCCGGAGCCGTCGACGAACGGCTGTCCGAGCGCGGCATGGGCGAACTCGCCACGAAGATGGGCATGGAGATCACCGAGCTGAGCGCGGAGCGCGCCGTCGGGTCGATCCCCGTCGAGGGCAACCGCCAGCCGGTCGGGCTGCTGCACGGCGGAGCGTACGTCGTGCTCGGCGAGAGCCTCGGGTCGATGGCTGCGAACGTGCACGCCGGGCCCGGCCGCTACGCGGTCGGCATCGAGCTCAGTGCGTCGCACTCCCGCAGTGCGACGAGCGGCCGGGTCACGGGGACCTGCACGGCGATCCACCTCGGCGGCACGCTCACCACGCACGAGATCGTGCTCACCGACGACGAGGGCCGACGCTGCTCCACCGTGCGGATCACGAACATGATCCGCGAGCGGCGCTAGCGGTTCAGTCCTCGGGCGGTCGCTGCAGCAGCAGGCGGGCATCGCCGAACCCGAGCCGACGGTAGAGCGTCTCACCGGCGACGCTGGAGTGCACCGCGGTGCGCTCCGCGCCGAGTTCGTCGGCGATGTCGAGCAGGGCCGTGACCAGGCGTGCGGCGACGCCCCCGCCGCGCAGGTCGGGGTGCACGTACACGGTCTGCAACTCGGCGGTCACGCGTCCGCGCGGCCGGTGCGGCGCCGGCGGCCGCGGGTGCACGGCGAGCCACGCCATCCCCAGCACCTCCCCGACGCGCTCCGCGACCACGCACCGGTGCGAGTCGGCGTGCTCGGCGGCGAAGGCCGACATTGCCTCGCGGTACTCGTCGGGCGTCACCGTGGGCACGGCGCCGTCCTCCTCGACGCTCCACCGCCAACGCAGATCGGCCACCGTCGGCATGTCCTCCGGCCGGGAGGCACGGATCACCACGTCGTCCATGCCCCCACCCTGCCACGTGGCGCGGCTGCGGCGGGTCCGACCCGCGCCTCCCGTCCGGCGCTCTGCCGCGGCCCTGCCGCTGCACGCGGTCTCCGACACGGAACGCGTCGTTCGACAGGTGCGGTGTCGCACGATGCGCGCGTACCCGGTGCAGGCGCATCGTCCGACGTTGCACGTGACGATCGACCGGCGTGATGTCGGCCGGTACCCGTACACCGACGTCCGCGGGGTCCGGAACGCGGAGAGCGCCGCCGGACGGTGTCCGGCGGCGCTCTCCGCGTGAGCGAGCGGTTGCTCGTTACTTCTTGGCGCTGAGCTGCTCGATGATCGCCTTCGCGACGTCGTGCATCGTCAGACGACGGTCCATCGATGCCTTCTGGATCCAGCGGAACGCCTCGGGCTCGGTGAGGCCCATCTTCTCGTTGAGCAGGCCCTTGGCGCGGTCGACGAGCTTGCGGGTCTCGAACCGCTCGACGAGGTCGGCGACCTCGGCCTCGAGCGTGATGATCTGCTGGTGCCGCGAGAGGGCGATCTCGATCGCGGGGAGCAGGTCGTTCGGGGTGAAGGGCTTCACGACGTAGGCCAGGGCACCGGCTTCGGTCGCGCGCTCGACGAGGTCCTTCTGGCTGAACGCCGTGAGGAGGACCACCGGAGCGATGTGGTTCTTGGAGAGCTTCTCGGCAGCGGAGATGCCGTCGAGCTGGGGCATCTTGACGTCCATGACGACGAGGTCCGGGCGCAGGTCGGTCGCGAGCTGGACGGCGGTCTCACCGTCGCCGGCTTCCCCGACCACGTCGAACCCGTTGTCGCGGAGGATCTCGACGATGTCGAGACGGATGAGCGACTCGTCCTCGGCGACGACGACGCGACGCGGTGCTGCGGGGGTTGCTTCTGTGTCACTCACGACCGAGAGCCTACTAGACGGAGCGCGTGGCTTCCGTCAGCTGTGGATGCGCGGTTCGACGAACTTCTGTACGAGTGGCGGGACGCTCGGTGTGCCCAGCCCCGCACGCCGTGAGCGACCTTGTACGCCAGCCCCGCACGCCGTGAGCGACCTTGTACGAGTGGCGGGACTCGAACCCGCACGCCGTGAGGCAGAGCATTTTGAGTGCCCCGTGTCTACCGTTCCACCACACTCGCGAGGGCTCCAGGCTAGCAGGGCCCGGCCGCGCCCCCGGTCCTCACACCGGGGCGAGCGGTTGCAGCGCTCCCTCGGGCAGCTCGACCCGGACGGCGTCGCCCGCGCGGACGATGCCCCCCGTCACGACGACGCCCATCACGCCGCCCTTGCGCTCCACGGTGCCGTCCTCCGCTCGGCCGAGGACCGCGCGCAGCAGCCCCGGGTCGAAGTCGTTGATCTGCTGGCACGGGTTCCGGAGCCCGGTCACGCGCACACAGGCCGCGTCACCGAGGTGGAGCAGGGCCCCGGTCGGCAGTCCGAGCAGGTCGACGCCGCGGGTCGTGACGTTCTCCCCCATGTCCCCCGGCACGACGGTGTGCCCGGAGGCGGCGACCTCGTCGAACACCTCGGCGTGGAGCAGGTGGACCTGCCGCAGGTTCGGCTGTGACGGGTCCCTGGCGACGCGGGAGCGGTGCTGCACGGTCGTCCCGGCGTGCGCGTCGCCGTCGACGCCCCACCCCGCGACGAGGGTGATCTCCTCGACGACGGGCTTGCTGAAGCGGTGCTCGGCGTCGCGGCTCACCGCGACGATCCGTCCGTTCTCCTGATGAGCGCTCACGTCCCCATCGTGGCAGACACCGGGGCCGGAGCGACACCCCGGTCCGCGCCCGACCCGGGGTCGACGGCGCGGGTCGCGCGGGGCAGGCGGAGCACGAACCGCGCGCCGCCGAGCGTCCCGTCGTCGTCGTGGACGAGCGTGCCACCGTGGGCGACCGCGATGCCGCGGGCGATCGGCAGGCCGAGTCCGGCACCACCCGACCGGACGTCCCGCGACTCCCCCAGTCGGACGAGCCGGTCGAACACGCGCTCCCGGTCGCCGACGGGGATGCCGGGCCCGTCGTCCTCGACCACGAGCGTCGCCTCGTCGGCGTCCGTGCCGAGGGTCAGCCGCACCGTCCCCGTCCCGCCCGTGGCCCGCGCCGCGTTGTCGACGAGGTTGCCGAGCACCTGCGCGAGTCGGTCGGCGTCGACCTCGACCGGGACGGGCTCGGTCGGGAGTCCGGGGTGCATGGTGATCCCCGGCAGCCGGAGCTCGAGCCGGTCGACCTCGGCGCGCAGCCACGGGACGAGGTCGGTCGGCCGCCGGTCGAGCGCGATCCCCCGGTCGAGTCGCGCCATCGTGAGCATGTCGTCGACGAGGCGCGCCGCGCGGTCGGCCTGGCGGACGACGTGCACCGCGAGCACCTCGGTCGTCGCCGGGTCGTCGCCACCGCTCCGGACCAGCGTGTCCGCCGCTGCGCGGACGCCGGCGACGGGCGTGCGGAGCTCGTGTGCGGCGTCCGACAGGAAGCCCCGGACCCGTTCCTCAGCGGCCACGGCCTGCGCTTCGGCGCCCTCGACGGCGTCGAGCATCTCGTCGAACGCGGCGGCGACGCGGCCGATCTCGGTGTCCGTCCTGGCAGGGCGCAACCGCCGACCACGGTCACCGTCGGCGATCGATCGGGCCGTCGCGGTGACCTCGTCGAGCGGGCGCAGCGCGCGCCGCACGACCAGGACCACTCCGACGACGGCGACACCCAGGAACACCGCGGACGCACCGCCCATCACCCAGCCGAGCTGCGTCAGGGTCTCCTGCACGTCGCGGGTGCCGGCGGTCAGCGTGATGCGTGTGCCGTCGTCGAGGACGGACCGGAGTGTGAGCACGCCGTCGTCCTCACTGGCACGCGACGACACCACCGTCGCACCGGAGGATGCCGATGCACCGGAGGACGCCGACGCACCCGACGACGCCGTCGCACCGGACGACGCCGGTGCACCGGCGTCGGCAGCCCCGGTCGAGCCGCTGGAGGACGACCGGTCGCGCGGCGCCGGACCCGGGAGCTGCCCGGGGTCGGGCGGTCCGGAGCGCAGCTGGTCGGGTGTCGGCCCGGCCTCGACCGCGGCGCCGTCGGGCTGCACGATCCGCACCGAGAGGCCCTGCGCCGACAAGCGGTCGGCGAGGTCGTCCGCGTCGAGCACCCCCACGAGTGCGGCAGCGGCGGCAGCCCGGTCCCGCAGTCGGTCCTCGACCTGTGCACGCAGTCGGGCGCCGAGCACCGCCTCGACCGCGACGACGAGCCCGGCCAGCAGCACCGCGAGCAGCACGAGCACCGCGACCACGGTCCGCAGTCGCAGCGAGGACGTGCGCAGCCGTCGGTCGACCGCGGTCACGCCGCGCCCCGGTCGACGGAGAGCCGGTACCCGAGCCCGCGGACCGTGTGCACGAGCCGGGGACCGTGCACCTCCATCTTGCGGCGGAGTGCGCTGAGGTGGACCTCGACCAGGTTCGGCGCGATGTCCTCGTAGCCCCACACCTGCGTCGTGATCTGCCCCTTGGAGACGGTCCGGCCACGGCTCTCGGCGAGGAACCGCAGCAGCCGGAACTCGGTGGCCGTCAGGTCGAGCAGGACGCCGGCGCGTCGCACGGTCGCGCCCTCCGGGTCGAGCACGAGGTCGCCGACCTCGATCACCGACGGGACCCGACCGCGGCGGCGGAGCACGGCCGTGACGCGTGCCACGAGCTCGGCCATCGCGAACGGCTTCACCACGTAGTCGTCGGCCCCCTCGGCGAAGCCGCGCAGCCGGTCGTCGAGCTCGTCGCGGGCGGTCATCATCACGACGGCGGCGTCCGACCGCGTCCGGATCCGTGCCGCGAGCAGGATGCCGCTCGGTCCGGGCAGCATCCAGTCCAGCAGGACGAGGTCGGGAGCGGCGCGGTCGAGGTCCTCGGCGATCGCCCGGCCGTCGGTGGCCTCGGTCACGACGAACCCCTCGGCGCGCAGGGTCGCGGCCACGGCGGTGCGGAGGGAGTCGTCGTCCTCGACCACCAGGACACGTGCGGGTGCGTTCACGGCGGACACGGTAGGTGGGCACTGCCCGCAAGCAGCATGGAGGACGCTGGACGAAGCCTGTGCTTCAGTCCTGCTTCAGGTTCGAGCTCGACCGTCGTCCTCGTCGCCGGACCGCCCCGGTCCGCCGACACCGACACGGAAGGCACACCATGCAGGACGAACGACACGACCAGCCCGTCACCGCGCCCGACCGCCGTCGGCGCACCCTGCGTCGCGTGGGGATCGGTTCCGCGGCCGCCGCGGCGCTGCTCCTCGGCGGGCTCGGCGTCACCGCTGCCGTCGCGGACGGCTCCGGCGCACCGAGTGCCACGAGCGCACCGACGGGAGCGCCGAGCGGCGCACCGAGTGGCGCACCCTCCGGTGCTCCCACTCCGGGCACGAAGGGTGCCCCCGGTCCCGGCGCGAAGGGCGCGGAGGGCGCCGCTCCGGCTCCGGGCTGCGTGGCAGCTCCGCCCGCGGCCGGCGACGCCCCGAAGCCGAAGGACGGCGCCGTCCCCGCCCCGCCGGAGGGCGCGGACGCCCCGAAGCCGCCCACGGGCTCCGACGCGCCGAAGCCGAAGGACGGGAACGCGCCGAAGCCGGAGGAGAGCGACGCACCCACGCCGCCGAAGGGCACGGACGCCCCGGAGCCGCCGCAGCCGGACCGGGACGGCGGCACGGACGGCTCTGCCACCCCGGCACCGACCTCCGGGTCCTGAGCGGGACGACCCGGTGCGGGAGGCGCACGTCGTCGGCCGGACGGTCGACGCGTGGCGCGCCTCCCGGCCGGGCCGGGTCGCCCGTCACGATCCGTCGAGCGCCTCGATCGCCGCCACCAGGGCCGACCGACGCGGCGACCGCGGCGGCAGGACCGCGAGCAGCGCGCGCAGCACCTGCGCGTCGGCGGCGCCGTCCGCCGTCCGCGCCCACGCCTGGAGCGCCTCGACGCCACCGTCGGCGACGAGCGCCTCACGGAACCGCGTCCTGACCCGGTCGCGCAGGTCGTCGACGCCCGGCGAGACGGAACCGGGCAGGACCGGGCCGACGTACCGGTCGACGGCCTGGAGGCGCGCCCCGCGGTCGAGCGCGGACAGGACGGAGTCGACGTCCGTCCGCAGCCCCTGGAGTCGGTACGGTCGCGAGGTCACCGTCGCACCGGGGGCGTGCGCCGCGAGCACGCGACGCAGGCGCACCACCTCGGCACGGAGCGTGGTGACGGCACCGCGGTCGCCGTACACGGCGACCGCCAGGTCCGCCGCCGCGAGGCCGCCGGGCGTCGATGCGAGCACCGCGAGGATCTCCGAGTGCCGTTCCGACAGCCGGACCGTGCGCCCGTCGGAGGTCAGTGTCGCGGTGTCCGAGCCGAGGAGGGCCAGTCCGACGGCCGGACACGGCGCACCGCGGCCGCGTCCACGGGGCACGTCCCCGGTCGGTCCGGGGGTGCGGAGGCCCTGCACCGCCCGGAGTGCCAGTTCCGCCTCGGCCACCGCGGCCGTGGCGACGAGGAGCGGCAGGGTGTGGCGTTCGACCGCGCGCGCGTCGCCGGTGATGTCGAGCGCCCCGACGACGGCGCCGGTCGGGTCGTGGAGCGGCACCGCCGTGCACGAGAAGGCCTTGACGGCGGTCGCCCAGTGCTCGTCCGCGTGGATCTGCACCGCCCGGTCGAGCCGCAGGGCCGTACCGGGCGCGCTCGTGCCCGCGCGCTCCTCCGCCCAGTCCGCACCCGGCAGGAAGCCCATGTCCTCGGCTGCGCTGCGGGCGGGACGCGCGCCGTCGACCCAGACGAGACGCCCGGCGGCGTCGGTGACGGCGACGACGCACCCCGCGGACCGCACGTCGTCGAGCAGCAGCCGCCGCACCACGGGCAGTGCCGTCCCGAGCGGCCCGTGGCGGCGGAGCGCGTCGAGCTCGTCGGGCCCCAGCGCCAGCGACGGCCGGTCGTCCGGGTCGACCCGGGCACAACGACGCCAGGACGCGGCGACGAGCGGACGGAGCCCCGCGGGTGCGCGCATCGGGCCTCCTCGTGACGAGACGTCCGCCGCGTCGTCGCGGTCGACGGGGTCAGCCTACGTCCGGTGGTCCGCGGGGACCAGACCGAGGTCGTCGAGCTCGTCGTCGGTGAGCATGCGCGACCGCGTGAGGAACCGCTTGCCCTCCGGCACCTCGAGCGAGAAGCCCGCGCCCCGACCGTCGACCACGTCGATCGTCAGGTGCGTGTACTTCCAGTACTCGAACTGCGCGCGTGACATCCAGACCTCGACGGGGCCGGCACCGTCGACGTCGAGCGCGCCGAGGAGCACGTCGGCCGGCCCCGTCCGGAACATCCCGACCGGGTAGCACATCGGGCTCGACCCGTCGCAGCAGCCGCCGGACTGGTGGAACATGAGCGGCCCGTGCCGGGCGGCGAGGGAGCGCAGGAGCTCCCCCGCCGCCGGCGTCACCGCGACGCGCGCCGCGGCCGGGCGGTCCGGGTCGGGCATCAGAAGAAGCCCATCGGACCGTCGGCGTACGACACGAGCAGGTTCTTCGTCTGCTGGTAGTGCTCGAGCATCATCTTGTGGTTCTCGCGCCCGATGCCGGACTGCTTGTACCCGCCGAAGGCCGCTCCGGCCGGGTACTGGTGGTAGGTGTTCGACCACACGCGACCGGCCTGGATGTCACGCCCGGCGCGGTAGAGCGTCGTCGCCTCGCGGCTCCAGACCCCGGCACCCAGCCCGTAGAGGGAGTCGTTGGCGATCCGGATGGCGTCGTCGTAGCCGTCGAAGCTGGTGAGCGCGAGCACGGGGCCGAAGATCTCCTCCTGGAAGATGCGCATGGCGTTGTCGCCCTCGAAGACGGTGGGCTGCACGTAGTAGCCGCCGGACAGGTCACCGCCGAGGTCCGCCCGCTCGCCGCCCGTCAGCAGCTTCGCCCCCTCCTGCTTCCCGATGTCGATGTAGCTCAGGATCTTCTCGAGCTGGTCGTTCGACGCCTGCGCACCGATCATCGTCGCCGGGTCCAGCGGGTGTCCCTGCTTGACCGCGCGCACCCGGTCGAGCCCGTCCGCGACGAACCCGTCGTAGATCTCGCGCGCCACCAACGCCCGGGACGGGCACGTGCAGACCTCGCCCTGGTTGAGGTTGAAGAACGCGAACCCCTCGAGGGCCTTGTCGTAGAAGGAGTCCCGCTCCTGCGCGACGTCGGCGAAGAACACGTTCGGGCTCTTCCCGCCGAGCTCGAGCGTCACCGGGATCAGGTTCTGCGAGGCGTACTGCATGATGAGCCGGCCGGTGGTGGTCTCCCCCGTGAAGGCGACCTTGCGGACGTCCGGGTGCTGGGCGAGCGGCGCGCCGACCTCGATGCCGAACCCGTTCACGACGTTGAGGACCCCGGCGGGCACGAGGTCGCGGATCAGTTCCACCAGCACGTGGATCGACGCCGGCGTCTGCTCCGCGGGCTTGAGCACGACGCAGTTGCCGGCGGCGAGGGCGGGCGCGAGCTTCCACACCGCCATGAGGATCGGGAAGTTCCACGGGATGATCTGCCCGACGACGCCGAGCGGTTCGTGGAAGTGGTAGGCGACGGTGTCGTGGTCGATCTCCCCCGTCGAGCCCTCCTGCGCGCGGATCGCCCCGGCGAAGTAGCGGAAGTGGTCGACGGCGAGCGGGATGTCCGCGCCGAGGGTCTCGCGGATCGGCTTGCCGTTCTCCCAGGTCTCGGCGACCGCGAGCTCCTCGAGGTGCGCCTCCATCCGGTCGGCGATCCGGTTGAGGATGCCGGCGCGCTCGGCGACGCTCGTGCGCGACCAGGCGGGGAAGGCCCTCCAGGCGGCCTCCACCGCCCGGTCGACGTCGGTCGAGTCGCCCCGGGCGACCTCGGTGAAGACCCTGCCCGTCACCGGCGTGGGGTTCTCGAAGTACCGGCCGCCGGCGGGCGGGACGTACTCGCCGCCGATGAAGTGGTCGTACCGGGAACGGTAGGAGACGAGCGCCCCGTCCTCGCCGGGTGCGGCGTAGGTCGATGGCGATGCTGCGATGGTCATGGTGGACACCTTTCGACGACGCTGTCGGTGGCGCTGGTCCAGCACCTGCGGCGACGGTACGACGCCGGGGGTTGCAAGCGGTTGCGCCGGGTGGCGACCCCGGGCGCCGGCGACCGCCCCGGGCGCCCGTGACCTCCCCAGAGCGCCCGCGGCCTCCCCCGGACACCGGCGACCGCCCCCGGGTACCGTCGGTGTCCTCGCGGACCGAGCGGAAGGGGCACCCGTGGACTCTCGCGCCGTGCGGTCCTTCCGTGCGTTCGTCGTCGCCACGGCCGTCGTCGCGATCGTGCTCGGCATCGTGGCCGTCGTCTGGCCCGCGCCGTCGATCGTGCTCGTCGCCCTCGTCTTCGGCGTCTACCTCGTGGTCGCCGGCACGATGCGCGTGGTCGCCGCGGTCCGCGGGCACGGGACGTCCGCGGTGTGGCGGTGGACGGCGGGTGCCGTCGGCGGGCTCGTCGGGGTGGCGGGACTCGTCGCGCTCCTCGCTCCCGCCGTCCCGCTCCTCGTCTACGCGGTGCTGGCCGGGGTGGGGTTCCTCGTGGAGGGCGTCGCCGCGCTCGTCGGTGCCGTCGTGGGCCACCCCGGTTCCTCGCGATCGCCGACCGTGGTGAGCGGCCTGCTGTCGTGCATCGGCGGCGTGGTCGTGCTCGTCGCGCCGGCGCTCGCGCTGTCGGTCTTCACGGTGTTCTCCGGCATCGCGCTGATCGGCGTCGGCGCGGCCGCGCTCCTCCTGCTGCCGCCGCGCGCTGCGGTCCGCCGTGAGGCGGTCGGCACCGGTCGCACCGACCGGCGGTGAGGGTCGCCAGCCCCGACGACCGGTGACCGCCGACCGGGTGCAGACTCCGCGCTGCCGGTCCCGAACAGCAGGCCTGGCCGGGTGACGGCTACGCGCTGCCCGTCCCGAACAGCAGGCCGAGGCCGTACGTCACGACGGCGGCGCCGAAGCCGATCGCGAGCTGGCGCAGCGCCCGCCGCAGCGGCGACGCGCCGCTGAGCACGCCGACGACCGCGCCGGTGCCGAGGAGCGCGATGCCGACCAGCACGGCCGCGAGCACGATCGCCGGCCAGCCCTCGAGCCCGAACAGGTACGGCAGCACGGGGATGATCGCGCCCGAGGCGAAGAAGCAGAAGCTCGACACCGCCGCACTCGTGCCGCTCCCCACCGCCTCGTGGTCGTCGGTCGCGGCGGCTGCCGAGACCGTTCGACCGCCGAGGACCTCGGCCGCGTGCTCCTGCGCCGCGGCCTCGTCCATGCCCCGGGCCCGGTAGACCAGCGCGAGCTCGTTCGCGTCGACGTCGAGGTCGGCCACCGCGCGCCCGGCCTCGGGGTGGGGTGCGGAGGCGTCGAGCAGCTCGCGTTGGGACCGCACCGAGACGTACTCCCCCGCCCCCATGGACAGCGCGCCGGCGAGCAGCCCGGCGATGCCGCTGAGCAGCACGAAGTGCCGATCGGCGCCCGAGGCACTGATGCCGATGATCAGCGCGAGGTTCGAGACGAGTCCGTCGTTGGCGCCGAACACCGCTGCGCGGAAGGTGCCGGACAACCGCATGCGCCCGCGGTTCGCGAGGCCGCGGACGACCTCGCCGTGGATCCGCTCGTCGGCCGCCATGCGCGCGGTCGCGTCGTCGTCGTCGGCGTAGGGCGAACGGTCCTCGGCACGCTGCATGAGCGCCAGGACGAACACGGAACCGAACCGCTTCGCGAGCGCGGCGAGGACCCGGGTGCGGAGGCTGCCGCGGAGCGGCCGCCCGACGTCGTCACCGAGCAGGTCGAGCCAGTGCTGCTCGTGCCGACCCTCGGCGTCGGCGAGTGCGGCCAGGATCTCGCGTTCCTCACCGGTCCTGCGGGTCGACAGGTTCCGGTAGACCGCGGCCTCCGCCCGCTCGTCCGCCAGGTAGCGGCGCCAGCGGCGGACGTCCGCTGCGGTGGGTGCGGTGGGGCGGTCGTCCTGGAGGCTCACAGCACCGATCCTGCCCGCTCGGCCCGACGCGCGGTCGCGCCGCACCGCGGGTGGCCGGTTCCTGCGTGTCGAGACCGCCGCCGCCGTCCCGACGAGACGCCGCCGTCCCCACGAGACGCCGCCGTCCCGACGAGACGCCGCCGGATCCGACGGCGTCTCGCTCGCTCCGGCCCGTCTCGCGGCGACGCCGGCGTGTCGGCACGCCGGTGACTCGACGCGACGCACGGGCGGACACGCGACAGGGCGCGGACCGGAGGCCGTGCGCGGTGTCGCGCCGTGCCTCCCGTCCGCGCCCTGTCGGCGTGGTGACCGGGGTCAGTCCCGCACGTAGGCGGGAGCCGCCTCGGCGTGCGCGTCGCCGACGCGGTGCACGCGCAGGTCGTTCGTCGACCCCTCGAGTCCGGGGGGCGAACCGGCCGTCACGATGACCCGGTCGCCGGGGGCGGCGAGGCCGTTCGCGAGCAGCACGTCGTCGACCTGCGAGAACAGCTCGTCGGTGTGCGTCTTGCGCTCCACGAGGAACGAGCGGACACCCCAGGTGAGCGCCATGCGGCGACGCGTGGCCTCGTTCGGGGTGAAGGCGATGATGGGCAGGCCGTGGCGCAGTCGGGACATGCGGCGGGCCGAGTCGCCGGACTCGGTGAAGACGCAGAGGTACGACGCCTCGGTGAACTCGGCGATCTCGACCGCGGCGAGCGTGATCGCGCCACCGAGCGTGCGCGGCTTCGTGCCGAGCGGCGCGATGCGCTCGAGGCCGTGGTCCTCGGTCGACTCGACGATGCGGGCCATGGTGCGGACCGTCTGCACCGGGTACTCGCCGACGCTGGTCTCGCCCGAGAGCATGACGGCGTCCGCGCCGTCGAGGACGGCGTTCGCGACGTCGGAGGTCTCGGCGCGGGTCGGGATCGGCGACGAGATCATCGACTCGAGCATCTGCGTCGCGACGATGACCGGCTTCGCCATGCGGCGGGACAGCTCGACGGCGCGCTTCTGCACGATCGGGACGGCCTCGAGCGGGAGCTCCACGCCGAGGTCACCACGGGCGACCATGATGCTGTCGAAGGCGTCGATGATCTCCTCGAGGGCGTCGACGGCCTGCGGCTTCTCGACCTTGGCGATGATCGGGAGGCGCTTGCCCTCCTCGTCCATGATCTCGTGGGCGCGGACGACGTCCGAGGCGTTGCGGACGAACGACAGCGCGATGAGGTCGGCGCCCTGACGGATCGCCCAGCGGAGATCCGCCTCGTCCTTCTCGCTCAGCGCGGGGACGTTGACGGCGACGCCGGGCAGGTTGATGCCCTTGTTGTTCGAGACCGTACCGGCGACGACGACCTCGGTGCGGACACGCACGCCGTCGGTGTCGAGCACGCGCAGGCGCACACGGCCGTCGTCGATGAGCAGCGGGTCACCGGGCTTGACGTCCTGCGGCAGGCCCTTGAACGTCGTGCCGCAGATCTCCTTCGAGCCGGGGACGTCCTCGGTCGTGATCGTGAAGACGTCACCGACCGCGAGCTCGTGCGGACCGTCGGCGAACTTCGCCAGACGGATCTTCGGACCCTGCAGGTCGACGAGGATCGCGACCGGCTTGCCGAGGTCCTCCGCGGCGCGACGGACGTTCTCGTAGTTGGCCTCGTGGACGCTGTAGTCACCGTGGCTGAGGTTGAGGCGGGCGACGTCGACGCCCGCTTCGATGATCTCCTTGACGGTCTCGTAGTCCGACGTAGCCGGACCGAGCGTCGAAACGATCTTTGCGCGTCTCAATGGATTCCTTCGTGTGGTGGGTGGTGCCGGTTTCCGCGCTGTGGGGCCGCGCGGAACGAGAGCAGGCCACCAGCACCCTATCGAGTGCCGGTGGCCTGCTGCTCATCGGTGGACCGGTGTTCCGGGGGCGTTCACGGCGTCAGACCGTGAGCGCGCGGTCGGTGGCCTTGACGGGCGCCGGCAGGATCGTCGAGCCCTCGAGGTACTCGTCGACCTTGGACGCAGCCGCGCGTCCCTCGGCGATGGCCCAGACGATGAGCGACTGGCCACGGCCGGCGTCGCCCGCCACGAACACGCCCGGCTCGTTCGTCGAGTAGTCGGCCTGGCGGGCGACCGCGCCCGACACCGTGGCGGGGAGCCCGAGCTGCGGCTCGATCGTGTCGGTCTCCGGACCGGTGAAGCCCATCGCGATGAGCACCAGGTCGGCGGGGATCTCGCGCTCGGTGCCCGCCTTCGGCACGCGCCGGCCGTCGAGGTACTCGGTCTCCGCGACCCGGAGCGCGCGGACCTCGCCGGCGGCGTTGCCGAGGAACTCGACGGTCGACGCCAGGAAGTGCCGCTCGCCGCCCTCCTCGTGGGCGCTCGTGACCTCGAACACCGTCGGGAACATCGGCCACGGCTGCTCGGACGGACGTTCGAGCGGCGGCTGCTTGCCGATCGCCAGGTTCGTCACGCTCAGGGCGCCCTGACGGTGGGCCGTGCCGATGCAGTCGGCGCCGGTGTCGCCACCGCCGATGACGACGACGTGCTTGCCCTCGGCGGTGAGCTGGTTGTCGACGGTGGTCCCCGCGTTCGCCTTGTTCTGCTGGACGAGGTAGTCCATCGCGTAGTGGACGCCCTCGAGGTCGCGCCCCGGGATCGGCAGGTCGCGCGGCACCGTGGCGCCCGTCGCGACGACGACCGCGTCGTAGCGGGACTTCAGGTCGTCCCAGGTGATGTCGACGCCGATCTCCACACCGGCGCGGAAGCGGGTGCCCTCGGCCTGCATCTGGGCGAGGCGCGCGTCGATCTGGCGCTTCTCCATCTTGAAGTCCGGGATGCCGTAGCGCAGCAGGCCGCCGATGCGGTCGTCGCGCTCGTACACGGCGACCGTGTGCCCGGCGCGCGTGAGCTGCTGTGCGGCAGCGAGACCGGCGGGGCCGGACCCGACCACCGCGACGGTCTTGCCGGTCAGGCGCTCCGGCGGGTGCGGGGTGACCCAGCCGTTCTTGTACGCCTCGTCGATGATCGAGACCTCGACCTGCTTGATCGTGACCGGCGGCTGGTTGATGCCGAGCACGCAGGACGCCTCGCACGGGGCCGGGCAGAGCTTCCCGGTGAACTCCGGGAAGTTGTTGGTCGCGTGCAGACGCTCGATCGCCTGTCGACCCTCACCGCGCCAGGTCAGGTCGTTCCACTCCGGGATGAGGTTCCCGAGCGGGCAGCCCTGGTGGCAGAAGGGGACGCCGCAGTCCATGCAGCGACCGGCCTGTCGCTTCAGGGCACCGGACTCCTGCTGCTCGTAGACCTCCTTCCAGTCCATGAGGCGCACGGGCACGGGACGGCGGGGCGGGAGCTCGCGCTCCTGCACCTTGAGGAAGCCCTTCGGGTCAGCCATGGTTCGCCTCCTGCTCGGTCTGGGTCTGGACGGGGGTGTGGGTGTGGATGTCCGCGTCGGTCGGGATCGGGGTCCGCACGGCGGCCCGGGTCGTGTCAGCCACCGGTGACCTCCAGGATGCGGTTCCAGACGACGGTGCCGTCGGGGTCGAGGCCCTCGTCGACCGCCTGCTGGCGGGTCGCGAGCACGGCGGCGTAGTCCCGCGGGAGCACCTTGACGAAGTCGCCGAGGTCGCTGGAGTCGAGCAGGTCGCCGGCCACGGTCGACCCGGTCTCGGCGAGGTGCTGCCGGAGCAGGTCGGTGACGATCTCGACGTCGGCGCTGTCCAGTTCCTCGAGCCGCAGCTCACCGGTCGCCAGCGCGTCGGCGTTCACGTGTTCCCGACGGAGGCCGCGCACGTACGCGGTGCCGCCGGACATACCGGCGCCGAGGTTGCGTCCGGTCTCGCCCAGGATCAGTGCGAGCCCGCCGGTCATGTACTCGAGTGCGTGGTCGCCGACGCCCTCGACGACCGCGGTCGCGCCGGAGTTGCGGACGAGGAAGCGCTCGCCCACGATGCCGCGGATGAACATGCTGCCCTGGGTCGCGCCGTAGCCGATGACGTTGCCGGCGATGACGTTCTCCGACGGTTCGAACGCCGACTCGGTGTCCGGACGGACGACGATGGCGCCGCCGGACAGGCCCTTGCCGACGTAGTCGTTGCTGTCCCCGACCAGGCGGAGCGTGATGCCGGCGGGCAGGAACGCACCGAGGGACTGCCCGGCCGAGCCGCGCAGCGTGATGTCGATCGACCCTGCGGGCAGGCCGTGCTCGCCGTGCCGCAGCGTGACCTCGTGGCCGAGCATGGTGCCGACCGCGCGCTCCGTGTTGCGGATCGGCAGGTCGAGCGCGACGGAACCACCGTGCTCCAGCACGTCCGCCGTCTGCTGGACGAGCTGCACGTCGAAGTGCTCGTCGAGCTCGTGGTCCTGCTCACGCAGGTGGCGTCGGGGCTCGTCGCGGCCGAACTCCGGTCCGTGCAGCACCGGCGCGAGGTCGAGACCGGAGGCCTTCCAGTGCTCGACGGCACGGTCGGTGTCGAGCGCGTCGACCTGCCCGATCGCCTCGTCCAGCGTGCGGAAGCCGAGCTCCGCGAGGAGCTCCCGGACCTCCTGCGCGATGAACTCGAAGAAGTTGACGACGAACTCCGGCTTGCCCGTGAAGCGCTTCCGGAGCTCCGGGTTCTGCGTCGCGACGCCGACCGGGCACGTGTCCAGGTGGCAGACGCGCATGAGGATGCAGCCCTCGACGACGAGCGGAGCCGTCGCGAAGCCGTACTCCTCGGCGCCGAGCAGCGCCGCCACGACGACGTCACGGCCGGTCTTCATCTGCCCGTCCACCTGCACGACCACCCGGTCGCGCATGCCGTTCAGCATCAGGGTCTGCTGGGTCTCGGCGAGACCGATCTCCCACGGGGTGCCCGCGTGCTTCAACGAGTTGAGCGGGGACGCGCCGGTGCCACCGTCGTGGCCCGACACGAGCACGACGTCGGCCAGCGCCTTCGTCACGCCCGCTGCGACCGCGCCGATGCCGGACTGGCTCACGAGCTTCACGTGGACGCGCGCGGCCGGGTTCGCCCGCTTGACGTCGAAGATCAGCTGCTTGAGGTCCTCGATCGAGTAGATGTCGTGGTGCGGCGGCGGCGAGATGAGTCCGACGCCGGCGGTGGCGTGCCGCGTGCGGGCGACCCACGGGTACACCTTCGTCGGGGGCAGCTGCCCGCCCTCGCCCGGCTTCGCGCCCTGCGCCATCTTCAGCTGGATGTCGGTCGCGTGCGTCAGGTACATGCTCGTGACGCCGAACCGACCGGAGGCGACCTGCTTGATCGCACTGCGACGCTCGGGGTCGAGCAGACGCTCGACGTCCTCGCCGCCCTCGCCCGTGTTCGAGCGCGCACCGAGGCGGTTCATCGCGATCGCGAGGGTCTCGTGGGCCTCTTGTGAGATCGACCCGTAGGACATCGCGCCGGTGTTGAACCGCTGCACGATCGACTCGATCGGCTCGACCTCGTCCAACGCGATCGGCTTCCGGACGCCGTGACGGAACCGGAACAGACCGCGGAGCGTCATGAGCTCCTCGGACTGGTCGTCGACCGCCTGCGAGTACTCACGGAAGATGTCGTACCGGCGGGCACGGGTGGCGTGCTGGAGCCGGAACACCGTGTCCGGGTTGAACAGGTGCGGCGGACCCTCACGGCGCCACTGGTACTCGCCGCCGGTCTGCAGCCGCTCGTGCGACAGCACGGCGCCGTCCTGCGGGTACGCCTGGGCGTGCCGCTCGGCGTTCTCCTTGGCGATGACCTCGATCCCGACGCCACCGAGGATGGACGACGTCCCGGTGAAGTACCGGTCGACGAACTCCTGGCTGAGCCCGACCGCCTCGAACGCCTGGGCGCCGGCGTAGCTGGACACCGTCGAGATGCCCATCTTCGACATGATCTTGAGCACGCCCTTGCCGAGCGCCTTGATGACGTTCCGGACGGCCTGCTCCGGGGTGATCCCGGTGATCATCCCCGAGCGCACGAGGTTCTCGCAGGTCTCCATGGCCAGGTACGGGTTGATCGCCGAGGCGCCGTAGCCGATCAGGGTCGCGACATGGTGGACCTCGCGCACGTCGCCGGCCTCGACGATGAGTCCGACCTTCATGCGCTGCTCGGTGCGGATGAGGTGGTGGTGCACCGCAGCGAGCAGCAGCAGGCTCGGCACGGGTGCCTGCTCGGCGTTGCCGTCACGGTCGGACAGCACGATGAACTGCTTGCCCGACTCGATCGCCTGGTCGACCTCGTCGCAGACCGCGGCGATGCGCTTCTGCATCGCCTTCTTGCCCGCGTCGACGCGGTACAGGCCCTTGATCGTCACCGTCAGGTGCCGACCGGACTCCGTCTCGAAGTGCTGGATCTTCGCGAGCTCGTCGTTGTCGATCACCGGGAAGTCGAGCACGATCTGCTTCGCGTGCTCGGGGCCGGCGCTCAGCAGGTTGCGCTCCGGCCCGAGGCCCATGCCCATCGAGGTGATGACCTGCTCGCGGATGGAGTCGAGCGGCGGGTTCGTCACCTGCGCGAACTGCTGCGTGAAGTAGTCGAACAGCAGGCGCGGGCGCTCGGAGAGCACGGCGATCGGCGTGTCCGAGCCCATCGCGCCGAGGGGCTCCGCACCCGTCTGCGCCATCGGGCGGAGGAGGATGCGGACCTCTTCCTCCGTGTAGCCGAACGCGCGCTGTCGCCGGGTGACCGACGCCGGGGTGTGCACGATGTGCTCGCGCTCCGGCAGGTCGCTCAGGTTGATCCGGCCTTCGTCGAGCCACTGCGCCCACGGCCCCGAGGTCGCCAGCTCGCGCTTGACCTCGTCGTCCTCGATGATCCGCCCGGCCTCGGTGTCCACGACGAACATCCGACCCGGACGCAGGCGGCCCTTGCGGACGACCTTGCCCGGCGGCACGTCGATGACGCCCGTCTCCGAGCCCATCACGATGAGGCCGTCGTCGGTCACCAGGAATCGCCCGGGACGCAGGCCGTTGCGGTCGAGCGTCGCGCCGACGACCGCGCCGTCGGTGAACGTGATGGCCGCCGGGCCGTCCCACGGCTCCATGAGCATCGAGTGGTACTCGTAGAACGCCCGCAGGTCGGGGTCCATCCCGACCTGGTTCTCCCAGGCCTCCGGCACCATCATCGACACCGCGTGCGGCAGGCTGCGGCCGGTCAGCGTGAGCAGCTCGAGGGTCTCGTCGAACGACGCCGAGTCGCTCGCGCCCGGGCTGACGATCGGCAGCAGCGGTGCGAGGTCGCCGAGCAGCTCGCTCTCGAGCTGCGACTGGCGCGCCCGCATCCAGTTCCGGTTGCCGCGGACGGTGTTGATCTCGCCGTTGTGGGCGAGCGTCCGGAACGGTTGCGCCAGCGGCCACGACGGGAAGGTGTTCGTCGAGTAGCGCGAGTGCACGATCGCGAGCTTCGAGGCGAAGCGCTCGTCGCTGAGGTCCGGGTAGAACGGCTCGAGCTGGAGCGTCGTGACCATGCCCTTGTAGACCATGGTGCGGCTGGACAGCGACATGAAGTAGACCTCGACGCCGTGCTCCGCGCGCTTGCGCAGTCGGAAGGCCTGCCGGTCGAGGGCGATGCCGCTCCAGGCGGCGCCGTGCACGTCGTGACGGGTGGAGGCGACGAACAGCTGCTCGAACGCCGGCATCGCGGCGCGCGCGAGCGTCCCGAGGACCTCCGGCCGAACCGGGACCGCACGCCACCCGAGGACCTTCAGGCCCTCCTCGCGGGCCAGGCGCTCGACCGCACCCTTCACCGCGTGGCGCTCGTCCTCGTCGACGGGCAGGTAGGCCGTCCCGACGGCGTACTCCCCCGCGGCGGGCAGGTCGAACGGCACCTCGTCGCGCAGGAACGCGTCCGGCACCTGGCACAGGATGCCCGCGCCGTCACCGGTGCCCGCGTCGGAACCGACGGCACCGCGGTGCTCGAGGTTCCGGAGTGCACCCAGCGCGGCGTCGACGATGTCGTGCCCCGCGGTACCGCGGAGCGTCGCGACCATCGCGAGGCCGCAGGCGTCCTTCTCGTTCGCCGGGTCGTACGCACCGGTCGCCTCGGGCACGGCCGAGAATCGTCGGTGCGCCGGCTGCAGGGAGCGCGTCGAACGGGGGGCAGGGTCTGGCTGGAGCGCCATGGGGAACCGTCCTCACGAGGGAGTGGAACAGGGACGTCGGTGGCCCGGTGGTGCGTTCCGCCCGAGCGGGCGGACCTGGTGCCCGTGCGCGTCGCCGTGGAGGGTGCGCAGACGACGCGCGAGGTGGCGGGGCCGCTCGTGGCGACCCGACCGTTCGGATGGTGCCCCGCGGCCGGCGGGTGCCGTCCGAGGAGCCGGTGCTGCCGGTCGCGGAGTTACCGCGCGCGGCCTGCTGCTGGGACCGGATCGGCGTCGTCGGCGACCGCCGGAGCGTCGTCGTCGTGTTCCGACCAGGTGTCGTCCGAGTCTACATCGGAGGACCGACGCGGCTCGCGACCCGGCAGGTACGGGCTGGGCTCGTTGCCGGTGTGCCGACGGGTCTGTACGAGGAAGATCACGATGCCGAGCAGGATCGCGGCGAAGGACATCCAGACGTTCGTGCGGATCCCGGCGAAGGTCTCGCTCGTGTCGACGCGGATGGACTCGAGGACCGAGCGACCGGTGCCGTACCAGATCAGGTAGAGCGCCATGACCTTGCCCCACTGCAGCCGGAACCGCTTGTCGAGCAGCAGGATCACGACGACGCCCACGACGTTCCAGATGATCTCGTAGAGGAAGGTCGGGTGGAACAGGGTGCCCTCGGGCAGCCCCTTCGGGAACGCCGCGTTCGTCGACTCGATCTCGAGCCCCCACGGCAGGCTCGTCGGCATGCCGAAGAGCTCGTGGTTGAAGTAGTTGCCGAGGCGACCGAACGCCTGGGCGAGCAGGACGCCGGGAGCGATCGCGTCGATCAGGGTCGAGAAGCGCAGGCCCACCTGACGGCACCCGATGTACGCACCGACCGACCCGAGGATGAGCGCGCCGAAGATGGCCAGCCCGCCCTCCCAGATGTAGAGGAACGAGAGCGGGTCACGCCCCGGCCCGAAGTAGTCGCTGACGTGGCTGAACACGTGGAACAACCGACCGCCGATGATGCCGGCGGGCACCGCCCAGATCGCGATGTCGATGATGATCCAGCGCTCGACCCCGCGGGCGTTGAGCCGCCGGTTCGCGAGCACGACGGCCGCGACGATGCCCAGCAGGATGCAGATCGCGTACGCGTGGATGCGGAAGTCGAGCGGCAGCGACCACCCGAAGACGTCGCGCAGCCAGGCGGTCAGGTCGAAGTACTGCCACGCGGTGCTCGGGCTCGGGATGCTCAGGAGGGGCATGGAGGTGCTGTCGCCTTTCGGTGCTGGACGGCCGCGGTGCCGCTGGAGGGTCGGCCCCGCTCACTGTAGCGCGGGAACCGCGCCGACCAGGAACGGGGTGGGTCGACCTGTGGGAACTGGGAGCACGGTGCACGGGAGGCGCGGGGCCGGTGCGCCGGTCGACCCACCGACACCGCGCCTCCCGTCCGGACCGGTGCTCGCCTCAGCTGCGCGCGGCGCCGCTGGTCAGGTCGGCCGCGCGGTCCGCGACCCCCTGCACGCCGAGGTCGGCGAGGGCGCGCACGAAGGCGGACCCGACGATCGCCCCGTCGGCGTACTCGAGGACCTCGCGCACCTGGTCTGCCGTCGAGATGCCGAGGCCGACGCACGTGCGCTCCACACCGGCGTCGCGCAGTCGCGACACGACGGTGCGGGCGGCGGTGTCGACGCCGACGCGGGCGCCGGTGACGCCCATCGTCGACACGGCGTAGACGAAGCCGCGGCTGGAGCGGACCGCCTGCTCCATGCGGGTGTCCGTCGAGGACGGCGCCGCGAGGAAGACCCGGTCGAGCCCGGTGCGCTCGGAGGCGTCGATCCAGGCGCGACCCTCGTCCGGGATGAGGTCCGGGGTGATGAGCCCGGACGCCCCGGCCGCGACGAGGTCGTCGGCGAACCGGTCGACCCCGTACCGGAGCACCGGGTTCCAGTAGGTCATGACGAGCACGGGCACGTCGACACGGCTCGTGATCTGGTCGACGGCGTCGAAGACCTGCGCGACACGGAAGCCGTTCGCCAGGCTCTCCTCCGCGGCGCGCTGGATCACCGGACCGTCCATCACCGGGTCGGAGTACGGCAGGCCGAGCTCGATGACGTCGACGCCGTTCTCGGCGAGGGCGACCGCCGCGTCCACGCTCGTCTGCAGGTCGGGGAAGCCGGCGGGCAGGTACCCGACGACGGCTCCGGCGCGCTCGGCGTTGGCGGTGTCGATCGTCGTCGCGACCGAGGTGGAGCGACCGGGGTTCGTCACAGCTGCACCGCGTTCTCGTCGAGGATGCCGAAGTAGCGACTGGCGGACGCGACGTCCTTGTCACCACGTCCGGACAGGGACACCAGCACGACGCCGTCGGGGCCGAGCTCCTTGCCCAGCTTGATCGCCCCTGCGAGCGCGTGCGCCGACTCGATGGCCGGCAGGATGCCCTCGGTCCGGCCGAGCAGGCGGAAGGCCTCCATCGCCTCGGCGTCGGTGATCGGCGAGTACTGCGCGCGGCCGATCGAGGCCAGGTAGGCGTGCTCGGGACCGACGCTCGGGTAGTCGAGGCCCGCCGAGATGCTGTGGCTCTCGATGGTCTGGCCGTCCTCGTCCTGCATGAGGTACGACATCGTGCCCTGGAGGACACCGGTGCGCCCGAGCGAGATGCTCGCGGCGTGCCGCCCCGTCTCGATGCCGTCGCCGCCGGCCTCGAAGCCGTGCAACCGGACCGACTCGTCGTCGAGGAAGGCCTCGAAGATGCCCATCGCGTTCGAGCCGCCGCCGACGCACGCGGCGACGGCGTCCGGCAGGCGACCGATGCGGTCGAGGACCTGCTGTCGGGCCTCTTCGCCGATCACCTTGTGAAACTCGCGGACCATCTCCGGGAACGGGTGCGGCCCCGCGACGGTGCCGAGCAGGTAGTGCGTCGAGTCGACGTTCGCCACCCAGTCGCGCAGCGCGTCGTTGATGGCGTCCTTCAGCGTGCGCGAACCCGTCTCGACCGGGATCACCTCGGCACCGAGCAGCCGCATCCGCGCCACGTTCAGTGCCTGGCGCTCGGTGTCGACGGCGCCCATGTACACGACGCAGTCCATACCGAAGAGCGCAGCGGCGGTGGCCGTCGCGACGCCGTGCTGCCCGGCTCCCGTCTCGGCGATGAGCCGGGTCTTGCCGAGCCGCTTCGCGACGAGGGCCTGACCGAGCACGTTGTTGATCTTGTGCGAACCGGTGTGGTTGAGGTCCTCGCGCTTGAGGATGATCCGGGCACCACCGGCGTGCTTCGCGAACCGCGGCGCCTCGGTGATGATCGACGGGCGGCCGGTGTACTCGCGCTGGAGCGTGTCGAGCTCCTCGCGGAACGCCGGGTCCGCCCAGGCCGCGCGGAAGGCGGTCTCGAGCTCGTCGAGCGCGAGCACGAGCGACTCGGGGACGAAGCGTCCGCCGAAGTCGCCGAAGTACGGGCCCTGCAGGTCACGGAGTGAGGTCACGGTGGGTCTCCCGGGGTGTTCGGACGCCCCGGTGTGCGGGGCGACCGGTGGGACGGTGTCGGTCAGGCGCGCGGGCGGCCGGAGCCGTCCGCGGCGGCGATGAACGACGCGAGGGTGGTGGCGGGGTCCGCGCCCGTGACGAGCGCCTCCCCCACCAGGACGACGTCGGCACCCGCTGCGCGGTAGTGGGCGACGTCGGCGGGCGCGGCGACGGCCGACTCGGCGACGCGCACGACCCCGTCGGGGATGCGGTCGGCGAGGGAGCCGAAGAGGTCGCGGTCCAGCGAGAAGTCGGTGAGGTCGCGGGCGTTGACGCCGAGGATCCGCGCGCCGGCGTCGAGGCCACGGGAGACCTCGTCACCGGAGTGGGCCTCGACGAGCACGCGCATGCCGAGCTGCTCGGCGAGCTCGTGCAGCTCCACGAGCTGTCGCTGCTGGAGCGCCGCCACGATGAGCAGCACCAGGTCGGCACCGGCGGCGCGGGCCTCGAGCACCTGGTACGGGTCGGCGATGAAGTCCTTGCGCAGCACCGGCAGCGACACGCGCGCCTTCACCGCCTCGAGGTCGGCGAGGCTGCCGAGGAACTTCCGCCCCTCGGTGAGCACGCTGATCGTCGACGCTCCGCCACGCTCGTAGTCGGCGGCGAGGGCGGCCGGGTCCTCGATGGGCGCCATGGAGCCGCGCGACGGGCTCGCACGCTTGACCTCGGCGAGGATCTTCACGCGGTCGCCGGGCGACAGGAAGTCGAGGGCGTCGAGCGGCGACGCCACCCGGTCCAGGTCGCGCTCGACGTCCGAGAGCGGACGGTCGACACGACGGGCGGCGGCGTCCTCGAGCGCGCCCGCGACGAGGGTCTCGAGCACGTTCGGCACGGGACTACTCCGCGTGGTGCTTGGCGACGTACTTCGGACCGTTGACGCCGTAGCCGGCCTTCGCCATCACGGCGCCGACGACGAGGCCGATCACCACGACGACGGCGGACGCCCAGACGCCCCACGCCAGGTCGAACCAGAAGAACAGCGTGCCTGCCGCGAAGCCGATCAGCATGATCACGACGGCGGTCCAGGCGGCGGGCGAGTGGCCTTCGCCGAGTTCTGCGGGCTCAGTGTTGCTCACGGTGCTCCTCGTTCTGCTCCGGCGCCGTCGTCCGATCGGCGCCGATCCGATCCTACCGTGTCGGTCGTGGGCGGTTCCCCCACCGCACCGTCCCCGGCGGTCGGGTCGTCACCCGCGCTGAGGTCGTCCCAGTCGGTGATCGCGTCGCGTTGGGTCGGGGCGGCCGCACGGGCGTCGGCGGCGGCCCCGGCGGTCGCCGCGGCGTACTTCCGGGTCGGCCCGGGCCACTGCCGCTGCACCACGAACACGACGATCCCGAGCACCACGGCGAGCACGCCACCCGCGATGCCGACGGCGGGCCACGCGGTGACGTCGACCCGGTCGACGACCTGGCGCACCGCGCCGGTGTCGCTGACGCCCGCGACCTCGCCCACCGCGCCCTTCGACGCCGCGACGGGGTCCGCCAGGGCGCCGATGCCGGTCGCCACGACGGCGATGCCGAGCAGCACCTCGACGGCCGCGAGCACGACGCGCAGCACACGGCCGGCGATCGTCAGCGCGAGGAACAGCGCCAGGCTCGCGATCGCGAGCGCCGTGTACTGCGGGACGACCGCGGCACCGTCCGCCACCACGCGCGGCACCACCGCGGTGCCGGCGTGCAGGTGCACCGTGAACCACGTCTGGGTCCACGACAGCATCACGATGCCGGCGACCGCGAGGCCGGCGACGACGACGAGCGGGCGGGAGCGCCGGGCCGTCACGCGCGCACCTCGCGCATCCGGTTCGCGGTCGCGACCGCGCGCAGCGGGGCGGCCGCCTTGTTCACGGCCTCCTCGTGCTCGGTGCGCGGGTCGGAGTCGGCGACCAGGCCGGCACCGGCCTGCACGCGTGCGACCCCGTCCTTGATGAGCGCCGTACGGATGGCGATCGCCAGGTCGGCGTCGCCGGCGAAGTCGAAGTAGCCGACCACGCCCGCGTACGCTCCGCGCTTCGCCGGTTCCAGCTCGTCGATGATCTCGAGCGCACGCGGCTTCGGTGCCCCCGACAGGGTGCCGGCCGGGAAGGTCGCGCGGAAGACGTCGATCGCCGACGCCCCCGGTCGGACCGATCCCTCGACGCTCGACACCAGGTGCATGATGTGGCTGAAGCGCTCGACGGTCATGAACTCGGTCACCGCGACGGTCCCCGGCTCGCACACCTTCTGCAGGTCGTTCCGGGCGAGGTCGACCAGCATGAGGTGCTCGGCGCGCTCCTTCGGGTCGGCGAACAGCTCGTCACCCAGGCGGACGTCCTCGACCGGGCTCGCGCCGCGTGGGCGCGAGCCGGCGATCGGGTGGGTGATCGCCCGCCCGTCCTGCACCTTGACCAGGGCCTCGGGCGAGGCGCCGACGATCCAGAAGCGCTCGTCGGCGCTGTCCGCCAGCGCGAGGAAGTACATGTACGGGCTCGGGTTCAGTGTCCGGAGCACCCGGTAGACGTCGAGCGGGTCGGCGGTGACGTCGTGGTCGAACCGCTGCGAGACGACGACCTGGAAGACGTCACCGTCGCGGATGAAGTCCTTGGACCGCTCGACCGCGGCCATGTAGTCCTCCGGCGACGTCCGGTGGCGCGGGGTCGGCTCGGCGATCTCGAACGCCTCGGCGACCGTCGCCGCGCTCGGCTGCACCAGGTCCGCCTGCATCCGGTCGAGCCGGGACTGCGCGTCGGACCACATCGTGTCCGGGTCGTCGGTGCCGTCGTTGAGGACGCTCGCGACGAGGAGCACGAGGCCGGTGCGGTGGTCGAGCGCCGCGAGCTCGGACACGAAGGCGAGGGCCTGCCCGGGCACCTCGAAGTCGGCCGCGGGCACGTTCGGCAGGTGCTCGAGCTGCCGCACGGCCTCCCACCCGATGAACCCGACCGTGCCGCCGACCAGGGGCGGGGTGCCGGGAACGCGGGGCGTCGCCCACCGGTCGTGCAGGCGGGCGAGGACGTCGAGGGGGGCGCCGTCGAGCGAGCCGACGGCCCGCGACGCCGGGATGCCGGTGTCGATCCAGGACGCCCGGTCGCCGTCCTGGGTCAGGACGCCGAAGCTCCGGACGCCGACGAAGGACCAGCGCGACCACAGGCCGCCCTGGCCGGCGGACTCGAGCAGGAACGAACCGGGGCGACCGTCCGCCAGCTTGCGGTACACACCGACCGGCGTCTCGCTGTCGGCGTAGAGCGCGCGGACGACGGGGACGACGCGGTGGCCGTCGAGCAGGTCGTCGAAGGCCTGCCGGGAGGTCGTGCGCGGCTCCTCCGCGCGGCTCGCGCCGGTCATCGGATCGCCTCCGCGGTCGTGGTCGCCGACGTCGGGTCAGTCGCGTCCGTCCCGGCCTGCGCCGGCGCGGCCTGCACCGGCGCGGTCGCGGTCACGGGCTCGAGCGGGTCGACCTCGAAGCAGCTGTGCGCACCGGTGTGGCAGGCGGCCCCGACCTGCTGCACGGTGACGAGCAGCGTGTCGTCGTCGCAGTCGAGTGCGGCAGCCCGGACGTACTGCGCGTGCCCGGACGTGTCGCCCTTGCGCCAGTACTCCTGTCGGGAGCGCGACCAGAAGGTCACGCGGCCCTCGGTCAGGGTGCGGCGGAGGGCTTCGCGGTCCATCCAGCCGAGCATGAGGACGTCCTTCGAGGACTCCTCCTGCACGACTGCGGGGAGCAGGCCGTCCGCACCGAACCGTGCGCGGTCGAGGACCGCTTCCGTGCTGGTGCTGGTGCTGTCGGTCATGAGACTCCTAGCCTACGGCGGGGTGTCGGCGGACGGGGTGTCAGCGGACGGGCTGGCCGGCGGCGCGCAGCGCCGCCTTGACGTCCCCGATGGTCATCTCGCCCCGGTGGAAGACGCTGGCAGCGAGCACGGCGTCCGCGCCCGCCTCGACGGCCGGGGCGAAGTGCTCGAGGCGACCGGCGCCTCCCGAGCCGATGACCGGGACCGACGACACCGCACGCACCGCGGCGATGAGCTCGAGGTCGAAGCCGTGCTTCGTGCCGTCCGCGTCGATCGAGTTGACGAGCAGCTCGCCCGCGCCGCGCTCGACGCCCTCGCGTGCCCACGCGATCGCGTCGAGGTCGGACTCGGTCCGTCCGCCGTGGGTCGTGACGACGAAACCGGAGGGCATCCGGTCCGAGCGCTTGACGTCGAGCGACAGCACCACCGCCTGCGCGCCGAAGCGGTCGGCGATCTCGCTCACGAGCTCCGGCCGCGCGATCGCCGCGCTGTTGACGCCGATCTTGTCCGCGCCGCACTGCTGCAGGCGGGAGACGTCGTCGACGCTCCGGACGCCACCGCCGACGGTGAGCGGGATGAAGACCTGCTCCGCCGTGCGCGTCACCGTCTCGAACATGGTCGCGCGGTTCTCGACCGTGGCACCGACGTCGAGGAAGGTCAGCTCGTCGGCACCCTGCTCGTAGTAGCGGGCCGCGAGCTCGACCGGGTCCCCGGCGTCCTGCAGGTCGAGGAAGTTGACGCCCTTGACGACGCGACCGCCGGACACGTCGAGGCACGGGATGACCCGGACCGAGACGCCACCGGCGACACCGGCCGCGCCGCTGTCGGGTCCGGTCACGTCGGCTCGCACCGCGTCGTTCACAGGCGTGCGGCGTGGATCGGGCTGACCAGGATGGCGCGCGCACCGAGGTCGTACAGCGCGTCCATGATGAGGTTCGCGTCCTCGCGCGGGATCATCACGCGGACGGCCGACCAGTCGCGGTCGTGCAGCGGGGAGACCGTCGGCGACTCGATGCCCGACGCCACCGCGGTGGCCTGCTCCAGCAGGTCGGTCGGGATGTCGTAGTCGAGCATGACGTAGCCGCGGGCGACGAGCACGCCCTGCAGGCGGCGACGCAGGACGTCGATGCCCGGGATGCGCTCGTCGTTGGAGATGAGCAGCGCGGTCGACTCGAGGATCACCGGACCGAAGATCTCGAGCCCGGCGGCACGGAGCGTGCTGCCGGTCGAGACGACGTCGGCCACGGCGTCCGCGACACCGAGGCGCACGGCGCTCTCGACGGCGCCGTCGAGCTTCACGAGGGTCGCGGTCACCCCGTGCCGGGCGAGGAACTCGCCCACGAGTCCCGGGTAGCTCGTCGCGACGCGGACGCCGTCGAGGTCCTGCAGCTCGGTGAACCGGCCGGGCGTCCCGGCGAACCGGAAGGTCGAGTCGGCGAACCCGAGCGCGTCGACCTCGTGCGCCGCCGACCCGGAGTCGAGCAACAGGTCGCGGCCGGTGATGCCGACGTCGAGTGCGCCGGAGCCGACGTACGTCGCGATGTCGCGCGGACGGAGGAAGAAGAACTCGACACCGTTGCGCTCGTCGAGCAGGTGGAGCGCCTTCGGGTCGCGGCGACCGGCGTACCCGGCCTCCTTGAGCATCTCGGAGGCGGTCTCGGACAGCGAACCCTTGTTGGGCACGGCGATGCGGAGCATCAGGTGGTCTGCTTTCTGCTGGAGGTCGGGACGGCTGCGGGTCGCGGTGGCGCTCGGTGAGCGCGACACGCGTTCCTACAGATGTCGCCAGACGTCCGCCGGGGTGAGCCCCTTCGCGACCATGAGCACCTGGAGGTGGTAGATCAGCTGCGAGATCTCCTCCGAGGTGCGCTCGTCGCCCTCGTACTCGGCCGCCATCCAGACCTCGGCGGCCTCCTCCACGATCTTCTTGCCGATCTGGTGCACGCCGGCGTCCAGTTCGGCGACGGTGCCGGAGCCCTCGGGGCGCGTGCGCGCCTTCTCGGTCAGCTCCGCGAACAGGTCGTCGAACGTCTTCACGGGGACCAGGCTACCGTCCTGCGCGGCTGCGCCGGACGCACCGTCCGGACGGGAGGCGCCGGTCGCCCCCGACGCGCCGCCCACCTGGGCGGTCACGCGCGTGCCGCCGCAGCCGCCTCGCGCAGGTCGGCGATGCGCTGCGCGGGCTCACCGCCGTAGACGGCGGATCCGGCGACGAGCGTGTCGGCGCCGCTGCGGACCGCCTCGGGCACGGTGTCGACCGCGATGCCGCCGTCGACCTCGAGCCAGACGTCGAGCCCCGAGGCGTCGACCGCGGCACGGGCGTCGGCGAGCTTCGGCATGACCGAGGGCATGAACGACTGCCCGCCGAACCCGGGCTCGACGGTCATGAGCAGGATCATGTCGTACGCGTCGAGGTGGTGGAGCACCTGCGTGATCGGGGTGCCGGGCTTCACGGCGACGGCGGCGCGGGCACCGTTCGACCGGATCGCCGCGGCGGTCGCCACCGGGTCGTCGGCGGCCTCGAGGTGGAACGTGACGCTCGAGGCGCCGGTCTCGGCGTACTTCGGCGCCTGGGTGTCGGCGTCGGTGATCATGAGGTGCACGTCGAGCGGCACCGGCGAGACGTCCTGCAGGCGCTGCACGATCGGCAGGCCCAGGGTGAGGTTCGGCACGAAGTGGTTGTCCATCACGTCGACGTGCACCATGTCGGCGCTCTCGATGCGGTGCAGCTCCCGCTCGAGGTTGGCGAAGTCGGCGGACAGGATGCTCGGCGAGATGCGGATCGTCACCCGGCAACCCTACCGAGCGCCGCTGCCCGTCCAGACGGCGGTCTCCCACTCCAGCGGGGCTCCCGTGTCGGAGAACGGGACGAGCGGCACGGTCGGGAACTCGCGCAGGACACCGGTGAGCTGCGTCGCGGTCCCCAGTCCGCTCCGGACACGGAGGTACTGCACCAGGGTGAGCTGCCCGTACGTGCGGTTCATCGATGCGCGTGCGGTGTCCAACGAAGGGTCGGCGCCGACCGGGGGCAGCTTCGGTCGGATGGCGTACGCGCGGTTGAACAGGCGTCCGTGGTGGGCACATGCGTTGCGCACCACGTTGAGCGCGCGCAACCACGAGGTCAGCTGCGGTGCTCGGAGACCGAACCGTCCGCTCACCTCGGTCTGGACGCTCGGCGGCGCGAAGCCGAGCAGCCTCGAGACCGTCCCCCAGTCCATCACCTCGACCGCGGCCCACACCGGCAGGACTCCCCCGTACCCGGACCGGTGGTGCTCGACGAACTCCTCCCGGCTCCTGGCGACCTCACCGCGGTGCCGCTCCAGCCAGTTGCGGTGGCCGTCGCCGGCGCGTGCCAGCGGACCGAGCAGATCGGGACGCAGATGGGCGCTCGGGTGGAGCCGCCCGAGTGCGTGCCCCAGCGCGGCTCTCAGTGCGAGCTCGACCGGAGCGAGGGCGTCGAACACCGTCGTCCGCAGACGCTCGTCGAAACGGTGGAGCGCGAGGACGTCCTCGAGGTGGGTCCCCGGGCGGAAGCGATCACCCCGCGCACCGCCCGTGGTCTCGCGGAACGCGTACCAGTAGCCACTCAGCCGGTAGTAGTTGACGAGGCGCAGTTCGCGGACGGCGGCGTCCTCGTCGGGCACGTGCATCCCACGTCCTCGCAGGAGTGCCACCTGCTCTCGGTACGGCCGGAACGGCTTGGGTTCCACAGCGGGCCTCCCCCGGGCCGAGAACGAAGAGGACCGGCCCTGGACCTGCTCTCGCAGGCGGAACCGGTCGTGTTCCTCCAACATATCAGATCGTTCCTGGGCCGACAACCCGCGAGCAGACGCCGAGGTTGCGTGTTGCGGGAGGGGTCAGGGGCGACGACGGAAGAGTGCGACGAACATCGCGTCGGTGCCGGTCCGGTGCGGCCAGAGCTGCGCCGTCGGACCGTCGGCGACCTGCGGGTCCCGGGCCGCCACCGACCGGACCACGCCGGCGGTGTCGAGCTGTTCGAGCACGTCGCCGTGCCGCTCGAGCAGCGCGTCGACCTGCCCGCGCGTCTCGGCCAGGTGCGGCGAGCACGTCACGTACGCGAGCGTGCCACCCGGGGCGAGTGCACGGACCGCCGCATCGAGCAGCTCGGCCTGCAGCGCCGCGAGCTCGGGGACGTCCTCGGGCTGCTTGCGCCACCGCGCCTCGGGACGCCGACGGAGCGCGCCGAGGCCCGTGCACGGAGCATCGAGCAGGATCCGGTCGAACAGCTCGTCGCCCGGCTTGCCGAAGCGCCGTCCGTCGCCCTCGACGACCGTGACGGTGTCGTCTCCCGCCACGGTGGACAGGGCCTTGCGCACGAGTCCGGCGCGGGCGGGCACGAGCTCGTTGGCGACCAGGGACGCTCCGCCCTGGGCGGCCTCGGCGGCGAGGAGCGCGGCCTTGCCCCCGGGCCCGGCGCACATGTCGAGCCACCGCTCCCCCGGACGGACGGCGGACGACCGCGTGAGGGCGAGGGCCGCGAGCTGCGACCCCTCGTCCTGCACCCGGAGCCGACCGGCGGCGACGCCGGGGACCCGTGCGGGGTCGCCGGTCGTCCCGCGGATGCCGACCGGGGACACCGGGCCGGCGTCGGCCCCGGCGACCCGGCCGGGAGGCGCGGTGCCGGTCTCGTCGTCGGCTCCGGCTCCGTCGTCGGTGCGGGGCTGCTCGTCGGCTCCGTCCCCGCCGTCGGCTCCGTCCCCGCCGTCGGCTTCGGCCCCGCCGTCCGCTCCGGATCCGTCCTCGGCAGCGGTCGCCGTCGCGGTGCGGACGTCCTCGTCGGTGGCGAGCCCGGGCAGCGCGACGAGCTGCACGCGGGGCGCGACGTTGTCGGCCGCGAGCAGGGCGGCGAGCTCGTCCCGCGACCGCTCGGCCGCCAGGGCGTCACGGAGTGCGGCGACCACCCACGACGGGTGCGACCAGCGGGTGGCCAGCAGCGCGTCGCCGCTCCGACCCTCGGTGACCAGGGCGTCCCACTCGTCGTCGGTCTTCGCGGCGACCTTGCGCAGGACCGCGTTGACGAAGCCGGTGGCCCGGCGGGCGCCGACCTCGCGTGCGAGCTCCACGGTCGCCGAGACCGCCGCGTGCGTTGGTGTGCGCATGCCGAGCAGCTGGTGCACGCCGAGGCGCATCACGTCGAGCACGTCGGACTCGATGTTGTCGACCCGGCGACCGGATGCGACCCCGACGATCGCGTCGTAGCGGCCGAGCATGCGGATCGACCCGTAGGTGAGCTCGGTGGCGAAGGCGGCGTCGCGGGCGGACAGACCGGCGCGACGGATGCGCGTGGGCAGGAGCAGGTTGGCGTAGGCGTCGTCGACCTGCACCGCGCGGAGCACGTCGAACGCGACCCGCCTGGCGCTGGTCGGACGGGGGCGACGGTCGCCGCGCGACAGCCGGGAGGACTGCTGCGCCGCGCTCACGAGAGCACCACGCCCTCGAGCGAGCCGAGGCCGCGTGCCCACGCGGCGCCGTCCATCGCCTTCTTGCCGGCGGGCTGGACCTCGGTGAGCACGAGCGGGACGTCGGCCGTGCCGACGAGGAGTCGTCCGTCGACCAGTGCGAGCGCACCGGGCGCGAGGTGCGGGGCGGAGGAGGCCGCGCCTCCCGGCAGGAGCGCGCTGCGGAGCAGCTTCACCCGCGTCTCGCCGAGGTGGGCGAACGCGCCGGGCTCGGGCGTCACACCGCGGACGCGGGCACGGACGGCCACGGCCGGCTCCGTGAAGGCGACGTGCGCGTCGTCGGCGGTCGGCTTCGGGGCGAGGGTCACCGTCCCGGACTGCTCGGTGGCGACCGCGCTGCCGTCGGCCAGGGCGTCGACGACCCGCAGGACGGTGTCCGCTCCGGTCTCGGCCATCGCGGCGAGGACCTCACCGCTGGTGGCGTCCGGGTCGATCGTGAACGGGTCGGCGGCGTACACGGGACCGGCGTCGAGCGCCTCGACGAGCTGGAAGACGGTCGCGGCGGTCCGGGTGTCGCCCGCCATCACGGCACGCTGGACGGGTGCGGCGCCGCGGTACGCCGGCAGCTCGGAGAAGTGCAGGTTGACCCAACCGAGACGTGGAGCGTCCAGGGCGGGACGACGGAGGAGCGCACCGTACGCGACGATGACGCCGAGGTCGGCCTGCAGTTCGACCAGCTGCGCGGTGACGGCGTCGTCCACCCGGGTGGCCTCGATGACGGGCAGTCCGAGCTCCTCGGCGACCTGCGCCACCGGGGTCGGCGTGAGGACACGCTTCCGACCCTGGGGTGTCGGGGGTCGGGTGAGGACGGCCGCGATCTCGTGGTCGGAGGCGGCGAGACGTCGGAGGGTGGGGACGGCCGCAGCGGGGCTGCCGGCGACGACGAGACGCATGGGGTCCATCGTCCCACGGCCGACGGTGTCCGACGCGCGCGGGACGCTGCCGGCCGGGAACGGACTGCGAGCGGGCTGGGTAACGTCCGGACCATGAGTGACGTCACCACCTCCACCAACCGCTACGCCGGCTCGTCGATCCAGAAGGTCGCGCTCGTCGTCGGCATCGTGTTCCTGCTCGTCGGGATCGCCGGGTTCGTGCCGGGGCTGACCTCCGGCGACCTCGGCGGTGCCGGGCACCACTCGATGGCGATGCTGCTCGGGATCTTCCAGGTGTCGGTCCTGCACAACATCGTGCACCTGCTGTTCGGCGTCGTCGGCCTCCTCGCGGCGAACCGGGCGACGGGGTCGCGGATGTACCTCGTGATCGGCGGCGTCGTCTACTTCGTGCTGTGGGTCTACGGCCTGTTCACGGCGGGCACGATGTCCGGCGCGAACTTCGTCCCGCTCAACTGGGCGGACAACTGGCTGCACCTGGTGCTCGCGATCGGCATGGTCGCGCTCGGCGTCGTCTTCCCGCGGGAGCGCCGCCGTCCGGTCGGCGCCTGACCCGGGGCCGAACCCGCTGGACGCAACGTCGGCGGCTCCTCGCAGCGGTACTCCCCTGCGAGCGGCCGCCGTCGTTGCGTTCCGCGGGAGGTCGTCAGGCGTCGACGGCGGCGCGGGCCCCGACGAAGGCGTCCACGCAGCGGCGCACCTGCTCCTCGGTGTGCGCCGCGGAGAGCTGCACCCGGATCCGGGCTCTCCCCTGCGGCACCACCGGGTAGCTGAACGCCGTCACGTAGACGCCCCGCGCCTGCATCTCGTCCGCGATCCGCGCGGTACGGCCGGCCTCGTGGAACATCACGGGCACGATCGGGTGCTCCCCCGGCAGCAGCTCGAAGCCCGCGTCCGACATGAGCGTCCGGAACGTCCTGGCGTTGGCTGCGAGCCGGGCGCGGGCGTCGTCCGACCGTTCGACGAGGTCGAGCGCCGCGACGGTCCCCGCCGCGATCACCGGCGCGAGCGAGTTCGAGAACAGGTACGGGCGTGAGCGCTGCCGCAGCAGGTCGACGATCTCCCGGCGCGAGGCCACGTACCCGCCGGACGCCCCGCCGAGCGCCTTGCCGAACGTGCCGGTGTAGACGTCGACGCGGTCCGCGACGCCGCACAGCTCGGGGGTGCCCCGCCCGTGCTCGCCGACGAACCCGACGGCGTGCGAGTCGTCGACGATGACGAGTGCGTCGTACCGCTCGGCGAGGTCGCAGATCTCGGCGAGCGGCGCGATCGAGCCGTCCATGGAGAAGACGCCGTCGGTGACCACCGCGCGGAACCGGGCGGACGAGGCGGCGGCGAGCTGCGCCTCCAGGTCGGCCGTGTCGCGGTTGCGGTACCGGAACCGCTGCGCCTTCGAGAGCCGGATGCCGTCGATGATCGACGCGTGGTTGAGCTCGTCGGAGATGATCGCGTCCTCCGGGCCGAGCAGCACCTCGAACAGCCCACCGTTCGCGTCGAAGCACGACGAGTACAGGATCGCGGCCTCGGTGCCGAGGAAGCCGGCGACCCGACGCTCGAGGTCGAGGTGCAGGTCCTGCGTGCCACAGATGAACCGCACGCTCGCCACCCCGTAGCCCCAGCGGTCGAGGGCGTCCTTCGCCGCGTCGACGAGGTCGGTCGAGTCCGCGAGCCCGAGGTAGTTGTTCGCACAGAAGTTGAGCAGGTCGGTGCCGTCCGCCGCGATCGCCGCACGCTGCGGACCGGCGATGCCGCGCTCGCGCTTCGTCAGCCCCGCGGCCTCGATCCCGGCGAGCTCCGTCGCCAGGTGGTCCTTGATCGCGCCGTACATCAGGTCTCCGTCCAGTCGATGACGACCTTGCCGCCGTCCGCGCTCGCCGCCGCGGCGAACGCTGTCTCCCAGTCGCGCGCCGGGTGGCACGCCGACACGATCGAGCCGATGCGCTCGCGCAGGACCGCACTCGTGGCGAGCATCGAGCTCATCGCCTGCCACGTCTCGTACATCTCACGGCCGTAGATGCCCTTCACCGTGAGCATGTGCGTGACGACCTTGGCCCAGTCCACCGCGATCGGGCCGCTCGGCAGCCCGAGCATCGCGATCCGCCCCCCGTGGTTCATGTTCTCGACCATCGCGGGCAGTGCGGTCGGGGCGCCGGACATCTCGAAGCCGACGTCGAAGCCCTCGCGCATGCCGAGCCGCTCCTGAGCCGCACGGACCGTGGCCGCCCCGTCGTGACGCACGTCCACCCCGAGGTCGGCGCCCATGCCCTCCGCGAGGCGCAGCCGCTCCGTGCTGACGTCCGTCCCGACGACGAACCGCGCACCGGCGTGTCGGGCCACCGCGATCGCCATGAGGCCGATCGGTCCGCACCCGGTGACCAGCACGTCCTCGCCGACCAGGGGGAACGCGAGCGCGGTGTGCACCGCGTTGCCGAGCGGGTCGAAGAGTGCGCCCACCTCGGGTTCGACGGGACCGTGGTGGACCCACACGTTCGTGCCCGGCAGCGTCAGGTACTCCGCGAACGCGCCGTCGCGCTGCACGCCGAGGCCCTTCGTGCGGATGCACATCTGCCGACGCCCGGCGCGACAGTTCCGGCAGGTGCCGCAGACGACGTGCCCCTCGCCGGACACGAGGTCGCCGACGGCGACGTCGCGCACGGCGGCGCCGACCTCGACGACCTCGCCGGAGAACTCGTGGCCGGGCACGAGCGGCGCGGTCACGGCCGATGCGGCCCAGTCGTCCCACCGCTCGATGTGCAGGTCGGTCCCGCAGATCCCGGTCCGCAGCACGCGGACGAGGACCTCGTCCTCGGTCGGGACCGGCACCGGCCGGTCGGTCATGATCAGTCCCGGACCGGCGTCCGGCTTCCAGAGCGCCCGCATCGGCGTCACCTCGTCACTCCGTCGTGCGTGTGGTGTGGTCGTCGGCGGCTCGTGGCCACCACCGACCAGCCTGGCACACCGTCCGGACGGACGGGAGGCTCGGTGCGCGCCCGGCGCGTCGTGGCACCTCGTCCGCGTGAGCGCGTCCGCGGCGGGTCAGACCTCGGTGAACGGCTCGGCGTCGTCGAGTCGCACGCGCAGGGTCGGCGCCGCGCGACGTCGGTTGCCGCCCGGGAGCACCCGGCGCGTCGACGAACGGCGGATGACCTCGGCCTTGAGCGTCGCCGCGACCTCGGCCCCGTGCGCGTAGGCGAAGCGCACGATCGCACGGACCGTCCCGGGCACCGGGTCGTCGGGTACCGGGACCGGCCCGAGCACCGCCCCGACCACCGCGTCACCGAGGGCCTCGACCGCCTCGGTCACCGCCTCGTCCGTACCGGTGAGCGTCGCCACCCGGACGGCCGGCGGGAAGTGCAGGGCCCGTCGGTCGACGAGCTCGTCGTGCGCCGGCCCGTCGAGCCGCCAGAGGGCCATCGCCGTGGCGAGCTTGCCGCCGATGCCGACGAGGTACACCTCGGCGCCGGGTGCGCCCTTGGCAGCGGCGTTCGTCCAGAAGCGGAGCACGTCCTCCTGCACCCGGAGGCCCTCGCGGGCCAGGAGCCGTTCGCCGTCGAGCAGCAGTACGCACGCGTACCCGCCCGGCGCGCTCGGCTCCGCGCCGCGTGTGGCGACGACGACCGCGGGGCGGGCGGGGACCTCGTCGAGCGGTCGGGAACCGTCCGCCACCACGATCCGGGTGCCGGGGAACGCCCGGCCGAGCTCGTCGGCGGTCCGCTGGGCCCCCTGCCCGACGGGCTTGAGCCGCCCGCCGCCGCACGTCGGGCACCGGAACCCCACGGCGAGGGCACCGCAGAACCGGCACTGCGGGGTCGCGTTCCGGTGCGGGCTCCCCAGGGGGCCGCCGCACACCCGGCAGTGCGCGCGTTCCCCGCAGTCGGCGCAGACCAGCCCGGTGCCGAAGCCCGGGTTGGCGACCTGCACGAGGACGGGCCCGTGCTGGCTGGCCTCCCGCGCGGCGCGCCACGCCGTGCTGGGGATGCGGGCCTGGGCCGCGAAGCCCTCGGCCCCCGCCTGCTGCGCGGTCGGGATCACCTTCGGCGTCGCTACCCGGTACGGCGCGAGCTCCTGGAGCCAGTGCAGCTCGACGAGCCGCTGGACGTCGGTCGACCTGGCGTGCGCGACGAGGAGGAGTGCGGCGCCGGACTGCGCGGTCCGCACGAGGGCGACGTCGCGCGTGTGCACGTACGGGGCCCGGGGCTCGACGAAGGACGCGTCGCCGTCGTCCCACATCGCCACGAGCCCGAGCTCGGACGCCGGTGCGAACGCCGCGGTCCGGTTGCCGATCGCCACGACGGCGTGCGTCCGCGCCTCCAGCAGCGCCTTCGCACGCTGCCCGTTCGTCTGCTTGGCGTCGAACCGGACGACGCGCTCCGGCGGGAGCACCGCGAGGAGCGCGCGTTCGAGGTCCGTGACGTCGCGGAAGTCCGGGACCGCGAGCACGGCCGACTGCTCTCGGGCGACGACGTGTGACGCCGCCTGTGCGAGCGTCGCGGCCCAGCCGGGCACCCACACGGGGTCATCGGCGGTCCCGAGGTCGACGGGGTGGGGCACGGCGTCGACCGCAGCCCGTCCGTGGTCGGCGAGCAGGGCCTCCAGGACGCCCTCGGCGTAGCCCGTCACCGGGGTCGGCTCGACTGTCGGCGGTGACCACGAGGTGTCGCGGGCGAGCCAGGCCTTCTCGGCACGGACCTGACGGGTCGGCACGGCGAGCCGGAGCACGTCGGAGGCGACACCGGCGGCGCGGTCGGCGACGGCACGCGCGAGCGTCCAGATCTCCGGGGCCAGCACGGGCACCGGTGACACGACCTGTTCGACGGGACTGAGCTCCCCCGGCCAGTCTCCCTCGGAGACGACCTCGACGACGTACGCGTCGGACATCCGGGCGCCGGTGCGCAGCGGCACCTTGACCCGGACCCCCGGCACGCAGTCGTCCTCGAGCTCGGCCGGCACCCGGTAGTCGAACAGACGGTCCAACTGCGGGAGCGGCGAGTCGAGGACGACGCGCGCGACGGTGGTCACACGGCGCCTAGACGGCGGCGGTGACGAGTCCTGCTGCCGCGCGGAGCTCCTCGACGCGGTCGAGCTGCTCCCAGGTGAAGCCCGGCAGCTCGCGGCCGAAGTGGCCGTACGCCGCAGTCTGGGCGTACCGGGGCTTGAGCAGGTCGAGGTCGCGGATGATCGCGGCGGGACGCAGGTCGAACACCTCGGTGATGGCGGCCTCGATCGTGGCGTCGTCGACGTGTCCGGTGCCGAACGACTCGACGTACAGACCGACGGGCTTCGCGCGGCCGATCGCGTAGGCGACCTGGACCTCGAGCCGGTCCGCGAGCCCCGCGGCGACGACGTTCTTCGCGACCCAGCGGAGCGCGTAGGCGGCCGAGCGGTCGACCTTCGACGGGTCCTTGCCGCTGAACGCGCCGCCACCGTGGCGGGAGGCCCCGCCGTACGTGTCGACGATGACCTTGCGTCCGGTGAGTCCGGCGTCACCCTGCGGGCCGCCGATCTCGAAGCGACCGGTCGGGTTCACGATCACGTCGACGTGCGACGAGTCGAGGTCGACCAGGTCGAGCACCGGACGGATGACGTGCTCCGTGATCTGCGCGGTGAGCTCGTCGAGCGTGACCGCGGGCGAGTGCTGCGTGGAGAGGACCACCGTCTCGACGGTCTTCGGCACGACGCCGTCGTAGCCGACGGTGACCTGGGTCTTGCCGTCCGGGCGGAGGAAGTCGAGCTGCCCGCTCTTGCGGACCTCGGCCAGCCGCTCCGCCAGGCGGTGCGCGAGCCAGATCGCGACGGGCATGTACTCGGGCGTCTCGTTCGTCGCGAAGCCGAACATGATGCCCTGGTCGCCGGCGCCCTGGCGGTCGAGCTCGTCGATGCCCGCACCGGACCGGCTGTCGAGCGACTCGTCGACGCCCTGGGCGATGTCCGGCGACTGCGCACCGATCGACACCTCGACACCGCAGGTGCGGCCGTCGAAGGAGACCTCGGACGAGTTGTACCCGATGCCCGTGATGACGTCGCGGACCAGCTTCGGGATCTCGACGTAGCCGGACGTGGTGACCTCGCCCGCGACGTGCACGAGCCCGGTGGTGACCATCGTCTCCACGGCGACGCGCGCGTGCGGGTCGACCGCGAGCAGCGCGTCGAGGATGGTGTCCGAGATCTGGTCGCAGATCTTGTCGGGGTGCCCCTCCGTCACCGACTCGGACGTGAAGAGGCGCAGGTTGGTGCCGCTCACCGGGGTCAGTCGGTGGGCTGCTGCTGCTTGGTGACGGTCAGCTTGTCCTCGTTGATCTCGTGCAGAGCAACGGACAGCGGCTTGTCGTCGATCGTCGAGTCGACGAGCGGACCGACGTTGTCGAACAGCGACCCCTCGTGCAGGTCGGCGTAGTAGTCGTTGATCTGACGGGCGCGCTTCGAGGCGAAGATGACGAGCGCGTACTTCGACTCCACCTTGGCGAGCAGGTCGTCGATGGGCGGGTCGATGATGCCCTGGGGGTTGGCCATGGTGTCTCCTGTCGGCTGCGGGTGCGTGGGGCGCAGGTCCGACCGGATCGGACCGCCCGACCGCGGTCGGGCTGCGCGGGCGCGACGCCGAGGAGGCGCGCGCGGGTGCGCCGTGTCAGGGCGCAGAGAACAAGTCTACGACCTCGCGTGCCGCGGTGCCGACATCCGAGTTCACGATGCGCACGTCGAACTCGTCCTGCGCGGCCAGTTCGACCTTCGCGGTCTCGAGTCGGCGTGCCTGTTCCTCGGCGGACTCGGTCCCGCGACCGATGAGCCGCCGGACGAGTTCCTCCCACGTCGGCGGCAGCAGGAACACGAGCACGGCCTCGGGCATGGCGTCGCGGACCTGCCGAGCACCCTGCAGGTCGATCTCGAGCAGCACCTTGTCGCCGGCGTCGAGCGCGCGGTCGATCGGCGGCCGTGGCGTGCCGTACCGGTAGGAGTTGTGCACCACGGCCCACTCGAGCAGCTCGCGGTCCCGGATCATCCGGTCGAACTCGGCGTCGTCCACGAAGTAGTAGTGCACGCCGTCGACCTCGCCCGGGCGGGGCTTCCGGGTCGTCGCCGACACGCTGAGGTCCACGTCGGGGAAGTGCTCGCGGATGTGCGCGCTCACGGTGCCCTTGCCGACGGCGGTCGGTCCGGCCAGCACGACGAGCTTCGACGCACCGCGCTTCCGGCCGCGGGCGGCGAGCCAGTCGGCCAGGGCGGAGCGCTGCCGGGTGCCGAGCCCGCCGAGCCGCTTCGACGGGGCGATGCGGAGCTCCCCCATCACGGCCTCGGCACGCGCCGGGCCGATCCCGGACATGCTCGTGAGCAGGTCGCGCACGCGCAGCGACTTCTCGGCGGGCAGGTCCGCGTCGGACCACGCGGCGCGAGCGACCTCGAGGGCGCTGCGCTCCCCCGACGCCACCTGCGCCTTGACGGCAGCACGGGCGCGCCGGGCGGCGACCGCCGCGCGGGCGGCGGCGACGCGGTCGACCTCCGGCGGGTTGCGGTGCGCGGGCAGGTCGCTGCGGTCCGGGGTCCCGGAGCCGGGCGTCTGGCCCGTGGGCGTCTGGTCCGTCACGCGGCGGCCCCGAGTGCGGCGTGGATGCGGTCCACGCGGTCCTGCACCAGCGCGGCGACCCCGTCCGGGCCGTCGGTCAGCAACCCGCGCGACTCGTTCACCAGGACCTGCTCGGCTCGCACACCGTACCGGGCGCGCAGGTCCTCGATCCGGGCACCCTGGGCACCGAAGCCCGGGGCGAGCACCGGCGCGTTGCCGATGGCGCCCGCGTCGATGCCGAAGTCGTCGAGGTCGAGGGTGGCGCCGAGCACGAGCCCGACGTCCCCGAGCGGCTGCTCGCCGCCGGTCCGGTTGTCGTCTGCCACAGCAAGGACGATACCGGCAGCGACGGACCGTCCGGCACGCGGCCCCTCGGCGAGCACGGCCGTCTGGAGCACGCGCGCCTCCGGGTTGCTCGTCGCCGCGAGCACGAAGACGCCCGCACCGTTCCGTCGGGCGACGTCGACCGTGCCGGCGAGGGACCCGTACCCGAGGTACGGCGAGACCGTCATCGCGTCCGCCCGGAACGGCCCGTCGCGGTCGAGCCACGCGAGCGCGTAGTCGTCGCCGGTCGAGCCGATGTCGCCCCGCTTCACGTCGGCGACGACCAGGAGGCCCGCATCGCGTGCCCGACGCAGGGTCGCGTCGAGCGCGCGGTAGCCGGGGACCCCGGCCGCCTCGAAGAAGGCGATCTGCGGCTTCACGATCGCGGCGCGGCCGGCGGCCGCGTCGACCAGGGTCGCGCCGAAGGCGGTGAGGCCCTGCTCGTCGCGGCCGAGCCCCCACGCCGCCAGGGTGGCGGCGTGGGGGTCGATGCCGACGCAGAGGGGGGAACGCTCCCCCACGGCGGCGGCGAGGCGGACACCGAAGGAGGCCGGGCCTCCCGTCCGTCCGTCGCTCACCAGGTCGCGCGCTCGAGCGCGTAGTCCTGCAGGCTGCGGGCGCTGAGCGGGGTGCCGATCGTCTCGATCGCGGCGACGGCCGCACCGAGCTGCGCGATCGTCGTGAAGAGCGGCTTGTCCGCGGCGACCGTGGCCGCACGGATCTCGTAGCCGTCCGCACGACCGGCGGCGCCGGAGGGCGTGTTGATGACGATGTCGACCGCGTCGCGGGCGAGCAGGTCGACCACGCTCTCACCGCCCTCGCTGTACTTGCCGACCAGGGTGACCTCGATGCCGTTGCGGCGCAGGACCTCGGCGGTCCCCTCGGTCGCGGTGATCGTGAACCCGAGCTGCTGCAGGCGGTGCACGGGCAGGACGACCTGGCGCTTGTCGGTGTCCGCGACGCTCACGAAGACCGTGCCGCTCGTCGGCAGGCCGCCGTACGCGGCGTCCTGCGACTTGAGGAACGCCCGCGGGAAGTCGCGGTCGATGCCCATCACCTCGCCCGTGGAGCGCATCTCGGGGCTGAGCACCGAGTCGACGACCTGGCCGTCGTGGGTGCGGAAGCGGCGGAAGGGCAGCACGGCCTCCTTGACGGCGACCGGTGCCTGCGGCGGCACCGAGGAGCCGTCCCGCTCCGGCAGCATCCCCTCGGCGACGAGCGCGTCGATCGAGGTGCCGGTCATCACGCGGGAGGCCGCCTTGGCGAGCGGGATGCCGAGTGCCTTCGACACGAACGGGACCGTGCGGCTGGCGCGCGGGTTCGCCTCGAGGACGTAGAGCACGCCCGCACCGATCGCGAACTGCACGTTGAGCAGGCCCTGCACGCCGATGCCGCGGGCGATCTTCTCGGTGGCCTCGACCACGCCGCGGATCTCCGCCTTGCCGAGTCCGACCGGCGGCAGGGTGCAGGCCGAGTCGCCGGAGTGGATGCCGGCCTCCTCGATGTGCTCCATGATGCCGCCGACGTAGAGCCGCTCGCCGTCGAAGAGCGCGTCGACGTCGATCTCCACCGCGTCGTCGAGGAACCGGTCGACCAGCAGCGGCAGGTCCGGACCGATGATCGCCTGGTCGGCCATCCGGTCGAAGTAGTCCGCCAGGGCAGCCGGGTCGTAGACGATCTCCATGCCGCGTCCGCCGAGCACGAAGGACGGGCGGACGAGGACCGGGTACCCGATCTCCTCGGCGACCGCGGTCGCGCTCGCGAGGTCGTGGGCCGTGCCGTTCCGCGGTGCGAGCAGCCCGGCCTGCTCGAGGATCGCGGCGAACTGGCCACGCTCCTCGGCGGAGTCGATCGCGCTCGGGGTCGTGCCGAGGATCGGGATGCCGGCGGCCTCGAGGGGCTTCGCCAGGCCGAGGGCGGTCTGCCCGCCGAGCTGGACGACGACGCCGACGAGCTCACCGGAGGCCGCCTCGGCCTCGATGACCTCGAGGACGTCCTCGGTGGTGAGCGGCTCGAAGTAGAGCCGGTCCGAGGTGTCGTAGTCGGTGGAGACCGTCTCGGGGTTGCAGTTGATCATGATCGTCTCGTAGCCGGCGTCGCTCAGTGCGAACGAGGCGTGCACGCACGAGTAGTCGAACTCGACGCCCTGACCGATGCGGTTCGGGCCGGAGCCGAGGATGACGACCTTCTTCCGGTCGCTCGGGGCGACCTCGGTCTCCGCGTCGTACGACGAGTAGTGGTACGGCGTGAGGGCCGGGAACTCACCGGCGCAGGTGTCCACCGTCTTGAAGACCGGGCGGATGCCGAGCGCGTGACGGGCGTCGCGTGCCTCCTGCTCGGAGATGCCGCGCAGGGACGCGATCTGGGCGTCGCTGAAGCCGTGCTCCTTCGCCCAGCGCAGGGTGTCCGCGTCGAGCGTCTCCGCCGCACGCACCTCGTCGGCGACCTCGTTGATGAGGACGATCTGGTCGATGAACCACGGGTCGATCTTCGTGGCCTCGAACACCTCGTCCGCAGTGGCGCCGGCGACCAGGGCCTGCTGCACGGTCACGATGCGGCCGTCGGTCGGCACCTGGGCCTTCGACAGCAGCGCGTCCTTGTCGAGCTCGGCCGCCGGGGTGTCCCAGTGGAAGCTCGACCCGCGCTTCTCGAGGCTCCGCAGGGACTTCTGCAGCGCCGTTGCGTAGTTGCGGCCGATGGCCATCGCCTCGCCGACGCTCTTCATCGTGGTGGTCAGGGTGGCGTCGGCCGCCGGGAACTTCTCGAACGCGAACCGCGGGGTCTTCACGACGACGTAGTCGAGCGTCGGCTCGAAGCTCGCCGGCGTGACCCGGGTGATGTCGTTCTCGATCTCGTCGAGGCGGTACCCGATCGCGAGCTTCGCGGCGATCTTGGCGATCGGGAAGCCCGTCGCCTTCGACGCGAGCGCCGACGAGCGCGACACGCGGGGGTTCATCTCGATGACGATCAGGCGGCCGTTCGACGGGTCGACGGCGAACTGGATGTTGCAGCCGCCGGTGTCGACACCGACGCGACGGATGATGTCGATGCCGATGTTCCGCATGTTCTGGTACTCGCGGTCGGTCAGCGTCAGCGCGGGGGCGACGGTGATCGAGTCGCCCGTGTGCACGCCCACCGGGTCGACGTTCTCGATCGAGCAGATCACGACCGTGTTGTCGAAGTTGTCCCGCATCAGCTCGAGCTCGTACTCCTTCCAACCGAGGATGGACTCCTCGAGGAGCACCTCGGTGGTCGGGCTCGACTGCAGGCCGTCGCCGACGAAGCGGACGAGCTCCTCCTCGTTGTACGCGAAGCCGGAGCCGAGACCGCCCATGGTGAAGGACGGCCGGACGACGAGCGGGTAGCCGAGGTCCTGCGCGAACGCCTTCGCCTCGTCCAGGGTGTGCGCGATGTGGCTGCGGGCCACGTCGGCACCGGACTCGAGCACGAGCTCCTTGAAGAGCTGGCGGTCCTCACCGCGCTGGATCGCGTCGACCTTGGCACCGATGAGCTCGACGTCGTACTTCGCGAGGATGCCCTCGGCGTCGAGCTTGATCGCGGCGTTGAGCGCCGTCTGGCCGCCGAGCGTCGGCAGGACCGCGTCCGGACGCTCGATCTTGATGATCTCCTCGAGCGAGGCGCTGGTGATCGGCTCGATGTACGTCGCGTCGGCGAAGTCCGGGTCGGTCATGATCGTCGCCGGGTTCGGGTTGACGAGGATGACCCGGACGCCCTCGGCGCGGAGCACGCGGCACGCCTGGGTGCCGGAGTAGTCGAACTCGGCGGCCTGACCGATGACGATCGGGCCCGAGCCGATGACGAGGACGGAGTTGATGTCTGCGCGCTTCGGCATCAGTTGCTGCTTTCGTTCTGCGCGGCCGACGCGCCGGCGTCGGTCGTCGGGTCGGCTGCGGGGGTCGTGGCGGTGGCGGTCGCCGCGTCGAGCGGCTCCCCGTCGCGTCGCGCACGGACCAGGTCCGCGAACCGGTCGAACAGGTACATGGAGTCGTGCGGGCCGGCCGCCGCCTCGGGGTGGTACTGCACGCTGAACGCGGGCACGTCGAGCGCGCGGAGGCCCTCGACCACGTCGTCGTTCAGGGAGTAGTGCGAGACCTCGACCCGCCCGAACCCGGCCGGCGACTCGAGGACCTCGCCCAGGGGCGCGTCGACCGCGAAGCCGTGGTTCTGGCTCGTGATCTCGACCTTGCCGGTGGCGGCGTCGAGCACGGGCTGGTTGATGCCGCGGTGGCCGAACGGCAGCTTGTACGTGCCGAAGCCGAGCGCGCGACCGAGGAGCTGGTTGCCGAAGCAGATGCCGAAGAACGGGCGGCCGGTCCGCAGGGACTCCTGCAGCAGGGACACCTGCGCGTCGCTCGCGGCGGGGTCACCCGGGCCGTTCGAGTAGAACAGCGCGTCCGGGTCGAGCTCCTGCAGCGCCTCGGACGTGATGTCCTGCGGCACGACGTGCACCTCGAACCCGCGCTCGGCGAGGTAGCGGGTGGTCGAGGCCTTCACGCCGAGGTCGAGCACGGCGAGCCGGCCGATCTGCTCGCCGACGGCGGGGACCACGTAGGTCTCCGGGGTCGACACGATCGACGAGAAGCTCGCGCCGGTCATCGCGGCCTGCTCGCGCACGGCCCGGAGCTGCTCCTCGGCGGACAGGTCCGCGTCGGCACCGCTGAACACGCCGCCCTTCATGGCGCCGGCGTCGCGGATCCGGCGGGTGAGCGCGCGCGTGTCGATCCCGGAGATGCCCACGATGCCGTCGCGCACCAGGTGGTCGTCCAGCGTCGCGTTCGCGCGGTGGTTCGACACGACGCGGCTGGGGTCGCGCACCACGTACCCGGCGACCCAGATGCGACGGGACTCGGGGTCCTCGTCGTTGACACCGGTGTTGCCGATGTGCGGCGCGGTCTGCACCACGATCTGTCCGGCGTAGGACGGGTCGGTCAGCGTCTCCTGGTAGCCGGTCATGCCGGTGGCGAAGACGACCTCTCCCAGGGATCGGCCTCGGGCGCCGTACGCCCGTCCGTCGTAGCGGGTGCCGTCCTCGAGGACCAGTACGGCCCGTTCGCGTGTCATCAGTTCGTCCCTTCGCCCGCGGTGTGCGGGTGTTCGTGCGTCGTCGTCAGTCCCTGCAGGGCGGCGAGTGCTGCTGCGCCGCCCTCCGGGAACCGGAAGTAGGTGTCGAGGTCCGTCGCTGCTGCGGCGCCGGTCGCCGTCCATCGCAGACGGACCAGTCCCCCGGGTTCGACCACCCGGTCGATGGCCGCGGTGGCCCGGTCGGCGCCGCGGACGGCGGTCGCGGCGATCCACCGGTCCTCGGCTCCGGCGTGGTGCAGGACCACGCCGGTGTCGTGCACGGTCACGCCGCCGCGGCCTCGGAACCCGAGACCGCCTGCCGTGATCCGCTCGAGCGGCTCGTCAGCGCGGGTCGTCGCGACCGTGAACCCGTCCCACGACCCGACCGCCGGTCCCAGCCCGGTCGGGACCGGGACGGGAGGCACGGCTGCCGTCTGCGCGCGGGTCCGGGTCCGCCAGGTGCGCGCCATCGCGACGAACAGCGCGGCCACCAGGAGCAGGATCGCCGCTCCGGTCAGCCAGCGCAGTGCGTCGCCGCTCACCGTGTCACCGCCCGGCTCACGCGGATGCCGCCTTCGTCGACCGCGCCGACGGGGTCGCGGCTGCGGCCGCGGCGACGGTCTCGGCGTCGACGAGCACGCCGTCGAGCAGCGTCGGGTAGCCGTGGTGGAAGGTCGCGACCACCCGGCCGGGCAGCCGCATGCCGAGGTACGGCGAGTTCTGCGACTGGCCGTGCAGGTCGTCGACCGAGAACTCCCGCACCGCCGCGGGGTCGTACAGCGTCAGCTCGGCGGGGGCACCCTCGGCGATGCGCTGACCGTGCCCCTCGACCTGGCCGATGCGCGCCGGTGCCTCGGACAGCACGCGGGCGACGTCGGCCCAGTCGAGCCGGCCGTCCTCGACCACGGCGGCGTGCACGACGCTCAGCGCCGACTCGAGCCCGACCATGCCGTTCGCCGCGGCCGGCCACTCGCAGCACTTCGCCTCGGCGGTGTGCGGTGCGTGGTCGGTCGCGACGATGTCGATCGTGCCGTCGGCCAGTGCTCCGCGCAGCGCGTCGACGTCCTCGCGGGAGCGCAACGGTGGGTTCACCTTGTACCGGGCGTCGTACCCGGGTGCGCCGTCGATCCCCGCGATGAGGTCCTCGGTCAGGATCAGGTGGTGCGGTGTGACCTCGGCGGTGACGTCGATGCCGCGGGACTTCGCCCAGCGGATCACCTCGACGCTGCCGGCGGTCGAGACGTGGCAGACGTGCAGCCGTGCGCCCACGTGGTCGGCGAGCAGGACGTCGCGGGCGATGATCGCCTCCTCGGCGACGGCCGGCCACCCGGCGAGCCCGAGCTCCGAGGACAGCCGACCCTCGTTCATCTGCGCACCGATGGTCAGCCGGGGCTCCTGCGCGTGCTGCGCGAGCACACCGCCGAAGCCCTTGACGTACTCGAGCGCCCGGCGCATGAGGAGCGGGTCCGACACGCAGGAGCCGTCGTCCGAGAACACCCGGACCCGGGCGCGCGAGGTCGCCATCGCGCCGATCTCGGACAGGTGCGTGCCCTGCAGCCCCTGGGACACCGCGCCGATCGGGCGGACCGTCACGTACCCGGCGTCGTCGCCGAGCGCCTGCACCTGCTCGACCACACCAGCGGTGTCGGCGACCGGCGACGAGTTCGCCATCGCGTTCACCGCGGTGAAACCGCCGGCTGCCGCGGCCCGCGAGCCGGTGAGGACGGTCTCCGACTCCTCGGAGCCGGGCTCACGGAGGTGCGTGTGGAGGTCGACGAGCCCGGGGAGGGCCAGCAGACCGTCCGCGTCGACCACCGTCGCGCCGACCGTGTCGAGACCGGAGCCGACCGCGGTGATGCGTCGTCCCTCCAGGCGGATGTCGGCACGCGAGCCGTCGACCAGCTGCGCGCCGCGGATGAGGTGGGCGGTCATGCGACGGGCTCCTTCGGTTCGTGCTCGCCGGTCAGGGCGAGGTACAGGACGGCCATGCGGACGGAGACGCCGTTGGCGACCTGCTCGACGACGGTCGAGCGCGGGTCGTCGGCGGCGACGCCGGCGATCTCCAGGCCGCGGTTCATCGGGCCCGGGTGCATGATCAGCGTGCGCGCCGAGAGGGCCGCCGCCCGTGCCGCCGTCAGACCGAAGTGCCGCGTGTACTCCCGCGGGTTCGGGAAGAACGCGTCGTTCATCCGCTCCTGCTGGATGCGGAGCAGCATCACGACGTCCGGGTCCTCCCCGAGGGCGGCGTCGAGGTCGTGGTGCACGGCGGCGCCGAACGGACGGTCGACCGCGGGCAGCAGCGTGGGCGGCGCGGCGAAGGTCACCTCGGCACCGAGCGTGCGCAGCAGCCAGGCGTTGCTCCGGGCGACACGGCTGTGCAGGACGTCGCCGACGATCGCCACGCGGACACCGTCGAGCGCCCGGCCGCGGCTGTCGGTGCCGTGGATCCGTCGGCGCATCGTGAAGGCGTCGAGCAGGGCCTGCGTCGGGTGCTCGTGCGTCCCGTCACCGGCGTTCACGACCGGGACGTCGATCCAGTCGGCCTCGGCGAGGACCCGCGGGGCTCCCGACGCCGAGTGGCGCATGACGATGCCGTCGATGCCCATCGCACCGAGGGTCTGCACGGTGTCCTTCAACGACTCGCCCTTCGAGACGCTGGAGCCCTTCGCCGCGAAGTTGATGACGTCGGCGGAGAGCCGCTTGGCGGCTGCCTCGAACGAGATGCGGGTCCGGGTCGAGTCCTCGAAGAACAGGTTCACGACGGTCTTGCCGCGGAGGGCCGGGAGCTTCCGGACCTCGCGGGTGTTGACCTCGGCCATCTCCTCGGCGACGTCGAGGATCCGGACGGCCTCGGCGCGCGACAGGTCGGCGGTGGAGAGGAGGTGCTTCACGGGGCGACCCCCTGCTCGTGCCGCGTCGTCTCGTGCTGCGTCGGCTCGTGCTGCTCGATGACGACCTCGTCGGTGCCGTCCGTCTCGGTCAGGCGCAGCGTGACCCGCTCGTCGGCGGCCGTCGGCAGGTTCTTGCCGACGTGGTCCGCCCGGATGGGCAGTTCGCGGTGGCCGCGGTCGACGAGCACCGCGAGCCGCACCGCCCGGGGCCGGCCGATGCCCTGCAGGGCGTCGAGCGCTGCCCGCACGGTGCGACCCGAGTAGAGCACGTCGTCGACCAGCACGACGACCTTGCCGTCGATGCCGCTCGTCGGGATCGTCGTGCGGTGCGGCGCACGACCGATGCCGTGGCCGAGGTCGTCCCGGTGCATCGTGACGTCGAGCGAGCCGAGCCGCTGGTCGCGGTCCGCTGCCCACTCGGGTTCGATGTCGGCCAGGACGCGGTCGAGCCGCTCGGCCAGGACGGCACCCCGTGTCGGGATGCCCAGGAGCACGAGGTCCGAGGCGCCGTGGTTGGCCTCGAGGATCTCGTGCGCGATGCGTGTCAGAGCACGCGTGATGTCGGGGTGTTGCAGGACCGTTCTGGTGCCCACGCCGACCTCCTTCCCCGCCTCACCGGACGGACTTAAAGGATGCTGACGTGGACAACCCTACTCGGACTCCTGGTCCCCCGCGACAGTCCGACCGGACGGTGCGGCGGCCTCGTCGGCGCTCCGACCGGACGGTGCACGGCCGCCCGCGACGGCGCCGAGGACGCCGTTCACGAAGCCGGCCGAGTCCTCCGTGGAGAGCGACTGCGCGAGCTCGACCGCCTCGGCGATCGCGACCGCGTCCGGGACCTCCGCGTTGTACCGGAGCTCCCAGACGCCCATCCGGAGGATGCAGCGGTCGAGGACGGGCATGCGGGCGACGGACCACCCCTGCGCGTGCTCGACGATCACCTTGTCGATCGCAGCGCGGTCGTCGTCGATGCCGGTGACGATCTGCCGGGCGTAGTCCCAGCTCGAGGCGCGCTCGGGCTGGTCGAGGTGTCGGACCGTCTCGGTCGCCAGGACGTCCGCGATCGGGAGCTCACGCACCTCGGCGACGTAGAGCATGTCGAGGGCGCGCTTGCGGGCCTTCGAACGAGCACTCATGTGGTCGACGCCTAGTTGTTGACGCGGCCGAGGAAGCTGCCGTCGCGCGTGTCGATCTTCACGGTGGTGCCGTTCTCGAGGTACAGCGGCACCTGGATGCGGTGACCGGTCGCGATGATGGTCGCGTCCTTCGTGCCACCGGAGGAACGGTCGCCCTGCAGGCCCGGCTCGGTCTCGACCTCGGTGACGATCGACGTCGGGAGCTCGATGTACAGCGGGTTGCCCTCGTTCATCGCGATGGTGACCATGGCGGACTCGAGCAGGTAGTTCTTGGCGTCGCCGACGACGGTCTCCGACACGGGGACCTGGTCGTACGTGTCGGTGTCCATGAAGACGTAGGACTCGCCGTCCTGGTACAGGTACTGGTAGTCGCGGCGGTCCACGGTCGCGGTGTCGATCTTCGCGCCGGCGTTGAACGTGCGGTCGACGACCTTGCCCGAGACGACGTTCTTGAGCTTGGTGCGGACGAAGGCGCCGCCCTTGCCCGGCTTCACGTGCTGGAACTCGACGACCGACCAGAGCTGCCCGTCGATGATGAGAACGGCGCCGTTCTTGATGTCAGTGGTACTCGCCATGGGTCTTCCGTTCGATGGTGTTGTGAAGGTCTCCCGGACGTGCGTCCGGTCCCGGCGACGGCGGGGTGTGCCCGCGCCGACGCCCCGTCGAGTGTAGCGGACGGGCACGGACCGGCCGGGGCGGGGCGCAGTGCGGGCGGCGGCGAGGCTGCCCGGTCGGCCACCCGTGGGTCACCGCCGGCGTCGAGCCCGCCACGCGTCGATCGCGGCCCACACCAGCAGCACCACGGCGGTACCGCCCAGGATCCCGCCCGCGGCACCGGTGGAGAGCACCGCGGTCGGCCGCGCCGGCGAGGCGAGGTACACGATCGCCAGCACGCCGGCACCCGCTCCGAGCAGGACGAGCAGGACGCGCCGGACCAGACCGGAGACCACCTCGCGGTCCCGCCGGTCCGAGAACAGCCGGATGTTCACCGCGAACCGGCCGGTCTCGAGCGCCTCGGTGATCCGGTCGACCCGTCGGGGCAGCTTGCGCGCGGCCGACACCACGCCGAAGAGCTCACGGACCGCGAGGTCCCGGACCGCTCGCGGTCGGAGCTGGTCGCGGATCTGCCGCCTCGCCAGGTCGCGGGACTCCTCGAGCAGGTCGAACGACGGCGCGAGGCTGCGCAGGGTGCCCTCGAAGATCGCCAGCGCGCGGGCCGCGGCGACGAAGTCCGGCGGCGGCTTGAGCCGGTAGCGCCCGAACACGGCGACGGCGTCGTCCACCGTCTCGACGCCGATCCGCGCACCGGGTCCGAGCTCGTCCGCGACGAACGCGGCGATGTCCCGGCGGAAGTCCGGCTCGTCCTCGACGTCACGCACCGGGGCCATGCGCATCACCGCGTCCGCGATCCGCTCGGTGTCATCCTGGATGTACCCGGCGAGCAGGTCCTGCACGGTGCTCCGCAGACCCGGGTCGAGCCGGCCGACGGACCCGAAGTCGATCAGGGCCGGGCGGCCGTCGTGCAGCAGCACGACGTTGCCCGGGTGCAGGTCAGCGTGGTAGGTCCCGTCGAAGACGATCTGCCGGAGGAAGGCGTCGAGGACGGCCCGCATCGGGGCGTCGAGGTCCTGACCGCCCCCGGCGGCCCGGACCGCGCTGAGCGTCTCGCCCTCGAGGAACTCCATCACCATCACCCGACGCCCGGAGAGGTCGCGGTACGGCTCGGGGTAGGCGACCGCGTCCGGTCGGGCGCTCCGCGCCTGCGCCGCACGCAGTGCGGTGAGGTTCCGCATCTCCGACGTGAAGTCCACCTGCCGCACGAGGTCGTCGGCGTACTGCTGCGCGACGTCCGCGACGCCGACCTGTCGTGCCTCGGTGCTCGTCCGGGCCAGGAACCTGACGACCCGCAGCGCGATGTCGACGTCGCGCCGGACCGCGGCGTCGATCCCGGGTCGCTGGACCTTCACGGCGACGACGGTGCCGTCACGGAGGGTGGCCCGGTGCACCTGCGCGATGGACGCAGCGGCGACCGGTTCGGTGTCGAAGGACGCGAACACCTCGTCGACGGGCGCGCCCAGCTCCTCCTCGAGGAGCGCCGCGACCTCGACCGCGTCGGCGGGGCGGACGCTGCGCTGCAGGTGCGCGAGCCCCTCGGTCCACTCGTCCGGCAGCAGGTCGTCGCGCGTCGACAGGAGCTGTCCCATCTTCACGAACCCGCCGCCCGCCTCCTCGAGGGCGCGACGCAGGTGCTCGGCCTGCCGCCGCCGCAGGTCCGACGTCCCCGGGTCGCGTGAGAAGTCGAGCCGTCGGAACGGCACCAGTTCGTGGCGGCGGGCGATCGACAGGAGTTCGGCGAAGCGTCGGGCACGGGTACGCAGGCTGCCGGCGGCGACGTCCTGCTGGCCGAGGTCGCTCAGGCGGGGCGGGGTGGGCACCGCCCCAGTCTGCTCCCCGGGCCTGCGGGCCTGCCCCGTCCCTGCACAGCCGGGAGGCACGGTTCACCGCCCACAGGTCGGCTGACCGGACGCGTCAGGTCAGGTCCACTGCACGACCCTCGTGGCATGGACACTGCACTCACCACCGCCGCGATCGCTGCGACGGCGTCGATCGCCGCAGCCGTCGTCAGCTGGTTCGGCGCGTTCCAGGCGCGACGCACCGCGGTACGCCACCACGCCTGGGAACGGTTCACATGGGCGCTCGAGCAGCGTCCCGGTGACCGTGCACACGACATCTCGATCGCTGTGCTCCGGCACCTCGCGACCGTAGCGTGGTGGTCGAAGGCCGACCGCCGGCTGGCGCACCGGGCACTGCGCCGACAGTCGCAGAGCGGCTACCGAGCAAGCACACCCACAGGAGAGGACCTCGGATGATGCGGATCTTCAAGCCACTCCCCGACGCGCTCGACCCTGACCGCGACGACGACGAGTACTGGGCGTGGGAGAACGGCGCCACACTCGACGAGTTCCGCGAATGGGAGCGGACCGGTGTGCTCACCCTCTCCATGCGGCTCAGGTGGTGGTGGCGTCGGACTCGTCCGACGCTCCGCTGATCGGGCGGGCGGACCCGCTAGACGCCGACCTCCTGGTACGCGGTGAACAGCAGGTGGTCCTCCGGACCCTCGAGGGTGGCGGGCTTGCCGACCCCGTCGAGGATGATGAAGCGCAGCATGCCCGCACGTGCCTTCTTGTCGCGCCGCATCGTGGCGAGCAGGCCCTCCCAGCGACCGAGTCCGTAGGTCGTCGGCAGCTCCAGCGACTCGAGGATCGAGCGGTGCCGGTCGACGGTGGCGTCGTCCAGGTGGCCCGTCAACCGGGCGAGCTCCGCGGCGAACACCATGCCGACGGACACCGCCGCGCCGTGTCGCCACTGGTAGCGCTCGGCGTGCTCGATCGCGTGCCCGAGGGTGTGCCCGTAGTTGAGGATCTCCCGTCGACCCTGCTCGGTGAAGTCCTCCGACACCACTTCGGCCTTCAGCGCGATCGCGAGCTCGACCACGCGGCGGAACTCGGGCGTCGTCGGGTCGGTGACGCGGGCGACGTCGGCCTCGATGACGTCCAGGATCTCGGGGACGGCGATGAAGCCGGCCTTCACGATCTCGGCGAACCCGGTGAGCACGTCGTTCCGTGGCAGCGTCCGGACGAGGTCGAGGTCGGCGACCACCGCGCGCGGGTGGTGGAACGCCCCGACCAGGTTCTTGCCCTCGTTGGTGTTGATGCCGGTCTTGCCGCCGACGCTCGCGTCGACCAGCCCGAGCACGCTCGTCGGCATCGCCAGGAACGGCACCCCGCGGAGCCACGTCGCCGCGACGAACCCGGCGAGGTCGGTGACGGCTCCCCCGCCGAGCCCGATGACGGCGTCGGTCCGGGTGAAGTCCGCCTGTCCCATGACCTGCCAGCAGAACGCGGCGACCTCGACGCGCTTGGCGGCCTCGGCGTCCGGGACCTCGGCGATCAGTGCGTCGAGACCGGCTTCGACGAGGACGGCACGCAGCTCGTTCGCCCGCGCTCCCAGGGTCGGTGCGTGCACGATGAGCACCTTCGCCACGCGGGGTCCGAGCAGCGACGGGACCGAGCCGGACAGGTCGTTGCCGACCACGACGAGGGACCCGCCCTCGCCGCCGACCCGGATCTCGGTGGTGCCCTCGGGCAGGTTCGACGCGGTCACGGTGTCCCTCCGGTGGTGTGCTCCTGGTCGGAGCCGATGTGCTCCTCAGCGGAGTCGGTGCGCTCCTCGGCGGAGCCGGTGCGCTCCTCGCCGGAGCCGGTCTGCTGCTCGGTCACCCACGCGACGACGTCCCGGACGACGTGCGACATCGGGCGGCGCGACGTGTCGAACGTCGCGTGTGCGAGCTCGGCGTAGGTCGCCGCCCGCTCGTCGGCGATGGTCTGCCACGCGTCGATCCCGCCCTGCGCGAGGAGCGGCCGGTCGGTCCCCGCGATCCGGGCGGCGACGGCCTCGGGTGACACGGTGAGCAGCACGACCCGAGCGCCACGCAACGCAGCACGGGTGTCCGGGTGCGTCACGGCTCCCCCACCGACGGAGACCACACCGCCGGTCGCGACGGCTGCGCGCACGGCCTCGGCCTCGAGCGCGCGGAACGCCGGCTCACCGCGGTCGGCGAAGATCCCCGGGATCGGGCCGTGCTCCCGCGCGATCACGCGATCGGTGTCCGTGAACGGCACGCCCAGGGCCTTGGCGACGCGCTTGCCGACGCTCGACTTGCCGGCCCCCATCGGCCCGATCACGACGACCGGCGCACCGGTGCCCGCGGGACCGCCGGTGGTCGACGCGTCGGCGCCGCTCACCGGACGGTCGTGGGCTCGGCCGCGCGCGACTCAGCGCCGTCCGTCCGGCGGGTGCGCAGGGTCTCCGGCAGGGCCGCGAGGTACGCGTCGAGGTTGCGCTTCGTCTCGGTCAGGCTGTCGCCGCCGAACTTCTCGAGCACGGCATCGGCGAGCACGAGCGCGACCATGGCCTCGGCGACGACGCCCGAGGCCGGCACCGCGCAGACGTCGCTGCGCTGGTGGTGGGCGGCCGCGTCCTCGCCGGTGGCGACGTCGATGGTGTGCAGGGCGTGCGGCACGGTCGCGATGGGCTTCATGCCCGCGCGGACGCGGAGCACCGTCCCGGTGGACATGCCGCCCTCGGTCCCGCCGGCGCGGTCGCTCGTCCGGACGATCTCGCCGTCCTCGCGGTACAGCTCGTCGTGCGCCTCGGACCCACGGCGTCCCGCGGTGGCGAACCCGTCGCCGACCTCGACGCCCTTGATCGCCTGGATGCCCATGATCGCCGCGGCGAGTCGCGCGTCGAGACGACGATCCCAGTGCACGTGGGAGCCGAGCCCAGGCGGGACGCCGTAGAACAGGACCTCGACGACCCCGCCGAGGGTGTCGCCGTCCTTCTTCGCCGCCTCGACCTCGGTGACCATCCGCGCGGAGGTCTCCGGGTCGGCACAGCGGAGCTGGTCCTCGTCCAGGCGGTCGACGTCGTCGGGCAGGGGCAGCGGCGTGCCGTCGGGCACGCGGACGGTGCCGACCTGCAGGGTGTGGGCGATCGAGCGGATGCCGAGCTCGGCCAGGAAGGACTTCGCGACCGCGCCGAGGGCGACCCGCGCCGCCGTCTCGCGAGCGGACGCGCGTTCGAGGATCGGCCGGGCCTCGTCGAACCCGTACTTCTGCATGCCGACCAGGTCGGCGTGTCCGGGACGCGGTCGGGTCAGGGGCGCGCTGCGACCACGGGACATCTCGGTCGACTCGACCGGCTCGGGACTCATGACCTCGACCCACTTGGGCCACTCGGTGTTGCCGATGCGGATGGCGATCGGGCTGCCGAGCGAGTACCCGTGGCGGACGCCGCCCGAGACGTGGAGCTCGTCCTGCTCGAACTTCATCCGCGACCCGCGCCCGTAGCCGAGCTTCCGACGCGCGAGGTCGGCGCGGATGGACTCGAACGACACCGGGACGCCCGCGGGCAGGCCCTCGAGCATCGCGATGAGTTCGGGTCCGTGGGACTCACCAGCGGTCAACCAACGAAGCATGTCGACCATCCTCCCACAGGGTCCGGTCGTGCGACGCGACCGGACCGCCGCGGGCCTACTGGTACTCGGGGTGTGCGCGGAGCCAGGCCTGGAACTGCTTCACGGCCACCTGGTGCTCCGCGTACGTGTCCGAGAAGACGGTCTCACCCGTGTCGAGGTCGACCGTCACGAAGTAGAGCCACTTCCCGTCGGCCATGTTCGTGACGGCCTTGATGGCCAGGTCGCCGGGGTTCGAGATCGGTGCCGGGGGCAGACCCTTGTGCACGTAGGTGTTGTACGCGTTGCCCGCGTCCGCTCGCTCCTCGTCGGTCGTGGTCACCTTGTGCGTGTTGCCCGTCCCGTAGGCGACGGTCGCGTCCGACTGCAGCGCCATGTCGATGTCGAGCCGGTTCTGGAACACCCGCGCGACCTTCGGGTAGTCGGCAGCCAGGCCGGCCTCCTTCTGCACGAGCGAGGCGAAGACGACGACCCGCTCCTGGTCACCCTCGGCCACGCCGGCTGCGGCCAGGTGCTCCTTCATCGTGTCGACCATCGACTGGAAGTACTGCTTCGCGGTCCACCCGGGGTTGATCGGGTACGTCGCCGGGAAGAGCCATCCCTCGAGGGTCGTCACGCCGGACGGGAGCCCGTACGCCTGCACGTCCTTCGCCGCTGCGCTGACCTCGGCCTCGGTCAGCCCCGCCTTCGAGACCATCCCCGCCTCGATGTCCTGCAGCGCGGTCCCCTCGGGGATCACGATCGAGGCCTGGACGCGGTTGTCGGAGTCCTTGAGCGCGTCGAGTGCGGCCTTCGAGCTCATCTCCTTCTTGAGCTCGTACGAGCCCGGCTGGAACGAGACGTCCGGTGAGGTCAACAGCAGCTTGTAGAACACCTTCGAGCTCTTCACGACACCGCTGCGCTGCAGGGTCTTCGCGACGTCCTCGCCGATGTCGCCCTGCTTGATGGTCACGGTGACCTTGCTCGTCCCGTCGCCGGTGTAGTCGTCGGGCTCACTGGACCCGCCGATCGCACTGAGCACCTGCTGCACCTTGGGTGCGGCGAAGGCGTACGCGCCGACGCCGCCGCCCAGGACGAGGGCGACGATCACGATGCCCGCCACGAGCGGGCCACGTCGCCGCTTCGGCCGCGGTTCGCGTGGCGGCCGGGAGGCTCCCCCGCCTCCGGCACCACGCCCACGTCCGCCTCCGGTACCGCCGGTTCCCCGGTCGGCTCCGGCAGGCCCGCCCGCGGCGGCAGCGGAACCGTCGACGACGCCCGCGTCACGCGTGGCCCGGCCCGGGCCGGCCTCGGCCCGCGCCGCACGCACCGCCTGCGCATCGGGCGCCCGGAGCTCCCCGGTCAGGAGTGCTCGGACGTCCGGGTGGAGCTCGTCGTCCGACCGCGCGACCGGGGCGTCCGCCGGCGATGCCGGTCGCGTCGCCGCCGTCGAGGGCTGCGACGCCGGGTCCTGGTCCGCCGGACGACGACCGTCGGTGTCCTCCGCCGGCGCCCGCCGCGCCCGCTCGGACTCGGCTGCCTCGGCAGCACGCGCCTCACGACGGGACATCGGTCGGTCGGGCTCGGCGTCGGGGTCGGTGGGGCGACGTCGCCGCCCTGCGTCGTCACCGGGCGCGATGATCGCGTCCCAGTCCAGGTCGTCTGCCAAGGGATCCTCGGTCTCTCGGGTCGGGGGCTCCACCTGGGCCCCATCGGTCCGGGAACGACGGTCTCCCGACCCGTCCCGGGGCCGGTCGGTCAGGGGAGCGTTGCGCCGGGAGCGGCGCTGGACGCACGCTCGTGGTCGAGCGCGTGTTGCAGGATGATAACAGCGGCCGCTTGGTCGATCACGGCGCGGGACTTCTTGGTGTTCTTCCCGGCCTGGTGCAGACCGCGCTGCGCCGTCACCGTCGAGAGCCGTTCGTCGACCAGCCGTACGGTCCGGTGCTCGGCCAGCCGCTCCGCGAAGCCCCTGGCATCGGCGGTCGACGGGGTGTCGTCACCCGACATCGAGAGCGGCAGCCCCACGACGATCTCGAGCACGTCGTACTCGTCGGCCAGTTCGACGATCCGGCGCACGTCGGTCGCCTGGGCCCGGGGCACCGTCTCGACCGGGGTGGCCAGCAGGCCGTCGCGGTCGCAGACCGCGACGCCGATGCGGGCCTTGCCGACGTCGACGCCGAGCCGGCGGCCCGGACGCACCGGCACGATCAGCCCGCCAGTCGTGCGGTCACGGCGCGCAGCGCCGCGGGCAGCGCCGCCGCATCGGTGCCACCGCCCTGGGCGAGGTCGGGCTTGCCGCCGCCACCGCCGCCGAGGACACCGGCTGCCTCCTTGGCGAGGGGACCCGCCTGCATGCCGGCCGACCGCGCCGCGTCGTTCGTCGCGACGATCACCACGGGCTTGCCGCTGATCACGGCACCGAGCACCACGACCGCGGCACCGTCCCCGAGCTGACCGCGCACGCCCGTCGCGAGGGCACGCAGGTCGTCCCCGGACTGCAGGCCGTCGACCGTCTCGGCGACCACGGTGACCGCGCCGACCGTCTCGGCCCGGCGTGCGATCGACGGCACCCGCTGCTGCAGGTTGGCGGACTCGAACTCGGCGATCCGCTTCTGGGCGGTGCGCAGGTCCTCCATCAGGCCCTGCACGCGGGTCGGCAGGTCCTCACGGGGAGCCTTCAGCGCACTCGAGAGCTGCGACACGATCGTCCGCTCGACGGCCAGGTCGCGGAAGCCCTCGAGTCCGACGAGGGCCTCGACGCGACGGTTGGTCGAGCCGACGCTCGACTCCCCGACCAGGTTGACGAGGCCGACCTGCGCGCTGGAGGCGACGTGGGTGCCACCGCAGAGCTCGCGCGACCACGGACCACCGATGTCGACCATGCGGACCTCGGCGCCGTACTTCTCGCCGAACAGCGCCTGCGCACCGAGCGCCTTGGCCTCGTCGAGCGGCAGCACGCGCGTCTGCACCGCGAGGTCCGAGCGGATCGCCGCGTTCACGACCTCCTCGATCTCCGAGCGGGTGGCACCGGAGACCGGCTGCGACCAGGAGAAGTCGAGGCGCATGTAGCCCGACTTGTTGTACGAGCCGGCCTGCAGGGCCTCCGGTCCGAGCACGTCGCGCAGCGCCGCGTTGACCAGGTGCGTCGCCGAGTGCGCCTGGGTCGCGCCGCGGCGGTACTCGCCGTCGACGACCGTCGTGGCGGCGTCACCGACGCCGACCTCGCCGGAGCGGACCTGCACGGTGTGGCTCCAGAGCCCGGCGACCGGGCGCTGCACGTCGAGCACCTCGAGGTCGAAGCCGTTGCCGACGATCGACCCCTGGTCGGCGTCCTGACCGCCGGACTCGGCGTACAGGGACGTCTCACCGAGGATCACCTCGGCGATGTCACCGGCGACGGCGCGGTCGACGCTGACGCCGCCCACGATGATGCCGAGCACGGCGGACTCGGCCTCGAGCGCGTCGTAGCCCAGGAAGACCGTCTCGCCCTTCGCGCGGAAGGCGCTGTAGACACTGAGGTCGGCGAGGGCGGTCTTCTTGCTCTTCGCATCGGCCTTGGCGCGGGCACGCTGCTCCGACATCAGGGTCTCGAACGCCCCGCGGTCGACCCGGACGCCGGCCTCGTCCGCCATCTCCATCGTCAGGTCGATCGGGAAGCCGAACGTGTCGTGGAGGAGGAACGCGGTGTCGCCGCCGATCGAGGGGGCACCGTCCTGCTTCGCGCGCTCGACCGCGACGTCGAGGATCGTGGTGCCCTGCGCCAGCGTGCGGAGGAACGTCTCCTCCTCCGCGTAGGCGATCCGGGCGATCCGGTCGTAGTCACCGGCGACCTCCGGGTAGGCCTCGCGCATGGCGTCGCGCGACGCCGGGAAGAGCTGCGGGAAGGTCGCACCCTCGACGCCGAGCAGGCGCATGGCGCGCACCGTGCGGCGGAGCAGACGGCGGAGGATGTACCCGCGGCCCTCGTTCGACGGGGTGACGCCGTCCGCGATGAGCATGAGCGACGATCGGACGTGGTCGGCGATGACCCGCATCCGGACGTCGTCCTCGTGCACGGCGCCGTACTGACGGCCCGAGATCGCTGCGGCGCGGTCCAGCACCGGACGCACCTGGTCGATCTCGTACATGTTGTCGACGCCCTGCTTGATGAAGGCGACGCGCTCGAGCCCCATGCCCGTGTCGATGTTCTTGTTCGGCAGTTCGCCGGTGATCGTGAAGTCGTACTTCGACCGGACGTCGGCGATCTGGTACTGCATGAACACCAGGTTCCAGATCTCGACGTAGCGGTCGTCGTCGGTCGCCGGGCCGCCGTCGATGCCGTACTCCGGGCCGCGGTCGAAGAAGATCTCGGAGCACGGGCCGGCGGGTCCGGGCTGCCCGGTCGACCAGTAGTTGGTGTCCTTGCCGAGGCGCTGGATCCGGTCGTCCGGCAGCGACGAGTGCTGCTTCCAGAAGGCGATCGCCTCGTCGTCGTCCTCGTAGACCGTGACCCACAGGTCGTCGGCCGAGAACCCGAGGCCGCCGTCCGACTCCGGCGTCGTCAGGAACTGCCAGGCGTACTGGATCGCCTGCTCCTTGAAGTAGTCCCCGAAGGAGAAGTTGCCGTTCATCTGGAAGAACGTGCCGTGCCGAGGGGTCTTGCCGACCTCCTCGATGTCGTTGGTCCGGATGCACTTCTGCACGCTCGTCGCGCGCGGGTACGGTGCGGGGACCAACCCGGTCAGGTACGGGATGAACGGGACCATGCCGGCGACCGTGAAGAGCAGCGACGGGTCGTCCGAGACGAGCGACGCGGACGGGACGACGGTGTGTCCGCGGTCGCCGAAGAACTGGAGCCAACGGCGGCGGATCTCTGCGGTCTGCATGGTGCTTCCTGATTCAGGTCGGCGGAGGGTGCGTGGGAGCTGGGGCGCGGTGACGCTCAGGCGTCGGTGCGGAGTTCGGCCTCGCGGGAGCGGTACCCGTCGGCGACGGCGTCGGTGAACGCCTTCGTCTTGGCGTTCACGTCCGCGAAGAGGCGGGCGCCGCCGGGTGTGTTCGCGATCCGGTGCGCGGCGGCGAAGCCGATGACGACGCCGACGGCGACGAAGAACAGCTGCTTCACGGTGCCTCTCCCTCTCCCTCTCGCGCACGCGAGCGGTGCGTGCCCGAACGAGTGTAGTGGCGTGGGACGGCCGGGACGCCGAACGGCGGGCCGTCCTCCTGAGAGGACGACCCGCCGTTCGGGCGTGATCCGTGGATCAGCGAGCTGCGTAGTACTCGACGACGAGCTGCACTTCACAGGTCACGGGGACCTCGGCGCGCTTCGGGCGACGGACCAGGCGGGCCTGGAGCTTCTCGATCTCGACCTCGAGGTAGCCCGGGACCTTCGGCAGGACCTCGAGGTGACCACCGGCAGCGGCGACCTGGAGGGGCTCGAGGGACTCGGAGCGCTGCTTGACGTGGATCATCTGGCCCTCCTTCACGCGGAAGGAGGGACGGTCGACGAGCTTGCCGTCGACCAGGATGTGACGGTGCACGATCAGCTGGCGCGCCTGCGCGGTGGTGCGGGCGAAGCCGGCACGCAGCACGAGGGCGTCGAGGCGCTGCTCGAGGAGCTCGACCAGGTTCTCACCGGTCAGGCCCTTCGTCTTGCGGGCCTCTTCGAAGACGATGCGGAGCTGCTTCTCGCGGATGCCGTACTGGGCGCGCAGACGCTGCTTCTCACGGAGGCGGACGGCGTAGTCGCTGTCCGCACGACGGCGGGTACGGCCGTGCTCACCGGGGCCGTAGGGGCGCTTCTCGAGGTAGCGGGCCGCCTTCGGCGTCAGCGGGATGCCGAGCGCGCGCGAGAGGCGGGTCTTGCTGCGGGTGCGTGACTTGGTAGACACAGGGTCCTTTTCTCTGTCTGAACTGAATGACTCGCCGGACACGGCACGCACTCGTGCGCGCGGTCCCGGCGACGGGATCCAGAGGGATGAGCCTGTGGGATCGGACGGCTACAGTCCGAACCTCTGTCCCCGTCCCGCCGGAGCGGGACTCTGTCCTCGGCGCAGCCGCACGCGAGGACCAGGACGTAGGCCCGTCAACGATAGCAGCATCGAGAGGCCCGGAGAAGCACCGGGCGTCACTCGCCGCGGGTGATCTTCCGGAGTCGCTCGAGCCGGGGCCCGACCTCACGCTCGTACCCGTTGCCGGTCGGCGTGTAGTACTCCGTGCCCTCGAGGGCGTCGGGCAGGTACTGCTGCCGGGCGACCCCGTGCTCGGCGTCGTGCGAGTAGACGTAGCCCTTGCCGTGCCCGAGCCGCTTCGCGCCGGGGTAGTGCGCGTCGCGCAGGTGCGCCGGGACGACGCCCATCCGCCCGGCCTTGACGTCCGCCACCGCCGCGTTCACGCCGTTGTAGGACGCGTTCGACTTCGGGGCCGTCGCCAGGTAGACCACGGCCTCGGCCAGCGGGATGCGCCCCTCGGGCATCCCGATGAGCTGCACCGCCTGCGCGGCCGCGACGGCGATCGGCAGGGCCTGCGGATCCGCCATGCCGATGTCCTCGGACGCCGAGATGATGATGCGCCGTGCGATGAACCGCGGGTCCTCGCCTGCCTCGATCATCCGTGCGAGGTAGTGCAGCGCGGCGTCGACGTCGCTCCCCCGGACCGACTTGATGAAGGCGCTGATGACGTCGTAGTGCTCGTCGCCCTGTCGGTCGTACCGCAGCAGGGCACGGTCCACCGCGGCGGCCACCGTGTCGGCGTCGACCAGCGGCACCGTCTCGACGTCGTCGAGGGCGACGTCGTCGCGCGGTTCGTCCTCGTCGTCGTCCGCATCGCCGGTGCGCGCCGCGATCGCGGAGGATGCGGCGGCCTCGAGCGCGGTGAGAGCCCGACGCGCGTCGCCGGAGGACAGCCGGACGATCGCCGAACGAGCGTCGTCCCCGAGGACGACCGAGCCGCCCAGGCCCCTCGGGTCCTCGACCGCCCGGTCCACGAGCATGCCGAGGTCCTCGTCCGTGAGCGGCTTGAGGGTGAGCAACAGGGAACGGGAGAGCAGCGGGGAGATCACGGAGAACGAGGGGTTCTCGGTCGTCGCGGCGATGAGGATGACCCACCCGTTCTCGACACCGGGCAGCAGCGCGTCCTGCTGGGCCTTGCTGAAGCGGTGGATCTCGTCGAGGAACAGCACGGTGGTCGAGCCGTACAGGTCGCGGTGCGTGAGGGCCTTCTCCATGACCTCGCGCACGTCCTTCACGCCGGCCGTCACGGCCGAGAGCTCCACGAACTCGCGACCGGACTGCCGCGCGATCGCCTGCGCCAGGGTCGTCTTGCCGGTGCCGGGCGGCCCCCAGAGGATCACCGACACCCCGCCGGGGTTCTCACGCGTCCCGGTGGCGAGCTGCACCAGCGGACTGCCCCGCCCGAGCAGGTGCTGCTGCCCCGCGACCTCGTCCAGGCTCGTCGGACGCATCCGCACCGCCAGCGGGACGGACCCCTGAGCCAACCCGGCGCGACCACCCGTCGTGGGCGCGCGCATGCCCGATCGATCCGCTGCCATGCTCCGATGGTAGGCCGGACCGCCGACGTGCTGCGTGCCTCCAGGCCGGGCGTCCCCCTCGGTCCGCTACGCTCGTCGGCACAGTCGACGAGAGGTCCGATCAGCACCGTGGCACCGAAGAACCAGGCGCGCGACAACCGCGAGGCGCGTGAGCGGCTCCGTCTGTACCAGGCCCGACAGGGCCTGCACGACCGGCAGCGACGCCGGAGGGTGCGGGACAACTTCGTCGGCGCGGGTGTGCTCGTGCTCGTGGCGGCGCTCGCCACCGGGTCGCAGCTCGCCTTCGCAGGATCGCGGGCCGGCGATGCACCGGACGCGAGCGCGAGTGCCACGTCCACCCCGACCCCGTCGGCGAGTGCGACGGCCGGCAACACCGGGAAGGTGCCGAGCAAGGGCATAGCGGACGGGGCGACCTGGACCGGCACGCTGACGCTGAACAAGGACGTCGAGCTCGGCATCGAGCTCGACGGCGCGGCCGCTCCGCAGGCGGCGAGCGTGGAGATCGACCTCATCCGGAAGCAGTTCTACGAGGGCACCACCTGCCACCGGTTGGCCGACAGCACCGACTTCCGGTTCCTGCAGTGCGGCTCGGCGAACGGGGACGGCACGGGTGACGCCGGGTTCCAGTACGGCCCGCTCGAGAACGTCCCGAGCGACGGCCGCTACGCCGAGGGCACGCTGGCGATCGCGCGCGGCGCGTCGCCGTACTCGCAGTCCACGCAGTTCTTCATCGTCTACGGCGACACGACGCTCGACGCGTCGACGGGCGGCTACACCGTGGTCGGCAAGGTCACGAGCGGGCTCGGCGACCTGGAGCGCGAGATCACCTCGAAGGGCATCGCGTCGGCGGGGTCCGACGGCACCGGCGAGCCGGAGGTCGCCACGACGATCACCGGCGCGACCATCCGGAAGGACGGCTGACCGGACCGGGTCGCCACGGACCCGGGTCCGCGGTCGTCCACAGCCCGCACGTCCCACTGGCCCCCGCGCCCCTCCGGTGCAATAGGCTGACGACCTGACCGTGCCGACGGGGACGTCGGTGATGCACGACCACGATCGAGGCGAGACCTGTGGGACCTGACGAAGCAACGACCTGGGGCCGGGTCGACGAGAACGGGACGGTGTACGTCCGGTACGACGACAGCGAGAAGGCTGTCGGCGAGTACCCGGACGCCACCCCGGACGAGGCCCTCGCGTACTTCGCGCGCAAGTACGCCGACCTCGAGGGGCAGGTGAAGATCGCCGAGCAGCGCGTCCAGCGTGGCGCCTCGGCGAACGACGTCGCCCGGACCGTCGAGCACCTGCGCACGCAGGTCGCCGAGGCCCGGGTCGTCGGCGACCTGAAGTCGCTCGAGAACCGTGTCGCGAGCCTGTCGGAGCAGGTGGGGTCGCTCACCAAGGAGCAGCAGGCACAGGCGCAGCAGGCGCTCACGGACGCGCTCGCGTACCGCGCGTCCCTGGTCGAGGAGGCCGAGTCGCTCGCCGCCGTCGACCCGGCCCGCGCGCAGTGGAAGCAGATCACCGCGCAGCTCGACGACGTGTTCGCCCGCTGGCAGCAGCACCAGCACGACGGTCCGCGCCTGCCGAAGAACGACGCGAACGACCTCTGGAAGCGCTTCCGTGCCGCCCGCTCGACGGTCGACCAGCACCGCCGTGCCTTCTACTCGGAGCTCGACGCGCAGCACCGCGACGCGCGGAACCGCAAGCAGGAGCTCGTGCAGCAGGCCGAGGCGCTCGCGACCCGCGGGACGGACGGCATCCCGGCCTACCGCGAGCTGCTCGACGACTGGAAGCGGGCCGGGCGCGCCGGCAAGCGCCACGACGACGCACTCTGGGCACGGTTCAAGGCAGCCGGCGACGTGCTGTTCGAGCAGCGCCACGCCGAGGCCGCCGTCGAGAACGAGGAGTTCAGCGCGAACCTCGTCGCGAAGCAGGCCCTGCTGACCGAGGCCGAGCCGCTGCTGCAGCAGACCGACCGCGTCGCCGCACGCCGGACCCTGACGGACATCCAGCGCCGGTGGGACGAGATCGGCAAGGTCCCCCGCGGCGACGTCCGCCGGATCGAGGACCGCCTGCGCGCGGTCGAGGACCACGTCCGAAGCCTCGAGGACGAGCACTGGAAGGCCTCGGACCCGGAGCGCAAGGCGCGACAGTCCGGCCTCGCCAGTCAGCTCGAGGACGCCATCGGCAAGCTCCAGGCCGAGCTCGAGGCCGCACAGGCCTCCGGTGACGCCCGCAAGATCACGGCGGCGCAAGAGGCCCTCGACGCCCGCAAGATCTGGCTCGACGCCCTCGGGAGCTGATCAGCACCGCGCAGGACGCCCCGTGACCGTTGATCGGTCGCGGGGCGTCCTGCGTCGCTGCGTGCTGCGAGCTGCGAGCTGCGAGCTGCGAGCTGCGAGCCGAGTCTCGGGCTGAGCGACGGTGCTCGTGCTCGGACGCGCGAGACGTGTCGCTCAGGCCGAGACTCGCCCTCGGTTGGCCGAGACTCGCCCCTGGCCGGCCGAGACCCGCGCAGGGCTGGCCGAGACTCGCGCAGGGCGGGCCCGGCCCGGCGTCAGACCGGCGCGGGCAGTCCGAGCAACAGCCGGATGTCGAGGTCGTCCTGCCGCATCTGGGCCGCGAGCTCGTCCATCGACGAGAACGCGACCATGCCGCGGACGAACGACACGAACAGCACCGAGATGGTGTCCCCGTACAGGTCGATGTCGACGTCGAGCAGGTGCGCCTCGATCTGCTTCGCCGGGACGCCCTGGAACGTCGGGTTGTTGCCGACGGACACCGCCGCCGGGTACACCGTGCCCTCGTGCAGCACGCGAGCCGCGTAGACGCCGTCGGCCGGGACGAAGCCCTCGCACGCAGGGTCGAGGTTCGCCGTCGGGTACCCCATGGCCCGACCACGCTGGTTCCCGTGCACCACCGTGCTCCGGACCGCGTGCTCGCGCCCGAGCAGACGGGCAGCCTCGGCCACACGTCCGTCACCGAGCAGCTCGCGGATCCAGGTGGACGAGACGCGTCGCTCGTCGGCGGGGCGCACGTCGTCGCGCAGGTCGACGTCGTCGATGAGCTCGACGCGGAAGCCGTGCTGCTCCCCCAGTCGACGCAGGAGCGCGACGTCGCCGGCACCGCGGGCGCCGAACCGGAAGTCGCTGCCGACGAACACGAGCTCGGCGTGCAGGGTGCCGACGAGGATCTCGGAGACGAACGCCTCGGGGGCCTGCGACTGCAGGTCCTGGTCGAAGCGCAGCAGGAGCATGGCGTCGACCCCGATGCCCTCGAGGAGCTCGCGTCGCTGCGGGGTGCTCGTCAGCGCCGGCGGAACCCGTTCGGGGTCGATGACGCTGAGCGGGTGGCGGTCGAAGGTCACCACGGTGGACACCAGTCCGCGCTCACGGGCGGCGCGTTCGAGGTGCGCGATCACCGCCCGGTGTCCGACGTGGACGCCGTCGAACTTGCCGATGGTGACCGCACTCGGTCCGAAGCCCTGCGCCACGTCGGCGACGTCGTCGTAGTACTGCACGTCGATCCCTACTCGCCGACCGTCGCCGACGCACCAGCGGGTCCGGCGACGGCGGTGCGGTGGTGCTTGCGGAGCCACCAGAGCCCGGCGATCGGGAGCACGAGCGGTGCGAAGAGGTAGCCGAGGCCGTAGTACGACCACACGGTGTCGTCCGGGAAGAGCTGACGGTCGAGGAGCGACAGGGTGCCGACGACCAGCACGCCGGCCATCTCGAACCCGATGGTCACGCAGGCGACGCGGTACCAGGCACGGCCGGGGGCGATGAGCGCGATCATCGCCACGATGTAGACGACGGCGGCGACGGCGCTCAGCGTGTAGGCGAACGGTGCGAAGGAGAACTTCTCGATGATCTGGACGACGCTGCGCCCGGTCGCCGCGAGGGCGAGGATGCCGTACACGGCGATGAGGACGCGGCCGATGCCGGTCGCGAGGGAGGATCTGTTCGCCACGGCGACGAGTCTACCGACGACGGGTGACGCGCGCGGACGAGCGGGCACCGGCGACGACGGCGGGCTCAGTTCAGCGCGAACCAGATCTGGTACATGCGGTAGACCATCACCGCGACGGTGAACGCCCCGGCGCCGAGCACGACCGTGCTCCACTTCGTCCGGTCGATCAGGGCCCACAGGATCGCTGCCGGCGGCACGAGCAGCACCGACACGGCGTACACCCCGAACTCGAGCGCGTTGCCCTGCGGCGGACTGCCGACGGCGGGGAGGACGAGCGAGACCACGCCCTGCGCCAGGAGCAGCAGCTCGATGAGGGCGAGGGAGCCGACGGTGTAGTCGTTGGGCTTCCAGCCGAGGAACCCGACGACCACGGCGAACAGCCCGGCGACCACGGCCACCGCCAGCTGCACCCACATGAACCACTCGATCACGCGCGCGCTCCGTCCGTCGTCGTCCCGACGGTCGCCGGGGCCGGGAAGTTGGTGATGACCCGCAACCGACCGCGCCGCACCGAGACGAGGCCGACCAGCCGGTCGTCGTCCTGCGCGACAGCAGCGACCGGTCCGTCGTGGTCGGGGTGCTCGACCGCGACCCGCTTGCCGTCCGTGAGGTCCTTCGACGCGGCTGCGTCGAGCGTGACGACGTCGAACAGTCGACGCGCGACGTCCGCCGGGCGTGCCAGGGCCGCCGCGACGTCGACCGATTCGTCCTCGAGGTCCACCGCGTCCGCGACGGCGAAGGGGCCGACGGCGGTGCGGCGGAGCGCCGTGAGGTGGGCGCCGGTGCCGAGGGCCGCCCCGACGTCACGCGCGAGCGCCCGGACGTAGGTGCCCGAGGAGCAGTCGACCACGACGTCGAGGTCCACGACGGGGACCGCTGCACCGTCGACGGTGACGGTGTGGTCGTCGCGGCCGGTGACCTCGAAGCGGGACACCGTGACGGTGCGGGAGCGCAGCACGACCTCCTCGCCCTTCCGGGCGAGGTCGTAGGCCCGTCGCCCGTCGACCTTGATCGCACTGACCGTCGAGGGCACCTGGTCGATCACCCCGCGCTGCGCTGCGACCGCACGCTCGATGGCGTCGTCGGACACGTCGGCGTCCGCGACCCCGACGGCTGACGTCGGCGTGCCGTCCGCGTCGTCCGAGTCCGTCCCGACGCCCAGTCGGATCGTCGCCGTGTAGGTCTTCCCGAGTCCGACCAGGTGCGTGAGGAGCCGGGTGGACGGTCCGGCGCCGAGCAGCAGCAGACCGGTCGCCATCGGGTCGAGGGTGCCCGCGTGGCCGATCTTCTTCAGGCCGAGGCGCCGACGTGCGATCGACACCACCCGGTGACTGGAGATGCCCTGCGGCTTGTCGACGAGGAGGATGCCGTCAGGCGGGGTAGCGAGCACCGGACGAGGGTACCAGCGACGTGCGTCAGCCCGACCTGCCCGGTGTGGTCAGCAGGCGTCGTTCCACTCGCGACGGGGGTGGTCCGGGTCCGTCACGTCGAGCACGGCCGAGGCGGCGATCTTGACGTCCGCTCGACGCTCGAGGCGGCCGTCCTCCTGCTCCACCCACAGCGACCAGCGCCAGAGCCCCCGCGGACCCGGTGCGAGCAGTCCCTGCCCGTGCACGACGAGCACGCCCTCCCCGGCCCCGGTCGTGCGGAACGGCGTCACGACGTCGGCGCGGAGGACGTCGAGGTCGGCGGACGGCGCAGCGGCAGCCATCGCGGACACCCCCTGCTGCTGGAAGGCCCCGACGAGCGCCGCGGCGACCCGTTCGAGGTCGGTGCCGTCCTGCCCGTCGATGCCGACGACGGTCCGGTTCGTCCCGACCTGCGCGATCACCTCGCTCGCGATCGCGGCCATCGTGTCGGTCTCCTGCGGTGCCCAGCGTGCCATGCACCCACCGTAGGCTGTCGTGGTGAACGCGAGCGGAGCCTCCCGACCGGCTGTGGAGAACCCGACGGACCGGAGCCGTCCCGACATCGCGTCCCCGCTGGTGGCCTGGTTCCGCGCCGAGGCCCGCGACCTGCCGTGGCGGCGGCCGGGGTTCCCCGCCTGGGGCACGCTGGTCAGCGAGATCATGCTGCAGCAGACGCAGGTCGCGCGGGTCGTCCCCCGTCTGGAGGCGTGGCTCACCCGGTGGCCGACGCCTGCGGACCTCGCGGCGTCACCCCCCGGCGACGCGGTCCGCGCGTGGGACCGGCTCGGCTACCCGAGACGGGCGCTCGCACTGCACGCGGCGGCGACCGTGATCGCCGAGCAGCACGACAACGTGGTCCCGCGCGACGTCGACGCGCTCCTCGCCCTGCCCGGCATCGGTGACTACACCGCCCGCGCCGTGGCGGTCTTCGCGTACGGCGACCGGCACCCCGTGGTCGACGTGAACGTCCGCCGTGTGCTCGCCCGTGCGGTCCTCGGTGAGGGCGAGCCCGGACCGGCGAACGCGAAGCGGGACCTGCCGCTCATGGACTCGGTGCTCCCCGAGGACCGCGACACCGCAGCGGCCACGAACGCCGCGGTGATGGAGCTCGGCGCGCTCGTCTGCACCGCCCGTTCGCCCGCGTGCGACGCGTGCCCGATCGCCGACCGGTGTGCCTGGCGGGCTGCCGGGTACCCGGAGCACGACGGGCCACGGGCGCCGAAGCAGGCGCGTTTCGCCGGCAGCGACCGCCAGGTGCGCGGTCTGGTGATGGCCGAGCTGCGGGCCAGCGACGTGCCCGTCACGCGCGACGAGGTCGACCTGGTGTGGCCGGACGCCGAGCAGCGAGCCCGGGCGCTCGCGTCCCTGCTGCGCGACGGACTCGTGGTCGGCGACGACGCGTCCGGGTACCGACTGCCCGACGCTTGACGGCCGTCGGGCCCGCCGCCTGACGGCCCCGCCTGCCCCGTGGCCGATCGGCCGCCCGTCGCACCACGACGGCCGCCGGACGGGGTGTCCGGCGGCCGTCGTGGTGCTGCGGCAGGTCAGGCGCGCTCGTCGCGCTCCTCGTCCTCGTCCTCGTCGTGCTTGTACGGGTCGGCATCACCGGCGTACTGTGCGCCGGCCGACGCGGCGCGCACCTGCGCGTCACGCTGCTGCGCCTGGACGAGCAGGTCCTCCATGTGGGCCGACGTCTCGGGCAGGGCGTCCGCGATGAACTCCAGCGACGGGGTGAGCCGCGCCGTGATGTTCTTGCCGACCTCGCTGCGGAGCATCCCGGTCGCGGCCTTGAGCGCGGTGGCCGAGTCGGCACGCTCCTCGTCGGTGCCGTAGACCGTGTAGAACACCGACGCGTGCTGCAGGTCGCCCGTCACGCGGACGTCGGTGATCGTGACGAAGCCGAGGCGCGGGTCGCGCAGCCCCTTGTCGAGCCGCCGTGCGACGACTTCCTTGATGCGGTCCGCCATCTTGCGAGCGCGCTGCGGATCGGCCATGGGTGCCTCCTGGGGCAGGGAATCTACTGGTGGAACGGGACGGACCCCGCCCCTCCCGAGGGAGGAGCGGGGTCCAGGATAGCCAGGCGTCAGTCGCGCGGCTTCTCGACGAGCTCGGTGGTCTCGATCTCGTCGCCGATCTGGATGTCGTTGTACTTGCCCAGACCGATACCGGCCTCGAAGTCCGTGCGGACCTCGGTGACGTCGTCCTTGAAGCGACGCAGCGACTCGATGGCCAGGCCGTCGGCGAGCACCACACCGTCACGGATGACGCGCGCCTTGGCGTTGCGCGTGATCGTGCCGGAGCGGACGATGACACCGGCGATGTTGCCGAACTTCGAGGAGCGGAACACCTCGCGGATCTCGGCGACACCCGACTGGACCTCTTCGTACTCGGGCTTGAGCATGCCCTTGAGGGACTGCTCGATGTCCTCGAGTGCGTTGTAGATGACCGAGTAGAAGCGCACGTCGATGCCTTCGCGCGCCGCACGCTCGCGGGCCTTGACGTCCGGGCGGACGTTGAAGCCGACGACGATCGCGTTGTCGATCGTGGCCAGGTCGATGTCCGACTCCGTGATCGCACCCACACCGCGGTGCAGGATGCGGAGCTGGACGCTGTCGTCGACCTCGATGTCCAGGAGCGACTGCTCGAGTGCCTCGACGGCACCGGAGACGTCACCCTTGATGATGAGGTTGAGCGAGTCGACCTTGCCCTCCTCGAGAGCACGGGTGAAGTCCTCGAGCGAGATGCGCTTGCGGGCCTTGGCCAGCTGGGCGTTGCGCTCGGCCGCTTCACGCTTCTCGGCGATCTGGCGGGCCGTGCGGTCCTCCTCCGTGACCAGGAAGGTGTCACCGGCGCGCGGCACCGACGACAGACCCTGCACCTGGACCGGACGGCTCGGCGTCGCGGCCTTGACCGCCACACCGTTCTCGTCCGTCATGGCACGGACGCGACCGTAGGCCGTGCCCGCCACGATGGCGTCGCCGACGTGCAGCGTGCCGGACTGGATGAGCACCGTCGCGACGGAACCGCGACCCTTGTCGAGGCGGGCCTCGATCGCGACACCGCGGGCGTCCTTGTCGGGGTTCGCACGCAGGTCGAGACCGGCGTCCGCCGTGAGCAGCACCGCGTCGAGCAGGTCCTGGATGCCGACGTTGTTGCGCGCCGACACGTCGACGAACATGACGTCGCCGCCGTACTCCTCGGCCACCAGGTTGTACTCGGTGAGCTGCTGCCGGACCTTCGCCGGGTTCGCGCCCTCCTTGTCGATCTTGTTCACCGCGACCACGATCGGCACGTTGGCCGACTGCGCGTGGTTCAGCGCCTCGATCGTCTGGGGCATGATGCCGTCGTCCGCCGCGACCACGAGGATCGCGATGTCCGTCACCTGCGCACCACGGGCACGCATGGCGGTGAAGGCCTCGTGACCCGGGGTGTCGATGAACGTGATCGGACGCTCGATGCCCTCGTGCTCGGTGACGATCTGGTACGCACCGATGTGCTGCGTGATGCCGCCGGCCTCGCCCTCGACCACCTTCGAGTTGCGGATGGCGTCGAGGAGTCGGGTCTTGCCGTGGTCGACGTGACCCATGACGGTGACGACCGGGGGACGCTGCTGCAGGACGGAGTCGTCCTCGTCGGCGTACTCGGCGTCGATGTCGATGTCGAAGCCCTCGAGGAGCTCGCGGTCCTCGTCCTCCGGCGACACGATCTGGATCTTGTAGCCGAGCTCCTCGCCGAGGACCTCGAACGTGGCCTCGTCCAGCGACTCGGTCGCCGTGGCCATCTCACCGAGGTGGAACAGCACGGTCACCAGGTTGCCGGGCATGGCGTCGATCTTGTCCGCGAAGTCCGAGATGCTCGCACCGCGACGGAGTCGCACGACCGTGTTGCCGTCGCCACGAGGGACCTGCACACCGCCGAGCGACGGCGCCTGCCGCATCTCGTACTCGGCGCGCTTCGTCCGCTTCGACTTGCGGGCACGGCTCTTGCCGCCACCGCGACCGAACGCACCGGCGGTACCACCACCGGGGCCACGACCGCGGCCACCGCCGCCGGCGGGACGCGGACCGCTGAACGCCGGGCGCGGGAAGCCGCCACCGGCACCACCGGCACCACCCGGACGACCACCGGGGCCGCCACGACCGCCGCCCTGGCCCGGGCGCTGCCCGAAGCCGGGGGCACGGTTCGCCTGACCGGGGCCACCCGGACGCGGTGCGCCCGGACGGGGCACGCCGGGACGCGGCGGGGCCGGACGCGGGATGCCGTTGCCGCCACCGGCACCGCCGGCGGGACGCTGACCCATGCCCTGGTTGGACGAGTACGGGTTGTTGCCGGGGCGCGGCGGGCGCGAGCCCATGCCCTGGCTGGACGCGTAGGGGTTGTTGCCCGGACGTGCGCCGGGCTTCGGGCCGCCGGGCTTGGGGCCGGCTGCGGAGCCGGGCTTCGGCGCGCCGCCCGGCTTGACGGCGTCGCTCTTCGGAGCGCTCGCGTCGTCGCCGGACTGCTCACCCGACGCTGCCTGCTCGGCAGCGGCGGCCTTCTCGGCAGCCGCGGCCTTCTGTGCAGCCTCGGCCTCAGCCTGGCGCTGCGCGACCGACTTCGGCGCGGCGGGCGTCGGGGTCTCGGCGACGGGCGCCTCGACCTCGGGCTCGGCCTTCGGCGCGGGAGCCGGACGCGCCGGACCCGGACGGGGACCGCCGGGCTTCGGGGCGCCGGACCGCGGGGCAGCGGCCTTCGCGGGAGCGCTCGGGCTCGCCGAGGCCGCGGGCTTCGACGCCGTCGAGGCGCCGTCCGCCTGCAGCGCAGCACGGAGCTTGCGCGCGACGGGGGGTTCCACACTGGAGCTCGGGCCCTTGACGAACTCGCCGAGTTCCTTGAGCTTCTCCATTGCGGTCTTGCTGTCGACACCGAGTTCGGATGCGATCTCGTGTACGCGTGGTTTTGCCACTGTTCTCCTTCACGGGTCCCACCCCGCGAAGGGGGCAGGACTCACTGGATGACGGGTCTCACTTCGAGCCGCTCATCAGTTGTCCATAAGCCGTTCAGCCTGTTCTGTCGTGTCCCGGTGACGCGCCTGCTCTTCGGCGCTGAGCGCCTCGAGGTAGTCACGTACCGCTGACGTGTCCGGTTCACGGTCGAGCCGGAGCGCGCGGCGGTAGGCCCTGCGCTTGACGGCCTGATCGTGTGCTTCGACGGTCGGGGTGAGCCAGGCTCCCCGCCCCGGCATGACTGCCTTCGGGTCCGCCACGACGCGACCGTCGCTCAGGGCGACGACACGGAGGAGGGAGGACCGGGGAGCACGACGACGACTGCCGATGCATGTTCTGACGGGAACCACCATACTCCTTGCCTCCGACCACCGCGATCCGGCGCGCCCGGACGGGCCACGCCACCAGCGAAACGGTGCCGGGCGACGAGCGTCGCCCGACACGGTCGTGTCCTACTCGTCGCCGTCCAGTATGGAGTCCGGCTGGATGTCGATGCGCGCACCGGTCAGCTTCGCGGCGAGACGGGCGTTCTGCCCTTCCTTTCCGATCGCGAGCGACAGCTGGTAGTCCGGCACCAGGGCACGGACCGCCTTCGTCGACGCGTCGAGCACGAACGCGCTCGTGACCTTCGCGGGCGACAGTGCGCTCGCGACGAACGAGGCCAGGTCGGACGAGTAGTCGACGATGTCGATCTTCTCCGCACCGAGCTCGGTCGTCACGGCGCGGACGCGCGCACCGAGCTCGCCGATGCAGGCGCCCTTCGCGTTGACGCCCGGCTCGTTCGCCTTCACCGCGAGCTTGGTGCGGTGCCCGGACTCACGCGCGATCGACGTGATCTCGACCACGCCCGACGCGATCTCGGGGACCTCGAGCGCGAAGAGCTTCCGGACCAGGCCCGGGTGGGTGCGCGAGACCGTGATCTGCGGGCCCTTGGCACCGCGGCCGACGCTCGTGACGTAGACGCGGATGCGGTTGCCGTGCTTGTACTCCTCGCCCGGCACCTGCTCCTCGGGCGGCAGGATCGCCTCGACCGTGCCGAGGTCGACGTGCACCATCTTCGGGTTCGGACCCTGCTGGATCACGCCCGCGACGATGTCGCCCTCCTTGCCACGGAACTGGCCGAGGATCTTGTCGTCGCCGATGTCGCGCAGACGCTGGTTGATGACCTGCTTCGCGGCGAAGGCGGCGATGCGGCCGAAGTCGCTCGGCTGGTCGACGGCCTCGCCGACGACGGTGCCGTCCTCGTCGCGCTCCGGCACGTAGACGGAGACCTCGCCGGACTTGCGGTCGAGCTCGACACGGGTCTGGGTGTCGACGGGCTCGTCGTTCTCCGCGCGGTGCTTCTGGTACGCCGTCAGGATGGCGGATTCGATGATGCGGACGAGTTCGTCGAACGGGATCTCCCGCTCGCGCTCCATGAGTCGCAGGACTGCGAGGTCGATCTTCACCGAGGTGCCTCCGTGTTCAGCTGAGTCGCTCCTGCGGGTGGAACTGCGCAGAAGTCGGCTACAAGCGTACCCCAGAACCACGAGACGGACCGGAGGCGCGGTGCCGGTCGACACCGCGCCTCCGGTCCGTGGAGGGGTTGCGATCAGATCGCGCGGACCGCCTCGAGCAGCTCGGCCACCGGGACGTCCCGACGCTCGCCCGAGCGGCGGTCCCAGAGCTCGACCACACCGTCGGCGGCGTTCCGCCCGGCGACGACGACGACCGGGACACCGAGCAGCTCGGCGTCGCGGAGCTTCACGCCCGGGGACACCTTCGGACGGTCGTCGTACACGACGTCGTACCGCTCGCCCTCGAGGCTGTCGATGAGCGACGCAGCGAGGTCGTACGCGACCTGGTCCTTGCCCGTCGCCACGACGTGGACGTCGAACGGGGCGACCTCCTTCGGCCAGGTCAGGCCCTTCTCGTCGTTGTGCGCCTCGGCCAGGATCGCCATGATGCGCGTCACGCCGATGCCGTACGACCCCATGGTGACCGTCGCGAGCTTGCCGTTCTCGTCCTGCACCTTGAGGTCGAGCGCCTCGGCGTACTTGCGGCCGAGCTGGAAGACGTGACCGATCTCCATGCCGCGGGCGGTCTCGAGCGGGCCGGAGCCGTCCGGAGCGGGGTCGCCCGCACGGACGTCGGACACCTCGGCGACGCCGTCCGCGGCGAAGTCGCGACCCATCACGAGGCCGGAGACGTGGACGCCGCGCTCGTTCGCGCCGGTGATCCAGCTCGTCCCCTCGACCACGCGCGGGTCGACGAGGTAGCGGATGCCCGACGGGCTCGCGGAGCCGAGCACCTGCGGGCCGATGTAGCCCTTCACGAAGACGCCCGGGTGCTTCCGGAAGTCGTCGTCGCCGGCAGCCTCGACCTCGGCCGGTGCGAAGGCGACCTCGGCGCGCTTCAGGTCGACCTCGCGGTCACCGGGCAGTCCGACCACGACGACCTCGCGGGTGCCGTCGAGGTGGGTCAGCGCCAGCACGACGTTCTTCAGCGTGTCGGCAGCGGTCCACGGTGCGCCGTCACGCGGGGCGACCTCGTTCGCGTGGGCGACGAGCGTGTCGATCGTCGGCGTGTCGGCAGCGGGCAGGAGCACGGGCTCGGGCTGCCCCGCGATCGGCAGGGCGTCGGGGACGGGCGTGACGTACGCCTCGACGTTCGCCGCGTAGCCGCCGGCGCTGCGGACGAAGGTGTCCTCGCCGACGCCGATCGGGTGCAGGAACTCCTCGGACTTCGAGCCGCCCATCGCGCCGGCGTCGGCCGCGACGATGACGTACTCGAGGCCCAGGCGGGCGAAGATCTTCTCGTAGGCGTCGCGCATCACCTGGTAGCTGCGGTCGAGCCCCTCGTCGGTGAGGTCGAACGAGTACGCGTCCTTCATCGTGAACTCGCGGCCGCGGAGCAGACCGGCGCGCGGGCGGGCCTCGTCGCGGTACTTGTCCTGGATCTGGAACAGCGTGACGGGCAGGTCCTTGTACGAGCCGTACAGGTCCTTCACGAGGAGCGCGAACATCTCCTCGTGCGTCGGCGCGAGCAGGTAGTCGGAGCCCTTGCGGTCCTGCAGGCGGAACATGCCGTCGCCGTACTCGGTCCAGCGGTTCGTCGCCTCGTAGGGCTCGCGGGGCAGCAGCGCCGGCAGCAGGACCTCCTGCGCGCCGGCGGCCACCATCTCCTCGCGGATGATGTCCTCGATCTTGCGCCGCACCCGCAGGCCGAGCGGGAGCCACGCGAAGATGCCCGGGGACTGACGACGGACGTACCCGGCGCGGACGAGCAGCTTGTGGCTCGTCACCTCGGCGTCGGAGGGGTCGTCGCGGAGCGTGCGGAGGAAGAGATGGGAGAGCCGTGTGACCACGGACGCAAGCCTAGCGGCGCGCGTCCGACGACGGCGGCTCAGGTCGTCGTGACGACCTGCGGGGTCCCGGTGGCGGCGTCCGGACCCATCTCGTCGGCGATGCGGTTCGCCTCCGCGATCAGCGTCTGCACGATCTCCCGCTCCGGGACGGTCTTGACGACCTGCCCCTTCACGAAGATCTGTCCCTTGCCGTTGCCGGAGGCCACGCCGAGGTCCGCCTCGCGCGCCTCGCCCGGGCCGTTCACGACGCAGCCCATGACGGCGACGCGCAGGGGCACGGTCATGCCCTCGAGGCCCTTCGTCACGTCGTTGGCCAGCTGGTAGACGTCGACCTGTGCACGGCCGCAGCTCGGGCAGGAGACGATCTCGAGCTTGCGCTCACGCAGGTTGAGCGACTGCAGGATCTGCAGGCCGACCTTGACCTCCTGTGCAGGGGGCGCGGACAGCGAGACGCGGATGGTGTCGCCGATGCCCTCGGCGAGCAGGATGCCGAACGCGGTGGCGCTCTTGATCGTGCCCTGGAACTCCGGCCCGGCCTCGGTGACACCGAGGTGCAGCGGCCAGTCCCCCGCGGCGGCGAGCTGACGGTAGGCCTTCACCATGACGATCGGGTCGTTGTGCTTGACCGAGATCTTGAAGTCGTGGAAGTCGTGCTCCTCGAAGAGCGATGCCTCCCACACGGCGGACTCGACGAGCGCCTCGGGCGTGGCCTTGCCGTACTTCTGCAGCAGGCTCGGTTCGAGCGACCCGGCGTTGACACCGATGCGCAGCGAGACCCCGGCGTCCTTCGCGGCCCGGGCGATCGCACCGACCTGGTCGTCGAACTTCCGGATGTTGCCCGGGTTCACACGGACGGCGGCGCACCCGGCGTCGATGGCCTGGAAGACGTACTTCGGCTGGAAGTGGATGTCGGCGATGACCGGGATCTGCGACTTCTTGGCGATGATCGGCAGTGCGTCGGCGTCGTCCTGGCTCGGGACCGCGACGCGGACGATGTCGCAGCCGGACGCCGTGAGCTCGGCGATCTGCTGCAGCGTCGCGTTGATGTTCGTCGTCGGCGTCGTCGTCATCGACTGCACGGAGACCGGGGCGTCACCGCCCACGAGGACCTTCCCCACCCGGATCTGCCGCGACTTCCGACGCGGGCTCAGGGTTTCGGGGACTTTCGGCAGACCGAGGTTCACTGCTGGCACGGGTGTGACTCTACGCGCTCCCGGTGACGTCACACCTGGTCGGTGACCAGGTCCGTCCCGCGGTCCACGACCGTGATGAGCGGCCCGTACAGCCGCATGAGCGCGAGGGCACGCTCGTGGTCCTCGTCGCTCGCGCCGGCGCACGCGTCGGCGACGACCGTGACGGTCGCTCCCGCGTCCGCCGCAGCCAGCGCGGTGGACACGACGCAGCAATCGGTGGACACCCCGGTGAGCACGAGGTGCGGGTGCTCGCCGACGACGGCCCGGAGGCCCGCTCCCCACTTGCCGAACGTCGGCTCGGTGACGACGGGGTCGCCGTGGGCCGTCGCCGCAGCCGAGAAGGGGGCGGTCAGGTCGTACAGGGGGTCGGTGTCGGGCACGAGCGCGAACGACCACTCGCGGTAGTAGGGCACCCACGCGCCCTGCGGGCGCTCGGGCGCGACGAACCGGGTGAACACGGTGCGCCCGGCGAACCGCGGGAGCAGCCGTCGCGTCCCGGCAGCGGCGTCGTCGTACCGCGGTGTCGCCCACGGGCTGTCGCCGGTGAAGACCTCCTGCAGGTCGATCGCGACGAGCCAGGCATTGGTCGGGACCGTGACGCTCATGCGTCGTGCTCCTGGCGGCGGATCGTCCCCCGCGCCGTGAGCAGCGTGCCGGCGAAGCCGACGACCAGGGCGACGAGGACCCCGAGGTTCGCGTACGCCCAGGCGCCCTCGCGGCCGCCGAGGCCGAGCGGTCCCAGCAGGTACCCCTGCCAGTTGAGCCACGCGGGCACACCGTACGTGTTCGTGACGAGTCCCCAGCCGAGCACCGTCCCGAGCAGGACGAACCCGATCGCGGCCCAGCGCACGTCCCCGTAGCGACCGCGCACGTCGTCGAGCTCGCCGTCGGCGTAGGCCCGACGCCGCAACACCACGTCGGCGACGAACACCCCGGCCCACGCGGCGATCGGGACGCCGAGCGTGACGAGGAACGCCTGGAACGGCGAGATGAAGTCCTTCGCGAAGAAGACGACGTACACGGCACCGGCGACCATGAACACGCCGTCGACGCCCGCCGCGACCGGCCGCGGGATCCGCACGCCGGCGCTGAGCAGCGCCAGGCCCGACGAGTAGATGTCGAGCACGGCACCGCCGACGAGTCCGAGGATCGCCACGAGGGCGAACGGCACGAGGAACCAGACCGGCAGGATCGTCGTCAGCGCGCCGATCGGGTCCGCGCCGATCGCGGCGTTCAGGTCCTCCGACGAGCCGGCGAGCAGGACGCCGACGACGACGAGGACCGCGGGCGCCAGGGCGCCGCCGAACGTCGTCCACCAGACCACGCCGCCCGTCGAGGACGTCCGCGGGAGGTACCGCGAGTAGTCCGCCGCCGCGTTGACCCAGCCGAGGCCGAAGCCCGTCATCACGAGCACCAGCGCGCCGATGACGTTCTGCGCGCTGCCCGCCGGCAGGGCGCCGAGGGTGCCGAGGTCGATCGAGGGCACCGCGAGGACGACGTACACGACGGTGAGCACGGCGGTCACGACGGTGATGACGGTCTGCAGGCGCATGATCACGTCGAAGCCCGCGATCCCGGCCCCGACCACCAGGGCCGCCACGACGACGAGGGCGACGAGCTTCGTCACCACACCGTCGTCCCAGCCGAGCTCGCGGAACACCGTCGAGGTGGCGAGCACCGCGAGCGACGCCAGTGCGGTCTCCCACCCGACCGTCAGGACCCAGCTGAGGAACGACGGCAGCCGGTTCCCGCGCACGCCGAAGGCCGCGCGGCTCAGCACCATCGTCGGAGCCGACCCCCGCTTGCCCGCGATCGCCACGATGCCGCACAGCAGGAACGAGAAGGCCACCCCGACGACGGACACGATCGTGGCCTGCGCCAGGGAGATGCCGAAGCCGAGGACGAACGAACCGTAGCTCAGCCCGAGCACCGACACGTTGGCGGCGAACCACGGCCAGAACAGCCCGCGCGGGCGCCCCTTCCGGTCGGATTCGGCGATGACGTCGATGCCCTGGCGCTCGACGGCGCGGACCTCTGGCGCGGTGCTCATGCGCCGAGCGTAGTGGGCAGCGCGACCCGCGTGCGCGAGCGGCCGCGCTACCCGAACAGGTTCACGGGACGGACGATGTCGGCGTAGATGAGCAGCGCGCTCATCCCGGCCAGCAGCACCACGACGACCATCGTCAGCGGCATCGACTTCGCCAGGTCGATCGCGCCCGGGTCCGGCTTGCCGACGAGCAGGTACGCACGGCGCTTCACGGCCTCCCACAGCGCACCGGCGATGTGCCCGCCGTCGAGCGGCAGGAGCGGCACCATGTTCAGCACGAACAGGCCGATGTTGAGCGAGGCGAGCAGCCCGAGGATCGTGTACGCCTTGTCGACCACCGGCACGCCGCTCATCGACGAGACCTCGCCGATCGCCCGACCGACGCCGACGACCGACACCGGGCTGTCCTGCGACCGCTCCTGCGCGCCGAAGGCCGCGTTCCAGACGGCGACCAGACGCTGCGGGAGGTCGATGATGAGGTGCGCCGACGCGGCGATCTGCGCCCCGGTCGCGGGCAGCACCGCCGCCGGCGACTGCCGGACCAGCGACTGCCCGATGCTGACACCGACCACGCCCACGCGCTGGGTCTTCGTCGAGCCGTCCGCGTTCTTCGCGACCGTGCCCTGCTCGGTGACGACGTCGCGGGTCGCGAGCTGCGGCGTGACCTCGAGCGTCCGCCGCTGGCCGTCACGCTCCACGACGACGCTGACGCTCTCCCCTGCCGACCGCTGGAACACACGGGACACCTCGGCGATCGTCGGGTCCTGCTGCCCGTCCACCGCGAGCACGACGTCGCCGTCGCGGATGCCCGCCTGCTTCGCGGGCGATTCGGCATCCCCGGCGGTGCAGGTCGTCGCGCTGCTCGTCGGCAGCACGCAGTCGACGCTCGACGTGAAGGTGGTGGTCGGCGCGCCGAACCCGCACAGCAGCACGCCGAACAGCACGATGCCGATCACCAGGTTCATGGCGGGCCCCGCGACCATGACGATGATCCGCTTCCACGGCGTCAGCCGGTAGAACGCGCGGGAGTCGTCGCCGCCGGAGTCGGCGATCTGCTCCGCGCTGGCCTGGCGGGCGTCCTGCACGAACGCGCCGTACATGCCGGTGTTCGTGATCGCGTTCGGCCGGCCCGATGCACGCGGCTTGAGCATGCCGACCATCGAGATGTACCCGCCGAGCAGGATCGGTCGGATGCCGTACTCGGTCTCCCCCCGTCGGAAGGACCAGATGGCCTTGCCGAAGCCGAGGGAGTACTGCGTGACCTTCACCCCGAAGAGCTTCGCGAACGACAGGTGTCCGAGTTCGTGGAGTCCGATCGAGACCAGCAGGCCGACGATGAAGACGACCACGCCGAGGACGAAGAGGAGCACGGATTCGACGGTCACCGTCAGAGGGTACGGGACCCTTCCCATGACGGAGCCGAACGCGCCCTGAGAGGTCTGCCGTGCCTCCCGGCCGGCCTGGAGGCACGGATCACCGTGGGCGCACCCGTCGCGCGACCGCGCGGCGGGCTCGCGACGCCCCGGTGCGTCAGCGGGCCAGCAGGCGGTCCGCCGTCACGCGCGCCCAGCGCTCCGCCGCCAGGACGCCGTCGAGGGAGGACTCCCCCGCGGTGTGCTCGTCGACGACGCGACGGACGGTGTCGACGATGTCGAGGAAGCCGATCGCACCCGCGTGGAACGCGGCGACCGCCTGCTCGTTCGCCGCGTTGAAGACCGCCGGGAAGGTCCCACCCAGCACGCCCACGTGCTTGGCCAGGTCGACGGCGCCGAACGCCTCGGCGTCGAGCGGTTCGAACGTCCAGGTGCTCGCGGTCGTCCAGTCCAGCGGGACCCCGACGCCGGGCACCCGGTCCGGCCAGGCGAGGCCGAGCGCGATGGGCAGCCGCATGTCCGGCGGTGAGGCCTGGGCGATCGTCGACCCGTCGACGAACTCGACCATCGAGTGCACGATCGACTGGGCGTGCACGGTGACGTCGATGCGGTCGTAGGGCACGCCGAACAGCAGGTGCGCCTCGATGACCTCGAGCCCCTTGTTCACCAGCGTGGCGGAGTTCGTCGTCACCACCAGGCCCATGTCCCACGTCGGATGCGCGAGGGCCTCGGCCGGGGTGACGTCGCGCAGGCTCTCCCGTGAGCGTCCGCGGAACGGTCCGCCGCTGGCCGTGAGCACCAGGCGGCGGACCTCCGCGTCGGAACCGGAGCGCAGCGCCTGCGCGATCGCGGAGTGCTCGCTGTCGACGGGCACGATCTGCCCGGGACGGGCGGCGGCCTGCACGAGCGCACCGCCGACGATCAGGCTCTCCTTGTTCGCCAGGGCGAGCGTCGCACCGGACTCCAGCGCGGCGAGCGTCGGACCCAGGCCGACGGAACCCGTGATGCCGTTGAGCACGACGTCCGCCTCGACGCTCCGGACGAGGCGTTCGGCGTCGGCCGCGCCGAAGGCGGTGTCACGGACGTGGAACCGCTCGGCCTGTTCGGCGACGAGGGCACGGTTCGTGCCGGCGGTCAGGCCGACGACCTCGAAGCGGTCGGGGTTCCGGGCGACGACGTCGAGGGCCTGGGTGCCGATCGAGCCCGTGCTGCCGAAGACGACGATGCGACGCCGGGTCGGCACGGGTCAGCCCTTGGCGAGGACGTCGACGACGAAGACGAGGGAAGCGTCCTTCGGGATGCCCGAGCCCTCGGGCGGGTTCGAGCCGTAGGCGTCCTCGGGCGTGGTCACGATGAGGACCTGGGACCCGACCTTCTGCCCGACGAGCCCGGTGACGAAGCCCTTGATGAGCGAGCCCTCGGAGACGGTGAAGGTGGTCGGAGCACCCTTCGACCACGAGGAGTCGAACTCCTTGCCGTCCGCCAGGGTCACGCCCTTGTACTGCACGAGGGCGGTGTCACCGTTCTCGATCGTCGCGCCGTCGCCCTGCTTGAGGACCTCGACCTCGGTCTTCGACGGGGCCGTCGCACCGGACGGGATCGTGATCTCCGGCTCGCCGCTCGCCTTGTCCTCGACCGTGGGCAGCGACGGGTCCTGCGTCTGCGGCGTGCCGGTCGCCTTCGTCGGGGTCTGCGCGACGACGTCCGCCACGACGACGATCTCCCCGCCGGTGTTGAAGCCGAGCGCCGACGACTCGCCGACCACCGCGACCCGGTCCCCGACCTTCGTGCAGGCGAGCAGCGCGCCGAAGCCGGTCCCGCCGACGGAGAGCACCTGCGGGTTCCCCTGGTCGAACCCGACCGCGCCGAGCTTCGAGGCGTCCGAGGCCTTGTACACGGCGTACGACACCTGGGCGAACTCGCCGCTCTTGAGCGCCTTGCCCGAGCCCTGCACCACCGTCGTGGCCTGCGGGGTCTCCGCGCTGAGGCCCTTGTCGAAGGTGACCTTCGGCGCCTCCGACCCGGCGACCGCGCCGGTGACCTCGATGCGCTTCGACGCCGAGCCCGACTCCGGGCACGACGAGATGGGCGTCGCCGTGGCGCTGGCGGACGCGCTGGGCGAGGCCGAGGCGTCACCCGAGCCGTTCCCGGAGCAGGCGGCGAGTCCGAGCACGACGGCTGGGACGATGGCGATCGGGAGCAGGCGGAGACGCTTCACGAGGCCCTATCCTGCCGCACGCACCTTGGTGGCGGGCGTGTGGTGGACGGGGAACGCCACCGAGCGCGCGATGAAGCACAGGCGGTTCGCCTCGGCGTGGGCTGCCTCGGCGTCCGCGACGCGGTCGGCCTCGAGCACGGTGACGACGGGGCGCAGGGTCACCTCGGTGACCTCGCCGGTGCCGTCGCGGTGCACGTCGAGCGAGGCCGTCGCCGTGTCCTCGTAGCCGACCACGGTGAAGCCCCGCTGCACGGCGACGTACAGGTAGCTCATCATGTGGCACTGGGCGAGGGCGCCGAGCAGCATCTCCTCGGGGTTCCACCGGTCGCGGTCGCCGCGGAACGCGGGGTCCGCCGAACCGGCGATGGCGTGCTTGCCCGGCGCCGTGACGTCGTGGTCGCGGCCGTAGTCGCGGTAGCCGCTCGTCCCGGTGCCGCGGTCACCCGTCCAGCGGACGGAGACCTCGTACGTGTGGTCGGTCACGGTGCGCTCCTTCGTGCGTGCTGCTGGGTGCTGGACGTGGCGCCTGCCGGCCCCTCGCTACGATGACGGCATGACGGTGAGCCACGACGTCCGCACAGACCGCCATCCTCTCACCGCCGAGGGCTCCGTCGAGCTCGCGGTGCTGGACCGGAACGGCTTCGACGAGAGCCGGCACGTCGGAGCCGGCGTCGTCGTCGCCGCCGACGGGACCGTGCTCGACGCCGTCGGCGACGTGACGGCGAGCGTGTACCCCCGCTCCACGATGAAGCCCTTCCAGGCCCTCGCCGTCCGTCGCGCCGGCGCGGTCTTCAGCGACGACGAGCTCGTGCTCACGACGGCGAGTCACGCCGGCACCGCTGCGCACCAGGCCCTCGCGCTGCACATGCTCGAGTCCTTCGACCACGTCGAGTCCGACCTGGGCTGCCCGCCCGACCTGCCGTTCGACCGGGCCACCGCCCGCACCATGGACGGCCCGCGGCGCCTGGCGATGAACTGCTCGGGCAAGCACGCCGGGATGCTCGCCGCGTGCCGGGTGAACGGCTGGGACGAGGCGACCTACCTCGACGTGGCGCACCCGCTGCAGCAGCGGGTCCGGGAGACCGTGGAGGCGTACACCGGCGAGACCGTCGACGTCGTCGGCACGGACGGCTGCGGCGCGCCCGTGTTCCCGCTCACCCTGCAGGGGCTCGCCCGTGGGTTCGCGGCTGTCGTCGCCCGTTCGGACTCGGACACCGCGGCACTCGTGGACGCGGTGCTCGACCACCCGTGGGCGATCGACGGTGTGGGCCGGGCGAACACGGTGACGATCGAACGACTCCGGGTGCTCGCGAAGTTCGGTGCCGAGGGCGTGATGGTGATGGGGCTCCCCGGTGGAGCGGCGGTCGCGGTCAAGACGCTCGACGGGTCGCAGCGTGCCGGGACGCTCGCGGCGCTCACGCTGCTCGAGCGGAACGGCATGGTGGACGCCGCGGGCGTCGCCGACGTGCTGGCCGCCACCGGCGAGCAGGTGCTCGGTGGCGGCGTGCCGGTCGGTGCCGTGCGCGCGGGGGCCGGACTGCGCTGACCGCCGGCTGCCCGACACGGCACGGTCACCCTGCGACGAGCTCGTCGACGGGATCCCCGGCCAGCAGCGGGAGCACGGGCTCGAAGGACGGCGCCACGCCGTCCCCGTCGCCGTCGCCGTCGTTCCACAGCCGGCACCCGTGCCGCGTGACCTCGATGACGCGGTCCCGTCGACGCGGGAGCAGGTGGACGCCGGGGACGAGCACCACGGTCGCCTGCACCCTGCCGAGACCGTCGTGGCGCACGGCGACCGCGGTCCCCGTCGGTGTCGGACGCACGCCGGGCGGCGCTCCGGACTGCGGACCCGCATCGGAGACGATCCGCACGCCGGCGTCCGCGCTCCCCGCCGCACCGGCTGTCCCGTCGATGGCGGACGCGGCGAGCTGGGCGCCGAGCGCATCGAACACCGCCCGCGCGAACGCCCCGGTGCCGAGGACGACGACGTGGGACGGCGACCCGGGGTCGGCGCGGATCCGCTCGGCTCGACCGTCGGGTCCTCGTCCGAGCACCAGCCCCTCGACAACGGCGCCGCCGACGCCGACGCCGGAAGCGTGCGGGTCCGGGGTCCACGACGACGCCCCGACGGCGTCGCTCAGCGCGTCGTCTCCGCACACTGCTGGTGCGGCGACTGCTGGTCCGGCGACTGCTGGTCCGGAGACTGCTGGTCCGGAGACGGCATCCGTCGGCATGGTCACGACGACCGCGGGCGGAGGATCGGCACCGGTGCCCCGGACCGTCAGGGCGTCGAGCACCGCGCAACTCGCTGCGGCGACGAGCAGCACCGTCCTGGCGACCACCGGGAGGTCGCCGACGACCCCGACGAGCAGCAGCACCACGGCCGAACCGACCAGGCAGCAGCGGGCGACGAGCGGGGACACGGACCGAGACTGACAGCCCCGCGCGTCCGGGTTCGGGCGCACGGGGCTGCTGGTGGAGATCGGGTCGCGGTCGCTGCCCTGTGGAGGAACGGCCGGCTGGCGGTCAGGGCTACTGCACGAGGAAGAACTGCTCCCCGATGTCGACCCGTGCACCGCGCTCCACGCGGTAGCGACGCCCGGCTTCACAGCGGCGGATGCTCCCGTCGATGTGCCGGATCACCGTGCCGTTGCCCGAGTGCCGGTCCGACACCCAGAGGTCGTCGCCGTCACGCCCGAGCTCGAGGTGCGTCTTGGACACCGACTTGCCGGGGTCGTGCACCGTGAGCAGGTCGTCGAACCGCTCGCCCGGCTGCGGTCGAGGCAGCCGGCCCAGCAGGCCCGTACCGTGCACCGCCGTGCGCTCCCCGGTGCTGAAGTGCAGCACGAACGGCGCGTCCGAGGTGGTCTTGACGACGATCCGCGTCTCCTCGACGTCCTCGTCGGGGTCGAGGTCGCCGCTCGACGGCACCGTCGTGGACCCGACGGGCGGGAGGACCGGGCCGGTCGCCCCCGGGATCGGGGGCAGCGGCGCGGCACGCGGGACCGGCGGCAGGTCGGGACCGCCGGCGCCCTGCGCCGAGGACGGCAGGGTCGGCGAAGCGGGAGCAGGCGGGACCGGTCCTCCGTCGTGTGCGCTCCGGTGCCCGCCGGGCGCGGCCCCCTCGTCGTCGGCGAGGTGGCGGCCCGGCCCCGCAGCGGGCTCGTCCGACCGGTCCTCGTGCGCCTGGTCCGCGTCGGGCCGCTCGGCGTCGGGACGTCCAGCGTCGGACTGTCCGGCGTCGGGCTGTCCGGCGTCGGGCTGTCCAGCGTCGGGCTGTCCAGCGTCGGGCTGTCCGGCGTCGGGCTGTCCGGCATCGTGCTGTCCGGCGTCGGACGCCGCGCCGTCGCGGTGCTCGGTGCCGGACCCGGCGTCCTCGGGGACATCCGCTTGCGACGCGTGGTCCGTGGAGCCCCGCTCGGCGCCGCCGTCCGCGGAACCGGGGTCCGAGGGCTCGTCGTCCACACGGATCTCGTCGTCGGCCGCCCAGTCCGGCCGCGCCAGGGGCAGCGGCACGACGGGCCCGGTGAAGGCAGCCGTCACGGTCGGACGGACGGCGCCGCACTCCGCGCAGAAGATGTCATCGGGTTCGAGGGCGTGGCCGCACACCGGGCAGGTGGCCGGACCGTTCCCCGGAGCGATCAGGGGCGTCGGTGCCGGACGACGGTCGACCAGTGGCTCCACGACGGCGGTGTCGCCGGCACGGGGACGTTCGTCGGCGGACGGCTCATCGACCTGGTCCTCGACCGGCGGCTCGGCTGCCGCGCCTCCGCGGCCCACCCACCACGACGGTCGCGACGGAGCTGCCGTCGGCTGCTGTACGACGGGCGGCGCCCACACCGGGGCCGTCGGCGGCGCCTCGGGCGCAGCGGACGGTGCCTCGGGCACGGGGGACGGCGTCCCGGAGCCGGACAGGTCCCCCGGGGCCGGCGCGAGACGGGTTCGTTCGGTGTCGGCCTCGTCGTCGGCGGAGGACCCCGTCGGGGACGACGGGTACGCGTCGGGATCGAGGGGCGGCTCCGGCTCCGGCTCCGACGCCCCGGACCGCTCGTCCGTGCGGTGCTGCTCGTGCGTCCACCGGTCGTCCCCGACGCGGTCCGACCGACCCGGGTCGACGCCTTCGGGGCGCAGCCACGACGGATCGTCAGCCGGAGCTGCGGGAACGGCCGGGACCACAGGAGCGGACGGTGCGGTGGGGCGAGCGTCCCCGGTCGCGCCGGAGCGCTGCCGGTCCTCGCCGATGAGCCACGCACGGGTCGCGGGGTCGAGCGTCGCCTCGGGCAGCCAGGCCTCGGCGGCGGGATCGGGTCGGCGGCCGTGCTGGTCAGGTTGCCGGAGCGGTGGCGGCGGGGTGTCGTCGACGGGCGCAGCCGGCGCGGGCCGACGGTTCGCCGAGACGTTCACCGACCGCCCGCACTCACCGCAGAAGATCGCCCCGTCGGGCAGCATCGAGCCGCAGTGTTCGCATCTGATCACGGTTCGCCTCTGTCCTCACTCGGCCGTCCACGACGCTCGCCGGCCTCCGGCCCATCGTAGTCACCGGCCCCGGGACGCCCCTGGTCGTGGCGATCGGTGCCGGACGGACGCACCGCACCGCTCGGCCTCCGCCGGGTCGCCGGACGGCGTCGACCCCACCCGGCGGAGCGGAGGGACCGCAGCGACACGGCCGCCCGCCAGCGCTGGCGCCGCGTGCGGTCATCGGCCAGGCTCGCGATGGCCTCGTCCGTCGCTGACCACATCCGGTCCGCGGTCGCCGCGTCGACCGCCCCGGGTCCGAACACACTGCGGTCCGCCAGCGCGGCGAGTCCGCTCCCGCCGCGCCCGGGCGCGCCGGCGACCACCTCGCGCCGCGTCGCTGCGCCCGGCACCTCGTGCCCGCGGTCGACCAGCGCGTCCCGGTACTCCTCCCAGGCTCCGGTGACCCGGGCACGCGGTGTCGGGGCGCGGCGTCGTCGACGTCGGCGCAGCCGTTTGCGCAGCAGCACCACCGCGAAGGGCAGGAGGACGAGCGCGAGGAACCCGAGGGTCGCGAGCACCCACGGCAGGGCGGCGAGCAGCACCTGCAGCCACAGCGGCGGGACGGGCGGTGTCTCGCGGTCGCTCTGCGGCGGGGCCTGCTGGTCCTGGTCCTGCTGCTCGACGGGCGGCGGTGGGACGACGGTCTCCGGGCGCGTGACGGGTTGCGGCGTCTGGTCCTGCTCGTCCGGGATCTCGCGGAGGACGGGGTTCGGGTCGAGGGTGACCCACCCCCACTGCGCGGTGTCCACCTCGACCCGCGCGGTCACGTCCGACCCGCGCAGGGTCGTGGCCCCGCCCGACGGACCGGCTGCCGCCGAACCCGGTTCCGACGAGGACCTCCGGACGTCCCCGCCCGGGGTGAACCCCATCACCACCCGCGACGGGAACCCGATCTGCCGGGCCATCAGCGCGGCGGCGACCGCGTACTGCTCCTGGTCCCCGATCATGACCGGCGCGGTGAGGAGCTCCTGGATCCGGTCAGCGCCGTGCCCGGACCGGCTGGCCCGGTCGTCGCCGACGCCGTGGCTGACGTACCCGGTGCTGGTGAGCCACCGGACGGCCGCGACGAGCTCCTCGCCGGGCGTCCGTGCGTCCGCGGTCGTCGACTCGACCCGCTCCCGCACCGCGTCCGGCACCCCGGTCGGCGACGGCACGTCGGCGGTCCCGGGACGCGCCGACGCGAGCTGCTCGTCGTCCGGCTGGTCGGGCAGCACGGCCTCGAGGTCGTAGCGCGTGTCCGTCCCCACCCCGCCGACCACCGCACCGGTCGACGTCGCGCGGTCGTAGAAGAAGGACCGGCGATCCTGCTCGGCGTCGGCCCCGCGGAACGTCACCGACTCCAGGTCGCCGACGGTGGGCAACCACACGCCACGGTAGGCGGCGACGTCCACCCCGACGCGCACGTCGCTGCCGCGCACGTTGCTCACGTCCACGGTCGTGGGGACCCGTTCGAAGGTGCCGGAGGCCGAGGACCCGTCGTCGCCACCCACACGGAAGACGACACCGTCGTACGTGTCGAGGGTCGCGATGCGCACGAACCCGCCCTGCGGCAGCCCGGTGACGCGCAGCTGCGGTGCGTCGGCAGCACCTGGTTCCTCGTACGACCGGAACGCGCTGAGCGGGCTCACCTCGTCCCGCGGGTCGAACGGTCGCACGACGTCGGTGCGCGCGACGCTCCGGCCGACCGTCGGCGGGGCGACCGACCCGAGACCGGTCGCGACGACCGCAGCGGCCAGGACCGTCCCGGTGCCGACGAGCGCCGGACGCGCGACGGACCGCCACACCGGCACACGGGCGCCGACGGTCGTCGCCACGGCGACGGCCCGGCGCGCGTGCCGGACCGTGAGCGCCCACACGAGCGCGATCCCGCCGAGGCCGACGGCGGTCGCGACCGACAGGTCCAGACGGCTCGGACCGACCACGACGCCCGCCGCGAAGAGGACGAGCGCCGGGATGCTCGCGGTCTCCGGCCGGGAGGCACGGACCGCCACGGTCACGGCCGTCACCGTGGCGACGAGGGTCGTCACGAAGTACGGGACGAGCAGCGACTCGTAGGACCCGACCGGCAGGCTGACGGTGACCAGCCGCTTCCAGTCGAGCGCGACGCCGGCGAAGAGGTCGACGAGTCCGGGTCCGGTCGGCAGCAGCCCCGCCGACTCCCCCGGGACCGCGGCGGGCACCCCGGTCACGGTGAAGACGGCCACGGTGAGGACACCGACGACCGCCGCCGGCAGCCGACCCAGTGCACCGGTCAGCGCGACCGCGGTGCCCGCGACCACGGCGGTGACGCCGGCGGTCACCATCGACCCGTCCCGGTGGACCGGCCACCAGGCGGTGCTCGCCACGGCGAGCAGGAGCCAGACGACCAGGGTGCCGCCGACCGAGCGGACCGGGGCGCGCCGGCGAGCCGCTCGGCGCGTGGCGCGGCGGCCCCTGGTCGGGCCTTCGAGCGGGGGTGCGGCACTCACGCGGCGGCCGCCGTCCGGTGCAACGCCTGGCGGAGGTCCTCGAGGTAGCCGATGGTCAGGACGGTGAGCCCTGCCACCCGGAGCACCCGGGGCTGGGCCTCCGGTTCGCAGGTGACGGCGACGACCTCGACCCCGACGGGGAGGCGCGTGGCGGCGAGCCGGAGCGCGGGGAGCCCGACCGTCGACCCGACGACCAGGAACGCGACGGAGATGCCGGCCGTGTCGTTCCCGACGATCCGGGCGACCTCCGCGACGGGCAGGCACGCGTCGGACAGCCCGACGGTCGCGAACTCGTCGAGCAGACGGGTCGGTGTGACGGTGGCGAGCCGGTGCACCGCGTAGGACGGCCGCTTCGCGTACTCCGACGTGCGCTCGGACACCACGACCGAGACGTCCCGTCCGTCGCGGACCGCACGAGCCCCGAGTGACGCGGCAGCGCTCACCGCCAGCTCGAACTCGTCGTCGTCCGCGAACTCGGCCCGACGGCTCGCGAGGGCGACGACCAGGTGCGAGCGTCGGGTGTCCTCGAACTGCCGGACCATGAGCGCGCCGGACTTCGCGGTCGACTTCCAGTGGACGGTGCGCGGGTCGTCGCCCGGGACGTACTCGCGGACGGCGTGGAAGGCGATGTCCGCCGGGGAGAGGTCGGTCGTGGCCTGCCCCTCGAGGTCGCGGACGAGTCCCGTGCTCGTCGACGGGATCGCGATCGTCCGCGGGTGCACGATGACCTGTTCGCGGGCGGTCCACACGACCTCGCGCCGCACCAGCCCCACCGGGTCGGCCCGGACGCCGGTGACCGGTCCGACGTCGAGCACCCCGCGTCGGACCGTCGGCACGGGTACCTGTTCCTCGAACACGCCTCCCGGGGCGACGGTCGGCACGGCGACGTCCACGAGTCCGTCCCCGACCGGCAGCTCCACCGTGGTCGGGACCGACGGCAACCGGGCCGGGTTCTCCGCGGTGACCACGACGCCGGCGTCGTCGCCGACCGCCACACGGTGCTGCGGCAGGCGCATCCGGACCACGAGCCGGGTCCGCCCGACGAGGGCGACCGCGGCCACGACGGCGAGCACCGCCCCGGCGAAGCCCACCACGACGACCTCGCGCAGACCGAAGCGGTACCCCACGGCGAAGGCGACGACCGTGACGACGGCGACCGTCCAGCCCAGGCCGGTGACCACCGCGGCGACCTCGCCCCACAGACGCCGCACGGTCCTCCAGGCCGTCGCCCACGCCTTCGCGATCCCGACGACGGCGTCGGCGGCGACGCCCTCGCGGTCACCGACGAGTCGGGTGCGCACGTTCGTGAGCCCGGCGACCGTCGTCGTCCGCTCGGCGGCGACGGAGCCGCGACGGGACCTCGTGCTGCCGCGTCGCGTCCTGGTGCTGCCGGGACGGCGGTCGGTCACGACGCCGCTCGGTCGGCGGGCGGCGGGGTCTCGACGAGGAGCTGCGCCACGACGCTGGTGGCGCTGACCCCGTCGAACTCCGCCTCGGCGTCGAGCACCAGGCGGTGTGCCAGCACCGGGACGGCCAGGGCCTTGACGTCGTCCGGCGTGACGTAGTGGCGGCCCTGCACGGCGGCGTACACGCGTGCGGCACGGATCAGCCCCATGGCACCGCGGACGCTGACGCCGAGTCGGACCTCGCTCGCGGCGCGGGTCGCGTCGACCAGGCGTGCCACGTAGTCGGCGATCGTCGGGTCGACGTGGACCGTGCGGGCGAGGGCGGCCATCTCGGTCACGGTCGCTGCGGGGACGACGCTCGGCAGCGGCACCGAGGCGGACGGCGCCGAGGACGTCTCGAGGATCCGCACGGTGGCGGCGTGGTCCGGGTAGCCGATCGAGGTGCGCACGAGGAACCGGTCCAGCTGGGCCTCGGGCAGGCGGTACGTGCCGGCCTGCTCGATCGGGTTCTGCGTGGCGATGACCATGAACGGGGCAGCCAGGCGGTGGTTCACACCGTCGACGGTCACCGTCGACTCCTCCATCGCCTCGAGCAGCGCGGACTGCGTCTTCGGGCTGGCCCGGTTGATCTCGTCGGCGAGGACGACGTTGGCGAACACCGGCCCGCGGTGGAAGTCGAACTCCTGCGTGCGCTGGTCGTAGACGCTGATGCCGGTGATGTCGCCGGGCAGCAGGTCGGGGGTGAACTGGATCCGGTTGGTCGACCCCTGCACGCTCTGTGCCATCGCACGGGCGAGGCTCGTCTTGCCGGTGCCGGGGACGTCCTCGAGGAGCAGGTGTCCCTCGCTGAGCATGGTCGTCACGGCGAGGCGGATGACGAACGTCTTCCCGAGGAGCACCTGCTCGACGTTGGTCACGATCCGTCCGGCGACGTCGGCGAACCAGGCGGCCTGCTCGGGGGTCATGCTCATGCGGTGGGGTCCTCGTTCTGGTGGTGGGATCGCTGCCGGGTCGTGACCTTAGCCTGCGGAGGAGGTACTCGGGTCGGTGCCGGACGGCGGGTCGGCCGTGCCGGCGTCCGGGGTGGTGACGGCGCCGCGAGCACCGGTCGGGTCCTGCTGCCCGTTCACGGTTGCCTGCACCACGATCGCGCTGGAGCCTGCCGGGACGGCATCTCCCGTGGTCCACGCCTTGCCGGTCTCCGGGTTCGTGTCGGAGCAGCTCTCGCTCCCGAGCAGCCCGGGTCGGCAGTACGAGATCCGGTAGCCGTCCGGTGCGATGCGCCCGTTGTTGTCCGGCGGGTTGATGACCGGCGCCTGCCCGACGACCGCGCTGACGACGGACGCGCGCGTGGTGAACGCGGTGTCGGTCGCCGGGGCGCTCGACGCGCAGTACTGTCCGTCGGTCGCGCACGCGGTGAACACCACGCTCGTCTCGAGCCCGTAGCCCGCACCCGCCCCGAGCGACGCCGAGCCGCTGAAGCGCACGCGGGGACCGCCGCCCACCGAGTAGTAGAGGTAGGGCGTGGACGCCTGCGCGGTGGCGCGGAGGCCGACCGCCCCGTCGGCGTCGGGCCCACCGGCCGGTTCGACCGTGCCCGTCGGGGCGTCGGGCGTCTGGTAGCCCTGCACGCTGGCCGGCTGCGACGCCGTGCAGAAGAGCCCGTTGTCGGCGAGGGCGACGTAGCGGTACTGACTCGTGATGCGGTCGTTCGCGGACGAACCGTTCCAGACCTTCTCGGCTCCGGCGGTCGAGCACCCGGACGGGATCGGGGTGGACGCCGCGTACTTCGCGATGCGCCAACCGGGGGTCCCGCCGGCCCAGTCGGCCTCGGACGCGCTGAGGGCGACCGCGGTCGTCGATCCGTCCGGCTGTCCCGTGGCCGACAGCTCCGGCGTGCCGGGGGCACCGACGGCCGAGCCGGTGGCCGACGCGTCGTTCCACTGCACCGGGCTGCCGTCGCGGTCGGCGGCGTTCCGGGCGGAGACCCGCACCGTGTACTCGGCGCCGCTCTGCGCGCCCGGGAAGGAGGTGCTCGTCGCGGTCCCGACGTTCTTCGTCGCCGACAGTCCCGGACCCTGGACGGACACGACGTAGTTCGAGACGGACGATCCGCCGTTCGGCGTCGCGACACGGTCCCACGCGACGTCGAGCTGGTCCGGCGTCGCGCTGCTCGGCGTGACGCGCACGCCCTTCGGCGCTGCCGGGACGAAGTCGGCGCTCATCGGCGCGGACTGCGGCGAGGGCTCCGAGTCGCCGACGGCGTTCCGAGCGACGACGGAGAAACGGTACGACGCGGACGGGTCGACGCCCGTCAGGGTGCAGACCGTCGCGGTGCCGCAGTCCTTCGCGACGCCGTTCGTCCCCTGGACCCGGTAGCCGGTGATCGGTGCGTTGTTCGCCTGCGGGGTGGCCCACGTCAGCGTCAGCTGGCCACCCTGGAACGTGCCGGTCCGGGTGGGCGCGCCCGGCGCGTCGGGAGTGTCCTGGACGGCGATGGTCACGTCGCCCCAGACGTACCGGGACGGGTCGTCCGTCGCGTCGGCGACCTGGTACTGCAGGTGCGCGTCGACGGGTTGGGCACGGTCGCCGACGGTGACCTGGAGTCGGGACCGGTCGGCACTGGGCGTCACGCTCACGCCGGCGGGGAGACCGCCCGAGAGTCCGCGGATGGCGACGACCCGCAGCCGCTGGTCGGGGAACGGGTTCGTCGCCTGGTCGTTCGACAGGACGTCGATGGTCGCGGTCGTGCCACGCTCGACGACCGCCCGGTCCGCCCCGGGCTGCACGAGCGGCCTGGTCGAACCGACGATGCCGACCCGAACCACCCCGGCGCGACCGGCGTTCGCGTCGTCCGACACCCCGATGCCGATCGAGGCCGTCGTGTCCTTCCGGGCGTCCTCCGCCACCGAGATCCGGAGCTGCTGGCCCTGCACGGTCGCGGTGGTGCCGGCGCCCGGGCGGCTGACCACCGAGTACCGGAGCTCCCGGAGGTCGTCCGGGTACGGGTAGTCCGTCAGCTTCGTCAGGTCGAGGGTGCGGGAGTCACCGGGCTGCAGGTCGATCGACGACCCGGTGAACGCCGGCGGCTGGTTCGACCGGGGTGTCACCTTGATCGGGAGCACGAGCGTCGCGACGCGGCCCTTGCCGCCGTTCGCGCTCGACCCGTCGGTGACCTCGAACGAGATCGACGCGTTGCCGTAGTACAGCTTCGAGGACGTGAACTGCAGCGTGGACCGGTCGACGACGAGGTCCTGCCCGTTCGCGTGCGTCGCCTTGACGGTCCCGCGATCGGTGATCTGCGCGGTCCGTCCGTTGGCCGTGACCACGTAGCGGTCGAGCGGGATGCGCACGGTGGCCTCGCTCTTCACGGTCACCGCGCCCACGCTGCGGTCCACCTGCGGCAGGGCGTCGTCGAACCCGGGCACGTGGACGAACCCGTAGGCGACGACGTCGGGGTGGTCGCTCCGGGTGACGGAGAACGGCACGACCTGTGACGCGTCCGTCAACCGGATCTCGATCCGACGGTCGCTCGTGACCCGGGCGGTGTCGCCGTACCCGTCGACCACCCCGACCTCGAGGCGGGAGGTCGACCCCTCGGCGAAGAAGACGTTCTGCAGGACGTCGACGGTGACGCTCTCGCGACGCAGGATGTCCTGCAGGTCGAGCGTGGTGTCCTCGACCTCGGGACGGAGCGGCGGGGCGTCGCGGTCGACTGTCACCGTCAGGAACGCGGTGCTGGAACCGCCGCTCTCGTTCGTGACGGTGTAGAGCACCGCGAAGTCGCCCTCGGTCGCCGAACGCGGTGGCGTGACCCGGACCTGGCTGCGGTGGAGCACCTCGGCGGTGACCCCCGGGGCGGTCGGCTCGGCCGCGGTGACGGACAGCTGCCCGCCCTCCGGGTCGGAGTCGTTCTGCAGCACGCGCACGGTCACGGACCCACCGGGGCGGATGGTGACGTGGTCGGCCTGGGCGACCGGGTTCGATGCCTGCTCCGCACGGGGGCTGATGCCGACCCGGATCGTGCCGGTCGCGCGGGCACCCAGCGCGTCGACCACCGTGTAGGTGAACTCGTCGGTCCCGGCGGAGTAGTCCCCGGCGTCGTAGGTCAGCGCATCGGCGGTGACGTCGCTGACCGAGCCCTTCTCGGGGTTGTCGCCGACCCCGACGAGCTGCACCGAGTCGCCGTCGGGATCGGTGCCGTTCAACGGCACGGTGATGCGCACCGCCTGCCCCGCGACCGCGCGCGCCGTCACGGTCTTCGGCACCGGCGGGTTGTTCGTCGCGGCGTCACGCTCGCGCACCGAGATCGACACGGACGCGTCCGCGTACTGCCCGTCCGGACCGTGGACGCGGTAGACCGCGGTGTGGTTGCCGGGTGTGTCCGGGGCGAGGTACCGGAGCCGGTCGCCGGACACGAAGAGCAGCCCGCCGTCACCGGGCACGTTCTGCACGAGCTGCGGGTCGAGCGTCAGCGGCTCGCCCTCCGGCTGGGTGTCGTTCGCCAGCACGTCGATCTCGGCGACGTCGCCGACCCGCACCGTGGCGGAGTCGGACTGCGCGACCGGCGGCTGGATGCGGTCCGGTCGCGGGATCTCGACGACGGTGATCGTCCCGGTGGCGCTGGCCAGACCGTTCGACTCCGTGTACGCGAAGGTCACCGGTGCGTCGAGCGGCGCGGTCAGGGTGACCCGCACGACGTGCTGGTCGAGGATGCTCGCCTCGACCCCGCTGCCACGGCCGGGGCCGTCGAGCGCCGTGACCATGAGCACACCGCCGGCCGGGTCGGTGTCCGTCGCGGTGACGTCGGTGTCCTTCGTCGAGAGGGTGGTCACGAACACCGTCTTCGGCGTCGTGATCGGTGGCGTCGAGGCGTCGGGCGGAGCGAGCACGGAGACGCGCACGACGCCGCTCGCGGTCTTCGTGCCGTCCGTGACGGTGTACTCGAGCTGGTGGTCCCCCGCTCCGGCCCCCTGGACGCGGAACGTGCCCGCGTCGTAGGACGGGGTGACCGTCAGGCCGCTCGACGAGGAGACGCTGGTGAGCGTGACGGCTCCGTTGCCCCCGCGGACGTGGTCGAGCGGCGTCACCGTGAACGCCTTGCCCGCGTAGCCCTGCACGGCGAACGCGTCGGCGCGCAGCGGCACGCTCCCCTGGGCGGCGACACGCACGGTCATCGATCCGCGGCCGGGGTCGCGGCCGTCGCTCACGACGAGCTGGACGCTGCGGTCACCGGTGCGACCGCTCGCGTTGCGGAAGTCGAGCAGCCCGTCCGGTGTCGTGGAGACGCGGTCGCCGTCCGCCGAGGCGGACTCCAGGTAGACCGGGTCGCCGTCGGGATCGACCCAGTCCGACAGCACGTCGGTGACGACGTGCCCGTTCTGCACGACGTCCGCCGAGGTGCTCCGGACCTGCCGCGGTGGCTCGTTCTCGGACTCGGGGCGGACGGTCACCCGGACGGTCGCGCTGGCCGACCCGCCGTTGCCGTCGGTGATCGTGTACGGGAACGAGAGCGTGCCGCTGGCCTCCGCCGTGAGCGAGACCTGGAGCCGCTGGCCGTCACCGACGACGGCGACGCTGCCCTGGCCGTCGGGGACGTCGCCGACCTCGCTGATGACGAGTGGGTCGCCGTTGGGGTCGTAGTCGTTGAGGAGCACCGGCAGGCTGGTCGTGCGACCCGGTCGTGCGCCGAGGTCGTCGTCCACCGCCACGGGCGGCTTCTGCTCCTTGTCCACCTGCGGGTCGTCGTCCGACACCCGTTCCTGCTGCCGCTCGTCGTCCTGGTCGACCAGGTCCGCCCAGTTGTCGATGAGCTGTCCACTGCGGCCGATGGCCCACGACCGCCCACTGCGCGGGTCGTTCGCCACGACGGTGTCGCCGTTGTGCACGATCTGCAGGTCGTCGGCGTCGGCGGTCTGCGCGAGCCGCTGGAGGCCGGTGCCCCGACACGAGTCCATCGCCTGTCCGCCCGCCCACGCGGCGTAGGTGCAGGAGCCGACGACGGTCGGTCGTGCCGCTCGACCCGACACCCGGAGCGCGGTCCGGTCCACCTGACCGGAGGCGGAGACGCGCACCAGCCCGGCCGTCCCGGCGACGAGGACCGTGGACGAGGAGTCCGAGGACCGCTGCAGCGCGGGCGATCCACCGACGCGGTCGCCGAGGTCGACGCTGTCCCCGTCGACCGAGAGCTGCCCCGAGGTGCGGTCGAGCACGGCGACGTGGTCCCCGAAGGACGCCACCTGGAACTCGTGGCTGCGGTCGAACCGGACCTCCCACCGCCGCTCGACGGTCAGCTCGGTGCCGACGTCGACGAGGGAGGCGCGGCCGGTGCGCGGCGAGTACACCGCGACCCGCTCGTCGGAGGCGTCGAGGACGGCGTCGGCGCCGAGGCTCAGGTCGGCCTTCGTGGACGCGTCGAAGTCGGACAGCTCGGCCGCCGGGGTCGCCCAGAGCTCGCCCGTGTCGCCGTTCCCGACCACCGCGGTGTCCCCCGCGAAGAAGACCTGCGGCGAGCCCGCCGGCAGCGTCACGGCATCGCCCACGGTGGCGTCGGCGACGTCGACCTTCGCGACGGTGCCCTTCGTGCCGTCCACGCTGTACACCTCGGAGCCGCGCTGCACGACCGAGAGGTCGTCGCTCGGGGTGTCGACGGCGGTGTTGAGCTCGAGCACGCCGGTGTTCGCGCGCCCGACGGCGCCGTACTCCGCCGACGGCACCCAGACGGTGCCGTCCCCCAGGTCGACCCGTTGGGTGTGGTACCCCGTGGACACCACCGCGGCGGTCGCGACGACGGCGCCGACGAGGATCGACGCGCAGGCCGTGACCGCCGCGGAACGGTGCTCGGCGAGGAACGCCCGGATCACCCGGCACTCCCGATCGTGCCGCACTGTTCGGGACTCGCGGCCCCCGTCCTGCCGTCCCGGTTCACCGCGACCGTGATGCACTGCTCGGTACCGGGATCCCCGGACACGACGAAGGTGGTGCCGGTCTGCTGGCTCGTCGCGCCGGCCGACGTGATGACGTAGGTGTCCCCGGCACGGAGCCCGGGATCGTCCCAGCTGAAGGACACCGAGTCGCCTCCCCCGCGTGCGGTCACGTCGCGCACCGTCGGGACGGACCCCGTGCCGGCGCGCGTCACGAGCAGGACGCTCACCACGGCGAGGGCCGCGACCACGACGACACCGGCCGCGCCGGCGACCACGAGGGTCGAGCGCTTCCGGCGACGCGCGATCGTCGCCGACCCGGTGCGGTGCACGGTGCCGACGCTCTGGACGCCGACGGACGTCCCGCCCCGCACCGCCCGCCGTGTCCGTCGGCGGGCCGCCACACGCGAGGGTGTCTGCAGTTCCCGCACGACGGTCCGGTCGCCCTCCGACGACGGGGTGGCCACCGCCCACGACTCGACCGCCACGTCGGCCGGGGTCTGCGGGATCCCGAGCTCCGCCTCGACCTGTTGGAGCCCGCGGACGAACTCCATCACGGTGGCGGGACGAGCAGCCGCACGACGGGCCATCGCCGTCGCGAGCAGCCGTTCGAGCGACGGGGGCACGTCGGTCCGGCCGGTCGACCCCACGCCGCCCTTGTCGATCCGGTCCATCAGGTCTGCCGCCGAGTTCCTGCCGCCCGGGACCTCGAACGGAGAGCGCCCCGCGAGCAGCGAGTACACGGTCGCTGCGAGCGAGTAGACCTCGGACTGGACGGTGCCGCGGGACTCGTCCCCCAGCACCTCGGGCGCGGACCACGGGATGGACATGCCCACCGGCTCGTCGGGGTCGGCGCTGCCGATGGTCGCGGCGATGCCGAAGTCGGAGAGGACGGGGCTGCCGTACGCGGTGCGCAGGATGTTCGAGGGCTTCACGTCTCGGTGCAGCACGCCCTCGCGGTGGGCCGTCTCGAGCGCGGAGCCGATGCGGACACCGACGGCCAGGACCTCGGACACGGGGAGCGGCTCGCGTCGGTAGCGCTGGCTGAGCGACGACGAGCACAGCTCCATGACGAGGTAGGGACGGCCGTCGGCCGCGATGCTCGCCTGGAACACCGTGAGGATCGCGGGGTGCGTGCTGAGCCGCGCCATCAGGTTCGCCTCGGCCTGGAACATCTGCCGCACGCGCTCGTCCACGACCTCGTCGAGGAGCACCTTCACCGCCACCTGCCTGCGTGGCATGTCCTGCTCGTAGAGGAAGACGTCGGCGAAGCCCCCGGAGCCGAGGACGTGGACGGGGGTGAACCCGGCGATCACCGGCGGGTCGGACGGCAGGCGTCGAGCCATCAGCGTCGTTCCCTTCCCCGGCCCGCGGCCGGCCCTTCCGTTCGTCGCGGCCAGGCCATTCTACGAAGGGCGATCCGACAGCCGGCGGCCGTGGGCGTCCCTGTGGAGGACGACCATCCCCCACTTCGGGGGTGGTCGTACGGGTGCGACGCTCAGTGGCGCGGCAGGGTGTCCTCGACGTCGGAGTCCTCCGGTGCGGTGTCGACCTGCACGACCACCACGGTGACGTTGTCACGACCGCCGGCGACCACCGCGTCCCCGACCAGACGTTCCGCCAGTGCCTGTGCCGCGGGCACCCGGGCCGCGATCCGGGCGATGCCGACGTCGCCGAGCTCCTTGGTGAGGCCGTCGGAGCAGACGATGTAACGGTCCCCCGCGCGGAGCGGCAGGGTCCACCAGTCGGGCTCCGGGGGCTCGCCGAAGCCGACTGCCCGCGTGATGACGTTGCTGTCGGGGTGCTGCTCGGCGTCCTCGGCCCGGAGCAGCCCGGCGTCGACCATCTCCTGCACGACCGAGTGGTCGATCGTCACCCGACGGAGCGCGCCGGACTCGATCCGGTAGGTGCGGGAGTCGCCGACGTTGAAGACCAGCGCTGCCGGCTGCCCGTGGGACGCGACGAGTGCGACCCCGGTCACGGTCGTGCCGGCGCCGAGGGCGTTGCCACCGGCAGCGCGCTCGATGTCGGCGGTCGCGAGCAGCAGCGCGCGCTGGATGTCCTGACGGCTGGTGAAGGCACCGGTGGTGACCTGGTCGAGACGACGGACGACCGCGTCGCTCGCCCGGTCACCCGCGAGGTGTCCGCCCATGCCGTCGGCGACCACGAAGAAGGGTGCGCCGACGAGGTAGCTGTCCTCGTTGTGGTCGCGACGGCGACCGACGTCGGTCGCCGCTCCCCACGAGAGCGTCAGGGGTGTGCCGGCAGCGCCGGGGACGTCGATGGCGTGCTCGGTGGCAGCTCGGCCGAGTTCGGTCACGGTTTCAGGGTCGCTCTCTGGGAGTGGAGGGGCGTGCCGGACGGTGGGTCCGTCACGGGGCCGGCGGGAACGGTGGGAGGCCGTCGTCCGGTCCGGCCCGGAGGTGCGGCGACAGGACCTCGATGACGTTGCCGTCACCGATCTCGACGAGCGTACCCGTCAGGACGACGATCGATGCACCCGCCGTCATCCGGAACGGCGCGGCGCCGGGAGGGCGGACGACGGTCCCGTTCGTCGACCGCAGGTCCGCGACGACGGCGGCCTCGCCCTCGGCGTGCAGCAGCACGTGCGACGACGACACCTGGCCGCTCGGCGACGGGACGGTCACCAGGACCGGCCCGCCGTCGACGACGACGCGCGGCGCGGCGGGCCGACGACCCACCACCAGGGGCCGGTCGAGGCGGACCACCCGGCCGCCGACGCGGACCGACGGGGTCCGTCGGACGAGCGGCCGGTCCCCGGCACGTGGTGCTGCCGCTCCGGGCGGCGCCACCGGTGGTGGACCACCGGGTCGAGCGCGCAGGACCGTGTCCTCGTCGGACGGCCCGGCCCCCGGTCGCGCACCGCGCCCGGGCCGGACGACCGTGTCGCCGTACGGGTCGCCGTACGGATCGTCGTCGAGGGCACCGTCGGCGGCCGCAGCGGCGGCGCCGAGGGCACGGAGGCCGGCGCTCCCCGTGCGGGACGGGTCACGACCTGCGTCGGTCGGCAACGGTCGGGCACCGGGGCGCGCACGGATGACCGTGTCGTCGTCCTCGCGCACCGGTTCCCGCACCATGGTCATCCAACCGTAGACGATCCGGTCGACCCCGTGGGGGTGCCCCACGCCGGTCCGTGGCCGGACCGGACCGCGCGCAGGACCAACCACCCGAAGGGGTCGTCCGGTCGGGAGTCGAGGGCGTGCCGGGCACGGACCTCCGCACGGGCGGACGACCCGAGCGCCCAGGCGCACCAGGCGCCCAGCGCCAGCGCACCGGCCGCCCCCACCGCGACGTCGCCGCCCGGGGCTCCGTCCGCACGCCAGGTCCGCCATGCCGAGGCACACCGGTCGCCGGCCAGCCGGAGTCGCGCGCGGTCCGGCTCCGGACCCGACCCGCCGAGCGCGGGCGGCGTCGGATCGCGGAACGGGTCGAACGGCACGACCGTCCGGGGGTCCGGCCGGTCACGCGCGGCCAGGAAGCCGACCAGCGCGAAGCGGGTCGCGAGGGCGCCGCACGCCGTCGCGACCGCGACCGCCTGCGGTCGGGCGAGCGCTTCCGCGCCGGTGCCTCCACCGGTCGCCGCCTCCGGCGCCACGAGGGCGACGCAGGCGGCACGCAGCGTGACCGCGGCCGCGATCTCGCGCGGGTAGCGCACCAGGGTGGGTGGGAGTCCGTGTCTCGTCGAGGTCATGCACGAGATCGTGACGGGAGGAGCGCCTCCAGACCGGCGCGCCCCGACCCGTCTGTGGACGGCCACGGCCGTCCGGGAGGTTGTGCAGGAGCGAGCGCTGCTCCGCCGTCAGACCCGCGCGGGCTCGAGGCTCTCCGCGACCAGGTCCCAGCCGTCGTCGGTCCGCTCCACCACGACGCCGTGCTCGCCCGCCCACCGCAGGAGCGATGCCGGGTCGCCGACGTCCGCACCGGTCCGTGCGAGCAGCGCGGTCAGTCGACCCTTCGCCGTCTTGTTCCAGTGGTTGAGCGCCCGACGTCGTCCGCCGCCGTCGACACTGACCACCCGTAGGACGACCGCGTCGTCCACGGGTCCGAGCGACCGGTAGCCCTCGGAGCGCAGGTCGAGCACGAGACCGCCGGTCCGAGCGCCGAGCACGTCGCTGGACGGTCCCGGCCAGTGCTTCGCGAGCCGGAGCGCACCGAGCCTCGAGTCGTGCGAGAGCCGGTACGCCGGGATGTGGTCGCCCGCACCGATCGGTCCGAACATCGCGGACTGGACCAGCACGTGGTCCGTCCACCAGCGACGTGTGGCGTCGTCCGCGCCCGTGGCGTCCAGCGGGTCGTAGAGCACGCCCGTGTAGCGCTCGACCGCCGGCAGTGTCGGCGCGGTGTCGAGCTCGAGGTTGCGGAGGCGCTCGGCCACCGACTTCGGTCCGAGCTTGAGGGCCGTCCGTGCCGTGGACTCCTCGGAACTGACGGAGCGGGCCGCGGTGATCACCGCGGCCCGCTCGTCGGCCAGTTCCGGGAAGGACAGCGCACCCAGGTCGAGGGTGCGTGCCGTGTCCCCGCCCTCCCGCTTCGTCTCGGACGGCGGGAGGAGGACGGTCAGTCCGGTCAGGATGCCAGCGCGGCCTGCCGCGCCACGATCGTGACCGTGTCGTGCTCGACCGACAGGAAGCCGTCCTCGGCGTCCGCCGTCACCGTCGAGCCGTCGGCCCGGGTGATGCGGACCTGGCCCTGCGCGAGGGTGGCGAGCAGCGGCTCGTGCCCCGCGAGGATGCCGATCTGGCCCTCCGTCGTGCGTGCCACGACCATGGTGGCGTCGCCCGTCCAGACCTCACGGTCCGCCGAGACGACGCTCACGGTGAGTGCCGCCATGTCAGCGGTTCTCCTTCTGGATCTGCGCCCACTTCTCTTCGACGTCGTTGATGCCACCGACGTTGAAGAAGGCCTGCGTCGCCACGTGGTCGAACTCGCCGTCGGCGATCGCGCGGAAGGACTCGATCGTGTCCTTGAGCGGGACCGTCGAACCCTCGACACCCGTGAACTTCTTGGCCATGTAGGTGTTCTGCGAGAGGAACTGCTGGATGCGACGAGCGCGCTCCACCGTGATCTTGTCCTCTTCGGAGAGCTCGTCGACACCGAGGATCGCGATGATCTCCTGCAGCTCCTTGTTCTTCTGCAGGATCTGCTTGACGCGCGTCGCCGTCTCGTAGTGGTCGGCACCCAGGTACCGGGGGTCCATGATCCGCGACGTGGAGGTCAGCGGGTCGATGGCCGGGTACAGACCCTGCGACGCGATCTCACGCGAGAGCTCGGTCGTGGCGTCGAGGTGCGCGAACGTGGTCGCCGGAGCCGGGTCGGTGTAGTCGTCGGCCGGCACGTAGATCGCCTGCAGCGAGGTGATCGAGTGACCACGCGTCGAGGTGATGCGCTCCTGGAGCACACCCATCTCGTCGGCGAGGTTCGGCTGGTAGCCCACCGCGGACGGCATGCGACCGAGCAGCGTCGAGACCTCGGAGCCGGCCTGCGTGAACCGGAAGATGTTGTCGATGAAGAGGAGCACGTCCTGCTTCTGGACGTCGCGGAAGTACTCCGCCATCGTCAGCGCCGACAGGGCCACGCGCAGACGCGTTCCCGGCGGCTCGTCCATCTGGCCGAACACGAGGGCGGTCTTGTCGAAGACACCCGCCTCTTCCATCTCACCGATGAGGTCGTTGCCCTCACGGGTGCGCTCGCCGACACCGGCGAACACCGACACACCACCGTGGTCCTGCGCGACGCGCTGGATCATCTCCTGGATGAGGACCGTCTTGCCGACGCCCGCACCACCGAAGAGGCCGATCTTGCCACCCTGCACGTACGGCGTGAGGAGGTCGATCGACTTGATACCGGTCTCGAACATGGTGGTCTTCGACTCGAGCTGGTCGAAGGCCGGCGCCTTGCGGTGGATCGGCCAGCGCTCGGTGATCTCGAGCTTCTCGTCGGTGTTGAGCACGTTGCCCAGCACGTCGAAGACCTTGCCCTTGGTGACGTCGCCGACGGGGACCGAGATCGGGGCGCCCGAGTCACGGACCTCCTGACCACGGACCAGGCCGTCGGTCGGCTTCAGCGAGATGGCGCGGATCAGGTCGTCGCCGAGGTGCTGCGCGACCTCGAGGCCGATCTCCTGCGACGAGTCACCGATGGTGATGGTCGTGTACAGGAGGTTGTACATCTCCGGGATGGCGTCGTGCGGGAACTCGATGTCGACGACGGGACCCGTGACACGGGCGATCCGGCCGACACCGGGCGCCGACGACGTCTCGACCGCGGTGGTGGCGGTGTCGGTCATGGCTGGTGCCTTCCTGAGGGGTTCTGTCCGCGAGCTTCGCGGACCACTACTTCTTCTTCGACGAGAGGGCGTCGGCGCCGCCGACGATCTCGGAGATCTGCTGGGTGATCTCGGCCTGACGCGCGTTGTTCGCGAGACGGGTGAACTCGCTGATGAGCGAGTCGGCGTTGTCACTGGCGGACTTCATGGCCTTCTGCCGGGCGGCGTGCTCGGAAGCGGCCGACTGCAGCATGGCGTTGAAGATGCGGCTCTCGATGTAGACCGGGAGCAGCGCGTCGAGGACGGCGTCCGCATCGGGCTCGAACTCGTAGAGCGGCAGGGGCTCACCGTTCGACGGCTCCTCCACACCCTCGACGACCTCGAGCGGGAGCAGGCGCACGACCTGCGGCTCCTGGGTCGCGAGGCTGATGAACCGGTTGAAGACGATGTGGATCTCGTCCACGCCGCCCTCCGCCGTGTCCTGGAGGAACTTCGACACGACCGCGTCGCCGATCTCCTTCGCCGTCGAGAACTCCGGCTGGTCCGTCCCGCCGATCCACTGCCGCTCGGACGGGCGCTCGCGGAACGCGAAGTACCCGACCGACTTGCGACCGACGAGGTAGAACACGACGTCCTTGCCCTCGCTGCGGAGCAGGGAGGCGAGCTCCTCGCCCTGCTTGAGGACGTTCGAGCTGAACGCGCCGTTCAGGCCGCGGTCCGAGGTGAACAGCACCACGGCTGCGCGGGTCGACGACTCGGGCTCGGTGGTCAGCACGTGGTCGACGTTCGAGAACGTCGCCACGGCCGACACGGCCCGCGTCACGGCCCGCGAGTACGGACCGGACGCGGCCATGCGCGCCTGTGCCTTCTGGATCCGCGACGCCGAGATCAGCTCCATCGCGCGGGTGACCTTCTTCGTGGTCTTCGCCGACTTGATGCGCTGGCGGTAGACCCGGACCTGTGCCGCCATCTAGCGACGACCCTTGACGATCTGCTCCTGGTCGACGTCCTCGGCCTGGGCCGCGTCGAACGACTCCGAGCCGAGCGTCTTGCCGTCGCTCGTCTGGAAGCCCTTCGTGAAGGCGTCGATCTCGCGGTCCATCGCGGCGACGGTCTCGTCGCTGAGCTGGTTCGTCTCACGCAGGGTGGTCAGGACGTCGGAGTTGCGACGCAGGTGCTCGAGCAGCTCGGCCTCGAAGCGGAGCACGTCGGGGACGGGCACCTCGTCGAGCTTGCCGTTCGTGCCGGCCCAGATCGAGACGACCTGCTCCTCGACCGGGTACGGCGAGTACTGCGGCTGCTTGAGGAGCTCCGTCAGGCGCGCACCACGGTCCAGCTGGCGACGCGACGCCTGGTCGAGGTCGGACGCGAACATCGCGAACGCCTCGAGCGAGCGGTACTGCGCGAGCTCGAGCTTGAGCGTGCCGGAGACCTTCTTGATCGACTTGACCTGGGCGTCACCACCCACGCGGGACACCGAGATGCCCACGTCGACGGCCGGACGCTGGTTCGCGTTGAACAGGTCCGACTGCAGGAAGATCTGGCCGTCGGTGATCGAGATCACGTTGGTCGGGATGTAGGCCGAGACGTCGTTCGCCTTGGTCTCGATGATCGGGAGACCCGTCATCGAACCGGCACCGAGGTCGTCGGACAGCTTCGCGCAACGCTCCAGCAGGCGGGAGTGCAGGTAGAAGACGTCACCCGGGTAGGCCTCACGGCCCGGCGGACGACGCAGGAGGAGCGACACCGCACGGTAGGCCTCGGCCTGCTTCGACAGGTCGTCGAAGATGATCAGGACGTGCTTGCCGCCGTACATCCAGTGCTGGCCGATGGCCGAACCGGTGTAGGGGGCGAGGTACTTGAAGCCGGCCGGGTCGGAGGCCGGGGCGGCGACGATGGTGGTGTACTCCATCGCACCGGCGTCCTCGAGCGCACCCTTGACGGAGGCGATCGTGGAGCCCTTCTGGCCGATGGCGACGTAGATGCAGCGGACCTGCTTGTCCTCGTCGCCCGACTCCCAGTTGGCCTTCTGGTTGATGATCGTGTCGATCGCGATGGCCGTCTTGCCGGTCTGGCGGTCGCCGATGATCAGCTGACGCTGGCCGCGGCCGACGGGGATCATCGCGTCGATGGCCTTGATGCCGGTCTGCAGCGGCTCGTGGACGGACTTGCGGGACATGACGCCAGGGGCCTGGAGCTCGAGGGCACGGCGACCCTCGGCCTGGATCTCGCCGAGACCGTCGATCGGGTTGCCGAGCGGGTCGACCACGCGACCGAGGAAGCCGTCGCCGACGGGAGCCGAGAGGACCTCGCCGGTGCGGGTGACCTCCTGGCCCTCCTCGATGCCGCCGAACTCGCCGAGCACGATGGCGCCGATCTCGTCCTCGTCGAGGTTCTGCGCGAGACCGAGGGTCCCGTCCTCGAAGCGGATGAGCTCGTTCGCCATGACGCCGGGCAGGCCCTCGACGTGCGCGATGCCGTCGCCCGCGTCGGTGACGTGCCCGACCTCGGCCGTGGAGGCCTTCGTCGGCTCGTAGTTCGAGACGAAGTCCTTCAGGGCATCACGGATCTCATCGGGGCTGATGGTGATGTCTGCCATGGGATTTTCCTTGTTGGTTTCCGGGGCCCTGCGGCTCCGAGAGGGTGATGCTGCCCGGTGAGGGACAGTTCCCGTTGTGGACTTGGAGGGGTCGGCTTCGACGGTACGCTCAGCCGGCCAGCTGGAGCCGGAGCTCCGACAGGCGCGTGGACACCGTGCCGTCGATGACGTCGCCACCGACCTGCACGCGCATCCCGCCGACGACCGCGGGGTCGACGACCTGGTTGACGCTGATGTCCTTGCCGTACCGCTCGCTGATGCCGCGGGCGACGCGAGCCGCCTGACCGTCCGAGAGCGGGGCCGCGGTGGTCACCGTGGCGACGAGCTTGCCGGCCTGGTCGGCCACGATGCGCGAGGCATCGCGGACGATCTCACCGATGCGGCGGCCGCGCGGCTGCTGCACGAGGTGCTCCAGGATCGCGGTGGTCTGCGCCGAGACCTTCGAACCGACGAGCCGCTGGACGAGCGCAGCCTTCTCCGACGGGCTGCCGAGCTTCGTGCCCAGTGCCAGCTCGAGCGCCGCGTCCGAGCGGACGGCGGTCTCGAAGGAGAACAGCTCGGCCTCGATCGACGTCTCCGACGATGCGGTTCCGGCGACGGCGCGGATGCCCGCGTCCTCGACACCCGCGAGCAGGTCCGACGGCGAGGACCAGCGCGAGCCGGCCACCGCGGTCAGCACCGCACGCGTCGCCTCGGACTGACCGGCGAAGACGCGGTCGATGAGGACCTTCTTGCCGACGACGTCCGCGGTCGGGTCCGCCAGCAGTCCGAGCAGCTGGGACGAACCGGCGATCGCACGCCCGGTGGAGAGGATCTCGATGCCCGTGGCGAGGTCGATCGACCCGCCGAGGTCAGCGAGGACCGCCCGCGTGGACGAGAGTGCGGACCGCGTGGCGCTCCGCATGCTCAGCGCTCCCCGGCCGGCTGGCCCTGGGACGCCTCGAGGTCGGCGATGAAGCGGTCGACGACCGCAGCCGACTTCGCGTCGTCCCGGAGGGACTCACCGATCACACCGGAGGCGAGGTCGAGGGCGAGGGTGCCCACCTCGCTCCGCAGCGACTGGAGCGCGCTCTGCCGCTCGGCCTCGATCTGCGCCTGGGCGTTGGCGGTGATGCGTGCTGCATCTGCCTGCGCCTGCTCGCGGACCTCGTTGCCGATCGCGGTCGCGTCGGCACGGGCCTGCTCACGGATGCGCGAGGCCTCGGCACGCGCGTCGGCGAGCTGCTTGTTGTACTCGTCGAGTGCAGCGGCGGCCTGCTCCTGAGCGGCCTCCGCCTTCTTGATGCCACCCTCGATGGCCTCGGTGCGCTCATCGAGCATCTTCGTGATGCGCGGCGTCACGACGCGCCACATCACGAGGAAGATGATGACGAAGGCCACCGCGGACCACACGATGTCGTACACCGGTGGGATCAGCGGATTGTGGGTCTCCTCCGCCGCGATGATGAGTGCAGTCTGCATCGAGAAGCCTTAGTTGGTGAAGATGAAGTACGTCGCGATACCGATGAAGGCCAGGGCCTCCGTGAAGGCGATACCGATGTACATGAGGGTCGTCAGACGGCCCTGGAGCTCGGGCTGGCGAGCGACGGACTCGATCGTCTTGCCGACGACGATGCCGACGCCGATGGCCGGACCGATCGCAGCGAGGCCGTAGCCAACCGTCGCGATGTTGCCGTTGATCTCCGCGAGAACGGTCGTTGCGTCCACGTGTTTTCCTTTCGAGTGCGGCCCGACGGATGTCGTGCCGTATGGGGGTCAGAAGGGGTCGGTCAGTGCTCGTCAGCCAGCGCGAGCTGGATGTACACAGCGGTCAGCAGCATGAAGACGTACGCCTGCAGCAGCGCGACGAGGATCTCGAAGAAGCTGAACGCGATGCCGAACGCCAGGGTCCCGATGCCGAAGAGCTTGAAGAGGCTCTCGGCGTCGAAGAAGAAGAACCAGGTGGCCGAGAAGAAGAGCACCAGGAGGAGGTGACCCACGACCATGTTCATGAGCAGTCGCAGCGTCAGCGTCACCGGACGGAGCACGAAGGTCGAGACGAGCTCGATCGGCGTCACGATGATGTAGAGCGGCCACGGGACACCGGGCGGGAAGAGCGCGTTGCGGAGGAACGTGCCCGGGTGCTTGCGGAGGCCCGCGTAGATGAACGCGACGTACGCGACGATCGCCAGGATCATCGGCATCGCGATGCGGCTCGTGCCGGCGATGTTCATGAACGGGATGAGACCCGTCAGGTTCATGAACAGGACTCCGAAGAACACCGTGGCCAGGAGCGGCAGGAAGCGCTTGCCGTCCTTCTCACCGAGGTTGTCGAAGGTGTTGCGGCGGACGACGTCGAACGCGTACTCGATGAAGGCCTGTCCGCGGTTCGGGACGAGCTTCAGGGCACGGGTCCCGACGAACGCGAAGACGAGCAGCACGGCCACCGCGAACAAGCGGATGAGGACGATGCGGTCCATCTCGATCGGGGTCCCGGCGAAGAAGATCGGGTCCGGGAAGAACTCGTTGATCGACGGACCATGGAATTCGGCGGCCTTGCTGCTCCCCGCCGCCACGGTGTTGGCCGCGGCGGTGAGGGACAGGGGAAGAGCGTGGGATAGCAGCGCTGTCTCCTGTGTCGGCGCGCGCACACACGGCACGCGATGGTGGACTTTGTGGAGGCTCGTCCGCTCCGAGCGAGGCTCCGGACGCGGACTTCGAGAAGCCTATCAGGTGCGAGAGGCTTCTCGGGCTCTCAGGGCCGTGGGGTGTCGTTCCCAGGATCGACCGCGTCGCCGGGCAGGCGCACCCCGATCGGGATGCGGGCCTTGGCGACCGCCACCACGTCGATCACGAGCGACCCGACGACGCCCGCGATGATCACCACGGCGAGCACCGGGAAGTCCACCCAGGCACGGTCGCGCAGTGCGAGCAGGACCACCAGGAAGAGCACGAACTTCAGGATCCACGTCCCCATCACGATCCCGAAGAAGGCGCCCGAGATCATCTGCCCCTTCGACACCCGGAGGGCGACGAGCACCGAGACCGCGGTGAGCCCGAGGAACACCACGCTCAGCACGGCGCCGAGCAGGCCACCGGCGAGTCCGGGCGTCCCGGCGACGACGAGCCCGACGACTCCCCCGACGACGGCCAGGCCGACGGCGAGGAGGGCCGCCCAGAGGAGGATCCGGCGGAACACCGGCCGGACGTGGTCGAGGGCGTTCGGTGCGGTCACGAGGGGTCTCCAGGGATCGTTCGGTCGTTGGCGGCGCGGTCGAGCGGATCGAGGCTGGCGTCGACGACGGTGTTCGAGCGGGTGGCGGCCTGCGCGGCGAACTCCGCGCGCTTCCGGCCGAGCGGGGCGAAGGTGGCGATCGCGCACACGGTGAAGCCGATCGCGACGACGGTGACCACCCAGTACCACTCGACGAAGAGGAACAGCAGGCACCCGACGGCGACGGTGGCCGTCCACGCGTAGAAGATCAGCACGGCGTGGAAGTGGGAGTGCCCCATGTCGAGCAGACGGTGGTGCAGGTGCTTCCGGTCGGCCGAGAACGGCGACTTGCCCGCGCTGAGCCGACGGGTGACGGCGAGCCCGAAGTCGAGGATCGGCACGATCAGGATCGCGAAGGGCAGCAGGATCGGGATGAACGCCGGCAGCAGGGCCTGGCGTGTCGAGATGACCGCGGGGTCGATGTTGCCCGTCACGGACACGGCGCTCGTGGCCATCAGGAACCCGACGAGCAGCGCGCCGGCGTCGCCCATGAAGAGCTTCGCCGGGTGCCAGTTGAGGACGAGGAACCCCGTGCAGGCACCGACGAGCACCGCCGTGAGCAACGAGGGCAGGTTGAAGAAGAACTCCGTCTGCACGACCACGCGGTTGATGAAGAACGTGTAGAGGAAGAACACGCCGCCGGCGATGATCGCGACCCCGGCGACGAGGCCGTCCAGACCGTCGATGAAGTTGACGGCGTTCATCACGAGCACGACGGCGAGCACGGTGAAGATCAGGCTCATGTAGGACGACCCGACCCCGAGCGTGTTGCCGATCGGCAGCGACACGATCGCCACGCCCTGCCAGGCCAGGATCCCCGCGGCGATGATCTGCCCGGCGAGCTTCGTCATCCAGTCGAGGTCCCAGATGTCGTCGGCGACACCGAGCACCACGATGATCGTCGCACCCGCGAGCACCGCGATCACGCGCCCGGGTTCCGAGAACACGAGCCGGAAGTAGTCGGTCCCCGCGATGGAGGGGAAGAGGAACCAGGCCGCCAGCAGCGACACGATCACGCCGAGGTACATCGCGATCCCGCCGAGCCGCGGTGTGGGCGTGCGGTGCACGTCGCGCTCGCGGACCTTCGGGTACCAGCCGTAGCGCAGGCCGAGCTTCCACACGGCCCAGCTGCAGACGAAGCTCACCACGGCCGCGATGGCCCCGGCGAGCAGGTAGTACTTCACGTGACGAGGTCGGCTCCGACGACCCGGACGATGTCCTCGTCGGCGATCACCCCGTGTCGGACGATCGTCAGCTTCCCGCCGGTCGAGAGGCCGGTCGCGTCGACGATGGTCGACCCGGTCGAGGCGGCGAAGCCGTCGTGCACCGCGAGCGGTCCCCCGTCGAGGTAGACCGACACGCTGTCGCCGAGCATCGACTCGGCCCGGTCCACGTCCATCGCGGCAGGGTCTCCGGTCGAGTTCGCGGAGGAGACCGCGAGCGGTCCGACCTCCTGCAGCAGCTCGAGGGCGATGCGCGAGTCCGGCATGCGGAGCGCGACGGTCCCCCGGGTCTCCCCCAGGTCCCAGTCCAGCGACGGTTGCGCGCGCAGGATGACGGTGAGCCCGCCGGGCCAGAACTCGTCGACGAGGTCGCGGACCTGCTGCGGGATCTCGGTCGCCAACGCCTCGAGCGTCGGCGGTCCGGGGATCAGCACCGGGGGCGGAGACTGGCGGGTGCGGCCCTTGGCGTCGAGCAGGCGCTGGACGGCGGTCGCGCTGAAGGCGTCCGCCGCGACGCCGTAGACGGTGTCGGTCGGGACGACGACGAGTTCTCCCCGGCCGAGGGCGGCACGTGCGAGCCGCATCCCGGTCAGGAGCCCGTCGGGGTCGGTGCAGTCGTATCGGGAGGCCATGACTCGACGATGATAGTGCGACACAATGGACGGCATCGTGAACGAGACGCCCGCGCCCCGACTCCTGTTCCTCTTCGACATGGACGACGTGCTCGTCCGGTACGACTGGCGGGTCCGGATGGCGGCCCTCGGTGAGTACACCGGACACTCCTTCGAGGAGCTCCGCCGACGCTGGTGGGACTGCGGCCACGAGTCCCGTGCCGAGGCCGGGCACTTCCCCGACGGGGACGCCTACCTCGCCGCCTTCGCCGAGGCGATGGGGTGTGCGGTGCCCGAGGCGGACTGGGCGCGCATCCGCGGCGCGGCGATGACCGAGCTGCCCGAGCGCATCGAGGCCGTCCGGATCGCGTCCGAGCACGGCCGTGTCGGCCTGCTCACGAACAACGGTCCGCTCGCGGGCCGGTGGATCGGGACGTGGGCACCGTCGTTGCCGCCGCTCTTCGGCGAGCATCTGGACACGACGAGCAACTTCGGCGCGCGCAAGCCCGAGCCCGAGGTGTTCGAACGGGCGCTCGCGCACCACGGTGTGCCCGCCGAGCGCGCGTTCTTCGCCGACGACATGCCGGTCAACGTCGAGGCGGCCCGCGTCGTCGGCATCCACGCGGTCCTGGTCGAGGAGCACACCGACCTGCGCAGAGCGGTCCGCGCCTTCGTCGCAGCCCAGCAGCGGGTCGCCACCGCCTGACCCGTCACGCCCGCGACACGCAACGGGCGCGGTTCCTCGCAGCACAGTACCGCTGCGCAGATCCGCCGAGGTCGCGTCGTGCGGGGACCGGGACGACGGCCGGGAGGCCCGGAGCGACCACGCCTAGCGGGTGGCGGTGGTCGTGCGGTCGCGCCCCGTCAGGTCGACGTGCGTCTCCGGGGACCGGAACCCCCGCCGTGCGAGCACGTCGCGCACGCCGGCGCCCTGCTGCTCGGCGTGCTCGATGACGAGGAGCCCTCCCGGGACGAGGAGCCGCCAGGCGGTGTCGGTGAGTGCCCGGACGGCGTCGAGCCCGTCGGGTCCCCCGTACAGCGCGAGCGCCGGGTCGTGGTCGCGGACCTCGGGGTCGACGGGCACCATGTCGTCGGGGACGTACGGCGGGTTCGAGACGACGACCGAGACCGTGCCGTCGAGCTCCGGGAGCGCGTCGGCGAGGTCGCCCTCGACCAGTCGGACGGTGCCGCCGTGCGCGTCGATGTTGCGCCGGGTCCAGGGCAGCGCCTCCGGTGACCGCTCGACCGCGTAGACGAGGGCGTTCGGCACCTCGGTGTCCATCGCGACGGCGATCGCCCCGCTGCCGGAGCCGAGGTCCACCGCCACCGGCTCGGCCACCGCGGTCGCACGCAGTGCGTCGATGCCGAACTGCACGACGCCCTCGGTCTCCGGGCGCGGGACGAAGACGCCCGGCCCGACGGACAGCGTCAGCGCCCGGAAGTGCGCCTCGCCCGTGATGTGCTGCAGCGGCTCGCGGGTGGTGCGACGGGCGACGGCGTACCGGAAGCGCTCGACGTGCTCCGCCGCGATGGCGCCGCCCGTCAGGGCACGGGCCTGCACGGCACCCCGCGACGTGTCGGTCGCCCAGGCGAGCAGGAGTTCGGCGTCGACGCGCGGGGTCGGGACACCGTGCGCGACGAGCGCAGCGGTCGCCTCGTCGAGGAGGCGATCCGCTGCGGACGTGGGTCGGCTGTCGGAGGTGATCCGTGCCTCCAGACCGGGCCTAGGCGTCCTGGTCGCCGATGGCGGCCAGGCGTGCCTCTTCGTCCGCCTGGATGGCGGACCGGACGACGGGCTCGAGCGCACCGTTCATCACGCGGTCCAGGTCGTACGCCTTGTACCCGGTGCGGTGGTCCGCGATGCGGTTCTCCGGGAAGTTGTACGTGCGGATGCGCTCCGAACGGTCCATGCCACGGATCTGCGACTTGCGTGCGTCCGAGGCGATGGCGTCGAGCTCCTCCTGCTGTCGCGCGAGGATGCGGGCGCGCAGGACGCGCATGCCGGCCTCACGGTTCTGCAGCTGGGACTTCTCGTTCTGCATCGCCACCGTGATGCCCGTGGGCAGGTGGGTAATGCGGACGGCGGAGTCGGTCGTGTTGACCGACTGCCCGCCGGGGCCGGACGACCGGTAGACGTCGATCTTGAGGTCGTTCTGGTTGATCTGGACCTCCTCGGGCTCGTCCACCTCGGGGAACACCAGCACGCCGGTGGTCGAGGTGTGGATGCGGCCCTGCGACTCGGTCGCCGGAACGCGCTGCACCCGGTGCACACCGCCCTCGTACTTCAGGTGCGCCCAGACGCCCTGGGACGGGTCGGTCGCGTTCGACTTGATCGCGACCTGCACGTCCTTGTAGCCGCCGAGGTCGCTCTCGGTCCGCTCGAGGAGCTCGACCTTCCAGCCCTTCGTCTCGGCGTAGTGCGAGTACATGCGGAGGAGGTCGGCCGCGAAGAGCGCCGACTCCTCACCGCCCTCACCGCCCTTGATCTCCATGATGACGTCGCGGCCGTCGTCCGGGTCCCGCGGGATGAGCAGCCGGCGGAGTCGCTCCTGGCGCTCCGACAGCTGCTCCTGGAGCGCCGGGACCTCGTCCGCGAACGCCTCGTCCTCGCGGGCGAGCTCCTGGGCGGCGGCGAGGTCGTCCCCCGCCGCCTGCCAGGCCTCGTACGCGGCCTTGATCTGGTTGAGCTCGGCGTACCGCCGGTTCACCTTCTTCGCGCGGGCCGCATCGGCGTGGAGCGCGGGGTCCGACAGCTGCTGCGTCAGGTCCTCGTGTTCCGCCAGCAGCCCGGCCACCGACTCGAACACGCGTTACTCCTGGTGGCCGTCGTGGCGACCGCCGGTCGTGGGGACCGACTTCTGCACCTGGACCAGGAACTCGACGTTCGACTGCGTCTCCTTGAGGTTGCGGAGGACGACGTCGAGCGCCTGCTGCGGGTCGAGCCCGGCGAGGGCACGGCGCAGGCGCCACGTGATCTTGACCTCGTCGGCGGAGAGGAGCTGCTCCTCGCGCCGGGTGCCGGAGGCGTTGATGTCGACGGCCGGGAAGATCCGCTTGTCGGCGAGGTGCCGGTTGAGGCGGAGCTCCATGTTGCCGGTGCCCTTGAACTCCTCGAAGATGACCTCGTCCATCTTGGAGCCGGTCTCGACGAGCGCGGTGGCGAGGATGGTCAGCGAGCCGCCGTCCTCGATGTTGCGCGCAGCGCCGAAGAAGCGCTTCGGCGGGTACAGGGCCGCCGAGTCCACGCCACCGGAGAGCACGCGGCCGGAGGCCGGCGTCGCCAGGTTGTAGGCGCGGCCGAGACGGGTGATCGAGTCGAGGAGCACGACGACGTCGTGGCCCAGCTCGACCAGGCGCTTCGCACGCTCGATGGCGAGCTCGGCGACCGTGGTGTGGTCCTCCGCCGGACGGTCGAAGGTCGAGGCGATGACCTCGCCCTTCACCGAGCGCTGCATGTCGGTGACCTCTTCGGGCCGCTCGTCCACGAGCACGACCATGAGGTGCGCCTCGGGGTTGTTCTTGGCGATCGCGTTGGCGATGGCCTGCAGCACGACGGTCTTGCCGGCCTTGGGCGGCGAGACGATGAGGCCGCGCTGACCCTTGCCGATCGGTGCGACCAGGTCGATGATGCGCGTGCTGAGCTTCGCCGGCTCGGTCTCGAGGCGGAGACGCTCGTTCGGGTACAGCGGGGTCAGGTCGTGGAACTCGACACGGGCCGCTGCCTCGTCCGCGGTCTGGCCGTTGACCGAGTCCACCTTGACGAGCGCGTTGTACTTCTGGCGCGCCTGCTGCTCGTTGTCGCGCGGCTGCTTGATCGCACCGACGATCGCGTCGCCCTTGCGCAGGTGGTACTTCTTCACCTGGCCGAGGGACACGTAGACGTCGCTCGGTCCCGGCAGGTAGCCGGTCGTGCGGACGAACGCGTAGTTGTCGAGGACGTCGAGGATGCCCGCGATCGGGATGAGGACGTCGTCCTCGGTGATCTCCGGCTCGAACTCGTCGTTCTGACCGCCGCGGCCGCGCTTGCGGTCACGCTGACGACGACCGCGGCCGGCCTCGGCCTCGTCGGCGTGCTGCTGCTGCTGCTGGGCGTTCTGCTGCTGGCCGTTCTGCTTCTGCTGGCCGTTCTGCTTCGGCTGACGGTCGTCCTGCTTCGCGTCGCCGGACTTCTGCTCGTCCTGCTTGCCGTTCTGCTTCTGCTGCTGACCGTTCTGCTGGCCGGCGTTCGCCTGGCCACCGTTCTGCTGGCCACCGTTCTGCTGGCCGCCCTGCTGGTCACCGCTCTGCTGTTCGGTGCCCTCGGCGTTCTGCCCGCGGCCACGACCGCGACCACGGCTGCGACGTCCGCGGCGCGAACCGCCCTCGCCCTGCTGGTCGGCCTGGTCGCCCTGGTCCGTCGCCGAGGTCGGCTGCGCGCCGGTCGCCTCGTCGGTCTCGGGGGCAGCGGCCTGCTCGGCGCCGTCCCGCTGCTGGCCGCCGTCCTGCTGGCCGGCGTCCTGGTTCCCGCGGCGGCCGCGGCGGCGACCGGACTGCGCGGCCTCCTCCGCGTCCTTCTCGGCACGGACCTGGTCGAGCCCCGCGAGCAGGTCCTCGGTGCCGGTGTGCCCGTGGTTCGTGTGCTCCGCGGCCGAGGTCTGCGCGGTGTTCACCGTGCCGGCCGAGGAGGCGCGGCGCGAGCGGCGACCGCGGGGCTCCGGAGCCGACTCCGTCTGGTCGGCTGCGGCGTCGTCGGCGGCCGGCGAGGTCGCCGGTGCGGCCAGCGTCGGCTGCTCGGCGGGGGTCTCCTGCGCCGCGGGTGCGGCCTCCGCGGCTGCGCGTGCCTCGTCAGCCGGCGTCTCGGCAGCAGGGGCGGCGTCGTCGGTCGCGGGGCGCTTGTCCTCGATCGACGCGATGAGGTCGCCCTTGCGGAGCTTCGAGAGCCCCGTGATGCCGAGCGAGGAGGCGATGCGCTGGAGCTCCGGGAGACGGAGCGCGCGCAGGTCGCTGGGGATCTCCACCGGGGTGGAGTCGTTGACGTTCGTCAAGGTCGGTGTTTCCTTTCGAACCGCAGAACGCGGAGAGTTTCCACCGTCCCGGCGCATGGGTGCGCTGGGACCGCCGTTCAGACGACGGACCGGGATTCGGTGATCTGAAAGAGAGTGCCCCCGCGCACCGGACCCTGCGCCAGCGCCGACGGATCCGGTTCGGATCGGTCTGTGCGCCTACGCTGGATCGGCTTCGAGCGCCGAGTGCGGCACCACTGTAGCACCACCGAGGTCCACGGCCAGCATGAGCGCCCGCCAGTCGGACTGCGCGTGTCGCGCCACCAGGTCGGCCGCGGTGAGGCGCTGTGCCGGGTCGCTGCCCAGCACGAGCAGGCTCGGCCCGGCGCCGGAGACCACCGCGGCGAGCCCGTGCTGCCGCAGCAGACCGATCAGTGCATCGGTCTCCGGCATGGCGCTCGCACGGTACGACTGGTGCAGCCGGTCCTCGGTCGCGGCGAGCAGCAGCTCCGGGCTCTGGATGAGGGCGGCGACGAGCAGCGCCGAGCGCGACACGTTGAACGCGGCGTCCTCGTGCGGCACGCTCGCGGGCTGCAGGGACCGCGCGAGCTTCGTCGAGAGCGTCGACGTCGGCACGAAGACCACCGGCGAGACGCCTCGGTGCACCAGCAGGCGCTTGACCGCGGGACCCTCGGCGGTCATCCACGCGATCGTCAGACCACCGAAGAGCGCCGGAGCGACGTTGTCGGGGTGGCCCTCCATCTCGGTGGCCAGGGTGAGCAGGGTCGACGCGTCGAGGTCGACGACCCCTTCGAGCAGGCCGCGGGCCGCCATCAGCCCGGCGACGATGGCGGCGGCCGACGAGCCCATGCCGCGGCCGTGCGCGATCGCGTTCACGGCGTGCAGCTCGAGTCCGGGCTGCTCCACACCGGCGTGCTCGAGGCCACGACGGACGGCCTGCACCACGAGGTTCGACTCGTCGGTGGCGACCTCACCGGCACCGACGCCCTCGACGATCACGGTCGCGCCGGGCTCCGGGCGGACGCGGACGACCACCTCGTCGTAGACCGACAGCGCCAGCCCGAGCGAGTCGAAGCCCGGGCCGAGGTTCGCGGAGGTCGCCGGGACCCGCACACGGACCGCCCGTCCGGCCGGTACAGCGCTGCGGGCGGTCACGCCCTCCCCCGGTCCGGACGAGCGGTCGACGCTCACGCGGAGCCGACCAGTCCGAGCACCTCGGCGACCGACTTCGTGTCGACCGGGACGCTCGTCGGTGCGACCTCGCCGCCGTCCTCCGTGCGGAGGGCCCACTGCGGGTCCTTCAGGCCGTGGCCGGTCACCGTGATGACGACCTTCGCGCCCTGCGGCACGACACCGGCGTCCGCACGCTCGAGCAGCCCGGCGACGCCGATGGCCGACGCGGGCTCGACGAAGACCCCGACCTCGGCGGACAGGATGCGGTGCGCGGCGAGGATGCCCTCGTCGGTGATCGCACCGAAGTAGCCGTCGGTCTCGTCACGCGCCTCGAGCGCGTACTGCCACGACGCCGGGTTCCCGATGCGGATGGCGGAGGCGATGGTGTCCGGGTGGCGGACGACCTCGCCCGAGACGATCGGGGCGGAGCCGGCGGCCTGGAAGCCGAACATGCGCGGCATCCGCGTCGAGCGGCCCGCGGCGACGTCTTCGCGGTAGCCGCGGGAGTACGCGGTGTAGTTGCCCGCGTTGCCGACCGGCAGGAAGTGGAAGTCCGGGGCGTCGCCCAGCACGTCGACGACCTCGAACGCGGCGGTCTTCTGCCCCTCGATGCGGTCGTTGTTCACCGAGTTGACCAGGTGCACCGGGTAGTTGGCGGCGAGGTCGCGCGCGATGTCGAGGCAGTCGTCGAAGTTGCCCTGCACCTGCAGCAGCTGGGCGTCGTGCGCGACGGCCTGGCTGAGCTTGCCCATCGCGATCTTGCCCTCGGGCACGAGCACCGCGGCGGTGATGCCCGCGTGCGTGGCGTAGGCGGCCGCCGAGGCGCTGGTGTTGCCGGTCGACGCGCAGATGACGGCCTTCGCGCCGTGCTCGACGGCCTTCGAGATCGCCATCGTCATGCCGCGGTCCTTGAACGACCCGGTCGGGTTCATGCCCTCGAACTTGACGTACACGTCCGCGCCGGTGCGCTCCGACAGGCGTCGGGCCGGGATGAGCGGCGTGCCGCCCTCGCCGAGGGTGACGACGGGCGTCGCCTCGGTGACGTCGAGACGGTCGGCGTACTCGCGCAGGACTCCCTGCCACTGGTGGGCCATCAGGCTCTCCTTGTTCGGTGTTGTGCAGTCGGGTTGCTGACGGTGCGGGGCTAGGCCCCGACCACCCGCAGGACGCTGGTGATCTCGACGACGACGTCCTCGCTCCGGAGCGCGACGACCGTGGCGGCCAGGTCGGACTCGCGGGCGAGGTGCGTGCCGATGACGAGGTTCGCGGTGCCGGCCGTGCCGTCGCCCGGGTCGGTCGCGGCGGACTGCTCGACGGTCTCGACGCTCACGCCGTGCTTCGCCAGGACGCCGGCGACGGTGGACAGCACGCCGGGGGCGTCGGCCACGTGCAGCGTGATCTGGTAGCGGGTGCGGACCGTCCCGATCGGGAAGACCGGCAGCGCCGACTGGGTCGACTCCGCGATGCCGGGGCCGCCGATGACGTGACGACGGGCGGCGGACACCAGGTCGCCGAGCACGGCCGACGCGGTCTCGACGCCACCGGCACCGGCGCCGTAGAACATCAGGTCGCCGGCGGCCTCGGCCTCGACGAACACGGCGTTCTTCGCCCCGTGCACACTGGCGAGCGGGTGCGACTCCGGCACGAGCGCCGGGTAGACACGGGCGCTGACGCCCTCGACGCCGTCCTCGTCGGTCAGGCGCTCGGCGGTCGCCAGGATCTTCACGACGTAGCCGGCCTTCCGCGCGGCGCGGACCTGCTCGATCGTGACGGCGGTGATGCCCTCGCGGTGCACGGCGGCCAGGGGCACGGAGGTGTGGAACGCGAGCGAGGCCAGGATGGCGGCCTTCTGCGCGGCGTCGTAGCCCTCGACGTCGGCGGTCGGGTCGGCCTCGGCGTACCCGAGCTCCGTGGCGGTCGCGAGGGCCGCCTCGAAGGTCGAGCCCTCGCGGTCCATCAGGTCGAGGATGAAGTTCGTCGTGCCGTTGACGATGCCCATGATCCGCTCGATGCGGTCGCCCGCGAGCGAGTCGTGCAGCGGCCGGATGATCGGGATCGCGCCGGCGACCGCGGCCTCGTAGTAGAGCTGTGCGCCGACCTGCTCCGCCGCGGCGAAGAGCTCGGGGCCGTGCGTGGCGAGGAGCGCCTTGTTGCCGGTGACGACGTCCGCACCGGACTGCAGCGCCTGGAGCACCAGCGTGCGCGCGGGCTCGATGCCGCCGATCAACTCGACGACGATGTCCGCGCCGAGGATGAGCGACTGCGCGTCCGTCGTGAAGAGCTCCTTCGGCAGGTCCACGTCGCGCGGAGCGTCGAGGTCCCGCACCGCGATGCCGACGAGCTCGAGTCCGGCACCCGCGCGCGAGGCCAGCTCGTCGCCGTGCTCGAGGAGCAGGCGCGCCACCTGGGAACCGACGGAGCCGGCTCCGAGCAGCGCGACGCGGACGTTGCGGTATTCGATCATGTGGTGCGCATTCCTGTGGGGCGGGCGGCAGCCCGGTCGGGTCGGGGTCAGCGGCGTCAGCCGGCGACGACCCCCGTGTCGCGGGCGAGCAGGTCGTCGATCGACTCGCCACGGACGAGGATACGGGCTGCGCCGTCCGCGACCGCGACGACCGGCGGACGGCCCACGTGGTTGTAGTTGCTGGCGAGGGACCAGCAGTAGGCACCGGTCGCCGCGACGGCGAGCAGGTCACCGCGGTGCACGTCGCCCGGCAGGTACTCGTCGTTCACGACGATGTCGCCGGACTCGCAGTGCTTGCCGACGACCCGGGTCAGCACCGCCGGGGCGTCCGAGCTGCGGGCGAGCCGGGCCGTGTAGTCGGCGCCGTACAGCGCCGGACGGGCGTTGTCGCTCATGCCGCCGTCGACCGACACGTAGGTGCGGGTCGCCGAGGAGCCGTCCTCGGTCTCCAGCGAGACGGGCTTGACGGTGCCGACGCGGTACAGCGTGGTGCCGGCCGGGCCGACGATGTAGCGACCGGGCTCGACGGCGATCTCCGGGACGGGGATGCCCCGCTCGGTGCAGGCGTCGGCGACGATCGTGGCGAGGGCCTCGGCGACGTCCTCGGGCGCGAACGCCTCGTCGGCCTCGGTGTAGTCGATGCCCCACCCGCCGCCGAGGTTCAGCTCCGGGACCGGACCCGTCGCCACGAGTTCGGCGTGCACGTCCATCAGTCGCCGAGCTGCCTCACGGAACCCGGACTCGTCGAAGATCTGGGACCCGATGTGCGAGTGGAGCCCGACGAAGGCGAGCGACGGCTCTGCCCGGACCGCCGCCGCGGCGGCGGCGGCCTCGCTCAGGGGGATGCCGAACTTCTGGTCCTCACGCGCCGTGGCGAGGTACTCGTGCGTCGAGGCGTGCACGCCGCTGTTGATCCGGATGCGCACGCGCTGGACCGTGCCGGCGTCGGCGGCGGCACGCGCGACGCGGCCGATCTCCTCGTGGCTGTCGAGGACGATCGTGCCGAGGCCGACCTCGACCGCGCGGGCGATCTCGGCGTCCGACTTGTCGTTGCCGTGGAAGCCGAGCAGCGCGGGGTCCGCTCCCCCGGCCAGCGCGACGGCGAGCTCACCGGCGGTGCACACGTCCAACCGCAGTCCGGCCTCGGTCATCCACGCGGCGACCTGGGTCGTGAAGAACGCCTTGGCGGCGTAGTACACGTGGGCCCGCGTGCCGATGCGGGCGAACGCCTCGGTGAAGGCCGTGCGGACCCTCGACGCGCGTGCCTGGACGTCCCGCTCGTCGACGACGTAGAGCGGGGAACCGAACCGGGCGACCAGGTCCGACGCCGTGATGCCGCCGACGGCGAGCTCACCGTCGTCCGTCCGCGTGGCCGAGGCCGGCCAGATCCGCGCGGTCAGCGCGGAGGCGTCGGCGGGGAACCGCAGCCGCGGCGGGGCAAGGGGGTTGGCGCTCACGGGACCCGATCCTACCGAGCCACCACGGGCCTCCAGGCCGGTGTTACGCCCGTCGACCGCGGTGGTGACGCGCCGGGATCGACGGCGTCAGCCGCAGGCGCCGACCGTGCGCAGACCCTGCTCGGTCAGCGGCAGCGAGTCGGCGGTGACCCGGACGGTGGCCTCGGCGGAGGTCACGTCGACGGACCGGACCCGGAGCTGCTCGGGCAGGAACTGCGCTGTGCAGACCTGCACCGGGACGCCCGTGACGCCGGGGATGCGGTCGACCTTCAGGCCGAGGTCCGAGTTCGTGATGCGGACGCTCTGCGGGGTGATCGTGACGCCACGGCCGTCCTGCTGCGCCACCACGTCGCCGGTGGCCGCGTAGCCGATGTCGTACCCGAGCACCGCGGTCGAACCGGACAGCTCGACGCCGCCGTCGACGAGCCGGAGCCGCTCGAACAGCGGACTGTACTTCGCCAGGTCCTGCACGCTCGTCGCGGCGAGGGTGACGTGGCCGTCGACGTCGCGCACGTCGCCCTTGCCGTCCACCGGGACGTCGCGAGCGGTGACGTCGGCGGCCAGCGGGACCCCGTCGACGGTCAGCCGGTCCGAGGTGATGTCGACCCGGTCGAGCGTGCCGGCGAGCAGCTGCGGGACGACGATGCCCTCGGCGTGTGCGGTGACCTCGCCGGTGGCGCCCTCCGGGAGGGACTGCTCGACCTGGTCGGCGATGATCCGGTCGACGACGCCCCGGAGCACGAACTCCGCGACGACGACGAGCGCGGCGAGCACGAGCACCAGGACGACGAGGACGACGGGCCAGCGACGGCGCTTCCGGGAGGGCTCGGTGGCGACGGACATGCGTCCCACCCTGCCAGGTGCTCCCCGCAGCCGGCCTGGAGGCGCGGTGTGCGCCCGGTGTGCGCGCTGCGGCGGACGGGGCGGCGGGGCGCGGCGGCCGGCGGGGCGAGGCGCGGCGGGGCGAGGCGCGGCGGGGCGCGGCGGGGCGAGGCGCGCCGAGGCGGGGCGGGGCGGGGCGCGGTGCGCGGCGCGACGCGGCGCACCGCCCGACGCGGCGCGACGTGCTCGCGCACAAGCAGAAGCACGTCGCGCCACGAGAACACCTGGCGCGACGTGCTTCCGGTTGTGCGGACGTGTGCTGGGCGCGCCGGCGACGAACCATTGAAACGACATCGAACCAGGCGGATCGCCTGGTTCGATGTCGAGAACGTGGTTCGACGCGACGCGACGCGACGCGACGCGACGCCGCGCGCCGCGCTACATGCGCTCGGGCGCACTCACCCCGAGGAGGCCGAGGCCGTTGCGGACGACCTGCCCGGTGGCGTCGTTCAGCCAGAGGCGCGTGCGGTGCAGGTCCGTCACGGCCTCGTCGCCGAGCGGCGTCACCCGGCAGGAGTCGTACCAGCGGTGGTACAGCCCGGCGAGCTGCTCGATGTACCGCGCGATGCGGTGCGGCTCGCGGAGCTCCGCGGCCTGGCGCACCACGCGCGGGTACTCGGCGAGGGCTCCGAGGAGGGCGCTCTCCGTCTCGTGCGTGAGCAGGGACGCGTCGAACGCGGAGCGGTCCACGCCCGAGGCCGCAGCGTTGCGGGCGACCGACTGCGTGCGGGCGTGGGCGTACTGCACGTAGAACACCGGGTTGTCGTTGGTGCGCTTGGTGAGCAGGTCGAGGTCGATGTCGATCGAGGTGTCGCTCGCGAACCGCACGAGGGCGTAGCGACCGGCGTCGACACCCACGGCGTCGACGAGGTCCTCCATCGACACGATCGTGCCGTTGCGCTTCGACATGCGGAAGGGCTGGCCGTCCTTGAGCAGGTTCACCATCTGGCCGATGAGGATCTCGAGGTTCTTGCCGGGCTCGTCACCGAACGCCGCGCACATCGCCATCATGCGACCGACGTAGCCGTGGTGGTCCGCGCCGAGCATGATGAGGTTGCGCTCGAACCCGCGCTCGCGCTTGTCGAGGTAGTACGCCAGATCGCCCGCGATGTACGCCGGCTGCCCGTCGGACTTGATCACGACGCGGTCGCGGTCGTCGCCGAAGTCGGTCGTGCGGAGCCAGAGCGCGCCCTCGGCCTCGTACATCTTGCCGAGGGACTGCAGCCGCTCGATGGCCCGCTCGACGGCCTTCGACTCGTGCAGCGAGTTCTCGTGGAAGTAGACGTCGAAGTCCACGCCGAAGTCGTGCAGCGAGGACTTGATGTCGGCGAACATGAACTCGACGCCCTCGCGGCGGAACAGCTCCTGCGCCTCGTCGCGCGGCAGGTCGCGCACGTCGGTGCCGGCGGGCAGCGTCGCGATGACCCGCGCGGCGATCTCGCCGATGTAGGCACCGCCGTAGCCGTCCTCCGGCGTGGGCTCCCCCAGCGCCGAGGCGACGAGCGACCGGGCGAAGCGGTCGATCTGTGCGCCGTGGTCGTTGAAGTAGTACTCACGGGTGACGAGGCCGCCCTGCGCCTCGAACACGCGGGCGAGCGAGTCACCGACGGCGGCCCAGCGCACACCGCCCATGTGGATCGGACCGGTCGGGTTCGCGGACACGAACTCGAGGTCGATGGACACGCCCTCGTACAGGTCGCCGTGTCCGAACGCGTCGGCCTGGTCGACGATCGTGCGGGCGATCTCACCGGCGGCGGCGGCCTCGAGCGTGATGTTGATGAAGCCGGGGCCGGCGACGTCGACGGACGCGACACCGTCGAGCTCGGTCAGCTCGCCGGCGATCTCGGTCGCGAGCTCGCGCGGGTTCGTACCGAGGCGCTTCGCGAGCTGCATCGCCGCGTTCGAGGCCCAGTCGCCGTGCGCACGGTTCTTCGGCCGCTCGAGGGCCACGTGGGACTCCCCGATCGTCACGGTGTCGGACGCGCCTCGTCGCTCGACGATCCCGGTCAGGATCGACAGGTACGCGGCGGAGAGTTCGGCAGGAGTCACGAGGGTCGAGTCTACCGGGACGCCCAGGTGCCTCGCGGGCCGGTGCCGGACGGCGTGCAGCATCATGGCTGGATGACCTCCCGCAGCCGTGTCCGGGCGATCACCGTCGCCCTGCTCTCCGTGTCCGCCGCCGTCGCCCTGTCCGGCTGCACGGGCGGGTCCGACGACGCGGCCCCGAGCGCGAGCGCCACCCCGATCGGCACCGCCGTGCGGCAGACGTGCGCCGAGCTGCTGCCCACGAGCGTCCTCGCCGTCTACGGCAAGACCTTCGAGCAGGACACGACCTGGACGCCCGCGAGGGGCACGCCGGCCGCGACGATCGCCCGCCAGCGCGGCCGGGTCTGCCACCTCGTCGCCACCGACGACCCGTCGACGACGATCACGCTCGCCGTGGCGCACCTGCCTGAGAAGTCGCTCACGACGCTCAAGGACGCCCTCTACGAGCGCGGTGGGTCCGTCCCGACCTACCGCGTCGAGGGCTACTACGCGCTGGACGACGGCGTCGGCCGCGCGGACGCCTTCCCGGATCCGTACTGGGTCACCACCGAGTCGACGCTGTACACCGAGCCCGGAGGGGCGCAGCCCGTCGTGGACGCGGTGCGCTCCGTGCTGCTGCCGTCCGCGTCGGCCAGCCCGGCGGGCTGACGGCACCGCAGCCGGACGGGAGGCACGGTGCGGGCCCGTGCCGCGCCTCCCGTCCGACGGCGGTCGCGACACGGACGCGACACGCGCTGTCGGGACCGGCTCGCGTTACCTGCTACGGTTGATCTCACCCACGAGCCCCCATAGCTCAGGGGATAGAGCACTGCCCTCCGGAGGCAGGGGCGGAGGTTCGAATCCTCCTGGGGGCACATCGAGCCCCCGGCGTCATCGCCGGGGGCTCTCCTCGTGCACGGGGTGCGTCGCCCGGTCCGGGGCCACCCGTTCCGCCTCGGGGTGCACCTCGTCCCAGAGCGCGTCGAGCGACAGTCGGACGACGCTCGCGACCGCGGCGATCGTGGCGAACGACGGCGTCGCGATGCGACCGGTCTCGATCTTCCGCAGGGTCTCGGGCGACACGCCCGCATCGAGGGCGACGTCGAGGATCGAGCGCTCACCCCGAGCGCGACGGAGCAGTGCGCCGAGCCGGCGACCGCGTTCCAGCTCGGCGGGGCTCAGCGGGAGTCGGACCATGGCGCCGATACTAGTACCGGCCAGACAATACCGGTACGATCATCGGCATGATCGAGATCCTCTCCCCCGCCGAGGTCGACCGGGCCCGCCGCACCGGCGCCCTCGTCGGCACGATCCTGCAGACCCTCCGGGAGCGGACGACGGTCGGCACGAACCTGCTCGAGGTGGACGGGTGGACCCGGACGATGATCGAGGACGCCGGCGCGGTCTCCTGCTACGTCGACTACGCCCCCTCGTTCGGTCGTGGCCCCTTCGGCCACCACGTCTGCACCGCGGTGAACGACGCGGTGCTCCACGGCCTGCCGCACGACCGCGAGCTCGCCGACGGCGACCTGCTCACCCTGGACCTCGCGGTGACCCTGGACGGGATCGCCGCCGACGCGGCGATCAGCTTCGTCGTCGGGCGCGCCGACCCGGCGGACACCGCCCTGATCGAGGCCACCGAACGGGCGCTGGCCGCCGGCATCGCCGCCGCGGGCCCCGGCGTCCGGACCGGGGACGTGTCGCACGCCATCGGCGAGGTCCTCACCGCCGCGGGCTACCCCGTGAACACCGAGTTCGGCGGGCACGGCATCGGCTCGACGATGCACCAGGACCCGCACGTGGCGAACACGGGTCGGCCGGGGCGCGGCTACACCCTGCGACCGGGGCTGCTCCTCGCGCTCGAGCCCTGGGTGATGGCGGACACGGACGAGCTCGTCACCGATCCCGACGGGTGGACGCTGCGGAGCGCGACGGGGGCGAGGACCGCGCACACCGAGCACACCGTCGCGATCACCGAGGACGGCGTCGAGGTGCTCACCCGTCCCGGCAGCTGACGCGGTCGAAGCCGGCCACTGCGCCTCCGCGTCAGCGTCTCCGCGCCTCCACGTCAGCGCGAGGCTGGAGCGGTCGCCGCGGACCCGGCGCGGGCTCAGGCGTGCGTGAGCGCGATGAGCGCGACGTTCATGGTGCTGTAGGCGCCCTCGGAGCGCGTGGCCTGTCGGACCCGGCCCCGGAGGACCTCGTAGCGGCCGTCCTGCTCACGGACGAAGCCGATGACACCGCTCGCCGGTGTCGAGACGCGGTGGTAGCCGTCCTCCAGTGGGACGACCTCGGTGCTCGTCGTACGCTCCATCGCTTTCCCCTTCCGCTCGTCGTCGAACGATGGCCTCCACCATACCCCGGTCCGGGGTACAAGTCCTCCACATGACCGACGTCGCCGGGGGTCGTCCGAGGATCCACCCGCTGTGTGCGTGCTCTGGATAGCATCGGGGCGACGGCGCCCGTGCGGGGGCCGTCGGGGGCGCAACGTGGGCTCCCGGACGACGGATGGAGGACGGATGCGAGCGGCTCACCACGGATCGCGCACCGACGATGGATCGGCCCCTCGGGCGCTCGGTCGGCATCGCGAAGGCCCCCACGCGGCCGTCCGCGGCGCCCGCTCGGCGATCACACGCGCCGTGGGTCGGATCGGTGCCGTGCTCCTCGCGGCCGGACTCGTGATCACGCCCACCGCAGCAGCCCACGCGACGGACCCGGTCGACCTGGGCGGCGCCTACGTGGTCGACGAGGCCGGTGCCCTCAGCAGCGGTCAGCGGACCCAGGTCGAACGGGCGGTCCAGGACCTCTACGACCGGACGCAGACGCAGCTCTACGTGGTCTACGTGCCGACCTTCACGAACCCGACCGACCACGCCGCCTGGGGTGACGCCCTGATGGAGCGCAACCAGATCGACTCCGACGCGATCGTGCTCTCCGTGGCGGTCGACGACCGGATCGCCGACATCCAGCAGACGAACGCGACCGCACTGTCGAGCAGCGACGTCGAGTCCGCCTACCAGCAGGACGCCGTCCCGCAGCTGCGGGACGGCGACTGGGCGGGCGCCGCCGTCGCCCTCGCGGACGGACTCGTCTCCTCGCAGGCCCCGCCGGACCTCACCTGGCTGTGGGTCCTGCTGCTCGTGGTCGTCGTCGGTGCGGTCGTCGCCGTCATGGTGATCCGCACCCGCAACAAGCGACGCACCGCCGAGGCCGCACGAGCGCAGGAGGCGTCCCTCGCCGGGCTCGAGCGCAAGGCGGGCGCGGCGCTGGTCACCATCGACGACGAGCTCCGGACGGCCGAGCAGGAGGTCGGCTTCGCCACGGCACAGTTCGGCGAGGACGCGGCGAAGCCCTTCGCCGCGGCCGTCGCGACCGCGAAGCGGAACGTGCGGCAGGCGTTCTCCTACCAGCAGCAGCTCGACGACGAGGTACCGGACTCCCCGCAGCAGCGCGCGCAGTGGGCGAACCAGATCGTCGCCATCTGCGAGCAGGCGCACGCGTCCATCGACGAGCAGACCGAGGCCTTCGACCACCTGCGGTCCCTCGAGGACGGGGTCGAGGACGCCTCGACCGCCCTCGCCTCCGCAGTCGCGGCAGCCCCGGTCGAGCTCGACGCCGCCCGCCGCGCGCTCGACCGGGTGCGCGGGTCGTACGGCGGCCGGACCCTGGCGACGGTCTCCGACAACGTCGACCAGGCCGAGCAGGTCCTCGGCTACGCGACGGAGCGGTCGCAGGCGGCGACCGCGGCCATCGCGTCCGGGGACAAGGGCGAGGCGGTCATCGCCGTGCGCGACGCCCAGCACGCGCTCGCACAGGTGCAGCAGCTGACCGCGAGTGCGACCGGCGCCGAGCGCACCTTCGCCGAGGCGACCACCCGGGTCCAGGCGATGCGCGCGGACATCGAGGGAGACGTCGCCGCAGCCCGTTCGATGCGGTCCGGCGACCCGGCCCTCGCGGCCGCGGTGACCCGTGCCGACACCGTCCTCCGCCAGGGCTCCGACCCGCGCGACCCGATCGCCGCCGTCGACGCGCTGACGAAGGCGAACACCGAGATCGACGCCGCACTGGCCGCCGCGCGCGGTGCACAGGAACAGCAGCAGCGCGCACGCCGCGCCCTCGACGACGCCCTGCGCGACGCCCGGGCCCGGATCAGCCAGGCGCGCGACTTCATCTCGCTCCGCCGGGGAGCCGTCGGCACGACGGCCCGGACGCGCCTGTCCGAGGCCGAGCGCGCGCTCGACGACGCGGTCGACCTCGCCACGAGCGACCCCGCCCGCGCCCTCGGGGCTGCACGCGCCGCCGAGCAGTACGCCGCCGCGGCGATGGACGCGGCGAACGACGACATGGGCGGATGGCCCGGGCAGGGCGGCGGCGGCAACGGCGCACAGCTCGGGGGCCTCGTGACCGGGATCGTGCTCGGCGGCCTCCTCGGCGGACGCGGCGGCAGCTACGGGGGCGGCTCCTTCGGCGGTGGGGGCTTCGGCGGCGGCGGGGGCTTCAGCGGCGGCGGAGGCTTCGGCGGAGGCGGCGGCGGGGGCGGCGGGGGCTTTTCCGGCGGCGGCCGCTTCTGACAGCCGACACCACCCCCTCGGGACACACGACCACCAGGACCAGCAGCACCACGAGAGACCTTCCACGAAAGGGAACACAATGGCAAAGCAGACGATTCTCGGCCGGATCTCCTCGCTCATCCGGGCGAACGTGAACCAGCTCATCGACGACGCCGAGGACCCGCAGAAGATGCTGGACCAGCTCGTCCGCGACTACACGAACAACATCGCCGACGCGAAGACGGCGATCGCGCAGACGATCGGTAACCTCCGCCTGCTCGAGCAGGACCACGAGGAGGACAAGCGCGCGGCGACCGAGTGGGGTCAGAAGGCCGCCAACGCCTCGGCCGCCGCCGACAAGTACCGCGCCGAGGGCAAGACCGCGGACGCGGACAAGTTCGACAACCTCGCGAAGATCGCGATCGGCAAGCAGATCGCGGCCGAGCAGGAGGTCAAGGACAACGAGGGCCCGCTCGCCACGCAGAACGAGCAGGTCGAGAAGCTCAAGTCCGGGCTGGCCGGCATGGAGCAGAAGCTCGAACAGCTCAAGGCCAAGCGCGACTCGCTCGTCGCCCGTCAGAAGACCGCCGAGGCGCAGTCCAAGGTCAACGACGCCATCGGCAACATCGACATCACCGATCCGACGAGCGACCTCAACCGCTTCGAGGAGAAGGTCCGCCGCGAGGAGGCGAAGGTCCTCGGGCAGCAGGAACTGCAGTCATCGAGCCTGGACGCGCAGTTCGAGAGCCTGGAGGACGTGGGTCGCGACGCCGAGGTCGAGGCACGTCTCGCCGCGCTGAAGAACGGCGGGTCCGCGGGTATCTGACGCGGAACTGCGGACGGCGCCGGACCCTGCTGCCAGACTGAGACGATGCAGTTCCTCGTCGTCGGTCAGTGGCAGGGTTCGGCGTCGTCGCGCGCGATGCGCCTCGGCGACGGAGCACAGGCCATCGCAGCCGATCTCCCCCGTGCCGCCACGACCGTCGTCGACGTGCCGGCCGGCGCGGGCGACCGGCTCGAGACCGCCGTCGCCCGCTACACGTCGGTCCGTGCCGTGGCCGACCGCGTCGCCGAGGAGACCGGCGTCGCGAGCGAACCCGTCCTGGTGGTCGGTGGTGACGGGTCGAGCGTGCTCGGCGCCTCCGTGCTCGTGCGTCCGGACACCGCGTTCGTGCGCATCGCCGGATCGAGCGGCTACCGGTCGCTGAACCGCGCACAACCCGTCGCAGCCGAGACCGCCGTCCTGCGCCTGCTCGTCGACCGCCCGGAGGACCTCTTCCCCGACCTGCCGGTCCTGGACCCGGGCAGGGTCGTGCTCGCCGGGGTCCGCGGAGTCGAGGACGCCGAGATCGCCGCCCTCGACCGGGTCGGGATCACCCACCTCGACGTGGACGCGGCGACGCCGGACGCGATCGCGGCCGCGGTCGGGTCCACCGGTGCCGAGCGCGTCTTCGTCCACGTCGACCTCGACGTGCTCGACCCGGCCGAGGTGGACGGACTGCTCGAGCCGGTGCCCTTCGGGCTCGACGCCTCCGGTCTGGTCGAGCGCATCCAGGCCGCGACGCGGGGACGGCGACTCGTCGGGGCCGCGCTGACCGGCTTCGCACCGGTGGATCCCGACCGAGCGGTCGACGACCTGGGCGTGATCCTGCGTGCGGTCGGTGCCCTGACGACCGCGTCCCGCACCGCCTGACCAAGGCTGACCGGTCCTCCGGATCCGCGCCGCGCCGCACACGGCCGACGCCCCGCCGCTCCGCGTAGGTTCGGGAGCATGACGGACTACGACCTCATCGTGATCGGCGCCGGCGCAGTCGGCGAGAACGTGGCGGACTACGCCCACAAGCGCGGCCTGTCGGTCGCCGTGGTCGAGGCCGAACTGGTCGGCGGTGAGTGCTCCTACTGGGCGTGCATGCCGTCGAAGGCGCTCCTCCGCAGCGGCCACGCGGTCGCGGCTGCGAAGCGCGTCGACGGTGCCGCGCAGGCGGTCACCGGGCACGTGGACGCCGCGAAGGTGCTCGCGCGCCGCAACTCCTTCACCTCCGACTACCAGGACGACAGCCAGGTGGCCTGGCTCGAGTCCGCGGACATCGCCCTGATCCGCGGCCACGCCCGCATCACCGGCGAGAAGACCATCGAGGTCGGCGGCGAGACGCACACCGCACGCGCGGCCGTCGCCGTCGTGACCGGTTCGCTGCACCAGCTGCCGGACGTCCCCGGTCTCGCGGATGCGCAGCCGTGGGGCACCCGCGAGGGCACCAGCGCCCAGCAGGTCCCGGAGAGCCTGCTCGTCATCGGCGGCGGCGTCGCCGGCTCCGAGCTCGCGACCGCGTGGGCCTCCCTCGGGTCGAAGGTCACCCTGGTCGCCCGGCACGGGCTGCTCGGCGGCATGGAGCCGTTCGCCGGTGAGCTCGTCGCCGACGCGATGCGGGAACTCGGCATCGACGTCCGCACCGGTGTCAGCCCGACGCGGGTCGACCGCGACGAGCACGGCCTGGTCACCACGACGCTCGACGACGGCACCACGGTCGTGACGAGCGAGGTCCTCGCGGCAACGGGTCGGAAGGCGCACACCGCCGACCTCGGCCTCGACTCCGTGGGGCTCACCCCGGGCGACTGGCTGCAGGTCGACGACACGATGCTCGTGCAGGGCACCGACTGGCTCTACGCCGTCGGCGACGTCAACCACCGCGCACTCCTCACCCACCAGGGCAAGTACCAGGCACGCGCCGCCGGCGAGGCCATCGCCGCACGGGCGCAGGGCCGCCCGGTGCACGCCGAGCCCTGGGGCGCCCACGTCGCGACCGCCGACCACGCAGCCGTCCCGCAGGTCACCTTCACCGACCCCGAGGTGGCGAGCATCGGCCTGACCGAGGCCGCGGCACGCGAGCAGGGCATCGACGTCCGCGCGGTCGAGTACGACCTCGGTGCGATCGCCGGTTCGGCGCTGCAGGCCGACGGCTACACCGGCCGTGCGAAGATGGTCGTCGACGAGTCCCGCGGCGTCGTCGTCGGCGTGACCTTCGTCGGACAGGACGTCGCCGAGATGCTCCACGCGGCGACGGTCGCGGTCGTCGGCGAGGTCCCCGTCGACCGGCTCTGGCACGCGGTCCCGGCGTACCCGACGATGAACGAGGTCTGGCTCCGCCTGCTCGAGACCTACGGCCGACCGGAGTAGGGGTGCGCAACCCGCTCCTCGACTCCCCCGTCTCGCGCGCCGGTTGGGTGTTCGCCACCGCGGTCGGACTGGCCGTCGGGGTGCCCTTCTCGACCGGGCGGATACGGGTCGAGGACGGGTTGATCGTGTGCACGGGGTTGCCGCGCTGGGCGTTCCGGCGCGGCGGCACGTGCGTCGGGTCGGTGTACCTGACGCGGGACAACGACGGCCCGCGTGTGCTGCGGCACGAGCGGGTGCACGTGACGCAGTGGCGTCGCTACGGCATGCTCATGCCGCTGCTCTACGCCTTCGCGGGGCGCGACGCCGCCCGCAACCGCTTCGAGGTGGAGGCCGGTCTCGAGGACGGCGGCTACCGCTGACCCGGTGACCCACGACCGGACGGGAGGCGCACGGCGGGTCCGCCCCGTGCCTCCCGTCCGTCAGGCGGCCCGTTCCGAGCCACCGAGCGGGCCGGATCCGTCACCCTCGCCACCCCGGACCGACGGATCGCGCCCGCTCGACGAACGCGAGCGGCACGTCCTGCCCGCTCGGGGCAGGCAGCACCCGCGCCGAGCCGTCGGCGGTCAGGCGACGCGCCGGCGCGGCACCACCAGGGGTGTCCCGGTCTCCGGGTCGGGCACGACCACGCAGGGCAGTCCGAAGACGTCCTCCACCAGCTCCGAGGTCAGCACCGCGGCCGGCGTGCCCTGTGCCACGATCGCCCCGTCGCGCATCGCCACGAGGTGCGTCGCGTACCGGGCGGCCTGGTTCAGGTCGTGGAGCACCGCCACGACGGTGCGGCCCGCAGCGTGCAGTGCCGAGGCGAGCTCGAGCACGTCGTACTGGTGCGCGATGTCGAGGAACGTCGTCGGCTCGTCGAGCAGGACGATGTCGGTCTCCTGCGCCAGCACCATCGCGATCCACACGCGCTGCCGCTGCCCACCCGAGAGCTCACCGACGCTCCGGTCGGCGAGCAACACGGTGTCGGTCTGCTCCAGCGCGGCCTGCACGGCGGTGCGGTCGGAGCCGGACGACGGGTGCAGCAGGTCCTGGTGCGGGAAGCGGCCGCGGGACACGAGGTCCCGGACGGTGATGCCCTCGGGTGCGACGGGCGTCTGGGGCAGCATGCCGACCCGACGGGCAACGGCCTTCGGGCGGAGCGAGTCGATCGGGGTGCCGTCGAGGAACACCGTGCCGGCGCTCGGCCGGAGGGTGCGGGCGAACGCCTTCAACAGGGTCGACTTGCCGCAGGCGTTCGGACCGACGATCACGGTGAGCTCCCCGTCGGGCACGTCGACGTCGAGCGACGACACCACGGTCCGGTCGTCGTACGCCAGGGTCAGCCCGCGCGCCCCCAGGGCCGTCGTCGGGACGGGACCACCGGCTCGCCCGGACGGCGCCGGGGCGGACGCTGCCGTGTTCAGTGCTCGGCCTTGCCGTGCCGCCAGTACCCCATGAACGCGACCTGCCGACGGTCGAGTCCGACGCCGCGCACGAGGTGTCGGCGGAGCTCCTTCACGCAACCGGCCTCGCCCGCGATCCAGGCGTACACCGGTCGCTCGTCGAGCGCGGCCGGCACGTCCCAGAGCACCTGCTCGTCGACGTCCACGTCGGCCAGGTCCACGGCGCCGCGCACCGGCTCCGCCACCGAGGCGGCCCCGGTCGTGACCTCGGCGGCCCAGGCGTGCACCTGGTCCGTCATCCGGACCCCGTGCGAGGCACCGTTGCGGGCGATCCACCGCACCTCGACACCGGCGGGTGCGGTGACCGGCAGCCGGTCGGCGTCGGTCGGGACCTCGATGAAGACGTGTCCGACGGTCGCCACGTCGAGTGCCTCGAGGATGGCGCAGATCGCGGGAGCGGCGGTCTCGTCCCCGGCGAGCAGGATCCGGGTCGCGCTCCCCGGCGCGAACTCGGCGGCGCCGCTCGGCAGCTCGGCGGGCGAGGACGGCACGGCCGGACCGACGATGCGGAGCTCGTCCCCGACACGGCACGCCGACACCCACCGCGAGGCCGGTCCGGTGTCCCCGTGCGCCACGAAGTCGATGTCGAGCTCGCGGGCGTCCGGACGGAAGGACCGGACGGTGTAGGTGCGCAGCGGGTTCCGCTGGGCATCGGGCAGTGCGCGCCACGCGCCGTACCAGTCGTCACCGTCGGGCAGGTCGGTGAACCCGTGTCCGGGAATCGGCAGGACGACCTTGATCCGCTGGTCGAGCCCGACCGCGGAGAAGTCCGCGAGCGCGTCACCGGTGAGCGTCACCCGGACGAACGACGGGGTGAGCGCCGACACGGCCGCGACGCGGACGGAGAAGACTCGGTACCGGGCTGCCACGAGGTACGAGTATGGCATGCCTTACCTAAGGCTTCCAGGGTGCAACGGGGTACCCGACGGGGTGCGAGGATCGGACCCGTGCACGAACCCGACGACGAATTCTCGGACCTGGCCGCGCTGGCGGCTGCGAGCGGCGTGACGGAGCCGCTCCGCGCCTCCCGGCAGGTGGTCCGGACCGACGACGGACGCGAGACCGCGGCGATCCGCTGGGACACAGCGGACGGCCGGGAGGCACGGATCACCTACCTGCACGGGCTCGGCATCGACGCGCACAGCTTCGACCAGACCGCGATCGCGGTCGGGCAACCGGCGGTCGCCCTCGACCTGCCCGGGCACGGCCGGTCGTCCTGGCGGGACGACGCCGACTACGGCGCGAGCGCGACCGCTCCGCAGGTGCTGGCCGCGCTCGACGCCCTCGGGGTCCCGCCGGGCGTGGTCGTCGGCCACTCGCTCGGTGCCATCCTCGCCGCCCGCCTGGCCGCGACCTCACCCGAGCGCGTCACCGGCCTGGTGCTCGTCGACATGTCCCCGGACTTCGCGCAGCGCGCCGTCGACCGCATCGCCCGGGCGCTGGAGGACGAGACGCCGTTCGCATCGCTCGACGAGGTCGTCGACCGCGCCGTCGAGGCCCGCGTCGGGGACGACCGCGCGGTGCTCCTCCGCGAGGCCCGGCACACCACCCGGCTCGGCGAGGACGGCCGGCTCGTCCGCCGGCACCACTTCCCCCACCTGCCCTCGGGCCGGACGGCGTCGGTGGGGCGGTTCGCCGACGCGTGGCCCGACCTCGAGGCCCTCGCCGTGCCGGTGCTGCTCGTCCGGGGTGACCGCGGGTACGTCTCGCCGAAGCTGCACGCCGGCTTCACCGAGCGGCTCCCGGACGCCGAGGTCGTGACGGTGACGGCACGGCACGCGGTGCAGAACCAGGCCCCCCTCGAACTGGCGTCGGCGATCCGGGCATGGGGAGCACGGCACCGGTTGTTGCACGAGGTCCAACAACCGTCATCCGGCCCCGAACGCCGGTAACCTCGTGCGAGCGCGCCGCGACGACCGTCGCCCCACGCGCCCGGAAGGAACCCACAACCCATGAGTCCGCTCCTCCCCCGCCGCGGTGGCCGTGCAGCACGCGTCGCCCTGGCCGCCACCGCGGTCGCCGTAGCCTCGGCCCTGACGCTCACCGCCTGCTCGGGCTCCGACAGCAGCAGCGGTGGCGACGACGCCACCGTGCGCGTCGGCCTCGTGCTCGAGCCCACGAGCCTCGACATCCGCACGCAGTCCGGTGCCGCGCTCGACCAGGTGCTCATCGACAACGTGTACCAGGGCCTGGTGGGCCGGACGGCGGACGGGGAGATCCGCGACGTGCTGGCGTCGAAGCACGAGGTCTCGTCGGACGGGAAGACGTACACGTTCACCCTCCGCGACGGCACGACCTTCCAGGACGGCAAGCCCGTCACCGCCGCCGACGTGGTCTGGTCGCTGCAGCAGGCGAAGGACAACTCGTCGTACGTGGACTCCGCCAAGCTGGCGGGCGTCTCGTCGATCAGCTCCCCGTCGGACGGGGTCGTCGAGCTGCAGCTCGAGGCGCCGGACTCCGATCTGCTCTTCAACCTGACCGGCCGCGCCGGACTCGTGCTCGAGCAGGCCGCGACGAACGACCTCTCCGACAGCGCCAACGGCACCGGACCGTACGAGGTGTCGGCGTGGAAGCAGGGCGACTCGCTCACCTTCAGCCGGAACGACGACTACTGGGGCACCGAGCCGAAGGTCGCGAAGATCGTGTTCCGGTACATCACCGACCCGTCGACCGCCGTCAACGCGATGGCCAACGGCGACCTCGACGTGCTGAACCCCGTCGACGGCACCCTGCAGGGCCAGCTGCAGGGCAACCCGGACATCGAGCTGCACCGCGGGAAGACGACCGACAAGTACACGCTCGCCTTCAACGACGCCCAGGCGCCCTTCACCGACGAGCGGGTGCGCCGGGCGATCCGGCAGGCGATCGACCCGAAGGCGCTCATCAAGGCCATCGGCGGCACGGGCGTCGAGCAGGGCGGACCGATCCCCGAGCTCGACCCCGGGTACGAGGACCTGACCGACATCGACGCGTACGACCCCGACAACGCGAAGAAGCTGCTGGCCGAGGCGGGGAAGACCGACCTGGACCTGACCCTCACCTACGCCAACGTCTACCCGGCGACGATCGGTGACGTGCTGAAGTCGCAGCTCGCCGACGTGGGCATCACCCTGAAGGTGGAGCGGGTCGACTTCGCGACGTGGCTCGACCAGGTCTTCACGAAGAAGGACTTCCAGCTCTCGGTGGTCGACCACGTCGAGGCCCGCGACTTCGGCAACTGGGCGAACCCGGACTACTACTTCGGGTACGACAACCGCGAGGTGCAGCGGCTCTACGCGGAGTCGATCGCCGCGACCTCGCAGACCGAGAAGGAACAGGCGCTCCGCAAGGCTGCGCGCATCGTCAGCGAGGACGCCGCCGGCGAGTGGCTGTACACCGCGACGGAGATCACGGCCGTGCGCAAGGGCGTGACCGGGTTCCCGGTCGACGGCGGCAACTCGCGACTCGACCTGGCCGGACTGGCCGTCCGGTGACCACTGCCCTGCCGGTCGCCGGGCGCAGGTCCGGCGACACGGTCCGGCCGGTCGCCGGGCGCCCGTCCGGCGCTGCGCTCCGGGCTCGCGCCGCCGCCCCCGTAGCATCGGACGCGTGACCCGGTTCCTCGTCGGGCGACTGCTGCTGCTCGTCGTCGGCCTGCTCGTGGCGAGCATCATCGTGTTCGCCACGCTGCGCGTGCTGCCCGGCGACGTCGCGCAGATCGTCGCCGGCACCCAGTCGACGCCGGCCCAGGTCGAGCAGCTCCGGCAGCAGCTCGGCCTCGACCGGCCGGTCGTCGTGCAGTACCTCGACTGGATCGGCGGTGTGCTCCGCGGTGACCTCGGCCGGTCGCTCGTGACGAACGGCGCCGTCGGTCCGGAGATCGCGCAGAAGCTCGCCGTCACGCTGCCGCTCGCGGGGATGTCGCTCGTGGCCGCCCTCGTGCTCGGCGTCCCGCTCGGGGTGCTCGCCGCGGTGCTGCGCCGTCGGGCCGGCGGTGCGGTGATCGGCTTCGTCGCACAGGCGGTCGCGGCGGTCCCCGTGGTCTGGGCCGGCATGCTCCTCATCGCGCTGTTCGCCGTCACGCTGCACTGGCTGCCGACGCAGGGCTTCCCGCTCGACGGGTGGGACGAACCCGGTCGCGCGTTCTCGTCGCTCGTGCTCCCCGCGCTCACCATCGGCGCCGTCGAGGGTGCCGTGATCCTGCGCTTCACCCGCTCCGCCACGCTCACCGTGCTCGACGCCGACCACGTCCGGACCGCGGCGGCGATCGGCCTGACGCGGACGCGGGCGCTCCTGCGGCACGGCCTGCCGTCGGTGGCGCTCACCGTGCTGGCCGTCCTCGGCGTGCAGATCGCCGGCCTGCTGGTGGGGGCCGTCGTCGTCGAGCAGCTCTTCTCGCTCCCGGGGGTCGGACGGATGCTCGTGACCGACGTCGGGCGACGCGACGTCACGAAGGTGCAGTCGGAGCTCCTCGTGCTCACGAGCCTGGTGCTGGTCGTCGGCTTCGCGGTCGACGTCGTGCACCGTGCGCTCGACCCCCGGCAGCGGGAGGTGGGCGAGTGATCCGCCGTCTCCTCGCCCGACCCACCGGCTGCTTCGCCGTCGTCGTGCTGACGCTCCTCGTCGTGCTCGCCGCGGTGTCCCTCGTGTGGACGCCCCAGGACCCGTTCCGCGCCGACCCCTTCCAGCAGTGGGCGGCACCGAGCCCCGCGCACTGGTTCGGCACCGACGCCGCAGGGCGGGACATCGCGAGCTACCTGCTCGCCGGTACCCGGACGACCGTGCTCGTCGCGATCGGCTCCGGCGTCGTCGCGAGCCTGGTCGGCATCGTCCTGACGGCGATCGGCTCGCTGACCACGAGGTGGGTCCGCGAGGGCACCGCCGTCCTCCTCGACATCCTCGTCGCGTTCCCCACGCTGCTGACCGCCATGCTCCTGACGGCGGTGTTCGGCGGGTCGCTCGGCGTCGTGGTGGTGAGCGTCGGGCTGTCGTTCGGCGTGACGATCGCCCGCGTCGCGCGTGGTGAGATCCGCCGCATCGCCCGGAGCGACTACGTCGTCGCCGCACGGGCCTCCGGCGTCGGGCCCCTCGGCGTGCTCACCCGCCACCTGGTGCCGAACGCGGCGCCGCTGTTCACCGTGCAGCTCTCGCTCGCGATGGCGACGGCGGTCCTCGCCGAGGCCGGCCTCTCCTACCTCGGCTACGGCGCGGGGTCGGACACGGCGTCGTGGGGCAACCTGCTCGCCGACCTGCAGACGTACATCGGCGTGCACCCGTGGAGCGCGACCTGGCCGGGCGCCGCGATCGCCCTCGTCGTCGCCGCGCTCTCGCTGCTCGGTGACGCGGTGCGCGACGCGACCGACCCGCGCCTGACCACCGGCGACCGAGCGGCCACGGGCTCGCGGGCTGCGACGGGCACCCCGGCCGGTGACGACCCGGCCCCCGGCGAGCCGACCGACGACGACACGGCCACCGGCGCCCCGGGCGCAGACCGACGCGCACCGGGCGGCACCACGACGACCCCGGGGGTGACGGCGTGAGCGACCACCGGACCGGACGCGACGGTCTCGAGGTGACCGGACTCACGGTCCGCATCGCGGGACGGACGGTGCTCGACGACGTGACGTTCACCGTGCCTCCCGGCCGACGCGTCGGCGTGATCGGCGCGTCCGGATCCGGCAAGTCGATGACCTCGCTCGCCCTGATGGGCCTCCAACCGACGGGGGCCGAGGTGGCCGGGAGCATCCGCCTCGACGGCACCGATCTCGTGGGGATGCGTGATCGGGACCGTGCGCGCCACCGCGGATCCGGCATCGGCATGGTGTTCCAGGAGCCCGCGACCGCCCTGGACCCGCTCCGCCGGGTCGGTGCGCAGGTGGCGGAACCGCTCCGACTGCACCGCGGGCTGGACCGCCGTGCGGCCGCCACCGCCGCGGTCGCACTCGCCGACGCCGTCGGACTGCCCGACCCAGCCGCGCTGCTCCGCCAGTACCCGCACCAGCTGTCGGGTGGACAGCGACAGCGCATCTGCATCGCGATGGCGATGGCCGGCTCCCCCGCCTACCTCGTCGCCGACGAGCCGACGACCGCGCTCGACGTCACCACCGAGGCCCGGATCCTCGAGCTCTTCGAACGGCTCTCGACCGAGCGCGGGACCGGCATGCTCTTCGTGACGCACGACCTCGCGGTGCTCGCCCGCATCGCCGACACCGCCGTCGTCCTCGATCACGGCCGCGTGGTCGAGCAGGCATCGGTGCGGTCGCTGCTCGACGCCCCGCAGCACCCGGCGACGGCGGCCCTCGTCGACGCCGCCCGCGCCACCGCCCGCCGCACCGGAGGCCCCGCATGACCGACGCGCTGCACGCCAGCGGCCTCCACCGCACGTACCGCCTGCCACGCCGTGGCCCCTTCGAACCCGGGTCGGTGCGGACCGCCGTCGACGGGGTCGACCTGACGGTCGCCTCCGGGGCGCGGCTCGGCATCGTCGGTGAGTCCGGTTCCGGCAAGTCGACGCTGGTGCGGCTGCTCGCCGGCCTGGAGGCACCCACCGCGGGCTCCGTGAGGGCCGGCGGTCGTCCCGTGGTCGCGTCGGCCTCCGCGGCCGCGATGCGCTGGTTCCGTCGCGAGACCGGGGTGGTGTTCCAGGACCCGTACGCGTCCCTCGACCCGCGGATGCGCGTCGGCGCGATCGTCGCCGAGCCGCTCCGTGCGCTGCAGCTACCGGGTGACCACCGCGCGCTCGTGGCCTCGGTCCTGGAGCGCGTCGACCTGCCCGCCGACGCCGCCGACCGGTACCCGCACGAGTTCTCCGGCGGGCAGCGGCAGCGCATCGCGATCGCCCGTGCGGTGGTGCACTCCCCGCGGATCCTGTTCGGGGACGAGCCGATGAGCGCCCTCGACGTGGTCGTCCGCGCGCGGGTGATCGACCTGTTCCGCTCGCTCGCCGACGACCTCGGGCTGACGCTCGTGCTCGTGTCGCACGACATCGGCGTGGTGCAGCGGCTGTGCGACACCGTGGCGGTGCTCTCCGAGGGGCGGATCGTGGAGCAGGGGCCGGTGTCGCTGCTCGACGACCCGCGGCACCCGGTGACGCGGGCACTGGTGGCCGCGGCGCCGACGCTGCCGTAGGGGCGCGGCGGTCGGCGTCGGCGGTCGGCGTCGTCGGCGTCGTCGGCGGTCATCGTCGGCGGTCGGCGTCGGTGGGGGTCGGTCGGCGGGCGTCGCGCGGGCGGAGTGGGCGATGCGACACTTCCGCTGTCGTACGACGACCACGGTGTCGCTCGGCCCGACAGCCGCGACCGGGCTCCGGTCAGGACGACAGATGCGCTGTCGTACGACGACCACGATGTCGCGCCATCCTCCCGAGCCGCGACATCGCACGCGTCGATCGACGTGCGCATCGTCGCAGTCGCGACGCGCCGACGCCGGTGCCCGGCCTGCGTCAGCCCGGCGTCACCACGTCGCCGGGTGCCGCCGCTGCCACCGCAGCCGTCGCTCGAGCTGCGCCCCGATCGCGAGCAGCACGCGCTCCCCGCCCGGGCGTCCGATGAGCTGCACACCCATCGGCAGGCCCGCCCCGTCCGGGTGGTCGTCGTCCGTCACCCCGACCGGCAGCGTGATCGCGGGCAGCCCCGACACGTTCGCCATCGAGGTCCAGGGCGAGTAGGCGCACTGCCGCCGGAAGTCCTCCTCGGGGTCGTCCCCGTACCAGCCGAGCGGCCGCGGGGTCAGCGCCAGCGTCGGGGTGAGCACGGCGTCGTACGGCGCGAACGTCCGGATGAGCCCGGCCGAGAAGGCGTCGAGCGTCGTCATCGCGTCGAGCACCTGCGTCGCGGTCAGCGCACGTCCGCGCTCCACCAGCCACGACACCAGCGGGGTGAGCGCGGACAGGTCGATGCCGGGCACGCGGGGCAGCCCCGCAGCGCCGGATTCCCACGCCACCCGGAACGCGTCGGCGTACGGCAGCCGGGGCATCGCGACGTCCTCGACCCCGTGCCCGACCTCGCCGAGCACCCGCACGGCGGTGTCGACCGCTGCCCGGGCGGCAGGGTCGACCACGACGTCGACGGTGTCGTCCCACGGCGAACCGTCGAGCACGCCGACCACGAACCGCCCCTCGCCGCGCACCGCAGCGGCGGTGAAGGGCCCGTCCCCGACGTCGGGCGTGACCAGCGCGTACGGCGAGGGCTCGGGCAGCCCGGTCGGTGCGACCAGGGCGTCGAGGAGCATCCCGGCGTCGGCGACGTTCCGCGTGATCGGCCCGGCGACGCTCAGCCCGCCGAGGCCGGACCGACCGGGCATCGACGGGACCCGGCCGCGGCTCGGCTTCAGTCCGACGAGACCGGTCGCTGCGGCGGGGATGCGCACCGATCCCCCGCCGTCCGTCCCCACGGCCGCGGGCACGAGTCCGGCGGCGACGGCCACGGCGGTGCCGCTCGACGATCCTCCGGGCGCCCGCGTGGTGTCGTACGGGTTCCGGGTGGTACCGATGCGGGTCTCCGACGACGACGACATGCCGAACTCCGGCGAGGTCGTCTTGCCGAGGCTCACCGTCCCCGCTGCGGCGAGCGCCGCCACCAGGGGGTGGTCGGCGGTCGCGGGTGTCACCGGCAGCGCGGCGGAGCCGTGCCGGGTGGGCACACCGGCGCGGTCGTACAGGTCCTTGTCGGCGGTGGGCAGGCCCCAGAGCGGCCGGGAGGTCGGGAGGAGCGTCCCCAGTCGCGCCGCGTGCTCGCGTGCGCTGTCGGCGGTGACGGCGACGAACGCCCCGAGGGACGGGTCGAGCCGCTCGATGCGGGCGAGGTAGTGCTCGGTCACCTCGAGCGCGGTCGCGTCCCCCCGACGGATCCAGTCCCAGAGTTCCTGCGCCGAGAGGTGGTGGAGTTCGAACACGGTCCCCGAGCCTAGGCCTGCAGGTGCACGGCGAGCACGTCCCGCACCGTCGTCCAGTCGTGCGGCCCGTAGCGGTCGTTCGCGACGTGGTGGAGCTCGGCCTCGCCGCTGAACATGCTGACGAAGTACTGCATCCCCTGCCAGGCGGGGAACGGCTCCGCGTCGTCGGCCCGCGAGAGCCGTCGTCCGACGCGTGCCATCGCGGAGAGCGTCCCGGAGGTCCCGGCCCACTGCGTGCGGAACCGGGTGCCGGTGAGCCGCGAGAGGGTGTCGGCGACGCGCCGGGCGGTGACCCGGTCGCCGGCGACCTCGACGACCCGCGGTGCGTCGGGGTCGAGGGCGACGCGCGCGGTGACCCAGGCGGTGTCGTCCTTCGTGGTGAAGTCGAGCACCTGGTCCGGGGACGACCAGTACAGGACGGTGCGACGGTCGAACAGGATCATCGGGGCCTGTCCGGTGAGCATGTCGGTGAACGCGCCGTTCAGCACGGAGGTCGCCCGGATCGGTGCGGCGTCCAGTGTCGCGGCGAACTCGCGGCGCAGCTCGAAGTTCCGGTTCGTCCCGGGGGTGATCGCGCGGTAGTCGGCCGAGTAGTCCGACGGGACGAACCGCGGGACGCCGGCGTCGACCGCCGCGGCGAGCAGCGCGGTCTGTGCGTCGACGACCACGGAGCGGGTGCCGCTCACCGCCGAGACGACGACGTCGACCCCGGCGAGCGCCGTCACGAGTCCGTCGTGGTCGTCGTAGGCGGCGCTGACGACGGAGACACGGTCGGACCGTGCGGTGAGCCGGTCGGCCGCGGGCCCGGTGGCGGAGCGGCTCAGTGCTCGGATCCGGACGTCGGGGTCGGCCGCGAGGAGCGCGTCGACGATGCGGGAACCGAGGTCCCCGGTGGCGCCGGCGACGAGGACGGTGGTGCTGGTCATGCACCCGACGCTACGCACGGGCGTCCGGCTCCGTCCGTCACCTGCATCCTTCGGTGGAACTCCCGGTGGTGCATCCCTCCGCCGGTCGTCCCGACGAACGGTCCTCCCTAGCGTCGGTGTCATGACGAACACGACCGAAGTCCGGCCCGGAGCCGGCACCGCTGCACCCCGTGCGACGGGGGTCCGGGGTGTGGTGTCCCGGCACCCGCTCGCCTCCTTCGCCACCCTGGCGCTCGGCCTCAGCTGGCTCGCGTGGGTGCCCTACATCCTGAGCCCGCACGGCCTGGGCGTGTGGGACCTGCACTTCCCGGAGTTCCTCGGCACGGCCCAGTTCACCGGGATCCTGCCCGGCGCGCTCCTCGGCCCGCTCGGCGGTGCGTTCGTGGTGACCGCCCTCGCCGACGGCCGTCCGGGCCTGCGGCGCTGGGTCGGTCGGCTCTGGCGGTGGCGGGTCTCCTGGTACTGGTACGCACTGGCACTGGTCGGCGTCCCGGCGCTCATCGTCCTGACGGGTCTGCCGTTCTCCGGCGGGAACGTCCAGGCACCGACCGCCCTCGCCCTGCTCGCCCTCGTGCCGGGTCTCGTGGTGCAGCTGTTCACCACCGGCCTGTCGGAGGAGCCCGGCTGGCGCGACTTCGCCCTCCCCCGACTGCAGGACCGCTTCGGACCGCTCGGCGCCGCCGCGGTGCTCGGTCCGCTGTGGGCGCTGTGGCACATGCCGCTGTACCTGTCGGACTGGGGCGGGTGGCCGGACGCGCACTGGTCGGAGCCGGTCGTCTTCGCGCTCTTCACGATCACGTTCAACGTCGTGATGTCGTGGGTGTTCAACCGCACCGGCGAGAGCCTGCCGATCGCACTGCTGCTGCACGTCGGCGTGAACAACACCATCTCCACCCTGTGGGCGGACATGTACCCGGGGATGACCGCGGGCACGATGATGCACGGGCTCACGATCGTCTCGACGGTGGCCGCCGCCGTCCTGCTGGTCGCCACCCGGGGCCGGCTCGGGTACGACCGCCGGCCGGGAGGCTCGGACCACCTCCCCGCGTCGACCTCCGCCCGCCTCGTAGGATCGAACGATGGCACCCGCTGAAGCGAGTGCGGCTCGCGTCGCCGCCGACCCCCGCACCGCGCGGGAGGTCGACGGCGACCGTCGCCTGCGCCGCACCGACGTCCTGGTCGCGGTCGCCACCGCCGTCGTCTCGCTCGCGCTGCTGCTCGGGCTGCCGCCGCTGGATGCAGCCGATCCGGACACGCTGGGTCGACCGCTCACGTCCCCGGCTGTCGGGAGCCTGCCGTGGATCGTCCTGCTGCTGGGACTCCTCGGGCAGTCCGCGGCGCTGCTGGCCGCACGCCGGGTGCCGCGCGCGGTGCTCGTCGCCGGCGCCGCGGTCCCGGTGGTGGTGGCCGGTCTCATTCCCGGCGGCAGTGACCTGTTCGGCCTGACGGCGCTTCCCGTCGTCGTCGCCGTCGTCCTCGCCGCCGTGCGGGCGCCGCTCGTCCGGCTGTGGCCGGCGCTCGTCGCCGCCGCGGTCCTCGTGACGCTCGGCACCGCCTGGCACTGGGTCGTCCTGAGCGGACTCGACCGGAGTCGACCGTTCCTCCTCGCGCTCGGAGAAGCATTGCCCCACGGTGTCACGCAGGCCATCGGGGCCGTCGGGCTCCCGCTCGTCGTGGCACTCGTGGTGCGGTCCCGGCGCGAGGTCCGGGCCGCGAGGGACGCCGAGGTCGTCGCCCGGACCGCGGAGGCCTCCGCCGCGGTCCGCGAGCAGGACGCCCGGGTCGACGCAGCCGTGTCCCGCGAACGAGCGGCCATGGCGCGGGAGCTGCACGACATCGCGGCCCACCACCTGTCCGGGATCGCCCTCATGTCGGCCGTCATCGACCGGCAGATCGACACCGACCCGACCGCGGCGCACGAGGGCGTCCGTCAGGTGCGGGAGCAGAGCACCGCGGTGCTCGAGGACCTCCGTCGCCTGGTCGGCCTGCTGCGGGACGACGCCCCCGCGGAACGTGCCGTCGAGACCGTCGCGGGCATCGTGGACCTGGTCGAGCGTGCCCGGTACCGGTCGGACGTGCGGCTCGAGGTCCTCCGCGGTGCGCACGAGGTCGCCGAGGGCGTCGGGCCCCTGGCGCAGCTCGCGGCCTACCGCACCGCGCAGGAGGCACTGGCGAACGCCGCCCTGCACGCACCCGGCGCCGTCGTCACGGTCACGCTCGACGACCGTGCAGTCGACCACCTGGAGCTGACCGTCGAGAACGCCGCACCCGCGGTGTCCGCGCCGAGCGCGGACGCTCCCGATGGACCGGGCGAGCCGACCCCGGAGGGTCCGGGAGCAGGCGGCAACGGACTGCGCGGGATGCGTGAGCGGGCGGACCTGGTGGGGGCGCGCCTCCAGACCGGGACCACACCGGACGGCGGCTGGGTCGTGACGCTGCGACTCGGACGCGAGACGCCCGAGGTGACCCGGTGATCCGGGTCCTGGTGGCGGACGACCAGCCGCTCGTCCGGGCGGGGGTGTCGGCGCTCCTGGCGGCCGAACCGGACGTCGAGGTGGTCGGCGTGGCGGCGGACGGCGGCGAGGCCCTCACGCTCGCACGGAGCACGCGGCCGGACGTGGCGGTGCTCGACATCCGGATGCCGGTCCGGAACGGCATCGAGGTGGCGCGGGAGCTCTGCGCTCCTGACGCGGACCCGGCGGTGCCGGTGCTGGTGCTGACGACCTTCGACCTCGACGACCTGGTGTTCGGGGCGCTCGAGGCGGGGGCGTCCGGGTTCCTGCTCAAGGACGCGGAGCCGGACGTCATCGTCGGTGCGGTGCGGCAGGTCGCCGCCGGGAACGGCACGATCGACCAGAGCCTGACGCGGCGGGTGCTGCGGGAGTTCGTGTCGCGGCGGAGCCTGCAGCCGGTGACGGGCGACCGGGCCTCGGAGCTGCTGACCGCGCGGGAGCGGGACGTGTTGCTGCTCCTCGCACAGGGGATGTCGAACGAGGAGATCGCCGAGGCACTCGTCGTCGAGGTCTCCACGGTGAAGTCGCACCTGGCGCGGATGCTGCCGAAGCTCGGGGTGCGCTCGCGCCTGCAGGCGGTGGTCTGGGCGTACCAGAACCGCGTCGTGGCCGTCCCCGAGTGCTAGGGGGCGGTCACCGCCGTCCGGTGCCCGACGCCCCGCGCAGGGCCGACAGCACGGAGGACCGGACCGCGGCACCGCCGTCGCGGGCCGGGTCGACCAGGACCGCGCGCATCCCCGCGGCACGTGCCCCGGCGACGTCACGCTGCGGGTCGTCGCCGACGAACAGGCACGCGGCGGCCGGCACGCCGAGCTCGTCGGCGACCTGCTCGAACGCGCGTCGGTCCGGCTTGGCCACCCCGATCCGCTCCGACGTGCACACGACGTCGACGAGGTCCGACAGCCCCGTGGCGGCGAGCTTGTCGCGCTGCTGCTCCTCGGTCCCGTTCGTCAGGACACCGACGGGCCGGTCGGCGTCGCGGACCGCGCGCAGGAGCGGAGCACTCCCGGGGAACGGACGCCAGGCGCCCCGGTACGCGGCGAGGTAGCGGCCGAACAGGAGGTCGAGCTCGTGCGGGTCGTGCGGTGGCCGGAGCCCGGCGAGGGGCAGGACCTCGACGAGCCGGGATCGACGCTGCTCGGCGAAGTCGACCTCCCCGCGTCGCCACCGCTCGAAGTGCCGTTCCTCCGCCTCTGCCCACGCGGCCCGCAGGCGGTCGGTCGCGGCGACACCGAGCGCGCCGAGGAGGTCGTCGACGGCTCGCGCCGCTGCTCCCGCGTGGTCGAACAGGGTGCCGTCGAGGTCGAACACCACGGCACGGACGTCGAGGGTCATCCCCGCACCGCGTCGACGACCCGTCCGACCGCGGCCGCGACGGCCCGCTCGCGCACGGTGGTGTCCTCGTGCTCGGACTCGTGGACGAACGCCGTCGCCCCGCGGGCCGCGCCGCAGAAGTCCACGACGCCGTGCTCGAGCTGCGTCCGCAGTGCCTGCTCGTACCCGTTCCGCTCGTAGACCCCGGCGTCGTCCCCGGCGATCGGCAGCAGGTGCACCGTCAGTCGGCCGAGCCGACGGTCGATGCGCCCGTCCTCGCCGACGCCGAAGGCCCACCCGTTCACGAACACCCGGTCGAGCCAGCCCTTGAGCAGCGCGGGCACCGACCACCACCACACCGGGAACACGAGCACGAGGTGGTCGATCCCGTCGAGGCGCGCCTGTTCGGCCGCGACGTCGGGCGCCGGGTCGGTCCCCGTCCGGTAGGTGTGCCGGTCGGCGGCGGTGAACCGGGGGTCGAAGCCCTCGGCGGCGAGGTCGGCGACCGTGACGGGTCCTGCGCCGGCGGCGTCGAGCGCCGCCTCGAGGCGGTGGGCGACGGCGAGCGTCAGCGAGTCGGGGTCCGGGTGGGCGGTCACGATGAGGGTCGACACGGCTCGATCCTGCCAGCAGCGGGTGCACGGACGCCCCACCGGACGGGAGGCGCGGTGCGGGCCGGCACCGCGCCTCCCGTCCGGCGGGTGGGGACGACGTCAGTCGTCGTAGCGGTAGAAGCCCTGTCCGGTCTTCACGCCGAGACGGCCGGCGTCGACGTGCTCGCGCAGCAGGCGACGCGGACCCTCCGGCAGGTGCGGGTCCTCGGCCGCGTAGTGCTCCTCGATGTCGAGGACCACGTCGAGGCCGACCTGGTCCATCATCCGGAAGGGCCCGGCCGGTGCGCCGCTGTTCACCTGCCACATGGCGTCGACGTCCTCGGGCGTGGAGACGCCGTCGGCGACGACCGCGAGCGCCTCGCGCTTGATGGCCGCCCAGATGCGGTTGAAGATGAAGCCGGTCGACTCGCGGCGGGCCAGGAACGGGTGGACGCCGTAGCGGGGCAGCGCCTCGAGCAGCAGGTCGATCACGGCGGGGTCGGTCTGGCCGTCGCTCATCAGGTCGACGGCGTTCTGCTGCGGCGGCATGTAGAAGTGCACGTTGAGGACGCGCTCGGGGTGCGCGACCTCGTCGATCACCAGGCGGCTGGCGTACGAGGACGAGTTCGTCGCGAGGATCGTGTCCGCGGCGACCAGTGCGTCGAGCCGTCCGAACAGCGGGGTCTTCAGGTCCAGGCGCTCGGGCACGGCCTCGACGACGAGCCAGGCGTCGACCACCGCGGCCTCGAGGTCCGCCTCGCCACGGACCGTCTCCGCGGTCGCGCCGTCGCGCGCGGCCACGATCCCGGGCAGGGTCTCCTCGACGTACGCGACGGCGGCGGCACGGACCTCCTCGGACAGGTCGTGGATCCGGACCTCGGCACCGCCGCTGGCGAACATCAGGGCGATCCGGCGTCCGAGGGTGCCACCGCCGATCACGGTCACGGGGCGGTCGGCGGTGTCGCGGGGCGGCTGGTAGGGCACGGGTTCCTGCTCTCGGTCGAGTTCGGTACAGTTCGTATTCGATACAGATCGTATCCAAGTTCCGAAGGAGATGCGCATGCGCGCCGACGACGTCCTCCAGCACCTGACCACCCCGCTCGCCGCGCCGGTCTACCCACTCCGGCCGACCCGGTTCACCGGCCGCGAGTACTTCAACGTCGTCTACCGCACCGACCCCGACGCGCTGCGCGCCGTGGTCCCGGAGCCGCTCGAGGTCACCGAACCGCTCGTCCGGTTCGAGGTCATGAAGATGGGCGAGGTCGACGGGTACGGCCCGTACGTCGAGTCCGGGCAGGCGATCCAGGTCGAGCACGAGGGCGAACGCGGCGAGTACCTGCACGCGATGTACCTCGACAATGCGGCCGCGACCCTCGCCGGCCGTGAGCTGAGCGCCTACCCGAAGGTCCTCGGCACGCCGGCGCTCCGCGTCGACCAGGGCGCGCTCGTCGGCACCCTCGACCGCGGGACCGAGCGCGTGGCCACCGCGACCATGGCGTACGAGTGGGAGCCGCTCGCCCACGACGCCGCCCTGGCGGAGATCACCGTGCCGACCTTCATGGTGAAGCTGGTCCCGGACCTTCGGACCCAGCGCCACCTGGTGGCCGACCTCGTCCGCACCGAGATCACCGACGTGACCGTCGAGCAGGCCTGGACCGGACCCGCCCGACTCCAGCTGTTCGCACACGCCCTCGCACCGATGGCGGACCTGCCGGTGCTCGAGGTCGTCCGCGCCTCGCACATCCTGACGGACCTGACCCTCGCCCCGGTGCGCACCGTGCACGACTACCTGGCCGACCGGCACTCGGCCTAGCCTGGAGCCGTGACCGAACCAGCCGCGCCGCGCGCCGTCCGCCGGCGGAGCAGCACCCGGGCGACGCTCATCGCGGCCGCGGAGGCGATCTTCCAGGAGACCGGGTCGACCTCGGTCAGCGTCGAGGCGGTCGTCGCCCGCGCCGGGTTCACGCGCGGGGCGTTCTACTCGAACTTCCGGACGGTCGACGAGCTGTTCTTCGCGGTCTACGAGCAGCAGGCCGAAGCCGTCTTCGCCGTGCTCGAACACGAGCTCGGCGCCGCACTCGACGGGCACCCGACGGTCGACGGGGTCGTGCAGGGTGTCGTGCGCGGCCTGCCGCCCGAGGACCGCTGGTACGCAATTCGCTCGGTGCTCACCACGCGCGCCCGGCACGACCCCGAGGTGAACGCCCTGCTCCGCGCGCACACCGACCGGTTCCACGCGACGCTCCAGCCACTCCTCGTCGCAGCGCTGGAGCGGGCCGGCCGGATCCCCACCGTCGACCCGGCGCTCTACACGCGCGCGGTGGTCGCGGCCCACGTCGGGGCGGTCAGCCAGAGCGTGCTGTTCGACGGGACGGACGCGGTGCGGGTCGCGGCGGTCGAGGGGTGCATCCTCGGGCTCACGCGCCCGGCCTGAGCGCCGTCCCGGCCGTGGGACGATTGCCGGATGACCGCCACGCTCGTCGCCAAGGACCTCGCCGGCGGGTACGCCGCCCGCACGCTCTTCGAGGGCCTCGACCTCACCGTCGCCCCGGGTGACGTGATCGGCCTGGTCGGTGTGAACGGGGCGGGCAAGTCCACGCTCCTCCGCCTCCTCGCCGGCGTCGACGAGCCCCTCGCCGGGACGGTGTCGACGAACCCGCCGGACGCCTTCATCGGCTGGCTCCCCCAGGAGCACGAGCGCATCACCGGAGAGTCGGTCGCGGCGTACGTCGCCCGGCGCACGGGCTGCGCCGACGCCACGACGGACATGGACCGTGCTGCCGAGGCCCTGGGCGACCCGGACGGCGGCGACGCAGCGGCCGACCGGTACTCCACCGCGCTGGAACGCTGGCTGGCGTCCGGCGCCGCCGACCTCGAGGAGCGGCTGCCCGTCGTGCTCGCCGAGCTCGGGCTGGAGGCGACCCCGGACGGCTCCGGCGTCGGCCCGGACTCGCTGATGACCGCGCTGTCCGGCGGACAGGCCGCCCGGGTCGGCCTGGCCGCCCTGCTGCTCTCCCGCTTCGACGTCGTGCTGCTCGACGAGCCGACGAACGACCTCGACCTGGACGGGCTCGACCGACTCGAGCAGTTCGTCCGGGGGCTGCGCGGCGGTGCCGTCATGGTCAGCCACGACCGCGAGTTCCTCGCCCGATCGGTGACCGCCGTGCTCGAGCTCGACCTGGCGCAGTCGTCGCACCGGCTGTTCGGCGGCGGCTACGAGGCGTACCTCGAGGAACGCGAGATCGCCCGGCAGCACAAGCGCGACGCGTACGACGAGTACGCCGCGACGAAGGCCGACCTGGTCTCACGCGCACGGACGCAGCGCGAGTGGTCGAGCCAGGGCGTGCGGAACGCGATGAAGAAGAACCCCGACAACGACAAGATCCGCCGCCGGGCGGCGAGCGAGTCGAGCGAGAAGCAGGCGCAGAAGGTCCGGCAGATGGAGTCGCGCATCGCCCGGCTCGACGAGGTCGAGGAGCCCCGCAAGGAGTGGCAGCTCGCCTTCACCATCGGCAGTGCCCCGCGGTCCTCGGCCGTCGTCGCCACGCTGTCCGACGCCGTCTACGAGCAGGGCGACTTCACCCTCGGGCCCGTGTCGCTGCAGGTCGCCGGTGGCGACCGGATCGGCATCACCGGCCCGAACGGCGCCGGCAAGTCGACCCTGCTCCGCGCCCTGCTCGGCAGGACGGCGCCGACGAGCGGTTCGGCGTCGCTGGGCTCCAGCGTCGCGATCGGCGAGGTCGACCAGGCCCGCGCGGCGTTCGCGGGCGAGCAGCCCCTCGCCGCGGCGTTCGAGGAGCTCGTCCCCGAGATGACCACCGCCGACGTCCGGACCCTGCTCGCCAAGTTCGGGCTGAAGGCGGAGCACGTCGGTCGCCCGTCCGCTGCGCTCTCACCCGGTGAGCGGACTCGTGCCGGCCTCGCGCTGCTGCAGGCCCGCGGTGTGAACGTGCTCGTGCTCGACGAGCCGACGAACCACCTCGACCTGGCTGCGATCGAACAGCTCGAGCAGGCCCTGGAGTCCTACGACGGCACCCTGCTGCTCGTCACGCACGACCGGCGGATGCTCGACACCGTCCGACTGGACCGGCGCTGGCGGGTCGAGGCGGGTCGCGTCACCGAGGTGTGACGGGACGGCGGGGAGGCCCGTGGTGGACCCGTCGAGCGTCTCCTGAGACACGCTCACGGCCGCGATCTGGTGAACTGGGTGCGGGAGGGGACACATGCGACGCAGGACCTGGGGCATCACGATCGCCGCGGTGGCGGCAGCGACGCTGGCCGCGGTGGGGATCGGCGCGGCCGTGCAGCAGCCGGGACCGGCGGCCACGACCGCCGCACGGGCGACGTCGGTGCCGACCCGGACGGCCACCCCGACGCCGACACCGAGGCCGACGCTGCCCGCGATCCCGGCTGCCGCGTCCGACGCCGAGCTCGCGGCACTCCCCCTGGCGTTCCACGACGCGGTCGTCCCGGAACTCCTCGACGGCAGCACCGTCCGACCGGACAACCAGTGGCAGATCGCCACCCCGAAGCAGCGCCTCGTCGCGCTCTACGCCGCCCCCTCGGCGGATGCGCGCCCGGTCGCCACACTCGCCTCGACGGTCTCCACGATCGAGACGCCCGCAGCGACCGCCGTCTGGGGCCGGTCGGACGGGGAGGACGGCGGCATGGTCCTCGTGTCGACCCCCGCCCGGAACCGCACGCCCGGCGACGGCGGCGACCCGACCGCGCCGAGCGCCACCTTCGCGTGGGCGCGTGCGTCGGACTTCTCGATCGCGTCGGTCGACCGGATGGTCCGCGTGGACGTCGCCGCGTCGACGGTGTCCGTCGTGCACCAGGACGACTCGGTGTCGGCGTCGGAGCCCGCCCGCCTGGGGACCCCGGACGACCCCACACCCACCGCGACCGCGACGTACGTCGAAGCCGCCTACGTCGATGCGCGCGTGACCTACACGCAGGGCAACCCGATCATCCTGACCGGGGCGCACTCGTCACGCATCCCGCAGTACGGCGGCAACGCGGCCCTCACCGCCCTGCACTACTACCCGGACCCGAACGGCAGCTCGCACGGGTGCGTCCGGATCTCCGCCGCGATGACGAAGACGCTGGCCGAGCTGCCGGTCGGGACCGCGATCTGGTTCACCTGACGTCGGTCACCGGTCGGTGGCGAGCCCCAGGCGCTCCACGACGTCGGCGCTCTCCTCGTCGGGCGAGCGCTCGGCCGACACGGTCAGGTGCGCCTCGTCCGGCTGCGGCGGCTCGAGCGTCGCGAGCTGCGAGGCGAGCAACGACGTCGGCATGAAGTGCCCGGCCCGTGCGGACATCCTCTGCTCGACGAGGGCGGGGTCGCCGGCGACGTGCACGAACACCACGCCGGGCGCCCGGAGCACGTCGCGGTAGGAGCGCTTCAGCGCCGAGCAGGTGACGACCCCGGGGGCGTCGTCGGCCAGGTGCGACCGGATCCACTCCGCGATCGTCCCGAGCCACGGCCAGCGGTCCTCGTCCGTGAGTGGGGTGCCCTCCTCCATCTTCGCGACGTTGGCGGGCGGGTGCATGTCGTCGCCCTCCGCGAACTCCCACCCGAGCCGCGCTGCGACCGTCGCGGCGAGCGTCGACTTGCCGGAGCCGGAGACCCCCATCACCACGAGGACGCGCGGCTCGGTGCCGTCGGTGCCGACCGGAGCGTCGTCGGTCGCCGCCATCAGAAGAACACCCCCGCGATGAGCACGCCGACCAGACCGATGACGGAGATGAGGCACTCGAGCACCGTCCACGTCTTGAACGTCTGCCCGACCGTGGTGCCGAGGTAGCCCTTGACGAGCCAGAAACCCGCGTCGTTGACGTGCGAGAGGAACACCGACCCGGCGCCGATCGCCAGCACGAGCAGCGAGGTCTCCGGCGTGGACAGGTCGGCTGCGATCGGTGCCATGATGCCGGCGGCGGTGACGGTCGCGACGGTGGCGGAACCGGTGGCGACGCGGACGAGGGCGGACACCACCCACGCGACGAGCAGGACCGAGATGCCGGACTCCTGCACCGCGTCGGCGATCACCCCGCCGATGCCGGTGTCGATGAGCACCTGCTTGAAGCCACCGCCCGCGCCGACGATGAGCAGCACGCCGGCGACCGGGGGCAGCGCGTCCTCGAGGGACTTCGCCACGGCGCTCCGGTCCATGCCGCCGCCGATCGCGAAGAAGACCATGGCGAAGACGGTGGCGATCCCGATGGCGATCATCGGGGTACCGAGGAAGTCGAGCAGCGACACCCAGCCGCCCGCGGCGTCGGGGGCGACCGCCTCGCGGACCGCCTGGGCGAGCATGAGCACGACCGGCAGCAGGATGCCGACGAGCGCGACGGCGAACGACGGGCTGCGCGGTTCGCTGATGACGCGGGTGAAGTCGCTCTTGCCGTTCGGCAGGGACGCGGTGTCCTTCGTGGCGGGGCCGCGACGTGCCTCCCGGCCGGCGTGCGCGGGGTCCGACGGCCCCGAGCCACCGCTGCCGGACGTGCCGGAACCGCGCGAGCCGAACATGTCCGGTGCGGGGATGTCGACCCAGCGGGCCGCGAAGCGCGCGAAGACGGGACCGGCCAGCACGATCACCGGGATCGCCAGGACGATGCCGAACGCGAGCGTCGTGCCGAGGTTCGCGCCGACCGTCGAGACCGCGACGAGCGGCCCGGGGTGCGGCGGCACGAAGGCGTGCATGGTGGAGAGGCCGACCAGGGCGGGCACCGCGATCTTCATGATCGGGACACCGCTGCGCTTCGCGACCAGCACGATGATCGGGATGAGGAGCACCAGGCCGACCTCGAAGAACATCGGGAGGCCGATCAGCGCGCCGATGAGCGCCATCGTCCACGGCAGCGCGGCCTTCGACGAGCGACGGACGAGGGTGTCGACCACGCGGTCGGCGGCCCCGGAGTCGACGAGCATCCGACCGAACATCGACCCGAGGCCGACCAGGATGCCGACGCTCGTCATCGTCGACCCGAAGCCGGTGCCGAAGCTCGTGACCGTCTTGTCGGGCGCCAGACCCGCACCGATCCCGACCCCGAGCGCGCCGATCGTCAGCGCGACGAACGGGTGCACCTTGAGCCAGGTGATCAGCACGATGATGACGACGATGCCGAGCAGCGCCGCGACGATGAGCTGACCGATCGGGCCGGACGGGTCGACGGTCTGCGTGCCGCCGCCCTCGGCGGCCAGGACCGTGAGGCCGTGCAGCGCGTCGGCCGCCGCGGTTCCTCCGGTGGGTGCGTGAGGCATCTGTGCCCCTTCCTGGAGCCGCTGCCTCGCGGCTCCGTCGCCTTCGTGTGCGTGTGCGTGTCGTACGCTCCGGACGGCCGCTCGGCGCGGCCGCCTCCGGGTGTCCGATCGGGCACCCCAATAATCTGATAAATCAGACTGTACAACGATCTGCCGCGCGGCACCCGCCGTCCGGCGCATTCTGCCGCTTCGATGGAGTCCGCGTCACAGGGACGGGACCGTCACGCGCCGTCCGTCCCGCAGAGCACGACCGGAGGAACGATGACCACCGCCCGCGGCCTCCATGCCCACGTGCTCGAGACCCTCGGCCAGCGCATCGTCGACGGGGTGCTGCCCGCCGGCACCGTCGTCCGGCCGGAGCTCGTCGCATCCGAGTCCGGCGTCTCCCGCTCCGTCGTGCGCGAGGCCCTGCGCGTCCTGCAGTCCCTCGGCCTGGTCGAGCCCCGGCAGCGGGTCGGCACGCAGGTGCTCCCCGTGTCGTCGTGGGAGCTCCTGGCGCCGACCGTCATCCGGTGGCGCGGCGCCTCGCCCGCGTACTTCGTGCAGCAGCGGGAGCTGCTCGAGCTCCGTCTCGGGGTCGAACCCGTCGCAGCGGCCCTCGTCGCGGGGAACGCCGGAGCGTCCGACGACACCGGGCTGACCGGCGACACCGGCTCGCCCGGTCAGGCGCTCCTGCTCGCGGCGCGGGACATGCTCGACGCCTGGGGTCGGGAGGACAGTCGCGCCTACCTCGAGGCCGACGTCCGCTTCCACCGCGCACTCCTGACCGGGTCGGGCAACGCCGTGTTCACGCACTTCGCCGGCACCGTCGAGGCACTCCTGCGGACCCGGACGTCGGAGTCGCGGGACACCATCTCCCGCTGGACCCGCGACGCCGCGGTCCGTCACGAGGCGGTGGCGCTCGCCGTCGTCGCCGGGGACGCCGCCGCTGCCGGCGAGGCGGCCACGGCGCTGCTGCGCGTGACCCGTGACGAGTTCATCGCCGAGGCGCCGAGCGCCTGACGCCCGGCGTACCGGGCGGAACCGGGCGTACCTGACGTACCTGGCGTACCGGGCTTACCTGGCGGAACCGGGCGTACCTGGCAGAACCGGGCGTACCTGACGTTCCCAGAGCACCAGGGACGCCCGGAACGACCAGCCATCGCACACGTCATGGGAAGGATCGGGCAGCCGGGAGGCTCGCGGCCACCCCGCCACGCGCCTCCCGCCCGGCGCCGCCCGACACCGAAGGGCCCGCACCCGTGCAGGAGGCCGCAGGATGCTCGAGACGCCGCACGGATGGCGAGACGCCGCGATCCGGGCGGCGTCTCGCGCACGTCGAGGGCGCTCCGCGCCGACGCCGGCGTCTCGCGCACGTCGGACACCGCTTCGACGGCGCAGCCTCGGACCGCTCGCGTCAGCGCCCGGCGCGCGCGAACAACCGCGGGCCGCGCAGGCGCAGCCGCATCGTGACGGTGCCGAGCCAGCGGTCGTACTTGTAGCCGACCTTGCCCATGCGGCCGACCTCCTCGAAGCCGAGTCGCTCGTGCAGCCGGATCGAGGCCTCGGCCTGCCGGTCGGCGATCACGGCGATGACCTCGCGGACGCCGGCGGCACGGCACTCCGCGAGCAGCGCCTCCATGAGGGCCCGTCCGAGACCCTTCCCGCCCGACGCGGCACCGAGGTAGATCGAGTCCTCGACCACGTGGTTCGACCGGTCGCGGGGGTTCCAGGGGTCGACCAGGGCGTAGCCGAGGATCTGCCCCGAGGGGTTCTCGGCGACGAGGAACGGCAGCCCGCGCCGGCGCACCTCGTCGTAGCGCTGCTTCCAGCGGGCGAAGGTGAACGCCGACGGGTCGAAGGTCACCGACGAGTTCCGGACGTAGTGCGTGTGGATCTCGCGCACGTCCGGCAGGTCCCGCGGGTCGGCGGCCCGGATCGTGTACGAGAACGTCGCCTCGGCGGGCACGGGCGCACGCAGGTGTCGCGGCAGGACACGACGGCGCTGGTATTCCTCCTCGAGCACGGTCCGAGCCTACGGGCTGCGATGCGCCCGGGTCCATCGCACCACGGGGGGGGTCAGGCGGGGAGCGTCCAGTCGACCGGGTCGGCGCCCTGCTCGCGGAGCAGCGCGTCGACCTGCGAGAACGGCCGGCTGCCGAAGAACCCGCGGGAGGCGCTGAGCGGGGACGGGTGCGCCGACGCCACGACCGGGGTGTCGCCGAGCAACGGGCGGACCGACGCGGCCTGGGCGCCCCACAGGACGGCGACGAGGGGCTTCCCCCGCGCGACGAGCGCACGGACGGCCTGGTCGGTGACGGCCTCCCAGCCCTTGCCGCGGTGGCTGCCGGCGGCACCGGCCTCGACGGTCAGCACCCGGTTGAGCAGGAGCACGCCCTGCTCCGACCACGCCCGCAGGTCGCCGTGCGGCGGGGGCGTCACCCCGAGGTCGTCGTGCAGCTCGCGGTAGATGTTCGCCAGGCTGCGCGGGACCGGTCGCACGTGCGGGTCGACGGCGAAGGACAGCCCGATCGGGTGTCCGGGTGTCGGGTAGGGGTCCTGGCCGACGACGAGCACCTTCACGTCGTCGAACGGCTGCGTGAAGGCACGCAGCACGACGTCACCGGCCGGCAGGTAGTGCCGACCCGCGGCGACCTCGTCGCGGAGCCAGTCGCCCATCCGGTGCACGTCGGCCTCGACCGGTGCGAGGGCCTCGGCCCACCCGGGGTCGACGAGGTCGCGCAGCGGGTGCGGGCGCACGGAGGTCAGGCGCCCATGGTCGCGACGGAGACGGACTCGTCGCCGGCGACCACGCGCCAGACGCTGCCCGACCCGCGGACCTCGAGCGCACCCTCGCCGACGACCAGCGCGGTGTCCTCGTCGATCGCGAGCCCGGCCGTGACGAACTCCGCCTCGGCCGCCGCGACGAGCCGGGCCAGCGTGCCGGCCTGCACGGCGTGCACGTCGATCGTCAGGTCGACCAGCCCGAGCCCCTCGCGGAGCTCGACCTCGTCGAGGCCCTCGGACGACTCCTGCGGGCAGACCTCGACGCCGCCGATGCGCCACCCGCCCACGAGCGCCCGGTCTGCGGCGACCATCGCGCCGGCGGAGTAGCCGAGGTACGGCAGCCCGTCGGAGACGAGGAGCCGGATCTGGTCGACGAGGGGCTGGATCGCGTCGAGGTACGCCGGGGTGACCCCGCCGCCGATCACGAGCGCGTCCACGTCGCTCAGCACCGTCGTGGCGAAGACCTCGCCCGCGGCGACCTCGGTCACCAGGACCTCGGCCTGTCGGGCGCCACCGAGGACCTCGGCGATGTCGGCGGTCGACGACGGGGCGGCACCGGACGGGCCGGTCACGGAGAGCAGGGCGATCCGGGGCACGCTCCGGCCGACCGCGGCGGAACGCGCGGCGGCCTCGGCCAGGAACGGGGCGGCGACGTCGGCCGCGACGAGGGGACCCCCGCCGACGAGGTGGATGCTCACGACTCGGCCGTCACCGGGGCGAGGGCGCTCCACGGGAAGGTGATCCACCCGTCGACACGACGCCACACGTGGTCGGGCTCGAGCACGGTGCCGGGCTTCGAGTACAGGCAGGCGCTCCGCACGTCGGCGCCGGCGTTCCGGATGATGTCGACCACCAGGCGCAGGGTGCGGCCGGAGTCGGAGACGTCGTCGACCACGAGGACGCGCTTGCCCGCCAGGCTCGGCGCGTCGAGGGCGGGCGAGAGGATGACCGGCTCGTCGAGACGCTGCTCGACGTCGGTGTAGAACTCGACGTTGATCGAGCCGCACTCCTTGGTGCCGAGCGCGTACGCCACGGCGCCGGCGATGATGAGCCCGCCGCGCGCGACCGCCACGACGACCTCGGGCTCGAAGCCGGACGACAGGACGTCCTTGGCGAGCAGCCGCGCCGCGTCACCGAACTCCAGCCAACCGAGCACCTCGGGCCCGCTCGTCACGGTCACGGTCGAGGGAGCCTGCGCGGCTTGCCCGGGTTCGCTGCTGATCGGCATCCGCCCACGGTACCGGCAGGGAGCCACCCGCCGCGACCCGCGCCCGGACACCGCGCGCGCCGGGTGCGTCGCACGGGCCCGCGCCCCGCGCCCGGACACCGCGCGCGCCGGGACCGGCACACGGCCCGCCAGCGCGCGTGATCGAACCGGCCCGCGCGCCCGGTGTCAGCTCCGGGGCGTCAGCGGCCCGCGGGCGAGCTTGTGCTGTGCCGACTGCGCGACCGGTCGCACCGTCACCAGGTCGAGGTTGACGTGCGCCGGCAGCTCGACCGCGTGCACGACGGCCTCGGCGACGTCCTCGGCGACGAGCGGCCCCGGCACGTCGGTGTACACCGCCTCGGCCTTCTCGCGGTCGCCCCGGAAGCGCGTCAGGGCGAACTCGTCGGTCTTGACGAGCCCGGGCGCGATCTCGACCACGCGCAGCGGCTCGCCGTTCAGCTCGAGCCGCAGGGCGCCGACCAGGGCGTGCTCGGCGAACTTGGCGGCGTTGTACCCGCCGCCGTTCTCGTAGGCCACGTGTCCCGCGGTGCTCGTCACGGTCACGATGTCCGCGACCCCGGCCGTGGCCGCACGGCGCCGGAGCTGCGGCAGCAGGGCGGCGGTGACCCGCTTCGTGCCGATGACGTTCACCTCGAACATGGCGCGCCAGTCCTCCACGTCGGACTCCTCGACGCTCGCCGAACCGAGTGCTCCGCCGGCGTTGTTCACGAGCACGTCCGCGCCGCCGGCCTCGTCCACCCGGGCGGCGAGCGCCGCGACGGCGTCGGCGTCGGTGACGTCCGTGACCAGGAACGACGCCCCGGTCTCCGCGGCGAGCGCCTCGAGCCGGTCCTGGCGACGGGCGACGGCGAGCACCTGCCAGCCGCGCTCGCGGAACAGCCGGACGGTGGCGGCACCGATGCCGGAGCTCGCCCCCGTGACGACGGCGAGCCGCTCGGTGGTGTCGGGTCGACCGGTGTCGGGACGTGCTGCCATGGCTTCCTCCAGTGGGTGTCGGCACCACCGTACCGACCCGTCGAGGTCACGATCCGGTAACGTGACCGGCCATGACGACGGACGCCGCTCCCCCCGCGCCCTCGGCTCCAGCGACGCCGCTCGAGCCGGGCCGGTCGCCGCGACGCATCCCGATGTGGGACACGGCTCGGTTCGTCGCCGTCACGCTCGTCGTGATCGGTCACGCGATCCAGCGGCAGACGGCCGGCAGCGAGCACGCCCTCGCGCTCTACACCTTCATCTACGCGTTCCACATGCCCGCGTTCGGCGTCATCAGTGGGTACTTCTCGTCGGCGGCGACCCCGACCGCAGAGCGGATGCGGCGGACCTTCACGGACATCGTGGTGCCGTACATCGTCATGCAGACGATCTGGACGGTGGTGCAGGCGATCGTCGAGGGCGGCAAGGAGTTCAACCCGACGAAGCCGACCTGGACGCTGTGGTTCCTGCTCGCGCTGGGGATCTTCCGGCTGATCCTGCCCTACCTGGCGATCCTGCGGTGGCCGCTCGTCTGGGCCGTGGTGCTCAGTGTCGGCGTCGGGTACCTCGACAACGTCGACTCGACGTTCTCCCTGGGACGCGCGATCAGCCTGCTGCCGTTCTTCCTGCTCGGGTGGCAGGTCAAGCAGTGGGGGGTGTTCGACCGCTGGTACGAGGCCCCCCGCCGGGTCGTGGTCCGTCTCCGCGCGGCCGCGGTCGTCGTCTTCGCGGTGTGGGCGGCCGCGTGCGTGCTGTTCATCCCGCAGTTCAAGGGCTTCGACCTGCACCACTGGTTCTTCTACGACGACTCGTACTCCGGGCTCGGCGAGGACGCCTGGTGGGCCGGCGGTGTCCGCCTCGGCCTGGTGCTGCTCGCCACCGTGCTGACGGCGTCGTTCCTGCTGCTCGTGCCCCGCAGGACGGTCTGGCTCACCCGGTTCGGCGCAGCGACCATGTACGTCTACCTGCTGCACACGTTCGTGCTCTACCCGATCCGCGAGTCCGGCGTCCTGGCCGGGGAGCACTCGGCGTGGCCGTACGTGCTGCTCATGGTCGCCGTGGCGTGCGCGGTGAGCCTGTTCCTCGCGCAACCGTTCGTGCGGCGCGGCATGCGCTGGCTGCTCGAGCCGAACGTCGACTGGCTGTTCCGCCGGGAGCCCGTCGAGCGCTGACCGCTCAGCGGGCGAGTGCCCGGAGCGCGACCACGACCTCGACGAGGAAGTCGTCGACCTCGTCGCAGTCGTACCCGGACTTCATCCGGGTCCGACGAAAGCGCCAGGTCGTCCACGTCGTCCTGCGAGTACCCGTTCCGGAACACCGTCGGCTGGAACTTCCTGTCCGCCACGTCCTGAGCGCGCACGACGCCCCCTCTCGTCCCGTCCGATCCTGCCAGGCGCGGGCCGACGCGTCCGGCCGGGAGGCACGGCGCACCGCACCGCGCCGCTGCCGTCCCTCGGCTGGTCGCGTCGACTCCACGGACGCGCGTCACGCACGCGCGTTACGTCGCGAGGCGGCCCCGCTGGTGCCCGCCCCGCCACCTGCGTAGCGTGACGGACGTCGCGACGACGCCCCGGGCCTCCCGGCCGTCCGCGGCGACGCCATGACGGACCGAACCCGACAGGAGCCCCGATGAGCACGAACGACGCAGCCGCCTGGCGGTTCGAGACGACGCAGGTCCACGCCGGCGCGCAGCCGGACCCGACCACCGGGGCGCGGGCCACGCCGATCTACAGGACGACGTCGTACGTGTTCGAGAACTCGGACCACGCCCGCGACCTGTTCGCGCTGGCGCAACCGGGCAACATCTACTCGCGGATCATGAACCCGACGAACGACGTCGTCGAGCAGCGCATCGCCGCGCTCGAGGGCGGTACGGGCGCGCTGCTGGTGTCGAGCGGTCAGGCGGCCGAGACGTACGCCGTGCTGAACATCGCGGGGGCCGGTGACCACATCGTCTCGTCGTCGTCGATCTACGGCGGCACGTACAACCTGTTCAAGTACACGCTCGCGAAGCTCGGCATCGAGACGACGTTCGTCGAGGACCAGGACGACCTCGAGGAGTGGCGTCGCGCCGTCCGCCCCAACACGAAGCTCTTCTTCGCCGAGACGATCGGCAACCCGCGGATCAACGTGCTCGACATCGCGGGCGTCAGCAGCGTCGCGCACGAGTCCGGCCTGCCGCTCATCGTCGACAACACGATCGCGACGCCGTTCCTCATCCGGCCGTTCGAGCACGGTGCCGACATCGTGGTGCACTCGGCGACCAAGTTCCTCGGCGGCCACGGCACCGTCATCGGCGGCGTGATCGTCGACGGCGGACGGTTCGCCTGGTCGGAGCACGCCGACCGCTTCCCGGAGTTCAACTCCCCCGACCCCTCGTACCACGGCGCGGTGTTCGCGCAGGCGGTCGGCAACGAGCTCGCCTACGTCGTGAAGGCCCGGGTGCAGCTGCTCCGCGACCTCGGCGCGTCGAACTCGGCGGACACGGCGTTCGCGCTGCTCCAGGGCATCGAGACGCTGTCGCTGCGCATGGAGCGGCACGTGGCGAACGCCCAGGAGATCGCGGAGTGGCTCGACCGGCACCCGGAGGTGGCCTCCGTGTCGTACGCCGGGCTGCCGACGTCGCCCTGGTACGCGGCGGCGAACCGGTACGCGCCGCGCGGTGTCGGTGCCGTGCTGTCGTTCGAGCTCAAGGGCGGGGTGCCGGCCGGCAAGGCGTTCGTCGACGAGCTGCGGCTGTTCTCGCACCTGGCGAACATCGGCGACGTGCGCTCCCTCGTCATCCACCCGGCGTCGACGACGCACTCGCAGCTCACGCCCGAGCAGCAGCTCACCACCGGGGTCACCCCGGGCCTGGTGCGGCTCTCGGTCGGCATCGAGAACGTCGAGGACCTCCGTGCGGACCTCGAGGCGGGGCTCGCGGCGGCGCGGGCCGTCTCGCAGGAGGGCCAGCGGGCGTAGCGCCCCGGCCCGTCCCGTCCCGGTCGCGGAGCACGCGCCGATCGTGACGTAACACGGCGGAGGTGCGGCGTGCCTCCCGGCAGACTGGACACGATGGACTGGCAGACGATCCCCGAGGACTCGGTCCCGTCCACCCTCGTGCCCGGGACCGAGCTCGGGACGCTCGGCAAGCCGCCCGTGACCGGCGCCTGGCGCCCGGGCGACCACCCCGGCTCCCGGCGGTTCGCCGCGCTCGGCGAGCAGTGGGTGCGCGGCGGACGGATCCCGTCGGTGCGGGTGGCCTACGAGACGTGGGGCGAGCTGGACGCCGCGCGCAGCAACGCGGTGCTGCTCCTGCACGCCATGACCGGCGACTCGCACGTCACCGGTCCGGCCGGACCCGGGCACCGCACGGCGGGCTGGTGGGGCGACGTCGTCGGACCGGGCCTGGCGATCGACACCGACCGGTGGTTCGTCGTCGCCCCGAACATGCTGGGCGGGTGCCAGGGCACGACCGGCCCGTCCTCGGTGGCGCCGGACGGCGTCGAGTGGGGGTCGCGCTTCCCGTTCGTGACCGTGCGCGACCAGGTCGCGGTCCAGGTGCAGCTCGCCGACGCGCTCGGCATCGACGTCTTCGCCGCCGTCGTCGGCGGCTCGATGGGCGGCATGCACGCGCTCGAGTTCGCGGTGGCGCACCCCTCCCGGGTCGCCCGGCTCGCGGTCCTGGCGTCGACCGCCCAGACCACGGCGGACCAGATCGCCGCGAACTCGCTGCAGCGTGCCGCGATCCAGACCGACCCCGCGTACGCCGGTGGAGACTACTTCGAGGCGGCGGTCGGCGAAGGACCGCACCGCGGGCTGTCGCTCGCGCGGCGGATGGCACTGATGACCTACCGCGCGCCGGACGAGCTCAACGGGCGGTTCGCGCGGTCGTGGCAGAGCGACGTCTCCCCGCTCGGCGACGACGGTCGGTTCTCGGTCGAGAGCTACCTCGACTTCCACGGCAACCGGTTCACCCGGCGGTTCGACGCCTCGTCGTACGTCGCGCTCACGCACGCGATGGACTCGCACGACGTCGGGGCCGGGCGCGGCGGGGTGACGGCGGCGCTCGCGGCGGTGACCGCCAGGACGCTGGTCGTCGGGGTGTCGAGCGACCGTCTGTTCCCGCTCGAGGACCAGCACCGGATCGCGGCGGGGATCCCCGACACGCTGGACGGGGACCGGGCCGCGGTGCTCGACAGCGAGTTCGGACACGACGGCTTCCTCATCGAGCACGAGGCGGTCGGGGCGCACCTGCGACGGCTGCTCGACTGAACGGCCCGGTACGGCCGCGGCACGGGCGCGGCGCGCCCGGCGCACCCGCGGACCGATCTGTCCACGTCCGCGTGCCGAACACCCCACAACGGGTGGGCCGCGTGGAATGATGGCGACGGGTACCCCGCCCGCGGGGTCCGGCGAACCACCGGACCCGACCGAACCGACGTCACCACCAGGACACCGATGGACTTCATCGCACAGGAACGCGACCGCTTGCTGCGGTCGACGACCCGTGTCGTCGGCATCACCTGCGCCCTGGTCTCCGTCGTCGGCATCGTCAGCTCGCTCGCGGTCCCCCTGGTCCCCCTGCTCGGCGCACTCGCCTGCATCGCGGTGCTCATCGCGGCGCTGCTCGTCTTCGGCACCAACGGGTCGGTGTGGTGGACCGCCCTCGCACTCGCCTCGGGCCTCGGGGCCCTCGCGCTCCTGCTGCTCGGTGCCGACCCCGACGTGCGGTCCGTCGTCGCCAGCGCCGTCGTGCCGCTGGCGGCCGGGTCGTTGTCCGCCCCGCTGATGGCGCAGCGCGGCGCGCCGGTCGGGCTCGCGATGACGATCGTCGCCGGAGTCGCGGCCGTGGGCGCCGTCGTCTGGGCATCGGGCGGTCCGCTCTCCGGCCCGACCGCCGGTGTGGTGCTCGGCTGGGTGCTCGTCGCCGTGGTCTCGGTGTGGATCGCGCGCAGCATCCCCCGCGTCGCCCGGCGCATCCAGAGCATCGGCACGGCGCACCGCGCGGAACGGCAGGCGAGCGAGACCGAGGCGCAGCGACGCCAGGGCGCCCGACTGCTGCACGACACCGTGCTCGCCACCCTCACGCTCCTGGCCCACTCCGGGGTCGGCGTGTCCGAGCAGGCGATGCGCGAGCAGGCCGCCGAGGACGCCAGGCTCCTCCGGCACCTGCGACTCGGCGCGACCCCGCAGCCCCAGCAGTCCGGCGACTACTCGCTCACCCGCGTCGAGGAGTCGCCGCTCGGCCAGACCCTCGAGTCCGTCAAGCAGCGCTTCGGCCGGATGGGCCTCGAGGTCAGCTGGCACGGCACCGGTCAGGTCCTGCTGCCGTCGAACGTGCTCGACGCGTTCCTGCTGGCCCTCGGCGAGTGCCTCGAGAACGTCCGGCGCCACGCCGGCGTCGGCGAGGCGCACGTCACGATCGTCCACGACCAGGAGACCGTCCGCGCGATGGTGACCGACGCCGGTGTCGGCTTCGACCTCGACGCGGTGAGCGCGGAGCGCCTCGGCTACAAGGAGAGCGTCGTCAACCGCCTCCGCGAGGTCGGTGGCGACGCCAAGCTCTTCTCCGCCCCGGGATCGGGCACCACCGTCGTCCTGGAGGCTCCCCGATGACCCGCGTCCCCGAGGACACCATCAACCGCGGGCTCCCGGGCGAGACCGTGCAGCCGGCACCGCGCACCCGTCGCGAAGCGCGCGAGCGCTACCGGGGCAGCGAGCGACGGCAGGCCCGCGGGCTCCCCTCGACCTCGACGGGTGCCCGTTCGCTCCGGCAGGCCGCCAAGCCCGGTGCGTCGCTCGGAGCCGGCTACCTCGGCCTCGGCGCCGCGGTCCTCACCGCGATCGAGGCCGTCGCCGGCATCGTCTTCTTCCTGGTCCGGCTGCCGGACTACGCGAACCCGTGGCTGCCCGCCGGCGCCTGGGCGCTGTACCTGGTCGCGGCGATCGGCGTCGGCCTCAGCCTGATGACCTACGGCGAGCGGCTCACCGGCACCGCGTTCGCGCTGATCTGCGCCGTCCTGGCGTGCGTCGTGACACTCGACTTCGTCGGGATCCTCCCCGAGCACGACATCGCGCACACCGCCAGCGCCTCGGTCGCCGCCGGCTTCGCCCTGCTCCCGGTGGCGACGCTCCGGCCCGCGCGCGAGGTCGCCGCCGCCATCGCGGTGCTCGGTCTCGGGTTCGCCGTGATGGCGGCCGTGTCGACGCCGATCACCCCGGCGACCCTGCCGGGCATCGTCTCGCTGCTGGCGCTCGTGGTGGTCCCGCCGTCGATCGCACTGTTCGTGGTGCACCGCTTCCGCCAGCTCGTGCAGCGCGAGCTGGACCGGGTGCTCGTGCAGAGCAACGTCCAGGCGCCGCAGTTCGCCGTCGGGATGCTCGCGTCGGACGAGCTCGCCCGGCTCGACCTGGCCGCCGAGAAGCTCCTCGACGCCGTCGCGAACGGCTCGGACCCGCTGCCGCTCTCGGACGCCTCGGCCTCCGTCGCCGCGTCGCTGGCGACGGAGCTGCGCCTGCACCTCATCGAGGGACGCCGCGAGACGTGGCTGTACCACGCGATCACGGAGTCCGACCACCTCGGGCGCGCCGTCAGCGTGGCCGATCCGCAGTCCCTCGCCGGGCACCTCGGCCCCGCCCAGCGGGACGGCCTGCTGCAGGCCCTGTGGCAGATGGTCGGTGACGGTCGCCCCGCACAGCCGGGTGCCCCCGTCGTCTCGGTCACGCTCGGTCCGATCGGCTCCGACGGGCACCCGGTGTCCGACGAGCGCATGGACGTCCCGATCGTGTTCGAGTCGCGCGGGACCCCGCGCCGACGCCTCGGCCCGACCGCGTGGAGCGCCCTGCAGCGCATCGGCCCGTACACCGAGTCGTTCCGCGACGGCGTGCTCCGCGTCGTCTCGCACTGCGTCGTCGATCGACACCCGTCGATGTAGACGGGCGCGAACTGCCGGACACCCGGCCGACATCCCCAGCCCGGACGGTCCCGACACCTAGGATCGGCGTGCACCGCCTTCGAGAAAGGACGCCTGATGGCGACTCCAGAGCAACCGATCCGACTCGCACTGGTCGACGACCACCGGATGCTGCTCGGCGCGCTCACGGAGTGGATCCGCAGCGCCGCCGACGACATCACGCTCGTCGCCGCCGTCACGACCTGGCCGGAGCTCCTGACGAGCCCGGCGTTCCCGGTCGACGTGGTGCTGCTCGACCTCGACCTCAAGGACTCGATCCCGGTCTCGCTGAAGATCTCGACGCTCAAGACCGCCGGCGTGAAGACCGTCGTGATGAGCACGTACTCGGAGCCGAACGTCGTCCGCGAGGCCCTCGGCTCCGGCGCTCTCGGCTACCTCGTGAAGAGCGAGGACGCCGACATGATCGTCGAGGCGATCCGTGCCGCGCAGCGCGGCGAGCAGTACGTCTCCGCCGAGCTCGACCTGGCGATCAACAGCGGCGACGTCGGCGGCGTGCCGAAGCTCAGCGCGCAGGAGCGCCGCGTGATGGCGCTGTACGGCGGTGGCGAGCCCGTCAAGAGCGTCGCCTACCAGCTCGGCATCTCCGAGGAGACCGCGAAGAGCTACCTCAAGCGCATCCGCGAGAAGTACCGCGTCGCGGGCTTCGACGTCGGCACGAAGGTCGCGCTGCGGAAGCGCGCGATCACCGACGGCATCATCGTGCAGGACGGCAGCCCGGTCGGGCTGTAGCCGCTCCACACGACGGACGGGAGGCCCGTGGCGACATCGCCACGGGCCTCCCGTCCGTCATGGGGGTGCGTCGGCTCCGGTCAGACCGTCGGCACCGGCGCGGTGATCGGCCCGGTCGACGGCGACGACGACCGCAGGGCGGAGCGGCGGTCCGTCCGCCGTTCGACGCCGTAGCTGACCATCGTCACGAGCAGACCGAGCAGCGCGAGGACGATACCGAGCCACGCGGGGGCCAGGAACCCGAACCCGGCTGCGATGACCGCTCCACCGAGCGCCGCGCCGAGCGAGTTGCCGATGTTGAACGCCGAGTGGTTCAGCGCTGCCGCGATGGTCCGCGCGTCGCCGGCGACGTCCATCAGGCGAGACTGCACCGCCGGCGGGATCGCCGACGAGGTCGCTCCGAGCAGGAACGCGCCGAGGAACACCCCCCAGACCCACTGGGCGGTGAAGACGGTCACGAGCAGGGCGCCGATGAGCGCGAGCATCCCGATGTAGATCGTCCGCTTGACGCTGTGGTCCGCCAGGTGCCCACCGAGGACCCCGCCGACGACCATGCCGAGGCCGACCACGACGAGCACGAGCGGCACCGCGGACTCGGGCAGCCCGGTGACGTTCTGCACGAGCGGCGAGATGTACGAGTAGACGGCGAAGAACCCGCCGAAGCCCACCGCACCGAGCCCCATCACGATCCAGAGCTGCGGCGACCGGAAGGCCCGGAGCTCCCGTCCGACGGTCGCGTGCTCGTCGGCGGCGCTCCGCGGGACGAAGGCCGCGACGGCGAGGAACGTCAGGGCGAAGAGCAGCGAGACGACGCCGTACGCGATGCGCCAGCCGGCGTTCTGCCCGATCCAGGTGATGGCGGGCACGCCGACGACGTTCGCGATCGACAGGCCGAGCATCACCATCGCGATGCCCTTGCCGCGCTTGCCCGGCCCCATGATCTCGCCCGCGACGATCGACGCGATGCCGAAGTACGCACCGTGCGGCAGACCGGCGACGAAGCGTGCGACGAGCACGAGCCCGAAGTTCGGCAGGACCGCACTCGCGACCGTGGCGACCACGAAACCGACGAGGAGCACGAGGATCAGGCCCTTGCGCGGGAACGTGGCGGAGATCGCCGCGATCGTCGGCGCACCCACCACGACCCCCAGCGCGTAGGCGCTGACGAGCCAGCCGGCGTGCGCGACCCCGGCGGCGGGGTCGGCCGCGTACTGCGCGGGGAGCAGGGCTTCGGCGATGTTCGGCAGCAGGCCCATCGCGACGAACTCGGTCGACCCGATGGCGAAGCCACCGAGGGCGAGGGCGATGAGGGCGAACGCGCGCTGCGTCGGCGTGGTGAGCGTCATGCGGCCTGTCTGGATCTGGGGGGAACGGGGGCGGGAGGACGGAGCCGGATCCCGGCTCGCTCGCCGGGACATCGACCGGATCGCCACGCCGCACGGCATGCACACGGTCCCGTTCCCGCCGGCACGCGCACGACGGCGGTACGGCGATCAGACGGCGACGGGGTCGGTCCGTGTTCGGCGTCGAACGGTCCGAGCACACGTGCAGCGGCCCGGTCCCAGCAGTGTAGACCGCTCCAAACAGCCGACGGAAGACGACGGGCCGAATCGATTCGACATCAGCCGGACGCGCGAGTGTGGAGCAAGACCGGCTCCCGCCGGACGAGCCGGCGAGACATGCGCCGTCGGTGCTCGACGGACCTCAGGCCGCGCGGCGCTCCTCGCGCGCCCCGGCCGACGCCAGCTCGGGCAGCTCGTCGCGGTGCACCCACCCGGACCCGCACTCGGTGCAGCTCGCCCAGGCGTCGCCGGTCTGCTCGTCACCGTCGATGACGACCGTCTGCAGGTCGCAGTCGGGGCACCAGCCGTCGTGCATCATCACGCGCTCCTCGTCGTCGTCCGGGTCGTCCCGAGCCACCGGTGCGGCTCGATGGAGACCATGAGACACCCGACCACCGACACCGCGGGGAGGCGATCGGCGTGTCCTGCACCTCCCAGCTGGCGTAGCATCGGGCCATGGGGTGGTGGATCGTGACCGGAGTCGTCCTGCTCGTCGCGGTGGGCCTGTGGCTGTGGATGCACCACCTGACGGACCTCGGCGCACGCTCGCGGCAGTACGACGGCAGTGACCCCGAGATCGCCGAGGCGCTCCGCCAGGCCGAGCGCGACAGCAACACCGGCCGCATGTACTTCTGACCGTGGCGACAGGACTCCGGACGGGCCTGGCAGCCCTGGTCACCGCGCTGTGCCTGGTGCTGACGAGCTGCGCCGGGTCGATGGCATCCGGACCTCCCGACTACACCGGGACGTGGCAGCTCGCCGGGCAGGACGGCTCCGAGCCCGCCCGGTTCGTCGTGTCGGCGGACGGCACCTACACCGCTCGCGGGATCCCGGACGCCCTGGCGTGCCGGACCAGGAACGCCGACACGAGCCCTCCCGGTTGCTCCGAGGGCCGTTCCTCGTCGGACTTCTCCGGGCAGTGGACACTCGCGGACGGCAGCGCACCGGGGATCCGGTTCCGGTTCGCGGACCGCTTCGTCCGCCAGGGGTACCCGACCGATGCCGGACTCGCCTTCTTCACCGGATCGCTCGACGTCCCCCGTCCCGACTTCGTGTTCGTCCGCACACCTGCGCGGTGACCGCGCGGGGCCCGTCCACGGTGGTGCGGGCGGCCCGGGACCGGCTCAGTCGCCGAGCGCCGCCTCGAGGCGCTCGAGCTTCCCGTCGATCTCCCCCGTGTGCCCGGGGCGGATGTCGGCCTTGAGCACGAGGGACACCCGGGTGCCGTACGCACCGACGGCCTCGGTGGCGCGCTTGACGACGTCCATGACCTCGTCCCACTCCCCCTCGACCTCGGTGAACATCGACGAGGTGCGGTTCGGCAGACCGGACTCGCGGACGACGCGCACCGCTGCGGCGACCGCGTCGTGCACGGACCCGTCCGACGATGCCGAGGGACCACCGGACGGAGCAACGGAGAACGCGACGATCATGCGTCCATCCTGCCCCGGTCGACTCCCCCGCGCACCGGCGGCTCGGACACCCGCACCGACGAAGGCTCCGGCGAGCGCCGCGCGAGCCGTACCAGCACGACGACCGCCCACACCAGCACGGCGACCTCGAGGACGTTCCGCACGGTGAGCACGAACACCATCCAGGTGTGCACCGCGAGGAGCTCGTCGTAGAACCCCGGGTAGATCACCTGCGTCAGCAGCGCCAGGGGCAGCACCCCGATCGCGACCGGCAGGAAGCGCCGCGCGCTCGGGTACCCGGCGACGAGCCCCCAGACGACGGGCACGGCGTACCACCCGACGTACTGCGGCGACCCGACCTTGTTCACCGCGATCAGCACCGCGACGAACAGCAGCGCGAGGACCGGTGCCACCTCGGTGCGACGGGCGCCCCGCCGGACCGCGAGCAGCGCGAGGACCACGCCGCCGATGACGAGCACGGCCATCAGCGGCGTCGACAGCGCGGCCGCTGCGTGGGTGCCCCCTCCGGACACCTCGAACGTCAGGATCTCGCGGTCGTAGTAGACGGCCGCTCCGGGGACCCCGAGCGCTGCCGCCCACATGAAGGGTGTCGCGAGCGGCGCCTCGATCTGCATCGCCCGGTCGCTCTGCTCGGTCACGAAGGACAGCAGGTACGGCGCTCCGCCGTAGAGCACGTCGACGAGCACGATCAGCCCGGTCACGACGAGTGCCCCGGTCACGACGGCGCTCCGGTGTCCCCGACGCAGCAGCACCAGCACGCCCACCAACGCAGCCGGCCACACCTTCGTCCAGGCCGCTGCGGTGAAGAGCGCCGACGCGACCACCGGACGGGTCACGACGAAGGCGACGCCGACGAGGGCGATCGCGGTGGCCACGGTGTCGATCCGGCCGAGTGCGATGGGTCCGAGCGCGAGCAGGAACACGAGCCACCACCAGACGACCCGCACGCCGAACGCACGGAACCGCCAGAGGAAGGCACAGGCGACGGCGTCGAGCAGCACCATGAGCGCGAGCCAGCCGGTCGCGATCGCCGCGGTGCCGCCGAGGGCCGCAGCGGCCATCGGCACGAGCGCGAAGACCGGGTACACCCAGTCGGAGTCGACCCCGACCCACGAGTGGTCGATCCGTCCGACCTCGATCCACCGTCGGTAGGTGATGGTGACGTCACCCAGCGGCAGGTTCGGCGCGGTCGTGGCGAGCCACCAGAGCACAGCGTGCACCAGGACGACGACCACGGCGAGCGAGACGCCCTCGACCCACCGGAACCGCTGCTGCACCGTGCGAGCGTAGCGAACCGCTCCACAGGCTCCCCTGAGGAGGACGTGTCACCGTTCCCGGGTGAGCACCGACCCGCGCCAGCGCCCGACCAGCCGCAAGCCCCTCGTCTGGGCGGGGATCGTCCTGCTCGTCGCGGTGCTCGCCGTCGTCGGCGTCGCCGTCGGCACGAACGTGTACACGTCGAGCGAGAACGCGAAGGCGTCGGCGGCGCCCTCGGTCGCCGCGAGCCGCGCCCCGTCGACGCTCGACACGGCCGACCTGTCCGGCGACTGGACCGTGGGCGGCGACTCCGAGGCCGGGTACCGCGTGCACGAGGTCCTCAACGGCTCCGACGTCACCGTGACCGGGCGCACGGACAGCGTCACCGGTTCGGCGCGGGTCGACGGCACGACGATCACCGAGGCGACCGTCACGGTGCAGGTCGCCGACATCGCCACGGACTCCGCGCAGCGCGACTCGTACTTCCGCGACTCCGCCCTCGACGTCTCGGCCTTCCCGCAGGCGACCTTCACGCTCACCGGACCGATCACCGACGCCGTCCCGAGCGGCTCGGGCACGACCGAGGTCCGGGCCGACGGGGAACTCACGCTGCACGGCGTGACGAAGCCGGTCCGCGCCGACCTGCAGATCGGGCTCGACGGCGACGGTGTCGCGGTGTCCGGCACGGTCCCGATCACCTTCTCGGACTTCGGCGTGCAGGCCCGCGACCTCGGCTTCGTGGAGGTCGACGACGCGGGCGCCGTCGAGTTCCTCGTGCACGCCACGCCCGCGTCCTGACGCGTCGGTCGAACGCGACCCCGCCCGGTCACGCAACCCCACGTCCCGACGCGCCCCGCCACCGGCCGGGAGGCACGCCGCCAGCCCGCCCCGCGCCTCCCGTCCGGCAGTGGGTCACGTCGCCGACACCGCACGCGTCGATCGACGCGTGTCACGTCGGACCGTGCGCCCGCATCGGATGCGAACGCATCCTGCGACACCGCACGCGTCGATCGACGGGCGCGATGTCGCACGCCGGCCCGCCTGCGCCCGGCACCCGCGCCCCCATTTGCCCGGCCGCGCGCGCTACCCCCGCGCGTCGCCGTCGACGACCAGGTCCCGGACCACGCCGCTCAGCTGCTCGATCAGGGCCGTCATCGTGAACGGACCACCACGCGACGCCCGCCGGGCCGCCACGCCGTGCACGACCGCGGCGGTCGCGGCCAGGTGCGCCAGGTCCGACGGGGACAGCGACGCACCGGACGCCTCCGCAGCGCCCTGCCGTGCGGCGACGAGCGCCCCGAGCACCCCGCCGAGCACGTCCCCCGCGCCGGCCGCCGCGAGCCACGGCGTGGCCGACGACGCCACGAGCCGGACCGACCCGTCCGGTGTCGCCACGTGCGTGTCCGAGCCCTTGAGGAGGACGACGCTGCCGGTCCGTTCCGCCGCGCGCACCGCAGCCGTCGCCGGATCACGCTCGACGGCCTCGCGTGAGGTCTCGAGCACCGGGGCGAGCTCCCCCGCGTGCGGCGTCAGCACCGCCAGCGGTCCGAGGTCGACCAGCGAGATCGCCCCGGCGTCGACGACCACCGGCACGCCGTCGTCCGAGGCGTGCCGGAACGCGTCGGCGGTGGACGGGTCGAGCTCGTCGAGCGAGTCCGCGGAGATCCCGGAGCCGACGAGCCACGCCTGCACGCGACCGACACCCGAGACGACCTCCGGACGGCGGGCGAGCACGTGGTCGGTGGCACGGTCCGGTCCGACGTAGCGGACCATCCCGACGCCGGTGTGCACCGCTGCGTCGACGCCCATCACCGCCGCCCCCGGGTACCGGTCGGAGCCGGTCGCGACGCCGAGCACACCCCGGCGGTACTTGGTCGACTCGCCGTGCGGAGCGGTGGTCCAGGCAGCGGCGTCGGTCGGGGCGAAGGAGGCGAAGTCGTTCACGACCGCCACGTTACGGTGGAGCGCATGAGCCTGTTCCTGCCCGGTCGCGTGGTGGTCTTCGACTACGGCGAGGTGATCAGCCGGACACCGCACGGCGCGTGGGACGCCCTCGTCGCTATGACCGGCGTACCCGCGGACGAGCTGCTGCCGGTGTACCAGGAGCTGCGACACGACCTCGACCGGGGCGACCTCACGGTGCTCGAGTACTGGCGCGCGATCGCGGCGCGGACCGGCCGGCGGTGGAGCCTCACCGAGATCCACCGCTTCTGGGCGGTCGACTTCACGGGCTGGTTCGAAGTGGACCCCGAGGCGCTGGCGATCGTCGAGGAGCTGCACGCCGCCGGGACCCGGCTCGCCCTGCTGTCCAACGCCGGGCGCGACTTCGGCGACCCGTACCGCTGGTCGCCGATGGGCTCGGTGTTCGAGACGGTCGTGGTCAGTGCCGAGGAGCACGTCCTCAAGCCGGACGCATCCGTCTACCGCACGACGTGCGAGCGCCTGGGAATCACGCCCGAGCAGATGGTGTTCGTCGACAACAGGGCCGAGAACGCCGCCGGTGCAGACGCGATCGGGGCGGTCGGCCACCACTTCACGTCGCCGGCCGGACTGCGGACCTTCCTGCAGGACCTGGCGGCACGGACCGACGAAGGAGCACCCGCGTGACGCACGCCCTGTTCGAACCGATCACCATCCGCGACCTGACCGTCCGCAACCGGCTCTGGGTCTCCCCGATGTGCCAGTACTCGGTCGAGCAGCAGGACGGCGTCCCGACCCCGTGGCACCTCGTGCACCTCGGCGGGTTCGCCAAGGGCGGCGCGGGCGCCGTCGTCGTCGAGGCCGCCGGCGTCGTGCCCGAGGGTCGGATCAGCCCGCAGGACGTCGGCCTGTGGAACGACGAGCAGCGCGACGCCTTCCGGCCGATCGTCGACTTCCTGCACGCGCAGGGCGCCGCCGCCGGCATCCAGCTCGCACACGCCGGGCGCAAGGCATCGACCCACCGCCCCTGGTCCGAGGCCTCGGGCAGCGTGCCGGAGGCCGAGGGCGGCTGGGCGACGGTCGCTCCGTCGGCCGTGGCCTTCGACGGCTACGCGGTGCCGCGCGAGCTCGAGACCGAGGACATCCGCGTCGTGGCGCTCGCGTTCGCCGCGGCCGCTCGCCGCGCGGTCGAGGCCGGCTTCGACCTGGTCGAGCTGCACGCGGCGCACGGGTACCTCCTCCACCAGTTCCTCTCGCCGCTGAGCAACCACCGCACCGACGCCTACGGCGGCTCGCTCGAGAACCGCGCCCGCGCCCTGCTCGAGACGATCGACGCCGTCCGCGCCGAGGTCGGCGAGGGCTTCCCCGTGGTCGTCCGCTTCTCGGCCACCGACTGGGTCGACGGCGGACTCACAGTGGAGGACACCGTGCAGGTCGCCCGCTGGGCTGCCGAGCACGGCGCCGACCTGGCCGACGTCTCCACCGGCGGCAACGTCGCGAAGGCCCCGATCCCGGTCGGGCCCGGCTACCAGGTGCCCTTCGCGGAGACGGTCAAGCGCGAGGCCGGCATCGGCACCATCGCCGTCGGCATGATCTCCACCGCCTTCCAGGCCGAGCAGGTCGTCGCCACCGGCCAGGCCGACGTCGTCATGGTCGGCCGCGAGTTCCTCCGCGACCCGTCCTTCGCCCTGCGCGCCGCCGCCGAGCTCGGCGTGGCGATCGACTACGAGCCGCAGCAGTACCACCGCGCGCGCGTCACGGCGTAGGCCGGCGCACCCAGCGCACCGCGCGCCTCACGACCGGTCACCGACACCGGCCGGGGGCGCGCGGCGTGCGGGCCGGGAGGCACGGCGCGCTCCCTGTACGTCCTCTCGGCTCCGACGCTGCGCACCCGCTACCATGACTCTCACTGTGGACGATCCTCCGAATTCCGTTTCGCCTTCCCACTCATCCGGCGCTCACTCGGTGAGCAGCCCCGCTTCCCGTGCGTCGGGAGGTGGAGAATGAGTCCCCTCGACATCGTCATGCTGGTCGGCGGCATCCTGCTGACCCTCGGTACCGGTGTCTTCGTCGCCTCGGAGTTCGCGCTCGTGAACCTCGACCGCGCCGAGGTCGAGGCCCGGCGCGACCGCGGCGAGTCCGGCCTGGCGCCCGTCATCGCAGCGCTGAAGGTCACGTCGACGCACCTGTCGAGCGCGCAGCTCGGCATCACGCTGACGACCCTGCTGACCGGCTACCTGCTCGAACCCTCGATCGCGACGCTGCTCGAGGCGCCGTTCCTCGCGATGCAGCTGCCAGAGGCACTCGTCGAGACCGTCGGCTCGATCGTGGCGCTCGTCATCGCGACGCTGCTGTCGATGATCCTCGGCGAGCTCGTGCCGAAGAACTTCGCGCTCGCGCTGCCGCTCCAGACCGCGCGGCTCGTCGTGCCGCTGCAGGTCGCCTTCACCACCGTGTTCAAGCCCGCGGTCGCCCTGCTCAACGGCACCGCGAACGCCGTCCTCCGGTCGATGGGCATCGAGCCCCAGGAGGAGCTGTCCGGAGCCCGCAGCGCCGAGGAGCTCAGCTCGCTCCTCCGCCGCTCGGCGTCGGAGGGCTCGCTCGAGCAGGACACGGCGACGCTGCTCCAGCGCACCATCGCGTTCTCCGAGCTCGACGCGAGCGACGTGATGACCCCGCGCCCGCGGCTGTCGACCATCCGGGTCTCGGAGTCGGCGGACGACGTCATCGCGCTCGCGCGCCGCACCGGCTTCAGCCGCTTCCCCGTGATCGAGGAGGACGCGGACGACGTCGTCGGCATCGTGCACGTGAAGCAGGCCGTCGCCGTCCCGCGCGAGAAGCGCCCCGAGGTGCCGGTCGGCGCCCTGATGACCGAGGCCGAGCGCGTGCCCGAGACCATGCCCGGCGACACCCTGCTCGCCGAGGTCCGGAGCCGCGGCTACCAGATGGTGATCGTCGTCGACGAGTACGGCGGCACCGCCGGTGTCGTCACGCTCGAGGACCTCGTCGAGGAGATCGTCGGCGAGGTGTCCGACGAGCACGACCGCGCACGCATCGACGTCGTGCGCTCCCGGAACTGGTTGACCTTCCCCGGACTCCTGCGTCCCGACGAGCTCGAGGACCGCGCCGGCGTGACGGTCCCCGAGGACGGTCCGTACGAGACCGTGGGCGGGTTCATCATGTCCTCCCTCGGACGCCTGCCCGCCGTCGGTGACGAGGTCGCGCTCGACGACGGCGTCTTCCGCGTCGAGCGGTTGGACGGTCGTCGTGTCGACCGCGTCCGCTGGACCCCGACGCACCCCGATCCCGTCCCGACCACCGGCAGCACCGCGACCGCGCAGCGCCCGGCCACCGGGATCATCATCCCCGCCACGAAGGAGGGCTCCCGATGAGCGCCGCGTCCGTCCACGACGGCATGGTCGTCCTCGCCGCCGGAGAGTCCGCGTCGAGCGGCTCCGACTGGTGGGGCATCTTCTGGCTCGTCGTCCTGCTGCTCGGCAACGCGTACTTCGTCGCCGCCGAGTTCGCCGTGATCTCCGCCCGCCGCTCGCAGATCGAGCCGCGCGCCGAGGCCGGGTCGAAGGCCGCCCAGACGACGCTCGCCGCGATGGAGCACGCCACGCGCATGCTCGCCACCACGCAGCTCGGCATCACGGTCTGCTCGCTCCTCATCCTCAACGTGTCCGAGCCGGCCATCCACCACCTGCTCGAGGTCCCGCTCGGACTGACCGGCTGGAGCGTCGAGGTGATCGGCACCGTGGCGTTCGTCTTCACGCTGCTGCTCGTGTCCTTCCTGCACGTCGTGTTCGGCGAGATGGTGCCGAAGAACATCTCGTTCTCGATGCCCGACCGGGCCGCACTGCTGCTCGTCCCGACGCTCTGGTACATCGGCCACGCCCTGCACTGGGTGATCGTCGGCCTGAACGAGACCGCGAACGCCGTGCTCCGTCTGTTCAAGGTCGAGCCGAAGGACGAGGCCGTCAGCGCGTTCACCGTGGAGGAGGTCCAGACGATCGTCGAGCAGTCCCGCCGCGAGGGCACCCTGACGGACGACGGCAAGCTCGCGATGGCGTTCGAGTTCACGGAGAAGAAGGTCAAGGACGTCGCGGTGCCGATGTCCGACCTGGTCACCCTCCCCGAGGACGCCACGCCCGAGGACGTCGAGCGCGCGGTCGCCCAGCGTGGCTTCTCGCGGTACGTGCTCGTCGGCGACGACGGCGACCCGACGGGCTACGTGCACGTCAAGGACGTCATCGACCTGCGTCCGGACGAGTTCGACGTGCCGGTGCCCCCGAAGCGGATCCGGCAGCTCATCTCCCTGTACACGGACATGGACCTCGAGGACGCCCTCGCGACCATGCGTGCGGCAGGCCGTCACGTGGCGCGGGCGTTCGACGCCGAGGGGCGCACGATCGGTGTGCTGTTCCTCGAGGACATCCTCGAGGAACTGGTGGGCACCGTCGAGGACGCGACCCGGCGGCGCTGACCGCACCGGACGACGGACGGGAGGCGCGGTGCCAGCTGGCACCGCGCCTCCCGTCCGCCTGTCGGTCCTGGTCGAGACTCGGCCAGGCGGACACGTTCGGGGCGGTGGGACCGCGAAACTGTCCGTGGAGCCGAGACTCGGGCCAGCGGCCGACCACCCCGCGCCGCTACCAGCTCACGGGGAGCGGCTTGCCCTCCTCGTAGCCGGCGGCCGACTGGATGCCGACGAGCGCCCGCTCGGCGAACTCGGTCAACGAGGACGCGCCCGCGTACGTCGCCGAGCTGCGGATGCCGGTGGTGATCATGTCGAGCAGGTCCTCGACGCTCGGCCGCTCCGGGTCGAGGTAGATCGTCGACCACGAGATGCCCTCGGCGAAGAGCGCCTTGCGGGCCCGCTCGTACGGGTCGAGGCGCTCGAAGCGCTCCCGCACGGCCTTCGCCGACGCCATGCCCCAGCTCTCCTTGTAGGCCTTGCCCGCGGCGTCGCGACGGAGCACGCCGGGCGCCTCGAGCGTGCCGGCGAACCACGAACCGATCATGACGGCGGAGGCTCCGGCGGCCAGGGCGAGTGCCACGTCGCGCGGGTAGCGGACGCCGCCGTCGGCCCAGACGTGTGCGCCGAGCGACCGGGCGGCCGCGGCGGTCTCGAGCACGGCGGAGAACTGCGGGCGACCGACGGCCGTCATCATGCGCGTCGTGCACATCGCGCCCGGTCCGACGCCGACCTTGATGATCGTCGCACCGGCGTCGACGAGGTGCGCGACGGCGTCGGCGGTGACGACGTTGCCGGCGACGATCGGCAGGCCGAGACCCAGCGCCGAGACCGTGCGGAGCGCGCGGAGCATGCCCTCCTGGTGGCCGTGCGCGGTGTCGAGCACGAGCACGTCGACCCCGGCGGCGGCGAGGGCCTTCGCCTTCGCGGCGACGTCGCCGTTGATGCCGACCGCGGCGGCGACCCGCAGGCGACCGTCCCCGTCGACGGCGGGCGTGTAGATGTCGGAGCGGATCGCGCTGGTCTGGCTCGTGGTGCCGACGACCCTGCCGTGCCGGACCACGGGCGCGAAGTCGACCTCGGCGGCGGAGAGCACGTCGTACACGTGCCGCGGGGTACCGGCGTCGTCGGCGTCGATGGCCGTCGAGGGTCCGTGCAGCAGGTCACCGATCGTCGCGTCCGCACCCGCGGTGCCGAGCCGGGCGGCGGGCACGCAGCCGAGGTACTCCCCCGCCCCGTCGCGGACCACGACCCCGCGACCTGCCACCGGCAGCAGCTGCTCGAGCGCCTCGGCGACGGTGGTGTCGGCGCGCATGTCGTAGGCGGTGTCGAAGTCGACCGGCTGCTCCTTGACCCAGCGGATCGCGGCGTCGAGGTCCTGCAGGTGCATGTCCTGCGGCAGCACACCGAGCCCACCGCGGCGGGCGAGGGTCGCGGCGAGCCGCGGGCCGGTCACCGAGTTCATGTTCGCGCTGACGATCGGGATCGTGGCGCCCGTGCCGTCGTTCGTGGCGAGGTCCACGTCGAAGCGGCTCGTCACCCCGGACCGACTCGGCACGAGGAAGACGTCGGAGTAGGTCAGGTCGTGCGTCGGCCGCGTCTCGTAGAACCTCATGGGTGCCACTGTACGGCTCCGCAGCCGCGCGGACACGCGTGCGGGAGGTCTCCCCGGCGCACCGTCGACGCCGGAGCAGGACCCCTGCTACGCGACACCCGTCGTCGGGTCCACCGGTCCGGCGGGCGGCCCCCGTCCCGACACGCGCGAGCACGGCCGGGAGGCGCGGCGCGCGTCCGACGGTCACCGAACGGTCGGCGCGGAACGGCTAGGCTGGCGGCCAGTGCGGAGCAGGGTTGCCTCGCACGACACACACGAGCATCTATCGACGGAGAGTGGGCGATCGGCTGTGTCGAGCCATCTGACGGGTACGGACGAGACCGCGGGCGAATTCGGGGCGAACGAGTGGCTGGTCGACGAGCTCTACGAGCAGTTCGTCGCCGACAAGGAGTCCGTCGACAAGTCGTGGTGGCCCGTGCTCGAGAGCTACCACCGCTCGCAGACCGGGGGCGAGTCCGCCGCCGGCTCGGCGCCCAGCGCACCCGCCCCCGCGCAGTCCTCGTCGCAGTCGACCACGCAGCAGCCCGCCACGGGTGACGCCCCGGGCGAGGCGAAGCCCGCCGGTCCGATCCAGGCGAAGACGACCTCGCGCCAGCCCACCCCGCAGCCGATCCCGGCCGAGGCCAACGACGAGGCCGACGACCACGAGGAGACCCACGAGGACGTGGCGACCCCGCTCCGGGGCATGGCGAAGACGCTGGCCTCGAACATGGACGCCTCGCTCACGGTCCCGACCGCGACCAGCGTCCGGACGATCCCGGCGAAGCTGATGATCGACAACCGCATCGTCATCAACAACCACCTCCGCCGGGCCCGGGGCGGCAAGATCTCCTTCACCCACCTGATCGGGTGGGCGATGGTGCAGGCACTGAAGGACTTCCCGAGCCAGAACGTGTTCTACGAGGAGCGCGACGGCAAGCCCTTCGTGGTGGAGCCCGCGCACGTGAACCTCGGCATCGCGATCGACGTCCCGAAGAAGGACGGCACCCGCTCGCTCCTCGTCCCGAGCATCAAGCGCGCCGAGACCCTCACCTTCGGCCAGTTCCTCGCCGCGTACGAAGACCTCGTCAAGCGCGCCCGCGACAACAAGCTCACGCCGGCCGACTTCCAGGGCACGACGATCTCGCTCACCAACCCGGGCGGCATCGGCACCGTGCACTCGGTCCCGCGCCTGACGAAGGGCCAGGGCTCGATCATCGGCGCCGGTGCGCTCGAGTACCCGGCGCAGTTCCAGGGCTCCGCGACGAAGACCCTGGTCGAGCTCGGCGTCGGCAAGACGATCACGCTGACGAGCACCTACGACCACCGGGTCATCCAGGGCGCCGGCTCGGGCGAGTACCTCAAGAAGGTGCACGAGCGACTCATCGGCGAGCACGGGTTCTACGAGGGCATCTTCTCGGCGCTGCGCATCCCCTACAAGCCCATCCAGTGGGCGAACGACATCAACGTCGACCTGGCCCACCGCGTCAACAAGACGTCGCGCGTGCAGGAGCTCATCAACAGCTTCCGCGTGCGCGGGCACCTGATGGCCGACATCGACCCGCTCGAGTACCGGCAGCGCACCCACCCCGACCTCGAGCTCGAGAACCACGGGCTGACGTTCTGGGACCTCGACCGCGAGTTCGTCACGGGCGGCCTCGCCGGCACCACGACGGCACCCCTGCGCGACGTGCTCGGCATCCTGCGCGACGCCTACTGCCGCACCGTCGGTGTCGAGTACATGCACATCCAGGACCCGGAACAGCGCCGCTGGGTGCAGGGCCACATCGAGGTGCCGTACTCGAAGCCGTCGAAGGACGAGCAGCTCCGCGTCCTCGGCAAGCTCAACGAGGCCGAGGCGTTCGAGACCTTCCTGCAGACGAAGTACGTCGGCCAGAAGCGCTTCTCGCTCGAGGGCGGCGAGTCGACCATCGCGTTCCTCGACACCCTCATCCAGCACGCGGCGGGCGCCGGCCTCGACGAGGTCGCCATCGGCATGGCCCACCGCGGCCGCCTCAACGTGCTGACGAACATCGCCGGCAAGACCTACGGGCAGATCTTCCGCGAGTTCGAGGGGTCGTCGCTCCCGGGTTCCGTGTCCGGTCAGGGCTCCGGCGACGTGAAGTACCACGTCGGCACCGAGGGCGTCTTCCGCGCGTCGGACGGCTCGAGCATCCCCGTCACGATCGCCGCGAACCCGTCACACCTCGAGGCCGTCGACGGCGTGCTCGAGGGCATCGTGCGCGCCAAGCAGGACCGCACCCCGCCCGGCACCTTCGGCGTGCTGCCGGTGCTCGTGCACGGCGACGCGGCCATGGCCGGCCAGGGCGTCGTCGTCGAGACGCTGCAGATGTCGCAGCTCCGCGGCTACCGCACGGGTGGCACGGTGCACCTCGTCATCAACAACCAGGTCGGGTTCACCACGCCCCCGGAGTCCGCGCGCAGCTCGGTGTACTCCACCGACGTGGCGAAGACGATCCAGGCGCCGATCTTCCACGTCAACGGGGACGACCCCGAGGCCGTGGCCCGCGTCGCCGAGCTCGCCTTCGCGTACCGCGAGGAGTTCCACCGTGATGTCGTGATCGACCTGGTCTGCTACCGCCGCCGCGGCCACAACGAGGGCGACGACCCCTCGATGACCCAGCCGCTCATGTACAACCTCATCGAGGCGAAGCGCTCCGTCCGCACCCTGTACACCGAGGCCCTCGTCGGTCGCGGCGACATCACGCAGGAGGAGTACGACGAGGCGCACCGCGACTTCCAGGACCGCCTCGAGCGCGCCTTCGCCGAGACCCACGAGGCGCAGACCGGCACGATGCCCGTCATCACGACGGACGACGACGGCGCCGTGGACGGTCTCGAGCGTCCGACGGCCCAGCGTGACGACGCCGAGGTCGAGGTGCACGAGACGGCGATCTCCGAGGAACTCGTCCGGGCCATCGGCGACGCGCACAGCAACCCGCCCGCCGGCTTCTCGATCCACCCGAAGCTGCAGCAGCTCCTCACGAAGCGCACCGAGATGACCCGCTCCGGCGGCATCGACTGGGCGATGGCGGAACTCATGGCGATCGGGTCGGTGCTGGTCGAGGGCAAGCCCGTCCGGCTCGCCGGCCAGGACGCCCGACGCGGCACCTTCGTGCAGCGCCAGGCGGTCTTCCACGACCGGGTGAACGGGCAGGAGTGGCTGCCGCTCGCCAACGTCGCCGAGGACCAGGCCCGCCTGTACATCTACGACTCGCTGCTCAGCGAGTACGCGGCGATGGCGTTCGAGTACGGCTACTCGGTCGAACGTCCCGAGGCCCTCGTGCTGTGGGAGGCGCAGTTCGGCGACTTCGCGAACGGCGCGCAGACCGTCATCGACGAGTTCATCTCGTCCGCCGAGCAGAAGTGGGGACAGCGCTCCGGTCTGGTGCTCCTGCTCCCCCACGGCTACGAGGGTCAGGGGCCGGACCACTCCTCGGCGCGCATCGAGCGGTACCTGCAGCTCTGCGCCGAGGACAACATGATCGTCGCGCGTCCCTCGACGCCGGCGTCGTGGTTCCACCTGCTCCGTCGCCAGGCGTGGGAGCGCCCGCAGAAGCCGCTCGTCGTCTTCACGCCGAAGGCCATGCTCCGCCTCCGCCAGGCGACGAGCCCGGTCGAGGCCTTCACGAACGGCTCCTTCCACGAGGTGCTCGACGACGACCGCGTGACCGACAAGGCCACGGTGCGCCGCGTCGTGCTGCACTCGGGCAAGGTGCACCACGACCTCCGCGCCGAGCTCGACAAGTCCGGCGCGACCGACGTCGCCCTCGTCCGGTTGGAGCAGCTCGCGCCGCTCCCCCTCGACGAGCTGCTCCGGGTGCTCGCGGGCTACCCGCAGGCCGAGGTCGTCTGGGCACAGGAGGAGCCGGAGAACCAGGGCGCCTGGCCGTTCGTGTGCATGAACCTGTCCCCGCACCTCGACGGTCGACCGCTCTCCGTGGCCTCGCGCCCGGCGAGTGCCGCACCGGCGACGGGCTCGTCGAAGCGCTCCGCGGGTGAGGCCGCCGACGTCGTCCGCAAGGCACTCGGCTGACCCGCCGCGGCCCCTGACGAACGATGCGCCCCGTGGAGACGGGGCGCATCGTTCGTCAGGGGGCGCATCTCCCGGGCACGCAGACGCACCGACGGCGGCGGCAGCAGCGGCAGCCGCACGCGGCACGCAGCAGCACCGACGTGCAGCGCCAGGGGCTGTCCGACGCTACTTCAGCTTCGTGTAGCGGACCCCGGCCTCGTGGTACCCGCGCTTCTGGTAGAACCGGTGCGCGCTGTCCGTGGCGGCGGCGGACACGGCGCTCAGCCGGTGCGCCCCCTGCTCACTCGCCCACGTCTCGAACGTGTCGATGAGCGCGGAACCGGTCCCGAGCCTCCGGGCCGACGGGTCGACCACCAGCAGCAGGAGCTGCGCGGTGGGCTCGTCGCTCGCGTACGACCACGTGACCTGCGCACCCGCCACGGCGACCGCTCGGCCGTCGTCGCCACGGACCAGCCACGTGCGGTGTCCGGCCTCGGGCACGAGCCGTTCCAGCCGTGCGCGCATCGCGGACTCGTCGACGACGTGCCCGAGCAGACGGACGAGGGCGGTGACGTCGGCGACGTCCGTGTCGGACCAGGTGGTGATCGACTCGGCGGTGAGGGTCATGGGGCGACCCTACCCAGCGCCGGCGACGTGTGACGACCGCGGACGGTCGCGCCTAGTGCGTCGCCTGCTCCACGCGGATGCGCGCGAGGATCTCGGTCCGGAGCTGGTCCGGCGCGGTCTCGGCGCAGGCGCGCTTCACCGTCTCCATGAGGACGACGCCCACGCGGTGCTCGCTCGTGCAGTCCTCGCAGGACTCCATGTGCTCGCGGATGTCCGCGGCGTCCTCGCGGCAGAGCTCGTCGTGCAGGAACTCCTCGAGCTCGGCCTTGGCCTTCGAGCAGTCGCAGCCGCTCATCGTGCGTCCTTCCCGTCGGTGCGACCAGCGGCCGCAGTCGTCTTCCGGCCCCGCCCGCGCATCGTCGCCGTCGACGCTGCGTCCGGGACGATGCCGGTCTCGCGTGCGTGGTCCGCCAGGAGCCCGCGGAGGAGCCGGCGTCCACGGTGGAGACGGCTCATGACCGTCCCCACGGGGGTCTTCATGATGTCGGCGATCTCCTGGTAGGAGAAGCCCTCGACGTCCGCGAAGTACACGGCCATCCGGAAGTCCTCGGGGATCGACTGGAGCGCGTCCTTCACGGCCGAGGACGGCAGGTGGTCGATCGCGTCGGCCTCGGCGGAGCGCGCCGAGACGGACTGCGTGACGCTCTCGGCGCCGCCGAGCTGCCAGTCCTCGAGCTCGTCGATCGTGCCCTGGTACGGGTTCCGCTGGTTCTTGCGGTACGTGTTGATGAACGTGTTCGTGAGGATCCGGTAGAGCCACGCCTTGAGGTTCGTGCCCTGACGGAACTGCCGGAACGCCGCGTACGCCTTGACGAAGGTCTCCTGCACCAGGTCCGACGCGTCGGCCGGGTTGCGGGTCATCCGCATCGCGGCGCCGTAGAGCTGGTCCATGAACGGGAGCGCCTGGTCCTCGAACAGGGAGCGCAGTTCGGCCTCGGACACGGTCTTCTCGTCCGCCGGTTCGGCCTCGGGCTCGAGGGCGTCCGCTTCCTCGGACACCGCGTCGAGCTGCGCCTCGGTCTCCTCGACCAGGTCGTGCGGTGCTGCCTGCGGTTCGTCGGTCGTCATCACGGACGAGTCTAGGCCGAGCCCGCCGAGCGAGCCGTCGATCGTCGTCCGCACGGTCGGCAGTGCCCTCCGTGACCGTTCGAGTGTCGCTGTCGCCAATGGTCCTCCCGCGGTGTTCAGTACCCTGGTGAACCGATGGCCCAGTCGACGCATTCCCAGCAGCCCGATCCCTGGATCGCACCCCTCGCCCGCGGACCCCTGCGCGGCGACGTCGCCCTGCCCGGGTCGAAGTCGCTGACGAACCGGGAGCTGGTCCTCGCGGCGCTGGCCGACGGCCCCTCGACCATCCGGCTCCCCCTGCACTCGCGCGACTCCGCCCTGATGGTCGCCGCGCTCCGGCAGCTCGGCGTCGGGATCGACGAGGTCGTCCCCGCGGACGGCACGGCTCCGAACCCGTACGGGCCGGACCTCCGGATCACACCCGCGCCGATGCACGGCGACGTCGCCGTCGACTGCGGGCTGGCCGGCACCGTGATGCGCTTCCTGCCGCCGCTCGCCGCGCTGGCGACCGGCCCCGTGACGGTCGACGGCGACCCGTACGCGCGGAGGCGACCGATGGGCGCGATCATCCGCGCCCTCGCGGACCTCGGGGTCGACGTGACGGACGACGGCGACGGCGCGATGCCGTTCTCGTTCACCGGCACCGGATCGGTCCGCGGGGGCCGTCTCGAGATCGACGCATCGGCGTCGTCGCAGTTCGTGTCCGGGCTGCTGCTGTCGGCGCCCCGCTTCGACGAGGGCCTGCACCTCACCCACGTCGGCGAGCGGCTGCCGAGCCTGCCGCACATCGACATGACCGTCGCGGCGCTCCGCGCTCGAGGTGTCCGCGTGGACCAGCCGACCGTCGGCGAGTGGGTGGTGCACCCGGGCCCGATCGCGGCGCGCGACGTCGTCATCGAGCCCGACCTGTCGAACGCCGCGCCGTTCGCGGCGGCTGCGCTCGTCGCGGGCGGCACCGTCCGGATCCGCACCTGGCCGACCGACACCACGCAGGTCGGTGCCGACCTCGAGACGCTCCTGCCCCTGTGGGGCGCGACCGTCACGCGGGACGGCGACGACCTCGTCTTCGACGGCGGCGTCGGGGTGGCCAGTGGAGCCTCCCTGCCGGGTGTGACGCTCGACCTGTCCCGCGGCGGCGAACTCGCACCGGCGCTCGTCGCGCTGTCGGCCCTGGCCGACGGGCCGAGCGAGATCACCGGGATCGGCCACCTGCGTGGCCACGAGACGGACCGCCTCGCCGCGCTCGCGGCGGACGTGAACCGGTCGGGAGGCTCGGTGCAGGAACTCGACGACGGCCTGCGGATCACGCCCGCCCGCCTCCACGGCGGTGGCTGGGCCGCGTACGACGACCACCGGATGGCGACCGCGGGCGCCCTCGTCGGTCTCGTCGTCGACGGCGTCGCCGTCGACGACGTCGGCTGCACGGCGAAGACGCTGCCGCAGTTCCCCGAGCTCTGGGCGGACCTGGTGGCGACCGGTGCGGACCAGGCTGCGGGCCACCGGGACGGGAGCGTGACGCCGTGAGCTGGTGGGACGACGTCGACGGGGACGACACCGACGAGGACGAGCCGTACGGACAGTACGAGTCGAAGGTGCGGATCCGGCCGAACCCGAAGGGCAACCGGCCCCGCACGAAGACCCGTCCGAACTACGACGACGCCCCGACCGGCTGGGTGACGAACGTCGACCGCGGGCGCTTCGGCGTGCTGGTGTCGGCCGGCCAGGACGACGAGCGGGTGATCACGGCGACGAAGGCCCGGGAGCTCGGCAAGAAGTCGGTCGTGACCGGCGACCGCGTGTCGCTCGCCGGGGACGTCTCGGGCGACGCCGGTTCGCTCGCGCGGATCGTCAAGGTCGCCGAGCGGTCGACCCTGCTCCGACGGAGCGCGGACGACAGCGACGAGGTCGAGCGCGTGATCGTCGCGAACGCCGACCAGATGCTGATCGTCGTCGCGGCGGCAGACCCCGAGCCGCGGCCGCGACTCATCGACCGGTACCTCGTCGCGGCGTTCGACGCCGGCCTGGACCCGGTGCTCTGCATCACGAAGACCGACCTGGCCGACCCGGCACCGTTCCTGGCGCACTTCGCCTGCCTGGACCTCCGGATCGTCACGAGCCGGTCGGACGACGTGCCGTTCGACGCCCTGCACGAGGTGCTCGACGACACGGTGACCGTCACGGTCGGGCACTCCGGCGTCGGCAAGTCGACGCTCGTGAACGCCATCACCGGCTCGACCCGCGCGACCGGCGTGGTCAACGCGGTCACCGGTCGCGGGCGGCACACCTCGTCGTCCTCGATCGCGCTGCGCGTCCGTGACGGTGGGTGGATCATCGACACCCCCGGCGTCCGGTCGTTCGGGCTCGGGCACGTGCAGCCGGAGAACGTCTTCCGGGCCTTCGCGGCGCACGCCGTCCCGGTGCGCGAGCCCGCCGACGGCATCCCGCTCGCGCAGGCGCACGACTGGGAGATCGTCGACCGCGTGCACGACGGGGAGCTCGGGGCGACCGGCGTCGAGCGGCTCGACTCCTTCCGCGCCCTGCTCACCGGCATGGGTGCGGACGACCCCGGCGCGGACTGACCCGAGGCGGGGGTCGTCCCGCGCGTGGGGACCGTCGCGTGCGTGGTGACCGTCGCGTGCGGCGCGGGTGTACCGTTGCCCCTCGTGCCCGAAGTTGCAGAACACAACACAGCCAGACCCGAACCGGTCCACCACGGTGACCACGCGGCGGAGCACCCGTCGCGAGCCGACCGCCCCACGGCGGCGATGGCGGCGGTCCTGCACCCCGAACACCTCGGACGGTCGCTGCGGTCCTTCGGGTCGCACATCCTCGTGCCGCTGTTCCTGGCGGTCGGGATGAGCCTCGCCTACCTCGGCGCGTTCCACGCTCCGACCCCGCACGAGCTCCCGGTCGGGATCGTCGGCCAGGGCCCGGAGGCCCAGGTGTTCGCCCAGACCGTCACCGACGGCTCCGACGGCCGGCTGGTCGCGCACGTCGTCGACTCGACGGCCGAGGCCGAACAGCAGGTCCGGGACCGCGACCTCGCCGCCGTGTACGCCCCGGGGACGGACGGCGCCGTGCTCTACGTCTCCACGGCCGCGAGCGAGACCACCGCGACCGCAGCACAGAAGGTCTTCCTGCCGATCGCGTACGAGCAGCACCTGCCGTTCACCGTGCACGACGTCGTGCCCACCGGTGACGAGGACCCGACCGGCCAGGGACTCTTCTTCCTGCTCGTCGGCCTGAGCGTCGGCGGGTACGCCTCGGCGATCGCCGTCGCCGCGGCGGCCGCGAAGCTCCGCGCGCTCTGGACGGTCGCCGTCGGCGCCGTCACCGCCGGGGTCGTCGCCGGCATCGGTGTCCTGGTCGCCGGACCGCTGTACGGCGTCATCCCGGACCACCGCTGGCAGGTCTTCCTGTTCGCGTGGCTCTACGACGCCGTCATCGTCGCCCTCGGCGTCGGGCTGCACCCGCTGCTCGGGCGGTGGACCACCCCGATCCTGACGATGCTCTTCGTGATGCTCAACTTCACGAGCTCCGGCGGGATCTTCCAGCCGTCGTTCCAGCCCGGCTTCTTCGCGGCGCTCAACACGTTCTGGAGCGGCGCGGCCTGGCTCGGCGCCGCGCAGGACCTCGTGTACTTCCCCGGAGCGTCGCTGACCCGGTCGGTGGTCGTGCTCGTGCTGTGGCTGGTCGTCGCGGTGCTGCTCGGTGTCCTCGTGCACGGGCTCGCCGCACGCCGGACCCGCATCGCCCGCGAGCGCGCGGTGTCGCGCTACGAGGAGGAGCAGGTCGTCGCGGCCTAGGGCGCTAGCCTGACCTCCGTGGACCTCAGCGCCGACCTGGACTTCGCCCGCTCCCTCGCCGACACCGCCGACGCGATCAGCCTCGAGCGGTTCCGCGCCGCCGACCTGCACGTCACGACGAAGGCCGACAGCACGCACGTCACCGACGCCGACCAGGCGGTCGAGCGTGCCCTGCGCGAGCGCCTGGCGGCCGAGCGCCCGGACGACGCGTTCCTGGGCGAGGAGACGACGGCGGACACCGGCGCCGATGCCCTGAGCGAGGGGCACCGGCAGTGGGTGGTCGACCCGATCGACGGCACCGCGAACTACCTGCGGGGCGTGCCGGTCTGGGCGACCCTCATCGCCCTCGCCGTCGACGGCCGCCCGGTGCTCGGCGTCGTCAGCGCCCCGGCGCTCGGCAAGCGCTGGTGGGCCGCGGAGGGGCTCGGCGCGCACTCGACCGACGGACCCCTGCGGGTCTCCGGCGTCACGGCGCTGTCCGAGGCGAGCCTCAGCTACAACAGCATCCAGCAGTGGGACGAGGACGACCGGCTCGACGCCCTCGTCACCCTGTCCCGCAAGGTCTGGCGCACCCGGGCGTACGGCGACATGTGGTCGTACATGCTCGTCGCCGAGGGGGTCCTCGACGTCGCGGGCGAACCCGACCTCAAGCCGTGGGACATCGCGGCCCTCGTGCCGATCGTCGAGGAGGCGGGCGGCCGCTTCACCTCTCTCGACGGCGACCCGGGCCCGTGGCACGGCAGCGCCCTCGCCACGAACGGGCACGTGCACGACGCCGTCGTGGACGTCATCCGGCGTCCGTAGCCCCTGGTCGTCCCGACAGGGGCGGCACCGGGGCAGGGCGGGCGCTGCGCCGCGGTGTACCCCGCTTGTCCCCTGCGCGCGGCCCCGCCGACGGTGCCGGACCCCCGGACGGGGGCAGGGACCCCCCGGACTGGGGCCAGGCGAGTCGGACACTCTGCTGACGAGCACTTCGGTGGCGTCCGATGGGCGGGTTATCGTGCTCACGACTGATCGGACGCACCGGGTTCCCTAGACCCGGACCGTGTCGGGTCCGTCGTCCATTACTCGTCCGAAAACCCTGACCCGAGGGGTGGTCCAGACGATGACTTCATCGTTCCCAGGCGGAACCGAGTGCACCCTCACTCGTCGTCCGCGTCATCTCACCGACAGCCCTGGTGTGCGCTCCGTCGCCGCCTCGCGTCCGTCCGTCGCCACGGTCCCTGCCCGTGACGCCGACCGGATCCCGTCCGTCGCCGTGGTCTCCCGCCGCGCTGCCGACCGGACGCCCACCGCAGTCTCCGTCCCCGGACCCGGAGGCCGGTGAGTCATGGCACTCACCGGTCGCCGTCTCGAGGTCGACCGGATCGCGACCCTCGCTGTACTCCCTCGTGAGTCCGCGATGGTCGTCGTCGGCGACCCTGGTTCCGGGCGCAGCAGCGTCCTCGACGCGGTCGCTGACCGCGTCTCCCTCCCCGTCGTGCGGGTCGGTGTCAACGGGAGCGAGTCCCGCTGGCCCCTGGCCGGCGTGACCTCCCTGTTCACCGCACTCGACGATCCGCGGGCGACCGCCCACATCGCGCACCTGCTGCAGGCCGGTGGCGCGACGAGCGGGCTCGCCGCCGCGCACGACTTCCTCGAGGCCGTGCAGACCCTGACCCTGCCGCCGACGGTCGTCCTGATCGACGACCTCGACCGGATGGACCGCGAGAGCCAGGAGCTCATCGCGTTCCTGGCGGGTCGGCTCGCCGGCACGGCACTGCGCCTGGTCGCAACGGTCCGGACCGTGCCGTCGGACGGGCCGCTCACGGCCCTCCCCGTGCTGCGGCTCGAGCCGCTGGCCGCCGACGTGTCCCTCGCGCTGGCCCGGTCGATGGCACCGGAGGGCGCGAACGACGGCGTCCTCGCGATCCTCGCCGATGCGACGGGCGGCAACCCCGGTGCGCTCCGCGAGCAGTTCGACATGCTCTCGACCGCCCAGCTGACCGGCACCGAGCCGCTCGTGCTGCCGTTGCGCCCGACCGCCACGACCGAGGCCATCGCGGCGCTGACCCTCGACGTGGTCGAGGGTGCCGCCGACACCGACACCGACACCGACGACGCGGGACGTGGTCTGGACGTCCTCGCCCGGCTGTCCCTCGTGCCGGTCGCCAGGACGACCGGATGGGACCGCGACGCCGTCGACGACCTCGCCGACGCCGGGCTCGTCGTCGTGCGCGGCCAGACCGTCACGGTCCGCGACCCGCTGCTGCGGTCGGCGCTGTACTGGCGGATGTCCGCACGCACCCGGCGCACGCTGCACCGTGAGCTCGCCGTGGCGAGCGCCGAGGCGGACGAGCGCGCCGCCGCGTGGCACCGGAGCTTCGTCGACGACGTCCCCGACGTGGTCGCGCTGCTCGACGCCGCCGCGGGCTACGTCGCCGACGGGGCACCGCACGCCGCGGTCGCCCTGGCCGAGCGTGCCCTGCACGTCGGCTCGGGCGGTGAGGACGAGCGGACGGCACTGCTCGCCGTCACCGAGGCGCTGTTCGCACAGCGTCAGCTCGGGCTCGCCGCGCGCTACCTCACCGCGATGCGCCCGTTCCGGCGCGGGTCGGACGAGGTCCGGCGCCTGCGGGTCCTGTACTCCGTGCAGTACCTGCGCGGCGAGACCGTGCACGCGGACGAGCTCCTCGTGCCCGTGGACGCGGAGGCACCCGAAGCCCCCGCGACCGCCGGGCTCCTGGCGATGGTCGCGAGCTTCCGGGCGGAGACGTGGGACCTCGAGCAGGCCCGCGACCTGCTCGCCCGGGTCGAGCAGCTCGGTCCGGTGATCACCCCGCACACCGCGGAGATCGCCGGCGCCGTGCAGTGCCTCGTCGCTGCGCTCGACGGTTCGCTGCCCGCCGACACGGAGCTCTACGACGGACTCTCGACGGCGCGGCTGATGGCGATGTCCGAACCGGCACTCCTGCTCGTGGCACACGCGCTGAGCCTCGCCGAGCGGTACCGGAGCGCACGTCGCGTCTTCGCGCTCGTCGTCGCCCGCGGGCAGGACACCGAGGCCGTGTGGGTCGAGGGAGCCCGCTACCTGTCCGCCGAGAACGAGCTGCGCTCCGGCAACTTCCGGCAGGCCCTCCGCGCGATCGACGCCTGGGAGGCCGGGAGCGCCCTGTCCGCGCAACGGCTCCGCGAGCCGTCGCGGGCGGTCGCGGTCGCGTGGCGCCACTTCGCCGAGGGTCGTTCGCTCGAGGCGCTCGAGGTGGTGGACCGGTGCCTGGCGCTCCGCTCCACGGTGCTGCTCTGGGGCACCACGGCCCGGCTGCACGCACTCCGCGGGCGTGTGCTGCTGCTCGACGGTCGTGTCGACGAGGCGGTGACCGCCCTCGAGGCGGCGGACGCCGTCGGCCGGTCGCTGCGCAACCCGACCGTGCTGCGGCACCTCGGCGACCTGGTCGAGGGCTACGTGCGCCTCGGCCGGATCGACGACGCCCGGAACGCGACGGCCCGGCTCGCGGCCGACCACCACGCCCGGCCGTCCCGCTGGGGCGCGCTCGTGCTGGCCCGCAGCCTGGCGCTCGTCGCCGACGACGCCACCCGTGAGTCGGCGCGTCGACGAGCCCTCGAGCTGTTCCAGCCGCACGACTCGCAGTACGAGCGCGCTCGCACCTTCGCCGCCCTGACGGCGGTGGGCACGGACGCCGAGCGGCCCCGCCTCGGCGCCGCCGCCGCGGCCGCGTACGAGGCGGCCGGTCTGCGACGACCGCTGGCGACGCCCGCGCCGACGGCGGTCATGCCGGCCTTCGGCGTGCCGACGTCGCTGCGGTCCGGACCGGTGCTGTCCGCCCCGGTCCCCGGGTCACCGCGGAGCGCCCCGGACGCGTCGGTGGTGCTCACCCAGCTGACCGCGGAGGAGCGCGCCGTGGTGCAGAAGGTGACCGAGGGCTACCGCAACCGCGAGATCGCCTCGTCGCTGTTCATGTCCCAGCGCACCGTGGAGCTGCGCCTGACGCAGATCTACCGGAAGGTCGGTGCGCGCTCGCGCTCGCACCTCGTCGCGCTGCTCACCTGATCGCGCGACCCGCGGACGCAGGGCGACCGCTCGACGGACGGGAGGCCCGGTACCAGCTGGTACCGGGCCTCCCGTCCGTCACGCCCGACGTCGGACCGCGAGCCGGCTTGCGGGAGTCCGCACCGACGACACGTCGGGTCGCACCGCTCGCGCGGTGAACCGCAAGAGCCGCTGCGCGGTGTTGTCCCGGCGGACCCGCCGGGCGAGGCTCGTGGTGCACCGACCGTCGTGCCCTTCCCGGAAGGGCCCGTCCGCGGATCACGACCGTCCGGTACCCGAACCGCCGACCCTCCCGGTCCGCCCCCGCCTGATCCGCGGGTGGATCGGCCGGGCGACGGACCCGGACCCGCGGCAGACCCGGCGGCGGTCGGTGCCGCTCCCCGGCACCGGGCCGGTCCACCACCCGAACGGACACCGTATGTGCGGCATCATCGCGGCGCGCGTCAGCGACGACGTGACCCCCTTCCTGCTCGACGGTCTCGAACGGCTGGAGTACCGGGGGTACGACTCCGTCGGCGTCGCGGTGCGGACCGCCGCCGGTCGGATCGCCACGGTCCGGTCGGTGTCCCGCGTCGCGGACCTGCGGGCGGACCTCGCTGCACGGGCGGCCGCAGTACCGGCAGAGGACGCCTCGACCGGGCTCGGCATCGGGCACACCCGCTGGGCGACCTGCGGGACGGTGCGCGAGGAGAACGCGCACCCGCACGCCGACTGCTCCGGCCGGATCAGCGTCGTGCACAACGGGACCGTCGAGAACGCGGGACGGTTGCGGGCGACGCTCGAGCAGCAGGGGCACGTGTTCCGGTCCGAGGTCGACTCCGAGGTCATCGGGCACCTGGTCGAGCGTGCACTCCGCGTCGATCCCGACCTCGTGCTCGCGGTGCAGATCGCGACCGCGCAACTGCGGGGCTCCTGGGCGATCGTCGTGCTCGACGCCCGGGACGGCCGCATGGTCGCCGCCGCGAACCGGTCGCCCCTCGTCGTCGCACGCTCGGCACGGGGTGACTTCGTCGCGAGCGACGTCGGCACCATCGCCCGGTGGTGCGAGACCTTCGTGCCGCTCCGGGACGGCGACGTCGTCGAGCTCGGCGAGGCGTGGAGCTGGTCGTCGGAGGGCATCGCCGTGCCCGTGCCCTTCCCCACCCCGTCCCCGTTCGCCACGACCGCGCTCGACGTCGACCTCGGCGACCACCCGGACCACACGGCCAAGGAGATCGCCGAACAGCCCCGGGTCGTCGCCGACCTGCTCGAGCGCGTCCGGCAGCGCACGGCGGACGGCAGCACCTGGACGGGGCTCGGGCTGCCGGCGTTCGATCGGCTCGCCGTGGTGGCCTGCGGGACGTCGCTGCACGCCGGCCAGGTCGTCGCCGGCACCGCGCGCACCCTCGGCGGCGTGCCCACCGACATCGTCGTCGCGAGCGAGGTGGACCACGCCGTCCTCGGTCGCGGCACCCTCGTCGTCGCCATCAGCCAGTCCGGGGAGACCGCGGACGTCCTCCGGGCGCTCGACCGGCTCGACGACCGGTACCCGGTCCTGGCGCTGACGGACGACGTGCACTCGTCCCTCGCCCGCCGAGCCGACGCGGTGCTCGCCTGCCACACCGGCCCCGAGGTCGGGCTCGCCGCGACGAAGACCTTCACGGCGCAGGTGGTCGTCGGCGTGACCGCGGTCCTGTCGGCACTGGTCGCCTCGGGCCGGCTCGAGCCGACCCGCGCCGCAGCCCTGGTCGACGAGCTCTCCGGACTGCCCGAGCGGATGGCGGCCGCCGCCGCGGTCGCAGCCGAGCGCATCCCGCTCCTGGCCGCGACGGTCCGGGACGCGCCCGGGTTCCTGTTCGTCGGCCGCGGGCCCGGGCTGCCCTACGCAGCCGAGGGTGCGCTGAAGGTGGAGGAGCTCGCCTACCGGTGGGCACGGTCCTGCCCCGTCGGTGAGCTCAAGCACGGTCCGCTCGCGCTCGTCGACGACGGCACCCCGGTCGTGGTGGTCGACCACGGGGACCCGCGCATCGCCTCCGCCGTCGCCGAGGTCCGGGCCCGCGGCGGCCTCGTCGTCACGATCGGCGGTGCGGGCTCCGACGTACCGGCGATCGCCGACCGCGCGGAGGCCACCGACCTGGCCTGGGGACGGTCGCTCGCACCCTGGGGTCCGGTCGAGGCGGTCGTGCCCCTGCAGATGCTGGCGCGTGAACTCGCGCTGCAGCTCGGTTGCGCGGTGGACAAGCCCCGCGCCGCCGCGAGGTCGGTGACGGTCGAGTAGCCAGGCACGTGCAGCGCAACCGGGTGACGGTGTTCCTCGTCGTCCTGACCGGCCTCGCGGTCGTCGCGACGGTCGTCGTGGTGGTGCTCGTCGTCGTGGACGCCGTCCACTGACCCGACGGCCCGCGCGGTCAGCGTCCTCTGGGTGGGTGCTGCCATCCTGGCGTCTTGACCGCAGCAGCCCCGCCCCTCGTGTTCGTCGCCGTCCTGGTCGGCGCCGTCCTGCCCGTCGTGCCCCTGGTCGGCCGGGTCGCCCGGATCGCGGCCACCATCGTGCACGAGGTCGGCCACTGCGTCGTCGTGGTGCCGTTCGGCGGACGCATCGACCGGATCGACCTGCACGCCGACGGCTCCGGCGAGGCCTGGGTCCGACTCGGGCGCGTGCCGGCGGCGATCCGCTGGCTGGTCCGGGTCCTCAACCTCTTCGCCGGGTACAGCGCGCCGCTCTGGGCCGGGGTGCTGCTCGTCTCCGGGGTGCTCCAGGGGTCGCGGTGGCTCCCCGTGGTGGTGCTCGCCGTCGTCGGCCTGGTGGCCCTGGCGTTCGTGCGGAACTGGTTCGGCCTGCTCGTCGTGCTCGGCTTCGACGCGCTCGCGCTGTGGGTGGCGGTCCGGCCGTCGGAGGCCACCGTGCTCGTCGTCGCCGCGGTCGGCACCGCGTTCGTGGTGGACGGTCTGCGGTCCCTCGTGCACGTCGCCCGCTGGCTGCTGACCGGCGCCCGGGTGCAGACGGACTTCCACATCGCCGCCGCCGAGATGCGGGTGCCGGCCGTGCTGTGGTTCGTGTTCTTCGTGGCGGTGAACGGTGTGGCGGTGTGGCTCGCCCGGGAGCCGCTCCTCGCCACGTGGGACACCGTCGCCGCCGGGGTGCGCGCACTGTTCTGACCCGGGCCCGAGGTGTCGGCGGGCCGGCGTCGGCAGCCCGGCCGCGCTCCTGCGACATCGCACGCGTCGATCGACCGGTGCGATGTCGAACGATGCACACGCACACGATGCCGGCGCACGAACCGACGTCCCACGCGTCGATCGACACGCGTCTCGTCGCGTACACGTACCCGTCCGCCGTGCCACGATCGTCGGATGCGCCCCGCCGATGCCCTCGCCGCGCTCACCGACGCGCCGTCGCCCGACCGCGAGCGGTTCGTCGGGTTCGTCCGCAGCACCGGGGACGCTGCACTCGACCGTTCCCTCGGCACGGAGCACCTGACGGCGTCGTGCTTCGTGTTCTCGCCCGACCGGTCCCGCGTCCTGCTCTGCCTGCACCGCAAGGGCCGGTTCTGGGTGCAGTTCGGCGGACACCTCGAGCCGCAGGACGCCGACCTGGCCGGGGCGGCTCGGCGCGAGGCCCGCGAGGAGTCCGGCATCGTCGGTCTCGAGCTCGACGACGGCGTCGTGGCCGACCTGGACCGCCACGACCTGCACGGCGGCTTCTCCTGCGCGGCGCACTGGGACGTCGGCTTCGTCGCCACGGCGGACCCATCCACCCGGACGACGGTGAGCCACGAGAGCGAGGACGTCCGGTGGTTCCCGGTCGACAGGCTCCCGGATCCGACCGCCCCGGGACTCCCCCGACGCCTCGCCGCACTGCTCGCCGGAGCAGACACAGACACAGACACAGACACAGACACAGACGCAGACGTGAGCACGGCCGCTCCCGCTCGGGGTGGCACCGCCGGCCCGTAACCCGACGCCGCAATGCCCCACCGGCCCGTCCGGCCTGCGAGAGTACCCGCACGACGGACACGCCAGGAGGACCCCATGTCGAACGACGGCCACGGCTTCGCCACCGAGCAGGTGCACGGCGGGTTCCTGCCCGACACCGCACACGGAGCGCGGGTCCCCGCGATCCACATGACCTCGGGCTTCCTCTTCGACGACTTCGAGCAGGCCCGCGAGCGCTTCGCCGGTGCCGACGACGGGTACACCTACACACGGCTGGGCAACCCGACGAACGCCGACGTCGAGCGCCGCGTCGCACTGCTCGAACGGAGCGCCGAGGCGATCCTCGTCGGCAGCGGCCAGGCGGCGGTGACGGTGGCGCTCCTCGGGCTCCTGCAGGCGGGCGACCACGTCGTGAGCGCCCGGAGCATCTACGAGGGCACGAAGGGCCTGCTCCTGCAGAACCTGGCGCGCCTCGGCATCGAGGTCGACTTCGTCGCGGACCAGCGCGACCTCGACGCGTGGGCCCGCGCGGTCCGACCGAACACGAAGCTCTTCTTCGCCGAGACGATCCCCAACCCGAAGAACGACGTCCTCGACATCGCCGGGGTCGCCGACACCGCACACCGGGCGGGTGTACCGCTCGTCGTGGACAACACCCTGGCGACGCCGTACCTGGTGCGCCCGGTCGAGCACGGCGCCGACGTCGTGGTGCACTCCGCGTCGAAGTTCCTCTCCGGGCACGGTGCCGGCCTCGGCGGGCTCGTCGTCGACGGCGGGACCTTCGACTGGGGCCGCACGCCGGAACGCTTCTCCCACCTCACGACGCCGGACCGCGCCCTCGGCGGGCAGAGCTACGTCGAGCGCCACGGCAGCCGGGCCTTCGCGGTGTACGCGCGTGACGTCGTCGCGTCACGGATCGGTCCGACGCCGTCGCCCTTCAACGCCTTCCTGCTGCGTCAGGGCATCGAGACGCTGTCGCTCCGCGTCGAGCGCCACGTCGCGAACGCGCTGGCCGTCGCGTCCTTCCTGGAGCGCCAGCCGGAGGTGACGAGCGTCGACCACGCGGGGCTCGCCTCCAGTCCGTACCACGACCTCGCCCAGCGCTACCTGCCCCGTGGGGCCGGCTCGGTCTTCGCCTTCACGCTCGCCGGTGGCGAGCCGGCCGCCCGCGCCTTCATCGACGCGGTGCAGCTCATCAGTCGGATGACCCACCTGGGTGACGTGCGCTCGCTCGTGCTGCACCCCGCGACCACCACGCACGCCGGCCGCACCGCGGCCGAGCGGGCCGAGCTCGGCATCGGCGACGGCCTGGTCCGGCTGTCCGTCGGCATCGAGGACGTCACCGACCTGCTCGCCGACGTGGAGCGCGGCCTGGCGGCGGTCCGTGCGGCCACCGGACGGGACGGCGACGGCCGGGAGGCCCGCCCCGCCCCCGCCACGGAGGTCGCGGCCCTCGCACGCGCCGTCCCGCAGGCCCACCTCGTCGGGCAGGAGGTCTGACGGTGGGCGATCTGCAGCACTTCGGGTACTTCTTCTCGCGGGGGTTCGGCCCGCAGGCCTGGGGACGGTCCGACTGGGACTGGGGCCACGACTGGACGAAGCCCGACCTGTACCAGCAGTCCGTCCGGGCGCTCGAGCAGGCGGGGATGGACCTCGTGATCGCCGAGGACGCGATCTCCCTCGGCAGTCCGGCGACCCTCGATCTGCGGATCCGGCAGGCGTACGGCGGTCCGAAGCACGACCCGCTGCTGCTCGCGCCGTACCTGTTCGCGGTGACGCAGCACATCGGCATCGCACCGACGGTGAACGCCGGCATCACACCGCCGTACCTCGCCGCGCGGCAGGCCGCGACACTCGCGCACCTGTCCTCGGACCGCTTCGGGCTGAACGTCGTGACCGACACCGGCAGCGCCCGGCACGTCGGTGCGGCACCGCTCCCGCACGACGCCGCGTACGACCGCGCCGAGGAGTGGATCACGCTGCTCCGACGGCTCTGGCACTCGTGGAGCGACGGCTACGTCGGGGACCCGACGGACTGGCACTTCGCCGACGGCGACGCACTCGACGCGTTCCACCACGAGGGCGCGTACTTCACCGCCGACGGCCCGCTCAACGCGCTCCCGCTCGACGCTGACCCGGTCGTGGTCTCCCCCGGCGGATCCGGACGCGGGCTCGGGTTCGCCGGGACGCACTCGGACGTGCAGCTCGCACTCGCACCGTTGACGGCCAAGGCGGTCCGTGCGTACCGGTCCCGGGTGCTGACCGCCGCGGCCGACGCCGGGCGCAGCGCGGACGACCTGCGGGTGCTGTTCGTGCTCAAGCCGGTCCTGGTGCCCTCGGTCGAGGACGCCGAGCGGGTCGTCGCCGCGTCACGACACCCGTCGGATGCCGATCTCCGGGCCGCCGCCGTCGCGTGGTCGAGCGACTCCGAGACGGATCTGCTCGCCCTCGACCTGGACGCACCGATCCCGGACGGGACCTTCGGCGACCACGTGTCCGCGGGCACGGTCCGTGGTCTGGTCGGGGACACGCCGGACGCGCCCCTCCGGGAACTCCTGACCCGGAAGGCCCGGCTCGGGCGGATCAGCGCGCGCGAGGGGTTCGTCGGGACGGCCGAGGAGTTCGCGGACTTCGTGGAGGAGCTCGGGGCGGACGCGGACAACGACGGGTTCATCCTGTCCGGCGACCTGCACCCGGCGCAGGTGTACCGGCTGACGGGCGACCTCGTGCCCGCACTGCGCCGCCGGGGGCTGCTGCGCCGGGAGTACGGCGACGGCGGCCTGCGGGCGAACCTGTTCGACTTCTGACCCGGCCCTACCGCGTGGTCCTACTGCTTCTTGTCGGACTTCTTCTTGTCGGACTACTTCTTGTCCTTCTTCTTGCCGGACTTCTTCTTCTTGTCCTTCTTCTTCTTGTCCTTCTTCTTCTTGTCGGACTGCTTCTCGTCCTTGTCCTTGGTCTTCTTGCCCTCGTCCTGCTCGCCGGGCTGTTCCGCCGGGAAGTCGTCGTCGACCACCGGGCGCGAGGCGCGGACACCGGAGGGCGCGATCCCGTCGACCGGCTCGACCACGACGGACGTGCCGGTGTCCGAGAGCACGTCGACCTGCTGCTCCTCGACCACGGGTGCCAGGGCGTCCTCGACCCGCTCCACCACGAGCTCCGCCCCGTCCTCGGCGAGCCGCAGGAGCGCCTGGGCAGCACGGACCCGCGTGGTGGTCCTCCGTGCGAGCACGTCGGCCCGGGCTCCCTCGAGGAACCCACGCAGCGCCAGCTCCACCGCCGAGCGACCACGCGGCGCCGACCGATCGAGGCGGTCGAACTCGCCGGCGATGCCCGCGACGTCGTCCTCGACGTGCTCGTCGCGCACCGACGTCACCAGCGCGGCCACCGCCGACGCTGCCCGTTCCACCGCGGCCGAGCGCTGGTCGAGCACGACGAGCATCTCGAACACGGTGCCGTACGACACCGTCTCGAGGCGCACCGGCTCGGCACCACGACCGCGGACGACGAGCCGTGACCCGGGCGTCGGCAGCCAGGCGACGACGGCGGCGACGGTCGCGACGGACCCCACGATCCGCTCGTACTCCGCCAGTCCCAGACGGTCCTGCTCGCGCAGACGGACTCGGATCGCGATCTCCTGCACCACGTGCTGCCCTCCCGGTCGGCTCGACGCAGGACCAGCCCCGCGCTCGCTCCGGACAGTAGTCCGGGACCCCGGGGGAACGACGAACGCCCCGGCGCCGTCCTGGGGGACGACGACGGGGCGTTCGGGTGGCGATCTCGGTTCGATCAGCGCGACAGCGGCTCGACGGCACGGCGTTGGTGGAGATGGGGGGAATCGAACCCCCGTCCATCGCTGCGGTTCGACGTCTTCTACGGGCGTATCCGGATGAGTCGTTCTGCTCGGCCCCGTCCTTTGCTACCGGCTTCTAGGACGACGGGCCCAGTCTCAGTGCAAGTCCCGCACGGCCCTGAGGCGCAACCGTGCAGCAAGTCCTCTGGATGACGCCGGAACTCAGGTTAGAAGACGATCACCTGGCCGACGGACTTCATGTGCTGGGCTGCTTACGCAGCGAGAGCGAAGTCAGTGCGCTTGGAATTGGCACTTGTTGTTTTCCACGGATCGTTCACGAGATGACCGTGGGTCCTCGGCCCGCTTCCCGTCGGCACACAGGCAATGTCGAAACCGATCATCCCCGTACGGGCCGTGACGTGCGAGCCGCTGTCACGCTGTTGAGTTGCCAATGCTCCCCGTGAGGAGCGGACCCCAGCCTAGCGGGGTGTGCTGGACGACGCCACCGACGTTCGCCGAGGGCTCACCCCGCCGCGCTCACTCGCCGAGGCGGTTGCGCGAGCGCATGGCGCGCTCGGCCTCGCGCTTGTCGGTCTTCTCGCGCAGGGCCTGACGCTTGTCGAACTCGCGCTTGCCCTTGGCGACCGCGATCTCGACCTTCGCCCGGCCGTCGTGGAAGTAGATCTTCATCGGCACGAGCGTGTACCCGCCCTGCGCGGTCTTGTGCGAGATCTTCACGATCTGCTGCTTGTGCAGGAGGAGCTTGCGCTTCCGCCGCGGCGCGTGGTTGTTCCACGTCCCCTCGGTGTACTCGGGGATGTGCACGGAGTCGAGCCAGGCCTCGCCACCGTCGATGAACGCGTAGCCGTCGACGAGTGAGGCCCGCCCCTCGCGGAGGGACTTCACCTCGGTACCCGAGAGCACCATGCCCGCCTCGTACGTGTCCTCGATCAGGTAGTCGTGGCGCGCGCGACGGTTGGTCGCCACGATCTTCTCGCCGCGTTCCTTCGCCATGGTGACTCCCTTCGTGACCGGGCACGGGCCCCGGTGCTGCTGCGCAGCCCTACAGCCTAGTGAACACGACGACCGCGGCGCACCTTCCCGGCGCGCCGCGGTGCGTCGGCGACCCGAGGCTCGCGCATGCGGACACGTTCTTGGCAGGACCACCGCGAAGATGTCCGCCACGGCGAGCCTCGCGCCGGACGATCGACCGCCGCTCGGGCCGGGTCAGACGCGCAGGTACCGGCGGATCGCGATGAGCGCCGAGACCCCGGCCAGGAGCACGCCGATCACGATCACCGCGGGCACGACCACGGCCGCGTCGCTCATGCCGATGAAGGCGGTGCCGGAGAACCGCTGCGCCAGGTAGTTCCGGACGAAGAACCAGACCACTGCGGTGATCGCGCCACCGGCGAGCACCGCTCCGATCGCGGCGGCGATCACCCCCTCGAGCACGAAGGGTGTCTGGATGAACCGGTTCGACGCCCCGACCAGGCGCATGATGCCGAGCTCACGTCGCCTGCTGAACGCCGAGAGTCGGATGGTGGTCGCGATGAGCAGCACGGCCGCAACGAGCATCAGCGACGCGATGCCGATCGCCGTGTACGACGATGCGTTGAGCAGGTTGAAGATCGGCTGCAGGTACCCGCGCTGGTCGACGACACTCTGCACGCCGGCGACCTTCGACAGGCTCTCGACGAGCACGTCCGCCTGCGACGGGTTCTTCAGGTTCACCCAGAAGGTCTCGTTGAGGTACTCCGGCTTCACGAACTCGGTCGCGGGCGAGTCCTTGAACTGCTCCTTGAACCGCGTGAACGCCTGGTCCTGGTCCTCGTAGTACGTCTTCTCGATGTACGGCTTCAGGGTGGACGAGTCGAGCTGCGCCTGGACCTGCTCGCGCTGGTCCTCGGTCGCCTTGGCGCCGGTGCAGTTGCCGGTGGTGTCGGTGTCGGTGCACAGGTACACCGCGACCTGCGCCCGGTCGTACCAGTACCCCTTCATCTGGTTGATCTGCATCTGCAGCAGGATCGCCGTGCCCACGAAGGTGAGCGAGATGAAGGTCACCAGGACGACCGAGACCACCATCGACGCGTTGCGCCGCAGGCCCGAGCCGACCTCGGACATGACGAGCCCGAGCCTCATCGGATGAGCCCCGGGATCGTCTGGATGCCGGTCGTGTTCGAGACGCCGGAGCCTCGCTGGATCGGCAGCGCCTGCGTCTGGTACCCGCCGGACTGCTCGTCGCGCAGGACGGTGCCGTTCGAGAGCTCGATGACCCGGCGCTGCATCTGGTTCACGATGCTGGCGTCGTGCGTCGCCATGAGCACGGTGGTGCCTCCCTGGTTGATGCGTTCGAGGAGCGCCATGATGCCCGCCGAGGTGGTCGGGTCGAGGTTGCCGGTCGGCTCGTCGGCCAGCAGGATCGCCGGCTTGTTGACGACCGCACGGGCGATCGCGACGCGCTGCTGCTCACCGCCGGAGAGCTCGTGCGGCATCCGGGTGGCCTTGCCGGCCAGGCCGACGAGCTTGAGCACGTCGGTGACGGCCTCGCTGATGAAGCCCTTGCTCTTGCCGATCACCTGGAGCGAGAACGCGACGTTGTCGAAGACGTTCTTGTTCGGCAGGAGCCGGAAGTCCTGGAAGACCACACCGAGGTTGCGGCGGAAGTACGGGACCTTGCGCGACGACAGCGCGCCGAGGCGCTGGCCGAGCACGTGGATCTGCCCGCGGGTCGGCTTCTCCTCCTTGAGCACGAGGCGGAGGAAGCTCGACTTGCCGGAGCCGGACGCGCCGACGAGGAAGACGAACTCACCCTTGAGGATCTCGAGGGAGAGGTCGTCGAGCGCGGGACTCGGGTTGCCCGAGTAGACCTTGGTGACCTGGTCGAATTTGATCATGACCGGATCAGGCTAGGTCGGGTGGGCCGGAAGTCAACCGAGGCGCGCGGCTCGACTCCCCCGCGAGCTCGCTCAGGAATCGTCGCCCTGCTTGCGCCAGCGGATGCCCGCGTTGATGAAGCCGTCCAGGTCCCCGTCGAACACCGACGACGGGTTGTTGACCTCGTGCTCGCTCCGGAGGTCCTTGACCATCTGGTACGGCGCGAGGACGTACGAGCGGATCTGGTCACCCCAGCTCGCCGTGATGTTGCCGGCGAGCTCCTTCTTCTTCGCGTTCTCCTCCTCCTTCTTCAGGAGCAGCAGGCGCGACTGCAGCACGCGCATGGCGGCTGCGCGGTTCTGGATCTGCGACTTCTCGTTCTGCATGGACACGACGGTGCCGGTCGGCAGGTGGGTCAGGCGGACGGCGGAGTCCGTGGTGTTGACCGACTGGCCACCGGGGCCGGAGGACCGGAACACGTCGACCCGGATGTCGTTCTCCGGGATGTCGATGACCGCGGTCTCCGGCATGAGCGGGATGACCTCGACCGCGGCGAACGAGGTCTGGCGCTTGCCCGCGGCACCGAACGGCGACATGCGGACGAGGCGGTGCGTGCCGGCCTCGACCGAGAGCGTGCCGAAGGCGTACGGCGCGTCGACCTCGAACGTCGCGGACTTGATGCCCGCTTCCTCCGCGTAGGAGGTGTCCATGACGGTGGTCTTGAAGCCGTGCTGCTCGGCGTAGCGCAGGTACATGCGGAGGAGCATCTCGGCGAAGTCCGCCGCATCGACACCGCCGGCACCGGCGCGGATCGTGATCACCGCGGGGCGCTCGTCGTACTCGCCGTCGAGGAGGGTCTGCACCTCGAGGTCGCCCATGGTCTTCTGGATGGCCTTGAGCTCGTCCTGCGCCTCGGCCGCGGAGTCGGCGTCGTCGGCCTCGTTCGCCATCTCGACGAGGACCTCGAGGTCGTCGATGCGCTGCTCGGTGTCGGTCATCTTCCGGAGCTCGGCCTGCTTGTGCGAGAGCGCGCTCGTCACCTGCTGCGCGTGCTCGACGTCGTCCCACAGGTCCTGGGCACCCGCCTGCTCGCTCAGTTCGGCGATCTCGCGCTGGAGGCGGTCGACGTCGACGACCGAGCGGATGTTGCCGAAGGTCTCGCGGAGGGCGGACAGCTGCTCGGTGAAGTCAAGTTCGACCATGGTCACCGATCCTACCGGCGCACGTGGCGCGCAGCCGACCGACCATTCAGCGCGAGCCCGGGCACGAGTCGGGGGCTGGCGAACCGGATCGCGGTCGACCGGAGCGCATCTCGCCGGGAGTCGTCGCCCCACCGCTTGCCCAGGACGGCCATGTCGACACCATCGGCTGACGTTCCTATGCCTGTTCCCGGGACGCCGTGTGGGAGCACCGAGGCGCCGACCAAACGTGAGATAGTCCCAACAGTGCCGAAGCGGTCGGATCGAGGGGAGACATCCGTGGACAATGAACACCGGATCGATGAAGTTGCTGACGCTCTTGCAAGACTCATCGAGGGCGACAGCTCCGCGGTCGTGAGGGACGTACTGAACCCCATCGCCAATTTCTGGGACGTGGTCGACTACGGCGACGCTGCAGGCGAGATCCGGTACAGCAAGATGATCGGTTGGCTCCTCGATCCGCAAGGGAGTCACGGACTCGGACCTTCCTTTGCTCAGAGTTTCGTCAACGCCGCTTTCGGTCCCGAGGTCGTACCCGTGATCTCGCCGCGCGCGCGGGTGCACCCTCGCGAATGGCGCAACATAGACATCCTGTTGGTCGATCACGACGAACAGGGCCGACCGTTGACGACGCTGGTGATCGAGAACAAGACCGACACCATCGAACACGCCAGGAGCGGGCTCAATGTCGGACAGACCCGTTGGTACAACTGGGTTATCCGTGGGGACTTCGGATCGATCCACACGGCCATCGACGTTTCCTCGCTCGACTCCGAGGAGAAGGGCCGTCTCCACAAGCGGGCTGACGGTTGGGAAGCTGAAGCCGGCCACTACCGGAACGTCCCGGAGTCCGGTAGGTACTTCGTCTACCTGACCCCCCGCACCGGCGACACCGCCGAGGATCCCGACTTCCAGACGCTGTCGTACGAGCAGCTCGAAGAACTTCTGGCGGACGCAGAAAGCGCACTGTCGGCAAGCGGTAGCAGTGATGCAGAGAAGATTGTCCGAGACTTCCGACGTGCGATCCACCGCCGCTACCACGTGAAGCTCGACCAAGACATCCACGGCCTGTTCGAGGGCGAAGATCCTGCAGACTCCCCCACGATCGGTGCGTCGTCGCTCGCACCAGAGCTCGCGGGACTTGCGAACGCACTGGGCTACGTCGACGAGGAACACCGACGCCTGGGAGACGACCAGTACCTCGAGACTTCTCGCACTGATCCGGTCAATGTCATCGCAACCCTTGACGCGTTGAACGACCTCCTGACTGGTCACGCGCTGTCGGAGGCTGAGTTCAGTCGCCTCATCGAGTACATCTGGGATCACCGTCCGCAGCGGGTCTCGAACGACACATCACGATTCTTCTGGGGTGACGATCGTGCTCGCAAGTTGACGAAGATCGAGTTGCTGCAGAAGATCGCGCTCGCTTTCGCGCAGGAGCACGAAGCCACGACCGTGTCGGACTTCTCGAGGGAGTTCGGAGCGGTCATCGCGCGCGTCGTCGGCACTCCGCGTGGGAACAGCTTCACCGGGGCGGACATCATCATCGATCCGGACGTCCACGCGTACTCGCCTGCCGCTGCAGCGCGGTACCGGGCGCGCGAGGTGGCTCTCCGCGACGAGATGGGGCCTCTGCTGCTCGACGACGGACATTACCGAGTCTCCTGGCAGCTCGGGTACAGGAGCGCAGCGCAAGCGGGGCGCAACATCCATCTGCCGCTGATCCGACACTTCGTGGCGCTCGGCTACCCGATCTCTGAAGCGTCGTAGCGAGGAGGACCTGACTGACGCCGGCGGCGCCGGGCGTTCGCCGAGCACGAGCACCGAGCCCTTCAGAGCGACATCCGCCGACCGACCGGACAGCACGTCGATCGATTGCCCGCGGCCGGCCGGCTGCGCAATGCTGAGCTGCTGGCTGCCAGGCGACCGGCTCAGCGTCCGAGCAGAGGCGTCCGGGACGCCAGGCCGGCTGCGCCGGCCCGGGCGACCGCGTCGGGCAGTGCGGCGAGGAAGGCGTCGACGTCGGCCTCGGTCGAGGTGTGCCCGAGCGTGATGCGCAGGGCGCCGCGGGCCTCGTCCTCGGACAGGCCCATGCCGAGCAGCACGTGCGACGCCTCGGGAATGCCGGCCTGGCAGGCGGACCCGGTCGACACGGCGACCCCGGCCGCGTCGAGCAGGAACAGCAGCGAGTCGCCCTCGCACCCGGGGAAGGTGAAGTGGGCGTTGCCGGGGAGCCGGTCGACCGGGTCGCCCATGAGCACGGCGCTCGGAACGCGTTCCAGGACCCCCGCGACGAGCCGGTCGCGCAGGGCCGACGCGTCGTGCAGCCCGGCCTCCGCGGCGACACCGAAGGCCGCCGCCGCCGGGGCGTCCTGCGTCCCGCTGCGGACCTGTCGCTGCTGGCCACCGCCGTGGATGAGCGGCTCGACCGTCGCACGGCGCCCGAGGACCAGCGCGCCGATCCCGACCGGCCCACCGATCTTGTGCGCCGACACGCTGAGCGCGTCGAGGCCGGAGGCCGCGAACGACACCGGGACCTGCCCGTACGCCGCGACGGCGTCGCTGTGCACCGGCACACCGGCGGCGTGCGCCAGCTCGACGATGCGGTCGACCGGCTGCAGGGTCCCGACCTCGTTGTTCGCCCACAGGAACGTGACCAGGGCGACGTCCGAGGCGTCGGCGAGCCGTGCCTCCAGGCCGACGAGGTCGACGCGACCCTGCGAGTCCAGCGGGACCACGTCGACGACGGCGCCCTCGTGGCGCTCGAGCCACTCGACCGTGTCGACGGTGGCGTGGTGCTCGCCCGCCGGCACGACGATGCGCGGCCGCGGACGGTCCTGCTGCCGCGCCCAGTACAGCCCCTTGACCGCGAGGTTGATGCTCTCGGTGCCGCCGGAGGTGAAGACGACCTCGACCGGCTCCGCGTCGAGCGACCGGGCGACCGCGGCGCGACCGTCCTCGAGCAGCATCTTCGCGCGCTGGCCGGCGCTGTGGATCGACGACGGGTTGCCCACCGTGGCCAGGGCCCGGGTGAACGCGGCGAGCGCCGCGGGCAGGATGGGCGTCGTCGCCGCGTGGTCGAGGTAGACCGGCATGACTGCGCCCCTTCCGTGTGCGTTCACAGGATACCTCCGGCCCCTCGTACCCTGGTCGTCATGCACCGCACCGCGATCGACGAGACCCCCGGCTTCCGCCTCGGTGACGGCGTGCCCCGCTTCTCGGTGCGTTCCGCCTCCGCGACCGCGGTGACCCTCGTGGTCGTCGACGCCGACGGTGTCGAGACCCGCCACGTCCTGTCGCGGACCGACGGCACCGACCGGTGGGCGGCGGAGACGCCGGACGTGCGGCCGGGCGATCGGTACCACCTGCTCGTCGACGGTCCGGACGGACCCCGCCACGCGTTCGACCCCGCGCGACCGCTGCTCGACCCGTACGCGCGTGGCATCGTCCCCGCGGCGACGGCCGCTGGGAGCGGCGGCCCACGGTGGACGAGCGTCGTGGTCGACGATGCCTTCGACTGGGGCGGTGTGCCGAAGCCCGACGTCCCCCTGGACCGGACCGTCGTGTACGAGGCGAACGTCCGCACGCTCACCGCTGCGAACCCCGACGTCCCCGAGCACCTGCGCGGGACGTACGCCGGCGTCGCGCACCCGAGCACCATCGCCCACCTGCGCCGCATCGGCGTGACGACCCTCGAGCTGCTGCCCGTGCACGCGTTCGACACCGAGGCGTGGCTCCGGGACGCCGGTCGCGAGAACGCGTGGGGCTACAACACCCTCGGGTTCTTCGCACCGCACGCGGCCCACGCCTCGTCGGACGCCCGTGCCGCGGGTGCCTCCGCGGTGCTCCGCGAGTTCAAGGGCATGGTGAGACTCCTGCACGAGGCGGGCATCCAGGTGCTGCTCGACGTCGTCTACAACCACACCGCCGAGGAGGGCACCGGCGGACCCACCACCTCGCTGCGCGGCATCGACGGGGCGGGGCGGTACCGCTGGACCGAGGACGGTGCGTCGTACTACGACACCACCGGCTGCGGGAACACGCTCGACACCTCGGTCGAGGCCACCGCGGACATGGTCGTCGACAGCCTGCGCTACTGGGCGCGCGAGGTGCAGGTCGACGGGTTCCGGTTCGACCTGATGGCGGCGCTCGCCCGCGACGAGCACCACGTGTTCGACCCGGCGCACCCGTTGCTCGAGCGCATCCGGCAGCACCCGGACCTGCAGGACGTGCTCGTCGTCGCCGAGCCGTGGGACGTCGGTCCCGACGGGTGGCGCACGGGGGCGTTCGGCCCCGGCACGAGCGAGTGGAACGACGGGTTCCGGAACACCGTCCGCCAGTTCTGGCTGACCGACGTCGCCGAGGAACGCCGGAACGGCACCCCGCAGGCGGGCATCGGTCGGCTCGCCGAGGCGCTCACCGGGTCCCGCGGCACCTTCGGCCAGGAGCGCGGCCCCCTCGCGAGCGTCAACTTCGTCACGGCCCACGACGGCTTCACGCTGCTCGACCTCGTCTCGCACGACCGCAAGCACAACGAGGCGAACGGCGAGGACGGGCGGGACGGGTCCGACGACAACCGCTCGTTCAACCACGGGATCGAGGGCGACACGGCCGACCGCGGGGTGCGTGCCGCCCGGGGCCGGTCGATGCGGAACCTCGTCGGCACCCTGATGCTCTCGGCGGGCATCCCGATGCTGACCGCCGGCGACGAGCGCAGCAGGACGCAGCACGGCAACAACAACGCCTACGTCGTGTCCGACGACCTGACCGCCGTCGACTGGTCGGACGACGAGGACGCCGAGGCGATGACCGAGGCGGTCGCGGCGCTCACGCGGCTGCGCGCAGCGCACCCGGCGCTCCGGCCGACGCGCTTCGGGGTCGAGGGGCGGGAGACGCCCGGAGCGTCGCGCATGGCGTGGTACGGACCGGACGGGCAGCCGATGACCCCCGAGGGGTGGGACCAACCCATCCACCGGGTCGTGCAGTACTTCGCCGAGTCGACCCCGGAGCACGAGCCGTTCGACCGGGTGCTCGTGGTCGTGCACGGCAGCGGGCGGACGCGGGACCTGACGCTGCCGGCGCGCCAGGACGTGCTCGGGTACCGGTTGGCCTGGTCGAGCGAGAAGCACCGCGACCACGAGCGGCTCCGGCCGGGCGGGCAGGTCTTCACCGCGTACGGCCCCGGCATCCACGTCTTCGAGGTGGCGTAGGGCGGTCGTGGCCCTCCGCGCGACCGTCCGGGGAAGGAACGGGCGACGGAGCCCGCACGTGCGCGTCCTGCACAGGCCGTGTGACGCGCCCGACACTGCACAGGGAACGCGTTCCGGGGAACGCGAGCGCTCCGGCCGGGTAGCGTCGCCTCCGTGGCCACCGCAGATCGACCCCGCCGACCGAAGATCGGACGCATCCCGATCACCCAGCTCGCGCCGACGACCCCGAACGGGTTCCCGGGCAAGGCGTTCGACGGCGAGGTGATCACGTTCGGCGCGACCGTCTTCCGCGAGGGCCACGGGGTCATCGGTGCCGACCTCGTGCTCGAACGCCCGGACGGCGGCACACGCACCGTGCCGATGCTGCTCGGCGCCCCCGGCACGGACCGCTACGAGGCCACCGTGCAGGTCGACCACGTCGGCGTCTGGACGTGGCACGTCGAGTCGTTCTCCGACGACTGGGCGACGTGGCTGCACGCCGCCCGGCTCAAGATCGCCGCCGGTGTCGACACCGAGGCGACGCTCCTCGACGGCGCCGTCCTGCTCGACCGACTCGCCGCCGAGACCGACTCCAGCGCCGCCGTCCGCGCGGCCGAGCAGCTGCGGGACACCGACCTCGAGCCGACCGAGCGCCTCGCGGCCGTCGACGACCCGCGCATCACGGGTGAGGTCGAGGACTCCCCGCTGACCTCGCTCCGGACGCACTCCCCCACGCAGCTCCTCGACGTCGAGCGGCAGCGCGCGGGCGTCGGCGCCTGGTACGAGTTCTTCCCCCGCAGCGAAGGGGCGAAGAAGAACGCCGACGGCTCGTGGAGGAGCGGCGACTTCCGCACCGCGGCCCGCCGGCTCCCGGCCGTCGCGCGCATGGGCTTCGACGTGGTCTACCTCCCGCCGATCCACCCGATCGGCACCACGGCGCGCAAGGGCCCGAACAACACGCTCACCCCGGGACCGCACGACCCGGGCAGCCCGTGGGCGATCGGTGGTCCCGAGGGCGGGCACGACGCGATCCACCCCGACCTCGGCACCGAGGACGACTTCCGCGTCTTCGTCGAGACGGCGAAGAACAGCGGGATGGAGGTCGCGCTCGACTTCGCACTCCAGTGCTCCCCCGACCACCCGTGGGTGGACCAGCACCCCGAGTGGTTCACGGTCCGGGCGGACGGGTCGATCGCCACGGCCGAGAACCCGCCGAAGCGGTACCAGGACATCTACCCGATCCAGTTCGACAGCGACCCCGAGGGCATCGTCACCGAGGTCCTGCGGGTCCTCGAGCACTGGATCGCGTTCGGGATCCGCATCTTCCGCGTCGACAACCCGCACACCAAGCCGCTCTGGTTCTGGGAACGCGTCATCCGCGAGGTCCGCGACCAGCACCCGGACACGGTGTTCCTCGCCGAGGCCTTCACCCGCCCGGCGATGATGCGCGCCCTGGCCGAGGCCGGGTTCCAGCAGTCGTACACGTACTTCACGTGGCGGAACACGAAGGAGGAGATCGAGGACTACTTCGCCGAGCTCAGCCACGAGACGAGCGCCTACCTGCGCCCGAACCTCTTCGTGAACACCCCCGACATCCTCACCGAGTACCTGCAGTTCGGCGGTCGCGCCGGTTACAAGGTGCGCGCCGCGCTCGCCGCGACCGGGGCGCCGACCTGGGGCATGTACGCCGGGTACGAGCTCTTCGAGGACGTCGCACGCCCGGGGTCCGAGGAGAACATCGACAACGAGAAGTACGAGTACAAGCCGCGCGACTTCGCCCTGGCCGAGGCCGAGGGCGCGAGCCTCGCGCCGTACGTCACGATGCTCAACCGCTTCCGTCAGGCCCACCCCGCGCTGCGTCAGCTCCGGAACCTGCACGTCCACGACGCCGAGGACCCGGCGATCGTCGTCTACTCGAAGCACCTGCCCGCCGAGTTCATCCGGTCGGGCCGCGCGGACACGGTCATCGTCGTCGCGAACGTCGACCCGCACTCGGCGCGCGAGACCACCGTGCACCTCGACCTCGCCGCGCTCGGGCTGCCGAACGAGCAGCCGTTCGTCGTCCGCGACGTCGTCACCGGGCAGCGCTGGGAGTGGGGTTCGTCCAACTACGTCCGCCTCGACGCCTTCCAGGAGCCCGTGCACCTGCTCGTCGTGGAGGGACCCGTCCGATGACCGACAGCGACCCGAAGGGGACCCCGCCGATGGGCTCCGACCGTCCCACCCCCGCCACCCCGGACCGAGGCCAGGGGCCGAGCGTCCCGCCGGTGCCGCCCCCGCCGCCGCCCGTGACCCGCTCCCGTGCCCCGGGCGTGGTCCCGCCGGCCGACCAACCGGCCCCCCGGTACGAGCCACGGGTCTCGGCACCGCACGAGGACCTCCCCGGCGCCGCGCCCGTGGCGAAGGAGACGCCGGACCGCGGGGTCCCGGAGTCGGCGACCCTCGCCGGCGCAGCTCGTGACGGCTCCCCGGCACCGACCGGCCCGGAGCCCACGGATCCGACCGGTCTGTCGGCGGACGGCGCGGACGCACCGCTCTCCGAGGGTGGACGCTCGGCGGCACCGGGAGCGACGGCGACCGCGGCGGACCTCGTCCCAGCACCCGAGTCCGCAGCACCACAGCCCGCGGCACCGCAGCACGCAGCGCCCGCCGGCGGCTCCGACGTTGCCCCGACCTCGGGAGCGGCTCCCCGGCCGGCGCCGGTCGAGGACTGGCTCCGCCAGCAGGTGGCCGAGGGCCGTTGGTCCCAGCCGCACGACGTGCTCGGTCCGCACCCGGTGGACGGGGGCACGAGCGTGCGCGTCGTCCGGCACCTCGCGACGGCCGTCCGCATCGTGCGCCCCGACGGCGACGACGTCGAACTGACCCACGAGGGCGACGGTCTTTGGGCGGGCGCCACGACCGGCACGCTCGGTCGGTACCGCGTCGAGGCCGACTACGACCTCGACGAGTCCACCGACGCCGACGACGCGACGTGGACCACCGACGACGCCTACCGCTTCGCGCCGACCATCGGCGAGCTCGACCTCCACCTGTTCGGCGAGGGCCGTGACGAGCAGCTCTGGCAGCACCTCGGCGCGCACGTCCGCACCGTCGACGGCGTCGACGGCGTCGCGTTCACCGTGTGGGCACCCCGCGCCACCGCCGTCCGCGTGATCGGGGACTTCGAGGGGTGGGAGGGCCGCACCACCGCGATGCGTCGCCTGAACGACCTCGGCGTGTGGGAGCTCTTCTGGCCCGGCGCCCTCGTCGGGCAGCGGTACAAGTTCCAGATCCTCACCGACTCCGGCTGGGTCGAGCGAGCGGACCCGTTCGCCCGACGCACCGAGGTCCCGCCGCTGACCGCCTCGGTCGTCACCGCCTCCGACCACACGTGGTCCGACGGCGACACCGCCTGGATGGAGCGTCGAGCGCAGACGACGACCCACGATGCGCCGATGAGCGTCTACGAGGTGCACCTCGGATCGTGGCGCCCCGGGCTCTCCTACCGCGAGGCCGCCGATGCGCTCATCGGCCACGTGCAGCACCTCGGGTTCACCCACGTCGAGTTCCTGCCGCTCGCCGAGCACCCGTTCGGTGGCTCGTGGGGCTACCAGGTCACCGGGTACTACGCTCCGACCGCGCGCTTCGGCACGCCGGACGACCTGCGCTACCTGATCGACCGCCTGCACAGCGCCGGCATCGGCGTGATCATGGACTGGGTACCGGGACACTTCCCGAAGGACGAGTGGGCACTCGCGAAGTTCGACGGCTACGCGCTGTTCGAGCACCCGGATCCGCGTCGCGGTGAGCAGCTCGACTGGGGCACCTTCGTGTTCGACTTCGGGCACCCGCAGGTCCGCAACTTCCTGGTGGCGAACGCGCTCTACTGGTTCGAGGAGTTCCACATCGACGGCCTGCGGGTCGACGCCGTGGCCTCGATGCTGTACCTCGACTACTCCCGCACCGAGTGGCTGCCGAACATCCACGGCGGTCGCGAGAACCTCGAGGCGATCTCGTTCCTGCAGGAGACGAACGCCACGGCCTACAAGCGCTACCCCGGCATCGTGATGATCGCCGAGGAGAGCACCTCGTGGCCCGGTGTCACCCAGCCGACGAGCGCCGGCGGGCTCGGCTTCGGCCAGAAGTGGAACATGGGCTGGATGCACGACTCGCTGCAGTACATCGAGCGTGACCCGGCGTACCGCGCGTACCACCACGACGAGATCACGTTCTCGCTGGTCTACGCCTTCAGTGAGCAGTTCACCCTGCCGATCAGCCACGACGAGGTCGTGCACGGGAAGGGCTCGCTCTACGGGAAGATGCCCGGCGACGAGTGGCAGAAGCTCGCGAACGTCCGGGCGTACCTCGCGTTCATGTGGGCGCACCCCGGCAAGCAACTGCTCTTCATGGGCCAGGAGTTCGCCCAGCCGTCGGAGTGGTCCGAGGCCCGGGGGCTGGACTGGTGGCTCCTCGACGATCCGGGACACCTCGGCGTGCAGGACCTCGTGGCGTCGCTGAACCGCGTCTACAAGGAGACCCCGGCGCTGTGGACGCACGACTCCTCGCCCGAGGGCTTCGAGTGGATCGAGGGCGGCGACGCGCCGCACTCGACGCTCGGGTTCCTCCGCAAGGACGGCGACGACCGCCTCGCGGTCTTCGTGAACTTCTCCGGGGTACCCGTCGAGCGCCGGTTCGGGCTGCCCGCTGCGGGCACCTGGCACGAGGTGCTCAACACCGACGCCACGGAGTACGGCGGGTCCGGTGTCGGCAACATGGGTTCGGTCACGGCCGACGAGACGCCGTGGGCCGGCCGCCCGGCCTCGGCCCACCTGGTGGTCCCGCCGCTGGGAGCGGTCTGGCTGCGACTGGCCGACTGACCCCGCCGCCGCGCGGACGCGACCACGGGACGGACGGGAGGCCCGGTGCCAGCTGGCACCGGGCCTCCCGTCCGTCGTCCGCCCGTGTCGTCCGCCCGTGTCGTCCGCGGTGCACGCCGAGCGAGACGCCCCCGAACACAGGAGACGCCCCCGTTCCCGGGGGCGTCTCGTGGTTCCTGCGGCGTCTCGCACTGACGCCGGCGTCTCGTACCGGCCGACGGTGGCGCGTTGGTCAGTACAGTGCGCTCGCCAGACGGCGCCGTGCCGCGGCCACACGCGGGTCGTCCACCCCGATCAGCTCGAAGTACTCGACGAGCCGGACGCGCAGCGTCTCACGGTCCGCACCGAACACCGTCGGGACCAGGTCGAGCAGCCGCCCGAAGGCGTCCTCGACGTGCCCTCCGCTGACGTCCAGGTCGGCGACGGCCATCTGCGCCTCGACGTCCTGCGGCGCCGCGGCCGCGGCGCTGCGGAGCTCGTCGGCCGTGCGACCGTTCAATCGGTCGAGCAACGAGACCTGCGCGAGCCCGGCGACGGCCATCTGGTCGTTCGGGTCCTGCGCGATCGCGGTCTTGTACTCCTGCACGGCGGCGGCGTAGTCGCCCCGCTCGATGGCGTCGTACGCTGCCTGGTGGTGCGGCGGCAGCGGCTCGGGAGCGGGCTCGCCCTGGGGCTCCGTCTCGGCAGCGCCGTCGACGGTGACCCGACCGGTCACGCCGTTCTGCTCGGCAGCGGCGACGACCTGCTCGAAGACGTCGCGCACCTGCGCCTCGGGCAGCGCACCGACGAAGAGTCCGAGCGGCCGGCCACCGATCACGGCGGCGACGGTCGGGATCGACTGCGCCTGGAACGCCTGCACGAGCTGCGGGTTGGTGTCCGCGTCGACCTTGGCGAGCACCACGCGACCGTCGTACTCCGCGGTCAGCTGCTCGAGGATCGGCGAGAGCTGCTTGCACGGCCCGCACCACTCCGCCCAGATGTCGACGATCACCGGGACGACGGACGAGAGCTGCAGGACGTCCTGGAAGCTCTGGTCGGTGACGTCGATGACGAGCGACGGGACGGTCAGGTCGGCATCGGGACCGGCAGCGGCGCCGGCGCCGCCGGTGCCCGCGGCTGCGCCCGGGCCTCCGGTGGGAGCACCCGCTTGCTGCGTCGGCCGCTGAGCGCGGTCGACGAGGGACGACAGGTCGACGGCTCCGCGGAGACCGGACGGGGTCGGGGGGACGTTGGTCATTGCACCTCACTCGCTGCGGTCAGGCCCTGCGTGAACCCGAGCAGGACCACCTTCTCATCACTGCCGACCGGCGGCACGGAGAACAGCAGCTGGACGCTGTACGTCGCGCTGATCCCCTTCGTGCTCGAGTCGACGCCGGAGAGGGCCTTGACCGCCCCCTCGGTGTTGACCTCGGCGCCGGCCGCGGTCGGGGTCACCTTCTCGACCTCGTCGAGCGAGGCCGACACGAGCGCACCCGCGCCGTCCGTGGCGATCGCCACGGCGCCGTCGTCGGGCACCTCGGACGAGTACTCGATCTTCGCGGTGTCCGGCAGCGACTCGGCCTTCTTGTCCTTGTACGCCTTGCCGATCGTCGAGCGCAGACCGTCGCCGTCGGAGGCGAAGAGCGAGGCGGAGTCGCTGTCCGAGTCCTTCGCCAGCACGTCGCCGTACGCGGCTGCGATGTCGTCGGGCGCGATGCGCAGGAGCTTCGTGTCCCCGGCGAGCCGTGCCGCACCGATCGACGTCGGCGCCAGGCTCGGGATCTCCGCAGCGGCCTCGAGCGACACGTCGTAGGCGACCTTGTAGTCGTCGCGCGCGCTGTCCTGCACCAGGGTGAGGGCCTGCGGAGCGGTCTTCGCGGAGCAGTCCTCGGCGACGACCGTGAAGATCGTGCGCGGCCAGCTGTCGGTCTGCTGCGGGAGCGCCACGCAGACCTGACCGGCCGAGATCGCGGGCGGCGTCTCGACGTCGGTGTCCTTCTCGCGGATCGCGTAGTTCGCCTTGCGGAAGTCGAGGGCGGCCCCGGTGAAGCGGGTCTCGAGCAGCGTCGCGTCACGGTCGGCATCGGCCTTCGACGCGACCTCGGCGACCCGCTCGACGATCCGGCGGATCTGCTGCTCGGTCGCAGCGGTCGGTTCGGTCGAGTCCGCGGCGCCGGTGGCCGAGGCGGTCGGCGTCGGGGTGGCCCCGGAGCCACCGCCCTGCGGCCAGTAGTCCGACGAGCAGCCCGCGAGACCGAGCGCCCCCACGAGCACGATCGGCACGGCCACCAGGGAACGACGGCCACGGCGACCGCGGACCGGCACCTGTGCCCCCGCGGCGGCTGCGCGACGCGACGCCCGCACGCGCGGCGGACGAGACCCGCCGCTGCGGCGACGCGGACCACGACCACGACGCTGGTGCAGGAACGCCCAGACCAGCAGCGCGACGCCACCGACCAGGAAGAGTCCGCCCGCGACGAGGAGCGGACCGACGGAGGGCGTCGCGGTGTCCCGCGGCCAGGTCACCGACACGTCGGTCGGCGCGGCGTCGGACCCGTCGGCGAGCACCACGACCGAGACGTCGGCGGGCAACCGGACGGTGAACCGCCCCGCACCGTCCCACTCCTGGTACCAGAGGTCGCTGCCCTTCGGGTCCGGCACGGAGTCGGCCGATCCCGTCGTGCGGCCGACCAGGCGGTCCTGCTCGGCGTCGAAGCGCAGGGTGGTGTGCTTCGCGTCACCGATCCACGCGTCGACGTCGGCGGTCCTGCCGTAGGCCGCGAACACCGTCCCGGAACCCGAGACGTCGATGCGCTGGTACCCGGGGTTCGCGTTGAGCGTCGACCCCGGGATCACGGTCACCGGGGCCGAGGCCGTGCTCGAGGACTCTGCGACGAGCGACGAGGGTGGCGCGAACACGGTTCGCTGCCCGACCGCGAGACCGACGAGCAGCAGACCGATGACGAAACTGACGATCGCCAGGACGAATCGCACGGATCTTCTCCCTACCGCGCCGGGGGTGGGGGGATCGGCGCGCGAATCAGCGCTCCAGGATAGCGAGGCACCCTGGACATCGCATCCCCCACCGCTGTCCACGGGCTCAGTCGGCGCCGGTGGGCCGCCACTAGACTCGTCCGCGGGCCAAGGGCTGGCCCTCCGCCGACCCCCAGGAGCAACACGTGGCGAACGACGAGGCCGAGTTCGGGACCGAGCTGCGCGGGTACCGCCGCGACGAGGTGGACCGCTCGGTGAACGAGCTCCGCCGCGAACTCATCAAGTCGAACACCGACCGCGCCGAGGCCGCCAAGGAGATCCGTCTCCTGCAGGCGCGTGTCGCGGACCTGCAGGGCGAGCTCGACGAGGCCGGCACCCCGACCTACAGCGGGCTCGGCACCCGCCTCGAGTCCACCCTGCGCGTGGCCGAGGAGCAGTCGACACGGCTCATCAGCCAGGCGGACATCGACGCCCAGCGGCTCCGCGCATCGAGTCGGCACGAGGCCGAGCGTCTGCTCCGCGAAGCCCGGCAGGAGGCGTCGGAGACCCTCGAGGACGCCCGCTCCCGTGCGACCGACGAGCTCACCCGCGCCCGGGCCGAGTCGTCCGACACGATCGAGCGTGCCCGTGCCGAGGCCGGCCTGCTGACCCAGGACGCCCGCAACGAGGCCGCCGCCGTCCTGGGTGCAGCCGTCACCGAGGCCGCCGAGGTCCGCTCGGTCGCCATCCGCGAGACCGATGCCCTGCGTGCCCGTGTCGAGCGCGAGGTCGCCGAGCTGCGCGAGGACGCGCAGCGCGCGGCCGAGGACGCCCGTCGCGCCGCTGCCGACCTCGACCGTGAGACCGAGCACCGACGCAGTGTGTTCGAGGCCGACCACGCCCGGCGCACCGCGGACCTCGACCGCGAGGAGACCACGCGGCGCGCCGCCCTCGAGCGCGAGGTCGCCGAGGGCCGCGCTGCCTGGCAGCGCGAGCGCGACGAGCAGCGCCGAGCGCACGAGCTCGCGCTCGAGACCGGCCGGGCCGAGCTCGAGTCCGAGGTCGAGCGCGGCCGGGCCGCACTCGAGGCGGAGACCAGCGACCGTCGTCGTGAGCTCGACGCCGAACTCCGTGCCGCCCGCGCACGCTGGGAGCGCGAGGCAGCCGAGACCCGCACCGCCCTCGACCAGGAGCTCGAGGCCGCCCGTGCGCAGCTCCGTGTCGACGAGGAGCAGACCCGGGCCGAGAACGCACGCCTGGTGGAGGAGACCGCTGCCCGCATCGCCGCGGAACTCGAGGAGCACCGCGCCCGCCTCGAACGCGAGCGCGCCGAGGCCGACGCCGCCGCCGAGCGCGCCGCTCGCGAGCACGCCGACGAGCTCGCTGCGCGCCGCGAGCGGGAGCACGCCGAGGTCGACACCGAGATCGCCGACCGCCGCACGGCCGAGCTCTCCGACCTCGAGGCCGAGCGCACGGCGCTGCAGCAGGAGGTCGACACGGTGCGCGCCGACCTGCAGCAGGAACGCGACGAGGTCCGCACGGCGATCGCCCGAGAACGCGACGAGGCCCGCGCGGCGCTCGAGTCCGAGCTCGCCGCCCGCCGTGACGACGCCGAGCAGGACTACCTGCAGAAGCACCAGGAGACGGTGGCCGAGACGCAGAAGTACCTCGACGAGGCCAACCTGCAGCTCGCCGAGGCGACCCGCCGCGCGTCCGAGGCGCGGGAGCGCGCCGAGCGGCTGCAGCAGGAGGCCGACGACCTCGAGCGCACGAGCACCGCGCAGGCACAGGAACGTGCACGCACCATCGTCAGCGACGCCCAGGAGCGAGTCCACCGGATGATCGCGGAGGCCGAGGAACGGTCGGCCGCGGCGATCGCCGAGTCCGAGGACCGGCTTGCCGCCATCCGCACCGAGCGCGACGCGGTCGCCGGGTACCTGGAGAACCTGCGCGGCGTGCTCACGCACGCCACCGGGCTCCTCGACGAGTCCCCCGTGGCGGCCGGCCGGCCGGCGGACGACGAGGCCCTCGACGAGGACGCCACCGCCCGCTGAGGACGGCATCCGCGACCCGGCCCGGAGGCGCACCGCGCGCCTCCGGGCCGGGTCGCGTCCCCCGCGGCAGCCGTGGCGCTCGCCGCTCACCCGGGACGGTCGGCTCGCGGGGCACGGTCGCCGTCCGGCCCTGACCGGTCGGTGGCGTCAGCCCGGTCGCGACGCCGACCGTGTGGTCAGTCGTCGAGGTGCGTCGGCAGCGGCGCGCTGCCCGGGACCACGAGGTCCGCGACGGCGTCGAGGACCGTGCGGACGTACCGTTCCCCGACCCACAGGTGCTTCGCGCCCGCGACGGGGACGACCCGCACGTTCGGCGCGACGGCGAAGCGGCGGACCGCGTCCTCCGGCTGCAGGAAGTCGTCGTGCTCCGGGACCAGCGCGACGACCGGGACGTCCACGTCCGCCCAGCGTCGGAGCTCGTCGTCCGAGGTCCGGTGCAGCGGGGGCGACAGCAGCACCAGGCCGGCGACGTTCCCCGCGGCGACGTGTTCGAGGCCGTGCTTGAGGACGACCTCGGTGCCGAACGACCAGCCGAGGAGCCACGGGGTCGGCAGTCCGCGTGCGACGGTCTCCTGCACGGCGGCGCGGAGGTCGAAGCCCTCGGACTCACCGTCACCGAAGACGCCCTCGGACGTGCCCCGTGGCGAGGTCACCGATCGGAAGTTGAACCGCAGCACCGCGATGTCGGCCAGCGCGGGCAGGCGCGAGGCAGCCTTCTTCAGCACGTGGCTGTCCATGAACCCGTGCGCGGTCGGCAGCGGGTGGAGCGTCACGAGCGTGCCCCGCGCAGGCCGGTCGAGCGGCTCGGCGAGCTCGCCGACGAGGGTGAGGTGGTCGTCCGTCACCAGTTCGATGTCGGTACGTCGGGCGGGGAGCTCGGTGTTCGAGCGGATCTCGGTGCTCATGCGATGCTCCAGCAGTGGTTGTGCCAGTGTCGGCGGGACGCCAGGTCGGCGTCGTCCCCGAGCACACCGTCCGCGCGCCAGACCACCACGTGCGCGACACCCGGCAGCACGGCCATGCCGCAGCCCGGACAGACGTACTCCTTCTGTGCGGACGCCGCGGACACCGGTTGCACGGTGAAGGTACGACCGCGACGGACCTCGGTCCGCCTCCACGAACTCATGAGGCGGTCGAGACCGGTCTCGTCCTCGGTCGGCTCGGGACCACGACCACGGGGTCGCCGCGGTCGGTTGCTGCGCGGCACCCCGGAACTGCCGATCAGTACCAGTTGTAGGACTGGCTGTGGCCCCACGCGCCGCAGGGGGTGCCGTAGACGCCGGAGATGTAGTTGAGACCCCAGGTGATCTGCGTCGCGGGGTTCGTCTGCCAGTCCGCACCGGCCGTGGCCATCTTGCTGCCGGGCAGCGCCTGCGGGATGCCGTAGGCACCGCTCGGGTTGTACGCGTTGACGCGCCAACCCGACTCCTTGTTCCACAGCGACACGAGGCAGTTGAACTGCTCGCTCCCCCAGCCGCGTGCGGCGACCATCTGCTGGGCGATCTCCTGCGCGCTGCCCGGGTTCGGCGTCGCGGCCGTCGCCGCGAGCGTGTTCGACGGCGTGACGGCCGTGCTCTTCGCTGCCGGGTCGGCCTGGTCGTTGGTGGCTTCGGCCGGCTTCTCCTCGACCTTGGGCTTCGGCAGCGTGACGCCGTAGCCGTCGCGCGTCACGTCGAACGCGGCGTACGTGCCGTGTGCCGTGAACTGCTGCGGCTCCACGGGCGCCTTGACGAGCACCGGAGCGACGACGGCGGCCTGGGCGACGTCGGGCTGCATCGGGTTGAACAGCGAGCCGCCGACGAAGCCGAAGACGGCGAAGAACGACAGCGTCGGGATGGTCGCGCGTCCGCGCATGAACGAGTTGAGGGTCCGGGCGGCCTTCGGCTTCGCCGGTGCGGCGACCGCGCGTCGCTGCTGGACGATGCGCGGGTCGGCAGCACCGGTCGGTGCGATCGGTCCGCGGACGAGGACCGGAGCGGTCGCCGGTGCGGCGGACGTCGCGACCGGGGTCGGCGCCGTCACGGGTGCGCCCAGCGGTGTCGACGGCAGCGCTGCCGTCTCGACCCGCGGGGTCTCGTGGAGGACCGAGTGCCCCGTCGTGCGGAGTCGGTCGCGTGCCGCGCGGCGCTCACCGACGACCGGACGGTCGAGGTGCTCGCGGGTACCGCGGTCGGAGCTGAGGTCTGCCGTGTGCCTGCCCATGAGTGGGTCCAGGATAACGGAACGGTCACGGGAAGAGAAGCACCGGTGTCCCGCGCGTCGTCAGCGGACGGCGAGCATGACCTCGACGACCGCGTCGAGCAGCGCGTCCACCTGCGCCTCGCGGTAGCCGCCGTGCTTCGGGCGGAACACCACCGACCGGACCTCGGTCAGGCTGAGCGGCTTGCCGTCGCGGAAGTAGCCCGCCAGCCGCTCCGCGAAGACGTCGACGTCCTTCGGGTGGTAGCCGGTGCCGAGCGGGCTGGTGCGTGCGAACCGCTGCCCGGTGGGACGCTCGAGTCGCGCGACGACGTCCGACGCCTTGGCGCGGGCCTCGGCGTACCAGGCCTTCTGACCCGTCTCGGCGATCTCGCGCTCCCGCTCGCGAGCGGCGAAGGCGTCCTCGAGGCGCTCGAGCGCGGCGTCGACGTGTGCCGTGGAGTAGCCGCCCTTGCGCATGGAGAAGGCGGTCCTGCGGATCTTCGCCGCCTCGATGCCGGGAGCGGTGTCGCCGGCGGTGTACGCACGACGGGCGTCCTCGAGGAACCGCTCGACCTCGTCGACGTCGTACCCGAGGGACTTGCGGTCTGCGGAGGGGAAGGTCGTGGCCACGGCGACATTCTGCCAGCACCGGACCATGGCGCCACCTGGACGCGCGGTCCGACAGGGCGTCGGGCGCTCAGGTCAGTGGACGACCACCAGGAACAACACGTAGGCCACGGCCGACGACGGCAGGATGCTGTCGATGCGGTCGAGCAGCCCACCGTGCCCGGGCAGGAACGACGAGATGTCCTTGATGCCGAGGTCGCGCTTGATCATCGACTCGGTCAGGTCGCCGAGCGTGGCGGAGCCCGAGATGAGGACACCGAGGACGATGCCGGTCCACCAGGGCAGACCGAGCATGAGCCAGGTCACCACGATGCCGACCAGGATGCTCGCGGCGACCGATCCCGCGAAGCCCTCCCAGGTCTTCTTCGGGCTGATCCGCGGCGCCATCGGGTGCTTGCCGAGGTTGAGCCCGGTGGCGTACGCACCCGTGTCGACGGCGACGACCACCAGGATGAAGGCGATCACCCACAGCTCACCGCGGGGCTGGGCCGAGAGCAGCACGATGCACGCACCGAGCAGGGTGATGTAGGCCTGCACGAACAGACCGTTCGTCAGGTCGCGGGCGACGTGACCGGCCGGCGGCTTCTCCCGCGCGATCGCGACCTCGACGAGCCGCCAGACCGCGATGAGGACGATGCCGCCGAGGATCGCGAACAGCGCCGCGACCTGCCCTCCGAGGAACGCTGCCGGGACCATGACGACGGCCGCGGCCACGCTCGGGATGCGCGGCACGTCGCGCCCGGCGAACCGCATCGCACTCGCGAGCTCGTAGACGGCCACCCCGAGCAGGAAGGCCGCGACGACCATGAACGCCGGCTTCCAGATGAGGAGCGACCCCAGCATGACGACCGCGAACGCCAGGGCGATGGCGATCGCGGCCGGCAGGTTGCGGCCGGTGCGGGCGGTCAGTGCCTCGTTGCGCGCGCCGAAGTCCGCCTTGCGCTGCTTGAGCTGCGCCTCGAAGTCGGCGCGCGCCGCACGGGCACGGGCATCGAAGTCCTGTCGCAGCCCCTTCTTCGTGGTCGGGGCTGCTCCGGTCGGGCGCGGTTCTGTGGGGCGGTCGCCGCCCGGCTCGGGGAGACGCATCAGACCTCGAGGAGTTCGGCTTCCTTCTTCTTCAGCGCGTCGTCGATCTGGTCGACGTGCTTCTTCGTCAGGGCCTCGAGGTCCTTGTCGCCCCGGGCGATCTCGTCGTCGGAGATCTCACCCTTCAGCGCGTCGAGGTCGTCCTTCGCGCGGCGACGGATGTTCCGGATGACGACCTTGTGGTCCTCACCCTTGCCACGCACGAGCTTCACGAACTCCTTGCGGCGGTCCTGCGTGAGCTCCGGGATCGTCACGCGGACGATCTCGCCGTCGTTCGACGGGCTGGCGCCGAGGTTCGGGAACGTCGCGATCGCGCGTTCGATCTCCTTGAGGGCCGACTTGTCGTACGGCGTGACGATGAGCGTGCGTGCCTCGGGCGTCTGGAGCGACGCGAGCTGCGCGAGCGGCGTCGGGGTGCCGTAGTAGTCGACCGGGATCTTCTGGAAGAGGGCGGCGTTGATGCGTCCGGTACGGACGGTCGCGAAGTCGTCCTTGGCGACGTCGACGGCCTTCGCCATCTTCTCGGTGGCTTCGGTCAGGACATCACTGATCACGGTGGTTCTCCTTCGGTACTGCGTCGAGTCTAGTCAGCGTGCGGGTCAGTTGCTGACGACCGTACCGATGCGCTCCCCGCGGATGGCGGCCGCGACGTTGCCCTCGCCCTCCATGCCGAAGACGTGCATCGGCATGCCGTTGTCCATGCAGAGCGAGAACGCCGTCGCGTCGACGACCTTCAGGCCCTGCAGCAGGGCGTCCTGGTACGTGACGTGGTGCAGCTTCTCGGCGGTGGCGTCCTTCTTCGGGTCGGCGGTGTACACACCGTCCACGCCGTTCTTGGCCACGAGGACCTCGTGCGCGTCGATCTCGAGCGCACGCTGGGCGGCGACCGTGTCGGTCGAGAAGTACGGCAGGCCCGCACCGGCGCCGAAGATCACGATGCGCCCCTTCTCGAGGTGCCGCTCGGCGCGCCGCGGGATGTACGGCTCGGCGACCTGGGTCATGCTGATCGCGGACTGCACCCGGGTCGCCGCTCCGGCCTGCTCCAGGAAGTCCTGGAGCGCGAGCGCGTTCATCACGGTGCCGAGCATGCCCATGTAGTCGGCACGACCGCGGTCCATGCCGCGCTGCGAGAGCTCGGCACCGCGGAAGAAGTTGCCGCCGCCGACCACGATGGCCACCTCGACGTCCTGCGCGGCCTGCGCGATCTCCTTGGCGATGGTGCTGATGACGTCCGGGTTCACCCCGAGGGACCCCGCCCCGAACGCCTCCCCCGACAGCTTCAGCAGGACCCGGCGGCGTCCGGTCTTCTCGTTCGTCATGTGGCGCACCCTTCGTCGAATGTCTCGTGGGAATCTACCCGGCCGCAGCCGGTCCGGCGGAGGAGGTCGTGCCTCCCGGCCGGCTCCGCGCGTGTCGCAGCGCGCAGAAAACGGGGCCCGGAACCGATGTGGTTCCGAGCCCCGTCACGGGTTCGTTACGCGCCGACCTTGACGCGGGCGAAGCCCTGGATCGTCAGACCGGCGTTCTCGGCGGCCTTCGCGACGGACAGCTTGTTGTCCTTCGCGTAGTCCTGCTCGAGGAGCGCGACCTGCTTGCGGTACGCGTTGAGGCGACCCTCGACGATCTTCGGCAGGGCGGCCTCCGGCTTGCCCTCCTCGCGCGTGATCGCCTCGACGGTCGCGCGCTCCTTCTCGATGGCCTCGGCCGGGATCTCGTCGCGGGTCAGGTACGTCGGGTTCGCGAACGCGACGTGCTGGGCGATCGACCGCGCCTCGGCGGCGTCGGAGCCCGCGTAGGCGATGACGACGGCGATCTGGGGCGGCAGGTCCTGGCTGGTCTTGTGCAGGTAGACCTCGAAGGCGTCGCCCTCGACACGGACGACGGTGCGCAGCGCGAGCTTCTCACCCAGCGCGGCGGCGGCCTCGTCGATCGTCTCGGCGACGGTCTTGCCGTCGAGCGGCGCGGCGTTGCCGGCCTCGACGTCGGACGCACCGGCGGCGGCGACCGCGGCCACGACCTTGTCGGCGAGGGTGGTGAACTTCTCGTTCTTCGCGACGAAGTCGGTCTCGCTCGCGAGCTCGACGACGGTGGCGGCGCCACCCTCGGTCGTCGCGACGACGACACCCTCGGAGGTCGCACGGTCGTCGCGCTTGGCGACGGCCTTCGCGCCCTTGATGCGGAGCAGCTCGACGGCCTTGTCGTAGTCGCCGTCGGCCTCGACGAGCGCGTTCTTCGCGTCCATCATGCCGGCCCCGAGGTCCTCACGGAGCTTCTTCACGTCAGCAAGGCTGTAGTTGGCCATTGACTGGAGTCCTTTCTGGACTGGTGTTGTGGAGAGAGAGGGAAGGGGCGCCGAGCCGACCGGCCCGACGCCCCCGGTGACTACTCGGCCGAGGTGGCTTCGGCGTTCTTGGCCTCGTCGGCGATCGGCTCGCCGATCTCCTTCGCGGCGACCTGCGCGTCGGCGTCGTTCTCCTCGACGGGAGCCTCGGCTGCGGGGGCGGCCTCGGCTGCCGGAGCGGCCTGCGCACCACCCTGCTCACCGGAGAGGAGCTCCTGCTCCCACTCGGCCAGCGGCTCGGCCGTCTCCTCGTCGCCGCCGTTGTGGCGGGTCTTCAGGCCCTCGGCCGCGGCGTCGGCGACGATGCGGGTGAGGAGACCGACGGAGCGGATCGCGTCGTCGTTGCCCGGGATCGGGTAGGTGATCTCGTCGGGGTCGCAGTTGGTGTCGAGGATGCCGATGACCGGGATCCCGAGCTTCTGCGCCTCGTCGATCGCGAGGTGCTCCTTCTTGGTGTCGACGACCCAGAGCGCGCTCGGGGTCCGCGTGAGGTTGCGGATACCACCGAGGGTCTTGTGGAGCTTGTCCAGCTCGCGCTTCTTGATGAGGAGCTCCTTCTTGGTGAAGCCCTTCGTCGTGTCGTCGAAGTCGATCTCCTCGAGCTCCTTCATGCGCGCGAGGCGCTTGGAGACCGTCTGGAAGTTCGTGAGCAGACCGCCGAGCCAACGCTGGTTGACGTACGGCTGGCCGACGCGGGTCGCCTGCTCGGCGATGGAGCCCTGCGCCTGCTTCTTGGTGCCCACGAAGAGGATCGTGCCACCGTGCGCGACCGTCTCCTTGACGAAGTCGTACGCGCGGTCGATGTAGGCCAGCGACTGCTGCAGGTCGATGATGTGGATGCCCGAGCGCTCGGCGAGGATGAAGCGCTTCACCTTCGGGTTCCACCGACGGGTCTGGTGTCCGAAGTGGACGCCGCTGTCGAGCAGCTGGCGGATGGTGACGACGGCCATGCCGTCCCTCCTTGTTCTCGGCACACGACTGTTCGGCCGTGCGCACGGTTGCGGTTGTGTCGGTCGCGACCGGTGGCCGTGACCCCTGGCGCCCTGTCCGCGCGGCCGCCCGCTCGTGAGAGCAGGACCGGTGGCCGCGGAACGTGTCGTGGCGAGAGCACTGCTGTTGGACGAGCACTGCTGTTGCACGAGCACTGTGGACGCGCGAAGTCAGCGCGCCGGAGCGCGCTGCGGTCGCAATGCTAGCAGGTCCGGACGCCCAGGCCGTCGCCGGACACGACGGAGCCCGGACACGACCGCGCCCGGTACGACGGCGCCCGGACACGACCGTGCCCGGGACACGACCGTGCCCGGGACACGACGGAGCCGGGACGCACGGGAGGCGCGGTGCGGGTCCGACCCGCACCGCGCCTCCCGTCAGGTGGTGACGCCGGTGGACGCTACTTCGCCGACACCGTGTCGCCCTCTGCCGTGATGCCCATCTCCTCGAGGGAGCGGCCCTTCGTCTCCGGGATCTTCGCGATGACGAAGAACAGCGAGAGCAGGGCGAACAGGGCGTAGATGCCGTAGGTCACCGTCAGGTTGAAGCCGGAGAGCACCGGGAACGAGATCGTGACCACGAAGTTCGCGATCCAGTTGGCGGCCGAGCCGACGCCGAGCGCGGTCGCGCGGATGCGGTTCGGGAACATCTCGCCGAGCAGGACCCACATGAGCGGACCCCAGGTGGCGCCGAAGGAGACCACGAACAGGTTGGCGAAGATCAGCGCGATGATGCCCCAGGAGCCGGGCAGGCTCGGCGCGCCGTCCACGATCGTGGCCTGCGAGAACGCGATCGCGACCATCGTGAGCGAGACGAACATGCCCGACGAGCCCGCCACGAGCAGCGGCTTCCGGCCGAGCTTGTCCACGGTGAAGATCGCGATGAACGTGACGGCGACGTTGACGATCGACGTGATCGTCGAGATGAGGAACGAGTCGCTCTCCTTGAACCCGACCGCCTGCCAGAGGGTCGTCGAGTAGTAGAAGATCACGTTGATGCCGACGAACTGCTGCAGCACGGCGAGGATGATGCCGACCCAGACGATGGGCTGCAGGCCGAAGCGGTTGCCCCGGATGGAGCCCTTCTTCTCGTTGGCCTCCTTCTTGATGCCGTCCTGGATCTCCTCCAGGCTCGTGTTCACGGTGTCACGCGGGACGATCTTGCCCATGACCTCACGGGCGTCGTCGGCACGGCCCTTCGAGAGCAGGAAGCGCGGGGACTCCGGCAGGGTGATCGCGAGCACGCCGTAGACGACGGACGGCACGACACCGACGAGGAACATCCATCGCCAGGCGGCGAGGCCGAGGACCTGCTCCGAGGCGCCACCGGCGGTCACCGCGAAGAGCTGGTCGGAGAGCAGGGCGGCGAAGATGCCGAGCGTGATGGCGAGCTGCTGGAAGGACGCCAGTCGGCCGCGGATCGCCTTCGGGGAGACCTCGGAGATGTACGCGGGGGCGATCACCGACGCGGTACCGATGCCGAGGCCACCGACGAGACGCCAGATGACGAGGTCCCAGGTCGCGAACGCGAAGGCGGAGCCGATCGAGCTGACGAAGAACAGCACCGCTGCCCAGAACATGACGCGCGTCCGGCCCCAGCGGTCGGCCAGGCGACCGGCGAAGTAGGCACCGAAGGCACAACCGATGAGCGCGGAGGCGACCGCGAAGCCGCTGGCGGCCTCGGACAGGCCGAACTCGCCCTTGATCGCGTCGACGGCTCCGTTGATGACGGAGGAGTCGAATCCGAAGAGGAAGCCGCCGACTGCCGCCGCGATGGCGAACAGGGTGACCTTCCCCTTGAACGCACGGTCCTCGCCGTGCTGGGTGGACGTGTTCGACACGGTGCTCCAGGTTCTTGCCGCCGTGCTGGGTGGCGCACGGTGCCCCGGCGGTCGGCTGGTTCGCCGTCCGAGCGGCGTTGCGTGTTCCGGAGCGGCCCCGACTGTACTCGCTGGCGGCTCGCGGGGCACATCGGGGCGCGGCGGCGCGGCGGCGCGGCGACGCGGCGACGCGGCGGGGCATGCGGGGTTGGACGCGTTCTGGGGTCGCCGTGGATCGCACGGGTTCGCCGACGTTGCACGCGTCGATCGACGCGTGTCGTGTCGCAGCCGGCACCGCGAGGGGACGTGGTGCGGCGCGGCGCCGTCCGACAGCCGTCCCTGCACAGCCCTGGAGGCAGCGGGCACCGTCCCCAGATCGGCCTGCCGCCGCCCGTGCCCGGGTGCGTCTCGACGACCCTCGTCACATGAGACGGTCACCGCTCCTCCCTCGGCCCGGGCGGCCGGGTGGGCTCCTCGTCCTCGCGGTCGCACTCCTGGTCGCACTCGCGGGTCCGCTCGTGGTCGCGCTCGCGAGTGCGCTCCTGTCGGGGCACCCGGCGACGTCCGACGAGGCTGGCCGCTCGGCCGGAACGATCGTGGCGAGCGAGGACGTCGCTCCGGCGCCGTGGGTCTGGCCGACGGGCACGCGCGAGGTGGTCCGACCGTTCGAGGCACCCGCGGACGACTACGCGCCCGGTCACCGCGGCATCGACCTGGCTACGTCCGACGGTACCCCTGCGGTCGCGGTGGCGGACGGCACGGTGTCGTTCGCCGGGCAGGTCGCCGGCAGGGGCGTCGTGACCATCGACCACGGTGAGGGCCTCGTGAGCACGCTGGACTCCGTCGAACCCTCGGTGGCGACGGGCGACGCCGTCCAGCAGGGGATGGTGGTCGGTGTCGTCACGGTCGGACACTGTCCCGCCGCCGATCCGTGCCTGCACCTCGGCGCACGGGTCGAGGGTCGCTACGTCGATCCGCTGCGGTTCCTGTCGCCGGCTGCCTGGCCGGTCCTGCTCCCGGAGTCGGCGTGGCCGGGGTGACGTGCCGGAGGCCGCGAGGCCGCGAGGCCGTGCGGCGGAACGGCGTCGGGCCTCCCGCCCGGCCGTTCGCCGTCAAGCGCGGGGGTGCGCCGTTCGGTAGACCTCCCGGAGCCGGGCGGACGAGACGTGCGTGTAGATCTGCGTCGTCCCGAGGCTCGCGTGCCCGAGGAGCTCCTGCACGGCCCGGAGGTCCGCTCCCCCGTCGAGCAGGTGCGTCGCCGCGGTGTGCCGGAAGGTGTGCGGCCCGCTCGGACCCGCGCCCGGCAGGTCTCCGAGCGCTCGAGCGACCACCCGGTACACGCTGCGGACCCCGAGTCGGCCACCCCGGTCGCCGAGGAAGAGCGCGGGCCCGCCGGAGCGCTGCACCTGCTGCTCGGAGGGGTCCGGCTGCGGGGAGGTGTCCGACTGCCGGGCGGGGGCCGGTGACCGCTCGGCAGCGCGCGCAGCGAGGACCGGGCGCCCCCGTTCGAGCCAGGCCTCGAGCGCGTCCCTTGCGGGCACGCCGAACGGCACCACCCGTTCCTTGCCGCCCTTGCCGAGCACTCGCACGGTCAGGCGGTCTCGGTCAACGTCCTCGACGCCGATGCCGACGAGCTCGCTCACCCGGATCGCCGCGGCGTAGAGCAGTTCGACGACCGCCAGGTCGCGGAGCGCAGCAGGGTCGTCCGTGTCCGCCCGAGCCTCGAGTCCGTCGAGCACCGTCCGGACCTGGTCGGTCGACACGACGCGCGGCAGGTGCCCCGCCCCCTTCGGCGCGCGCAGCCGGGCGCCGGGGTCGGTGTCGAGCAGACCGGTCTCGCTGGCCCAGCGGGTGAACGCCCGCACCGACGACGACCGGCGCGCGATCGTGGACCGGGCGAGCCCGCGTCGGTCCGCTTCCCACAGCCAGTCGCGGAGCACCTCGAGACCGAGGTCCGCGGTGGCGGCGATCCGCCGCTCGTCGGCGAACTGCACCAGCTGGTCGAGGTCGTTCGCGTAGGCACGGACGGTCTGGTCGCTCAGACCCCGGGCGCCACGGACGTGGTCGAGGAACGACTCCACCGCCGCCACGAGTCGCCCGTCCGTCTGCTCCGCCACGGGCCCCAGGGTAAGCGTCCGGCGCCGTCACGACCTGGTCCACCCGCCGACGGTGTGCGTGACGAGCCCCTGCAGTTCGGCCAGCGCGAGCGCGTCCGCCACCGCACCCGCCGACATGCCCGAGCGCACGGCGATCTCCTGCTCGCCGAGCGCCCGCCGTCCCAATGCGTCCAGGACCCGGACCACCTCGGGGTCCTGCCGACCACCGATCGGCTCGTCGGCGCACGTCGGCCCACCGTCCCTCGACGGGTGTCCTCGACCGGATCCGCGTCGTCCGACGACGGCCTCGACGGGGTCGCCCGGACCCACGACGATCTGAGCACGCCCCTGCGCCACGAGACGGTGGCACCCGACCGACGCCGACGACGAGAACGCCCCCGGGACGGCGAACAAGGGTCGGCCGAGCTGCGCAGCGTGGTGCGCCGTGTTCAACGCGCCCGAGCGGGCCCCGGCCTCGACCACGACGGTCGCCGCACCCAGCGCCGCGATCAGTCGGTTCCGTGCGAGGAACCGCCACCGTGTCGGCCGGGTACCCGGCGGGGACTCGGCCAGCAGGCTGCCCTGCCGTGCGACGTTCCGCAGCAGTTCGACGTTGCCCGTCGGGTAGAGCTGGTCGATCCCGCCGGCCAGGACCGCCACCGTCGGCGTGCCCGCCGCGACCGCGACCCGGTGCGCGGTCGCGTCGATGCCGTAGGCCCCACCGCTCACCACCGTGCACCCGGCGTCGGCGGCCGCCGAGGCGATCTCCGCGGTCGCCTCGGCCCCTGCGACGGTGTTCGCCCGCGAACCGACGACGGCCAGGGCAGGACCGGAGGCCCGACGCCCCGACCGCGTCCAGAGCACGACGGGCGCGTGCGGCCCGAGGTCGTCGACGCCGGTGGGCCACCCGGCCGTGCCCGGCACGACGAGCCGCGCACCGACCGCGCGCGCGGCCTCGAGCGTCGTCAGCACGTCGACCCGGGCGAGCCGTGGGCGCCAACGCTCGAGGGCGACCCGCAGCGTGCGGGCGAAGGGTGCCGGGGACTCAGCCCCCGGGACACCCCGGTCGATGCAGGAGTCGAGCAGGCCAACGGGTCCGTCGTCGCACGCCGACCGGACGAGCGCGAACGAGCGCTCGGCCCCGAGTCCCTGGACGAGCATCCCCGCCACCGCGTCCCCCGGCTCCACGACGGCCGACCACGCCACGCGCGCCGCTGCCTCCACCGGGTCCACCGCGTCGGCCCCAGCCCGACCGAGGAGCACCGCGACCGTCTCGAGCAGGTCGGGCGCCCCGGTCACAGCGCACTCCGGAGGGCGAGGGCCTCGCGCACGTGCCGTTCGCCCGGCCGGTCGTCCCCCTGCAGGTCCGCGAGCGTCCAGGCGAGGCGCATCGTCCGGTCCCAGCCGCGCATCGTCAGCGTGCCGAGGTCGAGCGCCTGGTCGAGCGCCGTCGTCGCCCGCCGGTCCACCCGCCCGGGGCCGCGGAGCCACGCCCCCGACACCTCGGCGTTCCGGGTCCACCCCGTACCGACGAGCCTGGTGCGCATCGAGTGGCGTGCCGCCTCGACGGTCGCTCGAGCCTGCGCCGTGCTGGGCGTCGTGCCGTCCTCACCGCGGATCAGGCCGGTGGTCACCCGCGGCACGCGCACCCGGATGTCGATGCGGTCGAGCAACGGCCCGGACATGCGGCCGAGGTACCGGCGGACGGTGGCCGGCGCGCACTCGCACGGTTGCCGCATCGAGCCGGCGTTGCCGCACGGACACGGGTTCGCCGCGAGCACGACCTGACAGCGTGCGGGGAACTCGGCGGCCCCGGCGGCCCGGTGCACCGTGATCCGTCCGGACTCCAGGGGCTGTCGCAGCGCGTCGAGCACCGCGCGCGGGAACTCCGGGGCCTCGTCGAGGAACAGCACGCCCTGAGTCGCGCGCGAGACGGCGCCCGGTCGGACCGTGCCGGAGCCGCCACCGATGAGGGACACCGCGGACGCCGAGTGGTGCGGGGCCTCCCACGGAGGTCTCGTGGTCCACGATGCGACCCCGTGCCCGGCGACCGACCGGACCGCCGCGACCTCGAGCGCCGCGTCGTCGTCGAGGTCCGGCAGCAGGCCCGGCAGCCGTTCCGCGAGCATCGTCTTGCCGGCACCGGGCGGTCCCACGAGCAGGGCGTGGTGTCCGCCGGCGGCCGCCGCGACGAGGGCACGGACGCCGGTGGGGTTGCCCACGACCTCGGCCAGCTCGGCGACGGGTGAACGCTCGGGGAGCACCGGCGGTGCGGCGACCGGGTCGACCTCGACCGGCGGGAGGAGCGCCCCGGCGTCGATCGCGGCGGCACGGAGCGAATCCACGGCGCGGACGTCCACGCCGCGCACGAAACGGGCCTCCTCGGCGTTCCCCGTGGGGAGCACCACCCGCTCGGCTCCGGCGTCCCGTGCCGCGAGCAGCATCGGCACGACCCCGGGTACGGGCCGGAGTCGCCCGTCGAGCCCGAGCTCCCCGATGTACACGACCCGTTCGCTCACGCAGGGCGCGACGTCCGCACCGGCGAGCACCGCCATGGCGATCGCCAGGTCGAAGCCCGATCCGCGCTTCGGGATCGCCGCCGGCGTCAGGTTGACCGTGATCCGCCGGGCCGGCAGGGGCGCCCCCGCGTTCGCCGCTGCGGCCCGGACCCGCTCTCGGGCCTCGCCCAACGAGGTGTCCGGCAGCCCGATGATGCTGAAGGCGGGCAGCTGGCTCGTCAGGTGCGCCTCGACCTCGATCCGCCGTCCGGTCACGCCGAGCAGGGCGACCGCGGCGGACCGACCGATGCCGGTCACAGGATCCCCGTCAGGTGCTCGATGCCGTGCCGGTCACCGGCCACGTGCACCGCCAGCGCATCGAGACGGACCGCCGGGGCGTGCGTGTCGGGATGCGCCGCGAACCACATCGGCACCAGCCGTCGGAGGCGCGCGGTCTTCGCCGTGGTGATCGCCTCGAACGGGTGCCCGGTCGACGTGCCCGCTCGCGTCTTGACCTCGATGAACACGAGTGTCCGCCCGTGCCAGGCGACCACGTCGACCTCGCCGCGTGCGCACCGCCAGTTCCGTTCCACCAATCGGTACCCGCGCGCCGTGAGCCATTCCACCGCGCGGTCCTCGCCGTACTGCCCGAGTGTTCGTCGTTCCATGTCGTCGCCTCCACCGACGACGATGCGGCAATGCAACCGGCGCCGTCGGTCGGATGGCGGAACTGTGGATGAGCACTCTTGATGGAAATGTTGTGCAGGAATGACGAGACCCCGGATGTCGTCAGGACATCCGGGGTCTCGTGAGGTCGTGCGTCAGTGCGCGGCTGCGTACGCTTCCTGCACCTGGGTCGAGATACGGCCGCGGCTCGAGACCTCGTACCCGTTCTCCTTCGCCCAGTCGCGGATCTTCGCGAGTTCCTCGGAGTTCCCGCGCTTGGGCGCGGACTTCGGCGCGGAACCGCTGCTGCCACCGGAACGACGACCGGAGACCTTCCGTGCCGCTGCGACGTAGTCCGAGATCGCTTCGCGGAACTTGTCCACGTTGTCGTCGGACAGGTCGATCTCGTAGTTCGCACCGTCGAACGCGAATTCCACGGTGCGGCCTTCGCCGGCGGCGATGGGCGAATCGTCGAGGTCGTCGACGAGCTGGACGGTGACCTTCTGTGCCATGTCGTGCTCCTGGGTCGAGGGGTGGTGATCCCCGTGACGGTGGGTCACGGGAAAAGCTTCACCACCACCGTAGCGCGACAATTGCGGAAATGTCGTCGGAAGAAGCCCGAGTCGCAATTCCAGTAAAGCTGTGGATCACTCGTCGAGTGCGAGTTCCTTGGGCAGTTCGAGTTCCCGCGACGTGAGTTCCTCGACGTTCACGTCCTTGAACGTGAGGACACGCACGGACTTCACGAACCGGTCGGAACGGTAGACGTCCCACACCCACACGTCGTTCATCGTGAGCTCGAAGTAGAAGTCGTGCTCGGTGTCACGGCGGACGAGGTCGACCTCGTTCGCCAGGTAGAACCGCCGCTCGGTCTCGACCACGTACCGGAACTGCGACACGACGTCGCGGTACTCGCGGTACAGGGCAAGTTCGACCTCGCGGTCGTAGTCGTCGAATTCGTCGTCATCCATCGCCCGCACAGTCTACGGCGAGCCGACCGACGATGGACGACGAGGTGGGTCAGCCGGTGACGGCCAGCTCGTCGAACCCGTCCAGGGCGACGCTCGACGCCTGGTGCAGCCAGCTCTTCCGGTGCAGCGCGTGCGCCCCGACGGACCGGATCCCGTCGTAGTGCGCCGTGGACCCGTACCCCTTGTTCGACGCCCACCCGTAGTGCGGAGCCCCCTCGTGCGCAGCGACCATCAGGGCGTCGCGCTCGACCTTCGCCACCACGGACGCTGCGGCGACGGAGGCGCAGTCGCGGTCCGCCTTCACGCGCACCACGACGTCGAGCGGACGGGCGGACGGGACCAGTGCTGTGGGGACGGCACGGGACAACCAGTCGAACGAGCCGTCCAGCACCACGACGGCGTCGTCGAGGCACAGCCCGTCGTCGACGAGCGCGCCGAGCGCCGCCGCACCGGCCTGGCCGAGCGCGGGGACGATCCCCTGCTGGTCGACCACGTCCGCCGTCGCCATGCCCACGGCGGTCCGTGCCCACCGTCGGACGACGGGCTCGAGCTCGGTGCGCCGAGCGGCTGACAGCAGTTTCGAGTCGGCGAGCCCCTGGGGCACGCGTCCGATGTCGATCGTCACCGCCGCGACCCCGACGGCCACCGGACCGGCGATCGCCCCACGGCCGACCTCGTCCATGCCGATCACGGTCACGCGACCGGAGCCGAGCAGCTTCTTCTCGACCCGGAGCGATGGCCGGACCGGGGTCACCGGTCCTTCTCCTCCACACCCGCGAACACGTCGGGGTAGTCGTCGAGCCACGTCCAGCGGCTCGTGGGCCACGAGATGACGAACGCCCTGCCGGTGACGTCCGACAGCGGCACGAAGCCCTTCGACGGGGTGTCGCGGTTGTAGCGCGAGTCCTTCGAGTCGTTGCGGTTGTCGCCCATCACCCAGATCGTGCCCTCGGGGACGGTCACCGAGAACGGGTCGGCCGACGCCGGGGCGCCGCTCGGCAGCAGCGTGTACGGCTCCTTGATGGGCACGCCGTTCACGGACATCTGCCCGAGGTCGTTGCAGCACGTGACCTTGTCCCCCGGCAGGCCGATGACCCGCTTGATGAGGTGGTCGTCGCTGTCGCCGGTCCCGAGACCGACCTGGGTGAGGAGCCAGTCGATCGCCTTCGCCGGCTGCGTGGTCGGCGCGACGCCCGGCACGTTCGTGCCGGTCAACCAGCCGCCCGGGTCCTTGAAGACCACGACGTCACCGCGCTTGAGCGACACCACGTCCGGCACGAGCTCGTTGACGATCACCCGGTCGTTCACCTGCAGGGTGTTCTCCATCGACTCCGACGGGATGTAGAACGACCGGATCAGGAACGTCTTGACGAGGAACGAGACGAGCAGTGCCGCGAGGAAGATGATGACGAGGTCCCGCAGGAACGTCAGGACGCCGTTGCCCTTGTGCTCAGCCCGTGGGCGGCGTCCCGATCCTTCGGTGGTGTCCGTCATGTCCGCTCTCGTTCACATGCACGCTCGACCAGCGTGCCGACCCACACCCGCACTCGTCGGACGTGGAAGACCCTGCGCTCCGTGGAGCGCGCACAACGGGAAAGCCCCCCGTCGATGCACAACCGTACATCGGCGGGGGGCGTCCAGTGGAACCCGGCTCGCGGGCCCTCACTGTGAAGGCGATCAGGCGTCGCGCTTCTCCTTGATCTTGCGGCGGGCCGCCTTGCCGCGGAGCTCGCGCAGGTAGTAGAGCTTCGCGCGACGGACGTCACCGCGGGTGACGACCTCGATGTGGTCGATGATCGGCGAGTGCACCGGGAACCAGCGCTCGACGCCGACCTGGAAGCTCACCTTGCGGACCTTGAAGGTCTCGCCGAGGCCGTGGCCCTGGCGGGCGATGACGACACCCTGGAACACCTGGACACGCGAGCGCGTGCCTTCGATGATGTTGACGTGCACCTTGATGGTGTCGCCGGGGCGGAAGTCCGGGACGTCGGTGCGCAGGGACGCTGCGTCGACGTGGTCGAGGAGCTGCATGTTCGTTCACTCTCTGCGGACGCGCACGGGTCGCCGCGGATCGGTGTGTGGAAAGAAGTGTGCGTGCCCGGAATCGGCGACTCCCCCGTGGCAGAGTCCAGCCAGGGCACAGCGGTCCATCATGCCACAGAGGGCACAGCGGTCCATCATGCCACAGGGAAGCCCGCTCGCAAAACGACCAGGATGGACGCATGATCGAACTCCGCACCCCCGCCGAGCTGGAGGGCCTGCGCGCCGCCGGACGGTTCGTCGCCGACGTCCTCGACGAGCTGCTCGAGACCGTCGACGTGGGCGTGAACCTGCTCGACCTCGATCGCGTGGCCGCTCGGATGATCGCCGACCGTGGCGCCGTGAGCTGCTACGTCGACTACCACCCCTCGTTCGGCAACTCCCCCTTCGGCCGGAACCTGTGCACGTCGGTGAACGACGCGGCCCTGCACGGCCTGCCGTACGACCGCGTGCTCGTCGACGGCGACCTCGTCAGCCTGGACTTCGCCGCGAGCGTCGACGGCTGGGTGGCGGACTCCGCCGTCACGGTGCAGGTGGGCACGGCCCGCGACGAGGACCAGCGACTCGTCGGGACGGTCGAGCGCGCGCTGCTGGCCGGCATCGAGCAGTTCCGACCGGGCAACAAGCTCGGCGACGTCTCCTACGCCATCGGCAGGGTGGCGAAGGACGCCGGCTACAGCGTCAACACGCAGTTCGGTGGGCACGGCGTCGGCCGCACGATGCACGGTGACCCGCACGTGCCGAACGACGGCCGCCCCGGCCGCGGCCTGAAGCTCCGCACGGGCCTCGTGGTCGCGATCGAACCGTGGCTCATGCAGGGCACCGACGAACTCGTGCAGGACGAGGACGGCTGGACGCTGAAGAGCGTCGACGGATCCCGTGCCGCGCACGTCGAGCACACCGTGGCGGTCACCGACGACGGTCCCGAGGTGCTCACCCTGCGACGCGCCCAGCGCATCGAGGCGACCGCCTGACGGCCGGGAGGCGCGGCGCGACCCCGCCCCGCGCCTCCCGTCCGTCCATCCATCCATCCGTCGGGACGCGGGCGCCCTCGTCGCGCGACCTGCGGCGCACGATCCAGCCCGGCGGCACGTCGCGCGACCGGAACGTGCGCCGGCGGCACGTCGTGCGACCGCAACGTGCAGGAACGGCACGTCGTGCGACCGGAACGGCGCGGAGCACCACTGCCGGACCAGCCGGCGCAGCGCGCGCGGCGATGCGGCCGGCGCTACGCGTCGGGCAGCAGGTCCGGGCGGACGCGACGGGTCCGCTCCACCTGCTGCTCGTGCCGCCAGGCGGCGACGCGCGCGTGGTGCCCACTGAGCAGGACGTCCGGCACCTCGAGGTCCCGCCAGAGGGCCGGCTTCGTGTACGACGGGTACTCGAGCAGGCCGTCCTCGTGGGACTCCTCGACGAGCGACTCCGGGTTGCCGACGACCCCGGGGACGAGACGGCCGACCGCCTCGATCATCGCCATGGCCGCGACCTCGCCGCCGTTCAGCACGTAGTCACCGAGCGAGAGCTCGACGACCGAGCACCGCTCGGCCGCCCACGCGAACACGCGGGCATCGATGCCCTCGTACCGCCCGCAGGCGAACACGAGGTGGTCGTGCTCGGACGCGAGCGACCGGGCGATCGACTGACGGAAGGGGGTGCCGGCCGGCGTGGGGACGACGAGCGTCGACGAACCGTCCTCGCGCAGGATCGACGACAGCGCCTGCGCCCACGGCTCGGGCTTCATGACCATGCCCGCGCCACCGCCGTACGGGGTGTCGTCGACCGTGCGGTGCCGGTCGGTCGTCCAGTGCCGCAGGTCGTGCACGTGCACGTCGAGCAGCCCGTCCGAGCGGGCCTTGCCGAGCAGCGAGACGTCGAGGACGGAGAAGAACTCCGGGAAGATCGTGACGATGTCGATGCGCACGATCAGCCCTCGCGGTCGGTCGGCGTGACCGTCTCGGGCCGCGAGGTGTCCTCGGGGTCCTCGAACAGTCCCGTCGGGGGCGTCACCGTGACGGTCCCGGCCGTGATGTCGACCGTCGGCACGATCGCCGAGACGAACGGCACCAGGACCTCGCCGCGCGACGGGGTGTCGATCGCGAGCAGGTCCTGCGCGGGCAGGTGGTCGACGCGGGCGACCGTACCGACCTCGACGCCGTCGCGGAGCACGCGCAAGCCGACCAGCTGGTGGTCGTACCAGGCGTCGTCCTCACCGGTCTCGGCGTCGGCGTCCTGCTCGACCCAGAGGATCGCCCGCGCGAGGGACTCGGCGGCGGTGCGGTCCGCGACGCCCTCGAAGAAGGCGACCGGGTGGCCGTTGTACCAGCGGAGCTCGTCGATGGTCAGGGTCTTGCCCGACCACGGCGAGTCCGAGGGGACCTGCAGCGTGAACTCCGCCCCCGGCGTGAACCGACGATCCGGGTCGTCGGTGTAGAGCTCGAGCTTGATGCCGCCCTTGAGCCCGTGCGCCTTCGTGATGCGACCCACCCGGAGTTGGGTCGTCTCCCTAGGAATCGGTGTCGACCACGTCGACCCGCACCCGCTTGCCGTCGGCGAGAGCCGAGACGAGGGTGCGGAGCGCCTTTGCGGTCCGTCCGGCGCGACCGATCACGCGACCGAGGTCCTCGGGGTGCACACGCACCTCGAGGACCTCGCCACGCGCAGAGGTGGAACTGGCGACGCGGACGTCGTCCGGGTGATCGACGATCCCCTTGACGAGGTGCGTCAGCGCAGAGTCGAGCAAGGAATCAGGCCTCGGTCGTCTCTGCGGCGTCGTCGGCCGACTCGGCCGGAGCGGCGGCGGGGGCCGTCTTCTCCGACTTCGGCTTCAGGACGGCCTTCTTGGCAGTGTCCGCGACGAAGGCCTGCTTCGGCTCGGCGACCTTGACGGTGGACTCGGTGTTGCCCTCGCCCTTGAACTTGCCCCAGTCGCCGGTGAGCTTGAGGAGCGCCGCGACCTGCTCGGTCGGCTGCGCGCCGACGCCGAGCCAGTAGAGCGCACGCTCGGACTCGATCTTGATGACCGAGGGCTCCTCGGTCGGGTGGTACTGACCGATCTCCTCGATCACACGACCGTCGCGCTTGGTGCGCGAGTCGGCGACGACGATGCGGTAGTAGGGCGCACGGATCTTGCCGAGACGCTTGAGACGGATCTTGACAGCCACAATTACTCCTGTTGCGTGTTGTTGTGGTTGAACCGGAACCGCGGGCGTGGGGGCACGCGCGGTGGAAGCTCGAAGGAAGTCGCGACCTGCTGGATAGAGGGTCGAGCAGACGCGATTCGACCGTTCATTCTTGCAGGTTTCCGCCGGAGAAGCGAGCCGGGACGCGCCGTGGCCGCCGTGTCGTCACGGTGCGAGGGCGCGCACGGCCTCGATCGCCTCGCTCGTGGCACGGACCGCGTCGACGCTCCTGGCGTCCCGGGCACCGCCGACGACGGCGTACGGCACCCCCGCGGCAGCCAGGCCCGGTGCGAGCCCTCCCCCTGCGACGGCGACCCCCGACGCGTCCTCGGCCTCGTCGCCCTCGACCGCGGGTGCACGTTCCTGCCCGGCGCACACGACGACGTGGTCGGCCGGTACCGCGGTCTCCCGACCGTCCTCGTCCCGGATCCACAGCGTCCCGGGCTCGATGCGCAGGTACTCCTGCACCCCGCCGACCATCCGCACCCCGGCGTCGCGCAGTCGTCCGACCGCCACCCAGCGCGAGGTGATGCCGATCCCCTGGCCGAACTTCCCGGACCGACGGAGCACCGTGACGTCGGCGCCGGGGCGGAGCGTCCGTGCCACCGCGGGAAGCCGTTGCGGGACGTCGCCGACCACGTCGTCGGCGACGGTGACGTCCCACCGCGCCGCGAACTCCGCCGCGCGCACCGCCTCGTCGGGCGACTCGACCAGGAAGGCCGCCGTGTCGACCCCGATGCCGCCGCCGCCGACCACCGCGACGGTGCCGGGCGGGACCCCGTCGCGCAGGGCGTCCTCGTAGGACACCACGTGGGGCAGCTCGGCGCCCGGGACGTCCAGCACGCGGGGCACGACCCCTGCCGCGAGCACCACGGCGTCGCTGTCGAGCAGGTCGGCGACGGTGGCGGCACGGCCGGTGTGCACGGTCGCCCCGCGGTCGTCGAGCTCGGCGCGCGCCGCCCGGACGGTCGCGGCGTAGTCCTCCTTGCCGGGGATCGCCGCGGCCAGGGCGAACTGCCCGCCGAGGGCGTCGGTCGCCTCCCACAGCGTCACGGCGTGCCCGCGCCGCGCGGCGTCCACCGCGGCGGCCAGCCCGGCCGGGCCACCGCCGACCACGTCGACGCGCTTCGGCTCGACGGTCGGCCGGAGCGGCATGGTCAGCTCGCGGCCGGCGCGGGGGTTCACGAGGCAGGACACGGGCCGTCCGACGATGGAGTGGTCGAGGCACGCCTGGTTGCAGCCGATGCAGGTGTTCACCAGGTCGAAGCGGCCGTCGAGCGACCGGCGGACGATGTCCGGGTCCGCGAGGAACGGACGGGCGAGCGCGACGGCGTCGACCTGCCCGCCGCGGAGCACCGCCTCACCGTCGCGCAGGTCGGTCATCCGGTTCGACGCGATCACCTGCACCTCGGGGTGCGCGGACTCGCGGACCACGCCCGCGACCCGCTCGGCGTACGCCAGCCACGCGCCGTGCGGCACCGCGGCCTGCACGGTCGGCGTGCGCGACTCGTGCCAACCGATGCCGACCGAGATCCCGTCGAGGCCCAGCGGCAGCAGGTCGTGCACGAGCGCGTCGACCTCGGCGTCCGTCGTCGACCCGGGCATGAGGTCGGCACCGGACAGCCGGATCGTGACGGCCAGGTCGGGCACGGCGGTGCGGACGGCCCGGACGACCTCGATCGCGAAGCGGCGGCGTCGCTCGGCGTCCCCACCCCAGTCGTCGTCGCGGAGGTTCGTCAGCGGCGACTGGAACTGATTGACCAGGTAGCCCTCGGACGCCATGATCTCGACGCCGTCGAAGCCGATCGCCGCGGCAGACCGGGCGGCGGCGGCGAAGTCGTCGATCGTCCGGCGGACCTCGGCATCGGTGAGCGCGACCGGCTGGACCCCGCGCGCCGCCGCCCACGGCAGCGCCGACGGAGCCACCACGCGCTGGGGTCGGCCGTACCGGTCGACCAGGCCGTTCGCGAGGGCGTACCGGCCGGCGTGGAAGAGCTGGGCGAGCACGGCTCCGCCCTCGTCGTGCACGGCCGCGACGGCGACCCGGAACCGTTCGTCCGCGCCCCCGGTGCCGAACACCGCGAAGTCCGGACCACCACGGGCCTCGTCGCTGATCGCGATCCCGCCGGTGACGATGCAGCCGACGCCGCCCGCCGCGCGCTCGCGGTAGAACGCGGCCATCGCGGCACCGCCGTCGTCGAGGACCTCGAGCCCGGTGTGCATCGACCCCATCACCACCCGGTTCCGCAGGTGGAGCGGTCCGAGGTCCCAGGACGAGGAGAGGACTGCGAGGTCGGGCACGGCAACGCTGCTCATGGCGACCACTCTGCCGGACGACGTGCCCGGGACCGAACTCCTTGTGCCGACCCTCCAAGCCGACGGGCAGGATGGCCCCATGGACATCCGCTTCACCGAGTCCCGCCCGTCGACCCTCGGCGTCGAGTGGGAGCTCCCGCTGGTCGACCGCGGCACCGGCGACCTCGCGCCCCGTGCCCCCGCCGTGCTCTCCGCCGTGCAGGAGCGCCTCGGCGATCCCGACCGGGTGACCGAGGAACTCCTCACGAACACCGTCGAGGTGGTCACGGGGGTGCACGACACCGTCGGTGGGGCGACGAGCGAGCTCGCGGGCATCATCGGCGAGGTGATCGACGCCGCCGAACCGCTCGACGCGCAGGTGATGTGCTCCGGCACCCACCCGTTCGCGCAGTGGGACCAGCAGGAGATCACGGCGGACAGCGAGCACTACACCACGCTGATCGACCGCACGCGCTGGTGGGGTCGGCAGATGCTCATCTGGGGCGTGCACGTGCACGTGGGGATCGACGACCGCGACAAGGCGGTCCCGATCATGAACGCGATGCTCGCGTACGTCCCGCACCTGCAGGCGTTCACCGCGTCGAGCCCGTTCTGGGGCGGGACCGACACCGGGTACGCCTCGAACCGTGCCCTCATGTTCCAGCAGCTCCCCACCGGCGGCCTGCCGCCGGGCATCGACGACTGGACCGGCTTCGAGACCGTCGTCGACGACCTGACGAAGACCGGTGTGATCGACGGGTTCAAGGACCTGCGCTGGGACATCCGCCCGTCGCCGGGGTGGGGGACGCTCGAGAACCGCGTGTCCGACGGCATCTCGACCCTCCACGAGGTCGGTGCCGTGACCGCGTTCGTCCAGTGCCTCGTCACCGCACTCTCGGACCGCCTCGACCGCGGCGAGACGCTGCCGTCGATGCAGCCGTGGTTCATCCGCGAGAACAAGTGGCGCGCGGCCCGATACGGCATGGAGGCCGAGATCATCACCGACGCCGCCGGCCACGAGCGCCTGGTCACCGACGAGGTCCACGACCTGGTCCAGCGGCTCGACCCGATCGCCGACCGTCTGGGCTGCCAGCACGAGCTGCACCACCTGGACACGATGATCGCCGACGGCGCGTCGTACCAGCGGCAGCTGCGGGTGGCGCAGGAGAACGGCGGGGACCTCCGCGCGGTGGTCCGCCACCTGGTGACGGAGCTGCGGGAGTCGCTCTAGACGACACCACGGAACGGACGGGAGGCCCGGTACCAGCTGGTACCGGGCCTCCCGTCCGTCATGGGTCGCGTCTAGCGGCCGAGGAACTTCTGCAGGCTGGCCAGCTCTTCCTCGGTGGGCGCCTTGCCGCCCCTCGGACCGCCGAGTCCGAGACCGGACCCGGTGGGTGCCTGCTGCTGCGGCTGCGCCGCCGCACCCGATGCGAGCGCCGCGCGCTTGGCGGGGTTGCCGACCTTCTTCTTCTTGGCGCCGCCCTGCTGCTGCTTCTTCTTGCCGCCGTGCATGCCCGGGATCGGCCCCATGCCCGGCATCTGCGGCACGCCACCACGGGCGACCGTGCGCATCATCTTCGCTGCCTGCTCGAAGCGGTTGACGAGCGCGTTGACCTCGGTCACCGTGGTGCCGGAGCCCTTCGCGATGCGGAGTCGACGGGAGCCGTTGAGGAGCTTCGGGAGCTCGCGCTCCTGCTTCGTCATCGACTGGATGATCGCCTCGGTCCGGACGATCTCACTCTCGTCGAAGTTGTCGAGCGCCTCGCGCATGCCCTTCGCGCCCGGGAGCATGCCGAGCATGCCCTTGATCGAGCCGGCCTTGCGGAGCTGCTGCATCTGCGCGAGGAAGTCGTTCAGCGTGAACGAGTCGGTCGCGATCTTCTCGGCGACCTTGCGCGCCTCGTCCTCGTCGAACGCGGACTGCGCCTGCTCGATGAGCGACAGGATGTCGCCGAGGTCGAGGATGCGGCTCGCCATGCGGTCCGGGTGGAACGGCTCGAAGTCGTCGAGCCCCTCGCCCGTGGACGCGAACATGATCGGGCGGCCCGTGACGCTGGCGACCGACAGGGCTGCACCACCGCGGGCGTCGCCGTCGAGCTTGGACAGGACGACACCGGTGAAGTCGACGCCCTCCTGGAAGGCGCGAGCGGTCGCGACGGCGTCCTGACCGATCATCGCGTCGATGACGAACAGGACCTCGTCCGGGTCGACGGCCTTGCGGATGTTCGCCGCCTGCTTCATGAGCTCGGCGTCGACACCGAGTCGACCGGCGGTGTCCACGATGACGGTGTCGTACTGCTGGTCGACCGCGGCCTTGATCGCGTTCTTCGCGACCTTGACCGGGTCGCCGACGCCGTTGCCGGGCTCGGGAGCGAACACGTGCACGCCGGCCTGCTCGCCCACGACCTGGAGCTGCTGCACGGCGTTGGGACGCTGGAGGTCCGCCGCGACGAGCATCGGCGTGTGGCCGTCCTTCTTGAGCCACTTGCCGAGCTTGCCCGCGAGCGTCGTCTTGCCGGCGCCCTGGAGGCCCGCGAGCATGATCACGGTCGGCGGTCGCTTCGCGAACTCGAGTCGGCGCTGCTGGCCGCCGAGGATGCCGACGAGTTCCTCGTTGACGATCTGGACGACCTGCTGCGCGGGGTTGAGCGCCTTGTTGACCTCGTCCGAGAGCGCACGTTCCCGCACCGAGGCGGTGAAGGCCTTGACGACCTCGAGCGCGACGTCCGCGTCGAGCAGGGCCCGGCGGATCTCGCGGACGGTGCCGTCGACGTCGGACGGGGACAGACGACCCTTGCTCCGCAGGTTGCGGAAGGTCTCGGTCAGCCGATCGGAGAGTGAGCCGAATTGTGCCATGGTCCGACGATTCTACAGGGCCACCTCCGACCGCCCCGGACCGCCCACGAACCGGTTGTTGGACTGCGTCCAGGAACCGGGGTAGCGTGCTCGACGTGCCCCAGCTCGAGATCATCCGCTGGCCCGGGCTCCTCGACTACGAGGAGGGCCTCGCCGTCCAGCGGTCGTTCCACGCCGACGTCGTCGCCGGCCGCTCCCCCGGCGTCGTCGTGCTCTGCGAGCACCCGAGCGTCTACACGGCCGGGCGCCGCACCGAAGCCGCTGACCTGCCGACCGACGGGTCCCCGGTCATCGACGTCGACCGGGGCGGACGGATCACGTGGCACGGGCCGGGGCAGCTCGTGGCCTACCCGATCGTCCGGCTCGCCGACCCGCTCGACGTCGTCGCTTGGGTCCGCGACCTCGAGCAGGTCGTCCTCGACGCGGCGGCCTCGGTCGGGGTCACCGCCGGACGGGTCGACGGGCGCAGCGGTGTCTGGGTGCCCCGACCGGGCGGCGGCCCGCACGACAAGGTGGGCGCGATCGGCCTGCACGTCGCCGAGCACGTCTCGAGCCACGGCATCGCGGTCAACTGCGACAACGACCTCGCCCCCTACGGCGCGATCGTCCCGTGCGGCATCGCCGACGCGGGCGTCACCACCCTCAGCCGCGCGACCGGCCGCCACGTCACGGTCGACGAGGTCGCCGCCCTCGTCGGGCCGCGGATCCAGCAGGCGGTCGACGGCATGCACGCCGGTCACCGCATCAGCAGCACCACGCGACAGGAGGTCGCCGCATGACCCTCGCCCCCGACGGCCGCCGCATGCTCCGGGTCGAGGCCCGCAACGCCGCGACACCCATCGAGACGAAGCCCGCCTGGATCAAGACCCGCGCGACGCAGGGCCCGGAGTTCCGGGACCTCTCCGTACTGGTCCGGGACAAGCAGCTGCACACCGTCTGCCAGGAGGCCGGCTGCCCGAACATCTTCGAGTGCTGGGAGGACCGGGAGGCCACCTTCCTGATCGGCGGCTCGCAGTGCACCCGGCGCTGCGACTTCTGCCAGATCGACACCGGTAAGCCGAGCCCGCTCGACCGGGGCGAACCCCGGCGTGTGGCGGACTCGGTCGTGTCGATGGGCCTCAAGTACGCGACCGTGACCGGGGTCGCCCGGGACGACCTCGACGACGGCGGCGCCTGGCTCTACGCGGAGACCATCCGACAGGTCCACGAGCACTCCCCCGGCACCGGCGTCGAGATCCTCGTACCGGACTTCAACGGCCGCCCCGACCAGCTCGGGCAGGTGTTCGACGCCCGCCCGGAGGTCTTCGCGCACAACGTCGAGACCGTGCCGCGCATCTTCAAGCGCATCCGGCCCGCGTTCCGCTTCGAGCGCTCGCTCGACGTCCTCACGCAGGGCCGCGACGCGGGCCTGGTGACGAAGTCGAACCTCATCCTCGGCATGGGCGAGGAACGGCACGAGGTCGTCGACGCACTCGAGCAGCTGCACGAGGCGGGTACCGACATCATCACGCTGACGCAGTACCTCCGTCCGTCGCCGCGGCACCTGCCCGTCGCGCGGTGGGTGACGCCGGAGGAGTTCGTCGACCTGCGCGAGATCGCCGAGGACATCGGCTTCGCGGGTGTGCTCGCCGGTCCGCTCGTGCGCTCGTCCTACCGGGCGGGCCGGCTGTGGGCGCGCGCCACCGTTGCGCGCGGCGGCACGGTGCCGCCGCACCTCGCCCACCTGCTCGAGGCGACCCCGGGTCGCCAGGCCGTGTAGCGCCGATCCGGCGACCGACGGACGGACGGGAGGCCCGGTACCAGCTGGTACCGGGCCTCCCGTCTGTCCGTGGTCACGTCCGACGTGACCGGCCGACGCTACGCGCGACCGCGGATGCTCCGGAGGAGCCAGCCGATGACCGCCAGCAGGATGAGCACGATGCCCACCCAGAGCAGGAACTTCAGCGCACCGACGAAGATGCCGCTGAAGAGCAGGACGAGGCCGACGATGATCGCGATGATCAGCAGTGCGGGCATGAGGGTCTCCAATCCCTGGAACGAGACCGAGCGGACGCCCGGGCCGAAGCGGACACTACTCGCGAGCCGGCGACGCCGTTCCCCGAGCACGGAGCCCGGCAGCTGCCCCCGGTCGGGGATCCGGCCCCGGGCGGTCCGCGTCGCGGTCCACCGCACGGCTCCGCAGGAACACCACCGCCAGGATCGGCAGCAGGACGATCTGCCCCCAGATCCCGATGGTCTGCGCCTCGTCCGCCCAGGTCCGGGCGGAGACACCCACGGCCTTCAGCGCGAACGAGTGGAACCACCCGACGAAGAGCAGCAGGTTCGCGGTCACGTAGGCCACCACCCACCCGAGGCGGATCCGCACGACGGCGAAGAACGGCGTCAACCAGAGCACGTACTGCAGCGAGTCGACCTTGTTCGTGACGAGGTACGCACACAGCAGCGCCGCGCTCGTCTCGATCCAGGGCATGCGGCCGCGCCGGAGCCCGATGACCAGACCGACGGCGAGCACGGCCAGCACGGCCACGGCGGTCGCCGCCGTCGAGAGCAGGTTGAGTCGGAGCTGGACCTCCGGGCTGCTCTGCGCGGACCACGGCTGCAGCGCCCAGTACCAGACCGACAGGGTGCTCGGGTCGATGTCCCGGGTGCCCTGGAAGCGGATCACGGAGAACCACGACGTGGCGTTGACGAGCACGAACGGCAGGTTCGCGGCGAGGACCACGCCGAGCGCGCCGGCCACCGCCCCGGCGGCACGACGGACCCGGTCCGGCCAGGACGGCCCGGCGTCCACGAGGAGTGCGAGGACGAACGGTGCCACGAACGCGAGCGGGTACAGCTTGAACGCTCCGCCGAGTCCGAACAGCGCGCCCACCACGACGGCACGCCACACCGGCGCACGTCCGGCCGGCCACCGCACCGCGGCGAAGACGCCCGCGGTCGTGCACACCACGGTGAGCAGGTCCCAGTTGTAGAGCGCGTAGAGGAACAGCGGCGGTGTCGCGGCGAAGATCCACGCGCGCCGGCCGGCCATCCTGGCGAGGAGGACGGTCACGACCACCACCACCGGCACGAACGTGAGCGCCGTCACCACGAGGAACCCGCGGCTGGACCCGACCGGCAGGGCGCTGAGCCAGGCCCACAGCCCGGTGAGGGTCGGGTACTCGAGCGTGCCGGGCGGCAGGCCGCGGGTGGTCAGCGGCCCGACGTAGGGGAAGACGTGCGATGCGAGGTCGCGGATGCCCCAGAGGCTCAGGGTGTCGCCGAGGCAGGCGTGTCGTGTCACGTACGCCAGGTCGAGACCCTCGCCCGCGCACTGCAGCTTCTGGAACAGGCTCCCGACGGTCAGGCCGACGGCGACCACGCACATCACGACGAGCTCGACGGCGGCGACCCCGCCGGCCGGACGGACGCTGCTGCTGCCGGCGATCGCGCGCGTGTTCACGCGCTCGGCGTGGGCGTCCGCTGCGGCTCCGGCGCTCCGTGCACCACCGACACCTCGTCGTCGCGGTCCACCGCCCGGCTGCGCAGGAACACGACCGCCAGGATCGGGAGCAGGACGATCTGCGCCCAGACACCGATCGACATCGCCTCGTCCGCGTAGGTCCGCACGGTGGTCCCGATCGCCTGCAGGTAGATGTGCCGGAACCACCCGGCGAAGAGCAGCGTGTTCGCGGCCAGGTAGGCGATCACCCAACCGCTGCGGATCCGGACGAACACGAAGAACGGCGCGAGCCAGAGCGCGTACTGCAGCGAGTCCACCTTGTTCGCGACCAGGTAGGCGCAGAGGAGCGCCGCGCTGGTCTCGATCCAGGGCATGCGACCGCGACGGACCCCGAGGACGAACCCGGTGACCAGCACCGCGAGCAGTGCCACCGCCGTCGCTCCGGTCGCCAGCAGGTTCAGCGTGTGCTGGAACGCGGGCGAGTCCTCGGCCGACCACGGCTGGAAGGCGTAGTACCAGACCGAGAGCGTCGCCCCGTCGATGTTCCGGATGCCCTGGTAGCGGATCACGGAGAACCACGACTCGGCGTTGATGAGCACGAACGGCAGGTTCGCCACGAGGACCACGCCCACCGAGCCCGCCACCGCGCCGAGGGCACGGCGCACGCGATCGCCCCACGACGCGGTCGCGTCGACGAGCAGGGCGAGGACGAACGGCGCGACGAAGACGAGCGGGTACAGCTTGAAGGCACCGCCGAGACCGAACAGCGCACCGACGACGACGGCCCGCCACACCAGCGACCGCCCGGCCGGCCACCAGACCGCCACCGCGATCGCGACGACCGTGCACATCACCGGGAGCAGGTCCCAGTTGTAGAGCGCGTAGAGGAAGAGCGGCGGCGTGGCCGCGAAGAACCACGCCCGGCGTCCGGCGACGCGGGCCAGCGCCACGACGGTGACGACGACCACGGGCACGAAGGTCAGCGCGGTGACCACGAGGAACCCGTGCAGCGAGCTCACCGGCAGCGCGCTCAGCCACGCCCAGATCCCGCTGAGCGTCGGGTACTCGAGGCTCCCCGGCGGCAGCCCGTTCTCGCCGAGCGGCTGCACGTACGGGAACACGTGCGACGCGAGCTCGCGACTGGAGAACAGGCTCACGGTGTCCGCGAAGCAGGCCTTGCGGGTGGCGGTCACGAAGTCGACCCCGGGGGCGGCGCACTGCAGCTTGTGCAGCAGGCTGCCGATCGTCAGCCCGACCGCGACCACGCACATCACGACGACCTCGAGCACCGAGACGGTGGCCGGCGGTCGGGTCCCTCGCCCGCCGGTCGTGGACGGCGCGGTCGCGGACGACACCACGGCGCTCAACCGACCAGGTTCTGGACGAAGACGTGCGGGGTGAAGCCGGTGAGGTCGTTGATGCCCTCACCCTGCCCGATGAGCTTGATGGGGATGCCGGTCTTCTCCTGCACGCTGAGCACGAAGCCGGCCTTGGCCGATCCGTCGAGCTTGGTGATGACGAGTCCGGTGACGCCGGCACCCTCGATGAAGGCCTGCGCCTGGGCGAGACCGTTCTGCCCGGTGGTGGCGTCCAGGACGAGCAGCACCTCGGCGATCTCGGTCTGCTTCTCGACGACGCGCTTGATCTTGCCGAGCTCGTCCATCAGGCCGGCCTTGGTGTGCAGTCGGCCGGCGGTGTCGATCACGACGATCTCGGTGCCGTCGCGCATGGCCTTCTCGACCGTCTGGTACGCCACCGAGGCCGGGTCCTGGCCGGGCTGCGCCGGTCGGACGACCTCGACCCCGGCGCGCTGCGCCCACGTCGCGACCTGCTCGACCGCCGCCGCGCGGAACGTGTCCGCCGCGCCGACCACGACCGTGCGGTCGTAGGTCTTGAGGAACTTCGCGAACTTGCCGATCGTCGTGGTCTTGCCGACGCCGTTGACGCCGACGACGAGCACGACCGCCGGGCGGTTGCTGAGCTTGAGGGTCGTGTCGAGCTTCGACAGGCGCTCCTCGAGCACCTCGCGGAGCATGCGCTGCAGGTCGGCAGGGTCCGTCGTGCCGTACCGGTCGACGCGGGCGTGGAGGTCCTCGATGACCTCGTCCGCGATGTCGGGGCCGAAATCCGCACCGATCAACGCGGTCTCGAGATCGTCCCACGTGGTCTCGTCGATGGTCTTCCGCTGGAACAGGCCGCGCAGACGGGTGGACAGTGACCAGGAACTCGCCATGCTCCCAGCTTAGGGCGCGACCAGTGGACGCTGCGCCCGGTATCCTCGGGTCCTGAAGGGGAGTACTCCCGCGCGGCGCACCCGTCAGTACGGTCTGGGACGATCCAGACCCGGGACGCCGGTCGTGTCCGACCAGTCGGTCGACACGGCGGAGGAGACCTTCAGGCATCGGCGTACCCGCTCCGCGGGACGCCCCGAACCTGAAGGACATCCATTGGACGTTCCCCTCTTCGTCTGGCTCCTCACCATCGCGGGCATCCTCGCGCTGCTGGTGTTCGACTTCTACTCGCACGTGCGGACCCCGCACGTCCCGCACATCAAGGAGTCCGCGTTCTGGTCGGCGTTCTACGTCGGGCTCGCGATCCTGTTCGGTGTCGGGATCCTGGTCTTCGGCGGCGGTCAGGCCGGTGGCGAGTACTTCGCCGGCTGGTTGACCGAGAAGGCCCTGTCGGTCGACAACCTGTTCGTCTTCCTCATCATCATGTCGAGCTTCGCGGTGCCGAAGGAGTTCCAGCAGAAGGTCCTGCTGGTCGGCGTCGCGATCGCCCTCGTCGCCCGAGGCGTCTTCATCGCCCTCGGCGTCACGATCATCGAGAACTTCTCGTGGGTCTTCTACCTGTTCGGCGCGCTGCTGTTCTGGCTCGCCTGGTCGCAGGCGAAGGGCGGCGGGCACGACGAGACCGAGGGCGACTCGAAGCTCATCCGTGTCCTGCGTCGCATCATCCCGACCACGGACGACTACCACGGTGACAAGCTCACGGCCCGTGTCGACGGCAAGCGCCTGTTCACCCCGATGCTGCTCGTCATGGTCGCGATCGGCCTCACCGACGTGCTGTTCGCCCTGGACTCGATCCCCGCGATCTTCGGTCTGACGCAGGACGCGTTCATCGTGTTCACCGCCAACGCGTTCTCCCTGCTGGGTCTGCGTCAGCTGTACTTCCTCATCGCGGGGCTGCTCGAGCGCCTCATCTACCTCGGTCAGGGCCTGGCGGTCATCCTCGCCTTCATCGGCGTCAAGCTCGTCTTCCACGCCATGCATGTCAACGAGCTGCCCTTCATCAACGGCGGCGAGCACATCGAGTGGGCCCCGGAGATCCCGATCTGGTTCTCGCTGAGCTTCATCGCGCTGACGATCGCGGTGGCCACGGCCGCCTCGCTCATCGTCTCCAAGAAGCGCCAGGAGCGCGGCCTGACCCCGACGGGCGAGCCGAAGGAGGCCGTGGAGGCCGACGCGAAGTAGTCGCGACCACGTGGCGGACGGGAGGCGCGGTGCCGGCTGGCACCGCGCCTCCCGTCCGTCTCCGCACCCCGAGACTCGCCCCAGCGGACGGTTTCGCGGTGTCCCCGTCACGAACGTGCCCGCCGAGCCGAGTCTCGCCGTGCGGCCGCCAGCGCGCCAGCGCGACGCGGGCCGGGCGCGGGCGCGCTACGCGACCGCGGCCGCGTCCGCGGGCTCGCGCCGCTGCACACGCTGGCCGACCACGGCGGACACGCCGTCCTGCCGCATCGAGACGCCGTACAGCGCGTCGGCGATCTCCATCGTGCGCTTCTGGTGCGTGATCACGATGAGCTGCGACGACTCCCGCAGTCGCTCGAACACGGTGAGCAGCCGCCCGAGGTTGGCGTCGTCGAGCGCCGCCTCGACCTCGTCCATGATGTAGAACGGCGACGGCCTGGCGGTGAAGATCGCCACGAGCAGGGCCACCGCCGCGAGCGAGCGTTCACCGCCCGACAGGAGCGTCAACCGGTCGATCTTCTTGCCCGCTGGCTTCACCTGGACGTCGAGCCCCGTCGCGAGCATGTCGTCGGGGTCCGTCAGCGTGATCGATCCCGTGCCGCCCGGGAACAGGATCGGGAAGATCACGTCGAACGCGGCCTTCGTGTCGTTGTACGCCGCCTCGAAGATCGTCTGCATCTTCGTGTCGAGCTCCTCGATGATGGTGAGGAGGTCGGTCCGGGTCTTCTGCAGGTCGTCGAGCTGCTCCGCGAGGAAGGCGTGCCGCTGCTCGAGCGCCTGGAACTCCTCGAGCGCGAGGGGGTTCACCTTGCCGAGCCGGCCGAGGTCGCGCTCCGCCGCCGCGAGCCGCTGCTCCTGCTCCGCGCGGACGTACGGCACCGTCTCGACGTCGGCGGGGTCGACCTCGTCGGTGGTGTCGAGCTCGGGCAGCGCCGGACCGCCGGGCAGTGTCGACTCGGCGTCGACGAGCCCGGGCAGGTCGGCGTCGACATCGACATCGGCGTCGACATCGGCGACGGCGGTCGTGGCGGCGTCGCCATCGGGAGCGTCCGCATCGGGCGCCGCTGCGGCCTCCGCCGCCGCCCGTGCCCGGTCGGCCTCGCGGTGGCGACGCGCGAGCACCCGTGGGTCGACCAGGACGTCCACCGGCACCGGCACGTCCGGCCCGTACTCCGCGACGAGCACGGCCTCGTTCAGCCCGAGGTCGCTCTGCGCGCGGTCGAGCACGCCGGACACGTGCAGCTTCTTCTCGTAGATCTCCATCTCGAGCGAGTGCACGCCGTCGGTGATGGTCTGCAGCCGCTCGCGGAGCTCGCGCTCCTCGTTGCGGACGACCTGCAGTTCGGTGTTCCGCTTCGTGCGCTCGGCCTCCTCGGTCGCGAGCTGCACCCGGGCCTCGGCGAGCGACCGGTCGACCGCGCCGAGCACGCCCGGCAGGTCGGCGAGCACCCCCTCGGCGACGGCGATCTGTCCGCGCCGGATCACCGCGAGCCGCGCTGCCTCCTCCGCAGCCGCACGCTCCGCCTCGAGCTGCCGCTGCAGACCGGCCGCACGGTTCCGCTCCGACCGGGCCCGCTCCCGCACGGTCTCCACCTGGATGCGCTGCTCGATCTCCGCGGCCCGCGCGGACTCGACGGCGTCCTGCAGCGCCGGGCGCCCGGACGCGTCGACGACGGGTCGCGGTCGCTCCTCGAACCCCCGCAGCGCGTCCTCGGCCCCGGCCAGCGCGGCGTCGACCGCCTCGACCGCACCGTCCGTCTCGCCCAGGGCGGCGCGCAGACGTTCCACCTCGGCCGCGGCGTTCTCCGCCCCGGCGCGGACCGCGGCACTGGAGCGGTCGTAGTCGGCGACCGCCGCGGTGTGCGCGCGCAGCGCGCGATCGGCCTCGTCGGCACGGCGGCGCACGTCCTCGACCTCCTGGCGAGCGGCCTGGAGGCCCGTGGCCGCGTCCGCCGCGTCCGCCGCGACCGCGTCACGGCGGGCCCGCGCGTCGTCGCGTTCCGCCACGAGCTCGATGCGGGAGACCGTGCGCGCGCCACCGCCGGTCACCCGGACGGTGCGGACGAGGTCACCCGACCGCGTGACGACCGTCGCGTGCGGGGCGGCGGCGAGCACGGCCTCCAGGTCGACGTCGTCCGCCACCGCGACCAGCGTCCCGCGGAGCACCGCGGTGATCGCGGTCGGCCCCTGCACCACGTCGAGGGCCGGACGCACGCCCGGCGGCAGCGACGCGGGGAGCCCCGGCCCGTCGAGCTCCGCGTCCGCGACGACGACGTCCACGCGGCCGAGGTCGGCGCCGCGCGCGTGGGCGACCGTGGCGAGGGCGGTGCCGCGGTCGGTGGCGAGGACCGCGTCGGCGAGCCCGTCCAGCGCTGTGGCGATCGAGGCCTCGAACCCGGGCTCGACCGTCAGCGCGTCGGCGAGGCGACCGAGCACGCCTTCGCGCCGGGCGTCGATCACCGCCTGCGACCCGTCCCGGACGTCGATCGACATGCCGAGGGCCGCGACCCGGGCGTCGAGTGCGTCGCGCTCGCGTTCCAGGGCGTGGAGCTGGTCGCGCAGGGTCTCGCGCGCCGTCTGCGCTGCCTCGAGCCGCTGCCGCGCCGTGTCGTGCGCGCCGGCGAGTGCGTCCGCGTCCACCCCGGCGGAGGGGTCGTCCCCGATGTCGTGCAGGGCCCCGGCGGCACGGGCCGCTCGGTCCTCGGCCTCGGCCAGCGCCCGGGTCCGGCGCTCGCGGTCCGCGACGACGGAGGCGCGGCGCGACCGCTGCACGTCCACGGCGTTGCGGAGGCGCTGGGCCTCGAGGTCGTGCTGCGAGACGAGCGCGGCCTGCGCGGCGATCTGCTCGTCGAGGGCGTCCAGGCGGGCCCGCGCCTGCTCGACGGCCGCCGCCGCTGCCCCGGACCCGGCTGCCATCTCGGCGGCACGGGCCTCGAGCCGGTCCGCCTCGGCACGGACGCCCTGCACCCGCTCCGGCGTGATCGTGGGGCCCTGCTGCGGCGCGTCGGCCTGCTGGGCGAGGAACATCAGGCGCTGGTTCGCCAGGCTCGACAGCCCGCGGAGCCGCTCCTGCACGCTCTCCAGCCGGTGCACGACGGTCCGGGCGCGGTCGACGGCGTCACCGACCATGCTCTGCTCGACCTGCTGCTGCCGGGCACGGGTCTGGTCGAGGCGCTCCTGCAGGACGATGCGCTCGGACTTCCGGCCCGTCTCGACCTCCTGGTGCTCGTGGAGCTCACGGCGCAGCCGGACGACCTCGTCGGCCAGGAGGCGGGCCTTGGCGTCGCGGGCCACCGCGGCGACGGACTGCGCCTTGCGCGCGACCTCGGCCTGCCGACCGAGCGGCTTCAGCTGCCGACGGATCTCCCCCGCGAGGTCGGACAACCGCGTCAGGTTCGTCTGCATGGCGTCGAGCTTGCGGAGCGTCTTCTCCTTGCGACGCCGGTGCTTGAGGATCCCGGCGGCCTCCTCGATGAAGCCGCGGCGGTCCTCCGGCGTGGCGTGCAGCACCTTGTCGAGCTGGCCCTGCCCGACGATCACGTGCATCTCGCGACCGAGCCCGGTGTCGCTCAGGAGTTCCTGCACGTCGAGCAGCCGGCAGTTCTCGCCGTTGATGGCGTACTCGCTGCCACCGTTCCGGAAGAGCGTGCGGGCGATCGTCACCTCGGAGTACTCGATCGGCAGCAGGCCGTCGGTGTTGTCGATGGTCAGGAGCACCTGCGCGCGACCGAGCGGACCGCGCGTCGAGGTGCCCGCGAAGATGACGTCCTCCATCTTGCCGCCGCGGAGGGTCTTCGCGCCCTGCTCCCCCATCACCCAGGCGAGGGCGTCCACCACGTTCGACTTGCCCGAGCCGTTCGGGCCGACGATGCAGGTGACGCCGGGCTCGAACGCGAACGTCGTCGGCTGCGCGAAGGACTTGAACCCCTTGATGGTCAGGCTCTTCAAGTACATGCGGGTCTCCGGGTGCTCGGTTGCGCGTCAGGCTAACGCCTGCGTCGGCGCGGAGCGGGTTGGCACACGGGGCACCGGTGGCTCGACCGGTTCATGAAGGCCTCGCGCACGATGGTCGTGCCGCAGCGCGGGCACGGCTTCCCCTGCTGTCCGTAGACCGCGAGACGCTGCGAGAAGTACCCGGACTGCCCGTTCACGTTGACGTACTGCGCGTCGAAGCTCGTCCCGCCGTCCTCGAGGGCACGGGCGAGCACGGTGCGGACCTCGGCCAGGAGCCGGTGCAGGTCGGCCCGCGGCAGGCGGTCGGCCGGACGGTCGAAGTGCAGCTGCGCGGCCCAGAGCGACTCGTCGGCGTAGATGTTGCCGATGCCGCTCACCACGCCCTGGTCGAGCAGGACGCGCTTGATGCCACTGGAACGCTTCCGCGCCATCGCGACGAAGCGGTCGTCGTCGAACGCCGGGTCGAGCGGGTCCCGGGCGATGTGCGACACCTGGGTCGGGATGCTCCTCCGCCACGGCGCGTCGGGGTCGTGGGCGTCGACCGCACCGGCGGACCCGGCCGGGGCCCCGTCGACGGTCGGCACCATCGCGTCGATCGCCATCGACCCGAAGGTCCGCTGATCGACGAACTCCAGCGCGACCGGCTGCTCGGGACGGCCGTCGCGGTCGGTCCCCGTCGGTTGCACGTCGATCAGGATGCGGCGGTGCTTCGCGGCCGGTCGGTCGCGGCCGAGCAGGACCTGACCGGACATCCCCAGGTGGGTGACGAGTGCCTCGGGTCGGTCGCCGTCGCGCTCGGGGACGAGGGGGAACCACATGAACTTGCCACGGCGCACGGCCGCGGCGATCGTGCGGTCGGTCAGGCGTTCGGCGAAGTCCTCGGCCGGGCCGTCGTGCCGGGTGAGTGCGCGGTCGTCGACCACGTCGACGTGCAGCACGCGGGCACCAGTGACGGCGGGTTCGAGGCCGGCGCGGACGACCTCGACCTCGGGGAGTTCGGGCACGCGGTCAGGCCGCCCGGCCGGAGAGCCGCGTCCACGCCTCGAGCGCGGCGGCCATCTCGGCGGTCTTCTTGCTGGTGCCGGACCCCGTCGACACGTCCTCGCCCTGCAGCACGACCGTCGCGTGGAAGGTCTTGTCGTGGTCGGGGCCCTCCTCGGTCACCCGGTAGGCCGGGTTGCCGAGGGACAGGCTCGCGGCGAGCTCCTGCAGGCTCGTCTTCGGGTCCATGGCGGCGCCGAAGCGGTCCGGGTCGACGAGCAGCGGCTCGACCAGTCGCAGCACCAGGTCCGTCGCGGCGTCGGGGCCCGCGGACAGGAACGTCGCACCGATGACGGCCTCGACCGTGTCGGCCAGGATCGACGCCTTGCCCCGGCCGCCGGTCTGCTCCTCGCCCTTGCCGAGGCGCAGGTAGGAGCCGAGCCCGATCATGCGGGCGATCTCGGCCAGGGCGACCGTCGAGACGAGGCTGGCGCGCCGCTTGGCGAGCTCACCTTCGTCGAGGTCGGGGAACGACCGGAAGAGCTTCACGGTCACGGCCTGGCCGAGGATGGAGTCCCCGAGGAACTCGAGGCGCTCGTTGTGCTTGATGCCCCCGTGCTCGTACGCGTACGAGCGGTGCGTGAGGGCGAGCTGGAGCAGCTCGGCGTCGATCTGGACGTCGAGGATGCCCTGCAGACGAACGACGTCCGGCCCCACGGGGCGGGACCCCGTGGCGCCGGACGTCGCTGTCATGTGGTCCGGTCCGATCAGACGTCGGCGACCTTGCGGCCCTTGTACTCCATGTACAGGGCGGTGCCGGCCGAGTCCTCGACGACCTTCGCGCGGTGCGGGAGGCTGTAGGTGACCTTGCCGTTCTCGATCGTCTTCACGAGCTGGACCGGCGCGGCCTTCCACTGCGAACGACGGGCGTGCGTGTTGGCACGGGACTGCTTGCGCTTGGGAACGGCCATGGTGGTTCTCTTTCGGTTGGTCGGTGGTCAGGGTCGAGGTGCGTCAGGCCGTGCGGCCGTCGCCCTCGGGGCTCTGGGTGGGGGTGCTGTCGTCGGCGTCGGTGCTGTCGGCGTCGGTGCTGTCCGCGTCGGCGCCCCGGAAGCCGCTCAGCGCGGCCCAACGCGGGTCGACGACCTCGCGCGGGGTGACCTCGCCGAGGTCGGCCAGCCGCTCACCCGTGACGGGGTCGAGGCCGGGGCAGTCCGGCCGGCAGACCGGCTGGAACGGCAGCGCCAGCACTACCGCATCTCGAACGACCGGTTCACAATCCACGTGGTCATCGTGAACGAAGAAGTCGAAATCCTCCGAGACATCGTACGCGAACAGCTCGGCGAAGTCGACTTCGACCGGTTCGCTGATGTCGATGAGGCAGCGCGAGCACTCCCCCGTGGCCTCGGCCGAGGCGTGTCCGGAGACCAGGACACCCTCGTGCAGGCCCTCGAGCTTCACGTCGAGCTGCAGCGTGGCGCCCTCGCGCACGGCGATGACGCCGGCGCCCATCGCGTCCGGCACCTCGACGTCGAGCGAGTGCTCGCGCATCTCGCCCGGCCGGTGCGCGAGGTCGCGCACGCGCAGGGCGAAGGGGCTGTTCACGGGGGAAGACACGATCGACGAGTCTACCGCGATCTCCTGCGGACGTCGAGGACGCCCGGGACGCGGCGTGTCAGCGCCCGAGGTGCTCGGCCAGCGCGTCCGCGACGACGACGGGCACGTAGGGCGTCACGTCGCCCCCGAGCGTCGCGACCTGGCGGATGAGGGAGCTCGAGACGTGCGCCCGCGACGCCTCGGGCAGCAGGAAGACCGTCTCGACGTCGGCCAGGTGCCGGTTCATGATGGCCATCGGGGTCTCGTACGCGACGTCCTCGCCCGAGCGCACACCCTTCACGAGCACACCCGCACCCACCTGTCGGCAGTAGTCGACGAGCAGGCCGGAGGTCCACTCCCCGACCCGGACGCTGTCCGGCGCCCCGGTCTCGACGAGGGACTGCTCGATCAACCGCACCCGGTCGGCGGCGGCGAACATCGCGGGCTGCTTGTCCGGGTTGTGGACGACGAGCACGTGCACCTCGTCGAACAGCCGAGCAGCACGCCCGATGACGTCGAGGTGCCCGAGGGTCACGGGGTCGAAGGATCCGGGGACGACGGCGATCTGGGCCATGTCCGTCACGCTACCGGCCGCCGGCGTCAGTTCTTCCCGAGGAACGCGGCGTCGGACTCGTCGAGCCGCCGTGCCAGGGCTTCGCGCAGGGCGGGGTGGTCCCGCAGCTCGGGGTCGGGCTCGAGCACGCGTTCGGCCTCGCCGCGTGCGTCGACGATGAGGTCGGCGTGCTCGACGACGCGGAGCAGGTTCAGCGACGACCGGCCGCCGGACTGCCGCTCGCCGAGCACGTCGCCCTCGCGCCGGAGCTCCAGGTCGACGCGGGCGAGCTCGAAGCCGTCGTCGGACGCCGCCACCGCGTCGACGCGCTCGCGTGCGGTCGTCTCGGCCTCGGCCGTCGTCACGAGCAGGCACACCCCGGCGTACTGCCCACGACCGATGCGACCGCGCAGCTGGTGGAGCTGGGAGACCCCGAAGCGGTCGGCGTCGAGCACCGCCATCATCGACGCGTTCGGCACGTCCACGCCGACCTCGATCACGGTCGTCGCGACGAGCACGTCGACGTCGCCGGCCGCGAAGGACGTCATGACGCGGTCCTTCTCGTCCGCGGTCATCCGCCCGTGCAGGACCTCGATCCTTCGGTCCTGCAGGACCGGCATGGCGCGCATCCGCTCGGCCGTCGCGAGCACCGTCGCCGGGGCGTGCTTCGGCGTGTCACCCTCGACGGGCTCGGGGCCGCCGTCGTCCTCGGCGTGGGCGTCGTCGATCGCCGGGCAGACCACGAACGCCTGGCGCCCGTCGGCGAGCTCCTCGGCCATCCGGGTCCAGATGCGCCCTTCCCACCCGGGGTGCTCGGCCAGCCCGACGGCGAAGGTCTCGACCCCGGCACGGCCCGACGGCAGCCCGGTGATGGTGGACACGTCGAGGTCGCCGAACACCGTCATCGCGACCGTGCGCGGGATCGGCGTCGCGGTGAGGACGAGCACGTGGGGTGGGGTCGCGCCCTTCGTCCGCAGGGCCTCGCGCTGCTCGACGCCGAACCGGTGCTGCTCGTCGACCACGACCAGGCCGAGCTCCGCGAAGTCGACCCGGTCGCCCAGCAGCGCGTGCGTGCCGACGACGAGCCGTGAGCTGCCGGATGCCGCCGCGAGCAGTGCCCGGCGCCGTTCGTCGGTCGACTGCGAGCCCGTCAGGATGACCGGCCGGAGCTCGGCCGCCAGGTCGGGCCCGAGGAACTTCACGATCGACCGGAGGTGCTGCGCCGCGAGCACCTCGGTCGGGGCGATGAGGGCCGACTGCCCACCGGACTCGGCGACCGTCAGCATCGCCCGGATCGCGACCAGGGTCTTGCCGGAGCCCACCTCGCCCTGCACCAGCCGGTGCATCGGCCAGTCCCCCGCCAGGTCGTGCGCGATCTCGGCCCCCACCGCCTGCTGGTCGTCGGTCAGGGTGAACGGCAGCGAGGCGTCGAAACGCTCGAGGGTCCCGCCGGGCGCCGCCCGACGCGGGGTGGCAGCGGTCGCCCGGGCAGCGATGCGCCGCTGCACGAGGGCGGTCTGCAGCACGAACGCCTCGCGGTAGCGCAGCGCGTCCTGCGCGCGCTTGACGTCGGCGACCTTCTCCGGACGGTGCAGGAGCTCCAGTGCTCGGCGGAACGGCACCAGGCCGAGTCGCGTTCGCGCGGATGCCGGGATCGGGTCGGGCACGTCGGGCAGGGTGTCGAGGACGACGGCGATCGCCTTCGCGATCTGCCACGAGGTCAGCGACGCCGTCGCCGGGTAGATCGGGATGGGCTGCCGTGACCAGCGGATCGCCTCTTCGTCCTCGGGGTCCGCCGTCGCGCGGGGGTCGTCGCGGTCGAACAGCTCGTAGTCCGGGTGGGCGAGCTGCCGCGCACCCCGGTAGTCGCCGACCTTGCCGGCGAAGATCCCACGGGCACCGGGCACGAGGTCCTTCGTGCGCCACCCCTGGTTGAAGAAGGTGAGCGTGAGCAGACCCTTGCCGTCACCGATCTTCGCTTCGAGGATCGAGCCGCGTCGAGCGCGCATGGTCCGTTCGCGCACGTCGATGACCTCGGCCACGATCGTGACCGACTCGCCGATCGCGAGCGAGTCGAGCGCGGTCAGGGCGCCGCGCTCCGCGTACCGCCGGGGTGCGTGCTCGAGGAACTCACCGACGGTGCGGTACCCGAAGGCCTTCTCGATCGCCTTCGCCGTCCGTCCGCCGAGGACCCCGCCCAGCCGGGCGTCGAGGGGCGCGGGGCCGAGGTCGGGCCGCACCGGCGGCGCCTCGGTGTCGGGGGTGTCGGAGGTGACCACGCGACCACGGTACCGGGCCGGTCCGACGCACCGCGCGCCTCCCGTCCGGCCTGTGGAGACCGTGCACGCCGCTACGGTGGCTGCATGACCCGCATCATCGCCGGCGCCGCCGGTTCCACGACGCTCCGGGTGCCGAAGTCCGGCACCCGGCCGACGAGCGACCGCGTGCGCGAGGCCCTGTTCTCGTCGCTCGGCGCGCGCGGGCTCGTGGAGGGCACCTCGGTCGCGGACCTCTACGCCGGGACGGGCGCGCTCGGGCTCGAGGCGGCGTCCCGCGGGGCGGCGGAGGTCGTGCTCGTCGACCGCGCGTCCGCTGCCGCGCAGGCGTGCCGGGCGAACGCGAAGGCCGTGCAGCAGCGGGTGCCGGGGGTGCGGATCGACGTGCAGCCCCAGCCGGCGCTCGGCTACCTGCGGAGCACGGTGCGGACCTTCGACCTCGTCTTCGTCGACCCGCCGTACGAGGTCGCCGAGCAGGAGATCGCGGACGTGCTCGAAGCACTCGTGCCGCGCCTGACGGCGGGCGCGGTGGTCGTCGTCGAGCGGAGCAAGCGGTCGCCGGAGCCGACGTGGCCGGCCGGGTTGGAGCCCTTCAGCAAGCGCAGCTACGGCGAGACCGTGGCGTGGGAGGCCGTCACCCCGGCCTGACGCGGGGCGTGCGGACGCGGGCGGTCGGACGCGGGCGTCCGGGAGGCCCGGCGCGGCTCCGACGGTCAGCCCGCGGCGCCGTCCCAGTCGGCGTACGGGTCCCACCCGGTCGTCGGGACCGGCTCGCCTCCGCGCACCAGGTCCGCGCCGCCGCGGGCGACGACCGCGCCGATGCGCCGGAAGCCGCCCGGCAGCGTCACGCCGGGCGGGAAGGTGGCGAGCAGGCCGTGGTCCTCGCCGCCGTGCAGTGCGAGGTCGTCGGCGCCCGCGACACCGTCGGCATCGAGGTCGAGCGTCACCCAGCTGGCCCGGGCGAGCCGCCCGGCGTCGATCGCCAGCCCGTCGGACAGGTCGAGCATCGCGGTCGCCCCGGCCGTGGCCGCGAGCGGACCGTCGGCGATCGGCGGGACCGGGCGTCGCTGCCGGTCCACGTCGGGGTCGGTGTCCGCGCCGCTCGCGACGGTCGCCGACCGCGAGGGCTCTCCGTGCGCGTCGACGCCGTCGCGGAACAGCCGTGCGAGGCCACGAGCGGCGCGGCCGAGCTCCCCCGAGACCGCGAGGACGTCGCCGGGACGTGCACTCGAGCGGAGCACCGGCGCTCGCCCACCGAGGTCGCCGAACGCCGTCACCGAGACCGTGAACACGGCCGAGGTCGACAGGTCCCCGCCGACCACGCCGCAGCCCGGGCAGAGCTCGTCCACGGCAGCCCGCACCCCGTCCGCGAAGGACTCGAGCACCGCGACGGGGGTCTCCTGCGGCGCGGCCAGGGCGATCACGAGTCCGCTCGGCGTCGCGCCCATCGCTGCGACGTCGGACAGGTTCGTCGCTGCCGCCTTCCACCCGACGTCCGCCGGCGACGACCACGCCCACCGGAAGTCGGGCCCGTGCACCATCATGTCCGTCGTGACGACGAACCGGCCGTCCGGGGCCGCGACGACGGCGCAGTCGTCACCGGGACCGACGTCCGGTGCACCCGCCGGCAGTCGACGGACGATCCGGTCCAGCACGGCGAGCTCCCCCAGCTGTCCCACGGTCGGTCCGGTCCAGGCGTCGTCCATCTCGTCCACGTCCGCAACGGTAGCCTGGACGTCGATGGACACCGTGCGCCGACCCCTCCGCTGGACCGCGATCGCGGGTGTCGCCGTGGCACTCGCCGCCGGGCTGACCGGGTGCACGAACGCCGTGTCGATGGCACCCGCTCCGTCCGCCGACACCGCCGCGTGCGCAGCCGTGCAGGTCCGCCTCCCCACGACCGTCGGGAACGACCTGCCGTTGCGGAACACGAACGCGCAGTCGACGGCCGCGTGGGGCGACCCGGCCGCAGCGCTCTACCACTGCGGCGTCGCGGTGCCGACGGTGTCCGACCTGCCGTGCTTCAGCAAGGGCGGGGTCGACTGGATCCGCGACGACCGCGGCGAGCAGGTCGTCTACACGACGTTCGGTCGCTCCCCCGCGGTGCAGGTCGTCATCGACTCGACGAAGACCACGAACCAGGTGGTGCAGGACCTGTCGGACGTCGTGTCGACGCTGCCGGAGGACGGACACCGCTGCCTCGACCCCTCGGACGTCCAGGGCTGACGACGCGTGCGGCGCGCACGGCCTGCCGCACGCGACGCCGGACGTCAGCGGACGGCGCCCCGTCCCAGCTCGATGAGCTCGGCGACGAGTTCGCCGTAGGACATCCCGGACGCCGCCCAGCAGCGCGGGTACATCGACAGCGGGGTGAACCCCGGCATGGTGTTGACCTCGTTCACGACGAAGCCGTCGTCGGTCAGGAAGCAGTCCACGCGCGCGAGACCCGCACCGCCGATCGCCTCGAACGCCCGTGCACCGATCGACCGGATCGCGTCGGTCTCGTCGGCGGTCAGGGGCGCGGGGCAGAGGAGCGCCTCGTCGCCGCCCAGGTACTTCGACGCGAAGTCGTAGAAACCGTCCTCCGCCACGACGATCTCGCCCGGCAGGCTCGTGCGCGGGACACCGTCGCGGCCCTCGAGCACCGCGACCTCGACCTCGCGCCCGACGACGCGCGGTTCGACGATCACCTTCGCGTCGTGCTCGAACGCCAGGTCCATCGCGGCCGCGAGCTGCGACGGCTCGTCGACCCGGGACACGCCCATGCTCGACCCGGCGCGGGCGGGCTTCACGAAGAGCGGCCACCCGTGCACCGCGACGGCCTCGGCGACGCCGTCGGGGTCGGCCGACCACTGCCGGCGGAGCACGGTCGTCCAGGGCGCGACCCGCAGCCCGGCGTGCTCGAGCACGGCCTTCGCGGTGTGCTTGTCCATCGCCAGGGCGCTCGCGAGGACGCCGTCGCCGACGTACGGCAGCCCGGCGACCTCGAGGAGCCCCTGGACCGTGCCGTCCTCGCCGAACGGACCGTGCAGGATCGGGAACGCCACGTCGACCGCGATCGTCGTGACCGAGCCGTCCGGGTGCGACACGACCAGCTCGTTCGTGGCCGGCGACGTGGGGAACGCCACACGGGTGCCGTTGTCCGGCACGACGGGGAGCGCGCCGTCCCGGAGCGCCCACTGTGCCGGGTCGTCGGACTGCAGGGTGAAGGCGCCCTCCTTCGTGATGCCGATCGGCACGACCGCGTAGACCGAGCGATCGACGACGTCCATGATCCCGCCGGCGGTCACGCAGCTGATCTCGTGCTCGCTGGACCGGCCGCCGAACAGCACGGCGACGGTCGTGGGAGCGGGAGCGATCGTGGGCATGGCAGTCCCCTTGGTGGTCGGGACCGGACCGGTCACTCGCCCTGCGGCTCGTCGGTCTCGGTGAGGTGCGGCGCGATGTTGCGCGGGTCGAGCCTACCGGCGAGGACCTCGGCCACCTGGCCGACGATGGGCATGTCGACGCCGTTCGCCGCCGCCAGTTCGAGGATCGGGGCGACCGATGCCAGGCCCTCCGCGGTCTGGTTCATCTGGCGCACGACCTCGTCGAAGCGGTACCCCTGACCGAGCAGGCGGCCGGCCGTGTTGTTCCGCGAGAGCGGGGACTGGCAGGTCGCGATCAGGTCGCCGAGGCCGGCGAGCCCGGACAGCGTCGACGGCTGCGCACCGAGCGACACCGCGAAGTCGGTCATCTCGGCGAGCCCGCGGGTGATGATCGACGCCTTGGTGTTCTCGCCGTAGCCGACGCCGTCGACGATGCCGATCGCTACCGCGATGAGGTTCTTCAGCACGCCGCCGAACTCCGTGCCGATGACGTCGGTGTTCGTGAACGAGCGGAAGTACGGGTTCGTGGCGACCGCGGCCACCGCGGTCGCGGTCTCGAGCGACGTCGACGACACGACCGCGGCGGTCGGCTGCCGGCGGGCGATCTCGAGCGCCAGGTTCGGTCCGCTCGCGACCGCGATCCGGTCGCGGTCGATGCCGAGGCCCTCGTGCAGGACCTCGCTCATGCGCAGGCCCGTGGCCTTCTCGACGCCCTTCATCAGGCTGACGACGGGGACGCCCTCGGGCAGCAGCGGCGCGATCGCGGACAGGTTCGAGCGGAGCGTCTGCGACGGCACCGACACGTACACCTGCTCGGCGCCGTCGAGCACCGCGGACAGCGACGTCGACGCGGTCAGCGTGCGCGGCAGGTTGATGCCCGGCAGGTAGTCGGAGTTCCGCTTCGTCTCGGTGATCTCCCGTGCGACCTCGGGCCGACGTGCCCAGACGACGGTGTCGGCACCGCCCTCGGCCAGCACCTTCGCGAAGGTGGTCCCCCAGCTGCCCGCACCGATGACGGCGACGCGCGGCTTGTCGGTGGACTGCATGACCACGCGGATGGCTGCGGTGTCGACGGCGCCTGGGGCTGCCACGGCGGGGTCCGGGTGGTCGTCGTGCGGGCGCAGGCCCGAGCGGTCGTCAGTCAAACTTCCCGGTCTCCTTCTGGTCGTTGGCGGCCGGGTCCCACCGGGTCGCCGGTGCCTGCTCGCCACGGAGCTCCTCGAGCAGCTCGGTGATCCGGCGCATGAGCAGGTCGGTCGCCGCCAGCAGGGTCTTCTGGTCGAGCGGCTTCCCGCGGTACGCCGACAGGTCGACCGGGTCGCCGACGATCACGTCGACGCGCGACGGCGGGAACAGCCGGAGCTTCTTCGCGTACCGGCCCATGATCCGCTGCGTGCCCCAGTGGGCCATCGGGATGAGCGGGACGTCGTTCTCGAGCGCGATCCGCACCGCGCCGGTCTTGCCGCGCATGGGCCACAGGTCGGGGTCACGGGTGAGCGTGCCCTCGGGGTAGACGATGATCGCTCCACCCTGCTCGATGACGGACCTGCCGCCGCCGAGCGGGTCGTTCAGGCGCGTGCGGCCGGAACGCTCGACCGGGATCTGCCCCATGCCGGCCATGAGCTTGCCGACGACCGGCACCCGGAAGATCGACGCCTTCGCGAGGAACCGCGGCGCACGGCGGGACAGCCAGACGGCGGTGCCGACCACGAGCGGATCGATGTTCGTGAAGTGGTTCGGGGCGAGCACGAAGGCGCCGCCCTCCGGCAGGCGCTTCGGGCCGTGCCAGTGGTAGCGGGCGGTGAACCGGAAGACCGGGATCACCACGGACGCCGTGATGCGGAAGGCGGTGTTCAGCTCGCCGCGCCGCCACCGGCGCCCCGGGTTCGGGAGGCCCGTGGTGACGTCCGAGGCGGACGTACGCCGTGCCTCCAGGCCGTCACCCGCGCCGCTCGCCGTGCCGTCGCCGCCCGTCGTGCCGTCCACGCGCCTAGCCCGCGAAGTCGAAGTCGGCGCCGAGCTTGCGCAGCTTCGGGATGAAGTGCTCGTACCCGCGGCTGATGATGCCGACGTTCGTGATGTGCGACTCGCCCTCGGCCGTCAGGGCGGCGATGAGGTGGCTGAAGCCGCCGCGCAGGTCGGGGACGCGGACGTTCGCGGCGTGCAGCGTCGTCGGGCCGGTGATGACCGCGGCCTGCTCGAACGGGCGGCGGGCGACACGGCGGTCGTGCCCGGGCAGCCCCTCCTTGTGCACGACGATGTCGGCACCCATCTCGTTCAGGGCGTCGGTGAAGCCGAAGCGGTTCTCGTACACGGTCTCGTGCACGATGCTCGTGCCCTCGGCCTGGGTCAGCGCGACGACGAGCGGCTGCTGCCAGTCCGTCATGAAGCCGGGGTGGACGTCGGTCTCGACGACGACCGGGCGCAGGGTCTCGCGCTCGCGGTAGAAGCGGATGCCGTCCTCCTGGATGTCGAACCCGCCACCCACCTTGCGGAAGACGTTGAGGAACGTCATGAGGTCCTGCTGGTCGGCACCCTCGACGAAGATGTCGCCGTTGGTGGCGAGCGCGGCGGAGGCCCAGCTCGCGGCCTCGTTGCGGTCGTTGATCGCGCGGTGCGTGTACCCGCGGAGCGACTCGACGCCCTCGATGAAGATCGTGCGGCTCGGCTCGACCGTGACGATCGCGCCCATCTTCTGCAGGATCGCGATGAGGTCCATGATCTCGGGCTCGATCGCCGCGTTGCGGAGCTCGGTGACGCCCTCGGCCAGGACCGACGAGAGCAGGACCTGCTCGGTCGCCCCGACGCTCGGGTACGGCAGTTCGATCTTCGCACCCTTGAGACCGTCCGGGGCGGTGAGGTGGATGCCGTTGAGCTGCTTGTCGACCACGGCACCCATCGCGCGCAGGGCGTCGAGGTGGAAGTCGATCGGACGGTCGCCGATGCGGCAGCCGCCGAGGTCGGGGATGAAGGCCTCGCCGAGCTTGTGCAGCAGCGGACCGCAGAACAGGATCGGGATGCGGCTCGAGCCGGCGTGGGCGTCGATCTCGGCGAAGTGCGCCGACTCGACGTTCGCCGGGTCGAGGATGAGCTCGCCTCGTGCAGGGTCCGTGATCCGCACACCGTGCACCTCGAGCAGGCCGCGGACGACCTTCACGTCGGAGATGTCCGGCACGTCCTTGAGGATCGACGGGGTGTCGCCGAGCAGCGAGGCGACCATCGCCTTGGTCGCGAGGTTCTTCGCGCCGCGGACCTCGATGCGCCCCACGAGCGGCTTGCCGCCCCGGATGACGATCTCGTCCGACTTGAGGCCGACGCGGGCCCCTGCTGCTGCTGCGTCCTGTACGAGGGAGTTCACTACTTCACCGGCAATGTCTTCGGCCGCCATCGGGAGCGGCGGGATTCGAACTCCGTGATCGAGGACTCGTCACGGAGGGTGAGCCCGATGTCGTCGAGCCCTTCCATCAACCGCCAACGAGTGTAGGCGTCGATCTCGAAGGGCACGTCCACCGCGCCGAGCGACACGCGCTGCGCGACCAGGTCGACGGTCGCCTCGATGCCCGGGTTCGCCGCGATCTCGGCCCAGAGTGCCTCGACTTCCGGTTCGGTCACGATCGCGGTGACCAGGCCCTGCTTGCCCGCGTTGCCCTTGAAGATGTCCGCGAAACGACTCGACACCACCACGCGGAAGCCGAAGTCGCGGAGCGCCCAGACCGCGTGCTCGCGGCTCGACCCGGTCCCGAAGTCCGGGCCGGCGACCAGCACCTGCGCCCCCTGGTAGACGGGCTGGTTGAGCACGAAGTCGGGGTCCTGGCGCCACCCGGCGAACAGGGCGTCCTCGAAGCCGGTCTTCGTGACGCGCTTGAGGTAGACCGCGGGGATGATCTGGTCGGTGTCGACGTTCGAGCGCTGCAGCGGCGCGGCGATCCCGGTGACGGTGGTGATCTTGTCCATCAGTTGGCTCCTTCAGCGGTCGCTGCCGTCGCGGCGGTGTCGTCGGTGACCGTCGCGATCGCGTCGTCGGTCTCCAGGTCCCACGGGCTCGACAGCGTGCCCCGGACCGCGGTGGCGGCGGCGACGAGCGGCGAGACCAGGTGCGTGCGGCCGCCCTTGCCCTGCCGCCCCTCGAAGTTGCGGTTCGAGGTGCTCGCGCACCGCTCCCCCGGTGCGAGCTGGTCGGGGTTCATGCCGAGGCACATCGAGCAGCCGGCGAACCGCCACTCCGCGCCGAAGTCGGTGAACACCTTGTCCAGCCCCTCGGCCTCGGCCTCGAGCCGGACCCGGGCGGACCCCGGCACGACCATGACCCGCACGCCGTCCGCCTTCTTCCGTCCCCGGATGACCGACGCGAAGGCCCGGAGGTCCTCGATGCGCGAGTTCGTGCAGGACCCCATGAAGACCGCGTCGACCGCGATGTCCTTCATCGGTGTGCCGGCCTCGAGGTCCATGTACTCGAGCGCACGCTGCGCGGCGGCCTGGTCGTTCGGGTCGCTGTAGCCCGCGGGGTCCGGGACCGTCTCGGACAGCGACACGCCCTGGCCGGGGTTCGTGCCCCACGTGACGAAGGGCTCGAGCTCGTCCGCGTCGATGAAGACCTCGGCGTCGAAGACGGCGTCGTCGTCGGTCGCCAGCGTGTCCCAGTACGCGACGGCGTCGTCCCAGTCCTGACCGGTCGGTGCGTGATCGCGGCCCTGCACGTAGTCGTAGGTGGTCTGGTCGGGGGCGACCATGCCGGCGCGGGCACCGGCCTCGATCGACATGTTGCAGATCGTCATGCGCCCCTCCATCGAGAGCGAGCGGATCGCCGAGCCGCGGTACTCCAGCACGTAGCCCTGCCCGCCGCCGGTGCCGATCTTCGCGATCACGGCGAGGATGATGTCCTTCGCCGTGACGCCGGGGCGCAGGGTGCCCTCGACCGTGATCGCCATCGTCCTGAACGGCTTCAGCGGCAGGGTCTGGGTGGCGAGGACGTGCTCGACCTCGCTCGTGCCGATGCCGAACGCCATCGCGCCGAACGCACCGTGGGTCGACGTGTGCGAATCGCCGCACACGACGGTGATGCCGGGCATCGTCAGGCCGAGCTGCGGGCCGACCACGTGGACGATGCCCTGCTCCTTGTCGCCGAGCGAGTGCAGACGGACGCCGAACTCCTCGCAGTTGCGACGCAGGGTCTCGATCTGCGTGCGGCTCGTCGGGTCGGCGATGGGCCGGTCGATCGCGAGGGTCGGGGTGTTGTGGTCCTCGGTCGCGATGGTCAGGTCGAGGCGACGCACCGGGCGGCCGGCCTGGCGGAGGCCGTCGAAGGCCTGCGGGCTCGTGACCTCGTGCACGAGGTGGAGGTCGATGTAGAGGAGGTCCGGGCTCCCGTCCTCGCCCTTGACCACGACGTGGTCGTCCCACACCTTCTCGGCGAGCGTCTTTCCCATCGGCCCGGCCCTTCCTCATCGACGTTGCGGTACCGCTCTCGCGGCTCGGTCCGGCGAGTCTAGCAGGTTGGTATACCAACGCGGGCCGGGACGGACGGGAGGCGCGGTGCGGCGCCGCCACGCGCCTCCCGTCCGGCCGTGGTGCGGTCCGGACGAGGCGACCCGCGTCGGCGACACCCGTCGCGGTGGGAAGATGGTGACGACATGACGACGCCTGCGCACTCGACCCGGACCACCAACCTCGAGGGCGCAGCCCGCGCCGCGATCGCGGGCGGCGCACCGCTCGCGCTGCTCATCGCCCTGGGGATGCCGGGCTACGCGGCGTTCGCGATGTTCGCCGGCTTCACGGCGATCTTCGGCGCGACCGAGCCGTACCGCCAGCGTGCCGTCACGACCGGCGTCGCCGGTGCGCTCCAGGCGGCGTGCATGCTCGCGGGCATCGGCGTCGCGTTGCTCGGGCACCCGCTGTGGCTGCAGGCGGTCGGGCTCGTGGTGGTGCTCGTCGTCGCCGTGTGCACGCTCACGGCGCTGCAGACGATCCCCGCGCAGCCGATCTTCCCGGTCTTCGCGTTCGTCGTCTCCTCGCTCGTCCCGCTGCGGCCCGCCGACCTGCCGACGGTCCTGCTGATCGTCGTCGGCTCGGTCGCGTGGGCGTGGCTCGTGGCGATGTCGGGCGCGGTGCTCCGTCGACTCCTGCACCCGCGGGCGCCGCACCGCTTCCGGCCGCTGGCGGCACGCAAGCACCGCACGCTCGACGTCCTGCGCGCGCCGGCGCTGCGGGAGACCGTCGCCCTCAACGTCGTCGGGTCCGTCGTGGCAGGAGCGGTCGCCGTCGCGATCCCCGGGCTCGGACACCCGTACTGGGCGGTGATCGCTGTGGTGTCGACGCTCCCCGCGCTCCGGCAGCGGCACACGCTGCGTCGCGCCTGGCAGCGGGTGGTCGGCACCGTCGGGGGCACGGTCGTGGCCGTGGGGATCCTGCTGCTCGAGCCGAGCGTCTGGTGGATCGTCGTGATCGCCGTCGTCGGGCAGTTCTTCGCGGAGATCTTCGTCGCGCGGCACTACGCCGTGACCCTGCTGTTCCTCACGCCGCTCGCGCTCGCCGTGTCGTGGCTGAGCTTGCCCGAGGCGCCGGAGCTCCTCGCGCTCGACCGCATCGCGCAGACGCTGCTCGGTGCGCTCGTGAGCGTCGCGCTCCTGGTGGTCGGGCGGTTCGTCGAGCGTCGACGAGGCCGGCCGCTCGGCGCGACGAGCGCGATCCGCACCGTCTGACGGGGCGCAGCGCCGACGCGGCGCGGCGCCGACGCGGCGCGGCGCCGACGCGGCGCGGCGCCGACGCGGCGCGCCGGTGCCGCGCAGCGCGCCCTGTCGCGCGCACAGCCGCGAGCACGTCGCGCCGCGGGAACACGTGGCGCGACGTGCCCCGGGTCGTGCGGGAGCAGGACGCACCAGCGAGCGCGCGCCGGACGGGAGGCGCGTGGTCAGCCCGCACCGCGCCTCCCGACCGCAACCGGGTCGCCTGTCACGCGCACAGCCGCCAGCACGTCGCGCCGCGGGAACACGTGGCGCGACGTGCCCCGGGTCGTGCGGGAGCAGGACGCGCCAGCGAGCGCGCGTCAGTCGCGCGGGGCGACGTTCCAGGAGTCGATGACGGGGCGGCCGTGCTCGTAGCCGAGCGAGCTCACGGTGGCGGTGCCGAGCTTGAGCACGGCTCCGTCCTGCGGCGCGAGGCGGATCCAGGCGGCACCGAGCGCGCGGAGCACGTGTCCGTGCGCGACCACGATCGCGTCGTCGCCCTCGGCGAGCACCGGACGGACGCGGTCCAGGACCCGCTCGACGCGGACCCGGACCTCGGCGGCGTTCTCACCCGGGGTGTCGCCGGCAGGGACCCCGTCGGTCCAGAGGTCCCACGGGCCGTGCCGCTTGACCTTGATCTGCGGGGTGGTCAGGCCCTCGTACGCGCCGTAGTCCCACTCGTACAGGTCCTCGTCGAGCTCGGGGTCGACGCCGACGAGCGCAGCGGTGTCCCGCGCGCGCTGCAGCGGGCTCGAGAGCGCGAGCGCGAAGGTGCGGTCGGCGAGGTACCGGCCGGCGCGCCTCGCCTGCTCGATGCCCTCGTCGGTGAGCGGGATGTCGGTGCGGCCGGTGTGCTGACCGCTCTTCGACCACTCCGTCTCTCCGTGGCGGACGAGGACGAGTTCGCCGGGGCGTTCCGAGGTCATGTGTTCCTTCCGATGAGCAGGCCGAGCGCGGCTGCGCCGACCGAGACGACGAGCATCCCGAGGCCGTTCAGGACGGCGGTCCGGGTCTTGCCGGATCGGAGGAGCTGCACGGTCTCGACGCTCGCCGTCGAGAACGTCGTGTACCCGCCCATCATGCCCGTCCCGAGCACGGCGACCACCGAGGGGCCGAGGGCGCCGGTCTCCCCGAGCCCGGTGACGAGCCCGAGCACGAGCGATCCCGTCACGTTGATGACGAGCGTGCCGAGCGGGAAGCGTCCGAGCGCGGTGCCGTCCACCCGGGCCTTGACGGTGCCGTCGAGCCAGCAGCGCAGCGCCGCGCCGACCCCGCCGCCGAGGGAGACCAGCAGGAGTCCGAGCAGGGTCACCGGGCGCCCCCGCTCCGAGCGCCCCGGGAGCGCCGAGCGCCGGCGACCCACGCTCCCGCTGCCGCGGCGGCCAGCCCGAGCACCACCGACAGCAGCGCGTACCCGGTGCCGGCGCCCCACCGCCCGACGTCGAGCAGCCGGGCGGTGTCGTCGGCGAGGGTCGAGTAGGTCGTGAAACCACCGAGGACGCCCGTGCCGACGAACAGGCGGAGCGCCCGACGTCGGCCGAGGTCCGGACCCGCGTGCGCGAGTGCCTCCAGGAGCACCCCGAGGCAGAACGCTCCGACGACGTTGATGCCGAGGATCGTCCAGCTGATGCCGTCCACCGCGGGGAACGCTGCGGCGAGCGCAGCCCGCACCCCGGTGCCGATCGCACCGCCGAGCGCGACGAGTCCGAGGTACCGCCAGCGACGGTGCGGGGGCCGGTCGGTCGTGCGGGTGTCCACGGACGTCAGTCCACCAGGGCGGCCACGCCCTCGACCTCGACGAGCTGGTCGTCGTAGCCGAGGACGGTCACCCCCGTCAGCGTGCTGGGCACGTCGTGGTCCCCCATCGCGGCCCGGACGACCTCCCACGCGGCGACGAGGTCGGCCTGGTCGGACGACGCCACGAGCACGCGGGTGTGCAGGAGGTCGCCGAGTCCGGCGCCGGCCGCGGCGAGCGCCGTCTCGAGGTTGGCCACGCACCGAGCGGCCTGGGCACGGTGGTCCCCCACGGCGACGGTGCGACCCTGCTCGTCGAGCGGGCAGGCCCCGGCGAGGAACACCAGTCGGGCACCGGCAGGCGCGGTGGCGGCGTACGCGTACTCCGCCACGGAGCTGAGTCGGTCGGAGCGGATGAGCTGCACGGCGCTGGTCACCCTGCCAGCCTGCCACGACCGGACCCGCGGGAGCGTGCCCGCCGCCCGCGGGGCCGGCCCGGAGCCGCCCGTGTGAGCGGACCCTCAGCGTGCGACGGGGTTCGCCGTGCGACCCGCCCGGATGAGCGAGTCGGTCTGCGCCGACAGGTCGACCATCTGCAGGGTGTTCCGCAGCTGCAGCCGGTTCAGGCACGAGTGCTCGAAGTCCGGCACGCGGAGGTCGATCGGCCGCGCCCGTCCCGCCGCGGCGTCGTCCACGCAGGAGCCGACGAGCCGCCAGAAGACGCGGCCCGGCAGGACGCCGTCCTCGTCGAGGATCGCCGCGAGGTACCGGAGCACCCCGTCGAACACGTCGGTGAAGACGCCGAGCGCCGCCTCGTCGTCGTCCACGGGGTGCACGATCCGCTCGATCCCGGCGGGCACCGGGACGTCCCCGACGACCACGACCTCCTCCCCGATGTCCTTCATGAACACGCGGGACACCGCACCGTCGCGCAGCACGAGCACGAGGTTCTCGCCGTGCGGCATGAACAGCAGCTGGTGCTCGGTCAGGCAGTGCACGACGGGGCGGAGGTACGCGTGAAGGTACCGCTCGACCCACGACGCGGCGTCGAGCGCCGACTCCGCGACGAGCGCAGCAGCCACCGACCGACCCCTCGCGTCCCGGTGGAGCAGCGCCGCCATGGTGATCGGCCGCTCCCCCGGCTGCAGGCGCGGCACCGGGCTCTCCCGCCAGAGCGCCGCGAGCATCTTCCGCTGCGGTGCACCCTGCTGCGCGGACACGGCCCCGATCCGGTGCCAGACGTCCCCGGTGTACCCGATCGCCGCGTGCTCGCGCAGCACCCCGAAGCCGGCGTCGGCCAGGACCGGATCGGACCCCACGAGGTCGGCCACCCAGTCGTTCACCGCGGGCGCGGTCCGCATGTACGCCGGTGACATCCCCCGCAGGAAGCCCATGTTCTGCACGGCGAGCGCCGTCTTGACGTAGGACCGCTCCGGCCGGGAACGGTTGAACGCGGTGCGGATCGACTGCTGCGGCTGGTGGTCGTCCGGTCCCTCGCCGAGATCGACGAGGTCCTGCCGCCCGAGGTCCGGGGCGAACGTCACCGCGATCCGGTGCTGCCACTGCCAGGGGTGCACCGGGAACCACGTGTACTCCGCGGGGTCGAGCCCGCGTCGGTCGAGCACCTCGTGGAAGCGCGCGACCGTCGACGCGTCGAGCTCGGCGTCCCAGTGCTGGTGCTCGGACCGGTCCGCGGCGAGCGCCAGGTGCGTGTGCTCACGACGGGCTGCGAGCCACCGGTACCGGAAGCGCCCGCCGGACTCGGGGGCGAACGCGCGGTACTCGTCGAGCCCGAACCCGATCCGCCCGTTCGCGGCGACGAACGCCGGGTGCCCCTCGGTCATCGCGGCCTCGGCGTCCTGGAACCCCGCGACCACGTCGCCGTCCGACCGGCCGCGGGCGAGCTGCGCGGCGGAGGGGCCGCCGCGCCGGTGCTTCGCCGCGGCGCTGGCGAGCGTCGAGGCGATCTCCTCCAGGTACGTCCCGAGGAGGGCGTCGGGGATCCCGAGCTGCTCGTGCAGCGCGAGCACGAGGTCCTGTGCATCGAGCGGTGCCGGGACGCCCGCGCGGCTGCGGGTGAGCGAGGCCTCGTCGACGACCCAGTGCTCGAGCGTGTGCACCCGCGCGCGGAAGCGGTAGGTCGAGTCCCCGGCGTCGAGCACCCAGCCCGCACCGTCGGGCCGTGGGGCGACCAACCGTTCGTGCGTGAACTCCGCGATCGCCTTGGCGACGAGGTGCCGCTCGGCCGGCTCGAGGTGCTCCGGCCGCAGGTGCGCGGCGGGTCCGTCGTCGTCGGGCGTGCCGATCCGGCCGGTGTCCAGGACCGACAGCAGCGCGCGCTTGCCGTCGACGTCGACCTCGCGCAGGACACGGAACCCGACCTCGGCGTTCTTCCGCTGCACCGCCGTGTTGCGCACGTCCGGCTCGACGACGACCCGCTGCGCGCCGAGGGCGTCGCGGCAGTGCTCGACCACCGCTCGCATCACGGCACGTGTCAGCCCGTGGACACGCCCCTCGTCGGGCGGCGGAGCGACGAGCAGGTGCATGCCGACGTCGCCCGGTTCCGCGTCCCACACGTCGGTGAGCAGCACGACCGCCGGGTCGTAGGTCTCCGCGTACGCGACGGGCTCGCCCTCCCACCGGAGCACCCACCCCGCCTGCGCCGGGTCCTCCTGCACCGAACGGAGGTACGTGCGGACCGCGTCGGTGTCGTGGTCGGTCATCGCCCACCACGACGACGCCGGCGCGGCGAGCCACGCCTGCACGACGGCGGCGTCGCGGTCCGGGACCACCGGGTGGACGGACGGGAGGCCCGTGGTCGCGTCCGCCCGTGCGGCGACGGTCTCCGGGGCGCTCACGACGCGGCCCCGGCGGTCGCGGTCCGGCGGGCTGCCGCGGCTGCGGCCCTCGCCGGGGCGTCGGCGACGGGACCGGCCGCAGCGGCCGCTCCGGTGTCGGCAGCAGCGTCCGGAGCCGGCCGTCCACCGGGCAGGCCGAACTCCTGGAAGGCGATCCGCTCCTCCAGGCCGTACACGGACCGCCCCGTGACGGAGCGGATGATCGAGGCGTTCCGCCACGCCCCCATCCCGAGGTCGGGGGCGGTCAGACCGTGCGTGTGCTCCTCGGCGTTCTGCACCCAGATCCGTCCGCCGAGGGTGTCGACGTGCAGGTCGCGTGCGACGGCGAACCGACCGCGGTCGTCGCGGCGGACGAGGTGCTCGACCGGGGCGAGGAAGTCCGGGTCCCGCGGTCGGTACCCGGTCGCGAGGACGAGCCGGGCGACCTCGTGCACCGCCTCGGTGCCGAGCTGCCCGTGTCGGAGGGTCAGTCGGAAGCGGTCCCGCTCGGGCAGCCACGCAGCCGCGACGACGCTGGTGTCGGTCCGGAGCGTCGTCGGGACCGGCCCGCGGGCGCTGATCCGGTAGAGCGTGTCGTAGACCTCGTCCACCAGGTCGGCACTGATGCCCTTGTACAGCCCCCGCTGCTCGCGACCGAGCCGGTCTCGCACCTCGCCGGGCAGGGCGTGGAAGTGGTCGGTGTACTCCGGGCTCGTCATCTCGAGCGTGAGCTTGGTGTCCTCCATCGGGAAGAACCGGGGCGATCGGGTGATCCAGTCGAGGCGGTAGCCGCCGTCGCGGATGCCCTCGAGCAGGTCGCGGTAGACCTCGGCCGCGGACTGCCCGCTCCCGACCACGGCGATCGAGTCGGCGCTCCGGAGCGCGTCACGCGCCGGCAGGTACCCCGCGGAGTGCACGACCGGTCCGTCGAGGTCGCGGAGCGCCTCGGGCACAGCGGGTTCCGTGCCGATCCCGAGCACGACGTGCCGGGCGACGTACCGCTCGGACCCGCTCGGGGTCTCGGCGAGCACGGTGAACAGGTCGGTGTCCTCGTCGTGCTCGACGGCGACGACCCGACGGCCCCAGCGCAGCGTGTCGAGCCGTTCGGCGGCCCAGCGGCAGTAGGCGTCGTACTCCACGCGCAGGGGGTGGAAGTCCTCGCGGATGAAGAAGGGGTAGAGCCGCCCGGTCTCCTTGAGCCAGGCGAGGAACGAGAACGGCGACGTCGGGTCCGCCATGGTCACGAGGTCGGCCAGGAACGGGACCTGGATGGTGGCGTCGTCGAGCATCATGCCGTGGTGCCAGGCGAAGCCGTCGGCCTGGTCGAGGAACACGGCGTCGAGGTCGTCGATCGGGTCGGTCAGGCAGGCGAGCCCGAGGTTGAACGGGCCGATCCCGATCCCGACCAGGTCGAGGACGCGGCCGGCACCGTCGCCGGTGTCGCTGGTCCTGGTGGCGCTGGTGCTGGTGGTGCTGGTGCTGGTGGTGCTGGTGCTGGTGGTCACCGGGTCGCTCCCGTCGTCGTGCCGGCCGTGCTGGGGACGCCGCTGGCGTGCAGGCGCGCCGCGGTGTCGACCACGTGGTCGAGCGCCGCGACGACCTGCGTCGTGCTCGTGGTGGGGTTGAGCAGGGTGAGCTTGCTGCACGGACGGCCGTCGATCACGGTCTTCGCGACGAGCACCCGACCCTCGGCGAGCAGGGCCGCGCGCAGCGGCGCGACGAGTGCGTCGGCCTCGGCGTCCGACACCCCGTCCGGCTGCCAGCGGAAGAGCACCGTGCTCAGCTGCGTCGGCGCGACGAGCACCAGGTCCGGGTGTGCCGCGACGTGCTCGTGCACCCGCTCCGTGACGTCGAGCACCGCGTCGAAGGCCCGTCCGATCGCCTCGGCGCCGCTCGCCCGGAGGGTCGCCCAGAGCTTGAGCGCGTCGAACCGCCGGGTGGTCTGCAGGGACTTGTCGACCTGGTTCGGCTCGTCGGCGTCCTCGGGGTTGAGGTAGTCCGCGTGCCACGAGGCCCGGCGGAGGTCCTCCGGGTCCCGCACGAGCAGCGCGCTCGACGACACCGGCTGGAAGAACGACTTGTGGAAGTCCGCGGTGACGCTCCGCGCTCGTCCGATGCCGGCGAGCAGGTGTCGGCGGGTCGGGGACACGAGCAGACCACAGCCGTACGCGGCGTCGACGTGCAACCAGACGTCCTCGAGGTCGCAGACGTCGGCGATCGCCTCGAGCGGGTCGATGCAGCCGCGGTCGGTCGTGCCCGCGGTCGCGACGACGGCCGCGGGCGTCCGGCCCTCGCGCCGGGCGTCGGCGATCGCGTGGGCGAGGGCGTCCGGTCGCATCCGGCCCGCTGCGTCGACGGTGACGTCGACCACGGCACGTTCCGGCAGGCCGAGCAGCATCGCGGACTTCCGGACGCTGAAGTGGCTCGACGCGGTGGCGAACACGACGAGGTCGTCGAGTGCCGGCGAGCGGTGCGCACGGTCTCCCGCGCGGAGCGGTGCGGTCGCGGCCTGGCGCGCCAGGAGCAGGGCGTGCAGGTTCGACTGCGTCCCACCCGAGGTGAAGACCCCGTCCCCCGTCGGGAAGCCGATCGCGTCCGTGACCCACCGGACCGTCCGACGTTCGATCTCGGTGCCGATCCGCGACTGGTCCCAGGTGTCGACCGACGGGTTGACCGCCGCGAGGACCGCCTCGGCAGCGACCGCGGGCACCGCCACCGGACAGTTGAGGTGCGCGAGGTACCCGGGGTCGTGGAACCAGACGGCCTCCGCGGTGAAGAGGTCGTCGACCTCGGCGACGGCAGCCTCCGCCGACCCGAGCGGTCGGTCGAGGTCGACCGCCGCGATCCGCTGTCGGAGGACGGCGGCGGGCGTGTCGGTGGTCGGCGCGGTGACGGCCGCGAGTCGGTCGGCGGTCCGGTCGACCGCGCCCCGGACGACCCTGCGGTACCGGTCGGAGCGGTCGGACGTGAGGAGTTCGAGCAATGGCGTGGAGCTGTTCACGTTAGGTAAGGCTAACCTCACTCCTCCGCGAAACGGAAGCCACACCCGGGGGAAGACCGGTCGTTCTGTCGCGCTCGGCCCGCCCCGGCCTGCCCCGGTACGCTCGCCGGGTGACCAGCCCTCCGTCCGCCGCCGACGCCGACGCGGACGCGACGGTCGACGCAGTCGCGACGGTCGACGCCGTCGCGACCGTCGCCGTCATCGGCGCGGGGCAGGCCGGGCTGTCGGTCGCGCACCACCTGCGCCGACGCGGGTTCCGCGCCGTGTCCGGCGCCGGGGACCGCGGCGGGCCGGCCGGCAGGACCGTCGTCGTGCTCGACGCGAACCAGCGGCCAGGAGGCGCGTGGCAGCACCGGTGGGCGTCGCTGCGGATGGCCACGGTGAACGGCATCCACGACCTGCCCGGCACGCCGCTCCCACCCGTCGACCCTGCGGAGGAGGCCCGCACCGCGGTCCCCCGCTACTTCGCCGACCACGAGGCGCGCGAGGCCCTCCCGGTGCTGCGGCCCGTCCGCGTGCGGTCGGTGACCCCGGTCGACGACCGCCCCGACGGGGCACTCCGTCTCGACACGGACCACGGCTCGTGGCTGGTGCGCGCCGTGGTGAACGCCACCGGCACGTGGGACGCCCCGGTGGTCCCGGACGTGCCGGGTGCCGCGTCCTTCCTCGGCGAGCAGCTGCACAGTCGCGACTTCGTCGACGCCGAGCACTTCCGCGGCAGGCGCGTGGCCGTCGTCGGCGGCGGGATCTCCGCGGTGCAGCTGCTCGGGGAGATCAGCCTCGTCACCTCGACCGTCTGGTACACCCGGCGCGAACCGGTGTTCCTGCCGGGCGGCTTCGTCCACGAGGTCGACGGCGTCGACGTGGAACGACGCGTGGCCGCCGACGTCCGGGCCGGTCGACCGCCGGCGAGCATCGTGTCGTACACCGGACTGATCTGGACCGGCGCGCTGCGTGACGCCGCTCGGCGCGGTGTGCTCGAGCGGCGGCCGATGTTCACGCGGGTCCGACCGCACGGCGTCGTGGAGGCCGACGGCACCGACACCTCGGTGGACGTCCTGCTCTGGGCGACCGGGTACCGCGCGGACCTCGACCACCTGGCACCGATGCACCTGCGCGGCCCGCTCGGCGGCGTCCCGGTCGCCGGTACGCAGGTGACCGACGAGCCGCGCGTGCACCTCGTCGGGTACGGCCCGTCGCAGTCGACCGTCGGGGCGAACCGCGCGGGTCGGGCCGCCGCCCGCGACCTAGACCGCTGGCTCGACACCCACGAGGGCACCCGCGGGGACGGTCGACCGCCGAGTGCTGACGTCGAGCGCTGACCGCCGGACCCCCGACCCGGTCAGCGTCTCGCCGAGCGGTGCCGCCGAGCAGCCTCAGGCCACCGGGACCGGTGGGAGCTCGCGGTCGGTCTCGGCGACGCGGGTGGCCTTCGCGGCGAGGCCCTGCAGCGGCCCCTCGAGCAGCACCCTGTCGGCGACGTGGCGGAGCGCGAGCCCGAGCCGGGTCCGGGGGTAGGCGAACCGGACGATCCCGCGCGGGATGCCCTGCACGTCGTCCACGAGCGGTCGCATCCAGTCGTCGAACGCCGCGAGCGCACGGTCGAGGTCCGCACGGTCCGAGGAGCGACCCGTGACCGATGCGGCGAGCACGTACCCGCTGGTGAGGGCGAGCGACGCGCCTCCTCCGCCCATGGGCGTGACGCACCACGCCGCGTCGCCGACGAGGGCCACGCGGCCCCGTCGCCAGACGGGCATCCGCACCTGGGTGAGCCGGTCGACGTAGACGTCGTCCGACGTGGCGAAGCCGTCGAGCACACGGCGCGACTGCCACCCGGCGTCGGCGAACCGTTCCTCGAGCCCCGCCTGCACCCCCGTGCGCTCGGCGCCGGTCACCCCGTCGTCGTCGCCGGCCCAGGCCAGGATCGCGCGGGTCGTGTCGTACGGGTCGGGGCGCAGGTGCACCTGGCGTCCACCGACGGCGTTGTACCAGCGCCACCGTCGGTCGTCGGAGTCCGTCCGAGGGATCGTCCCGAACGCCATCGTGACGCCCAGGTCCCGCTCGGCGACGTCGCCCGGGTGGTCGAACACCAGCGCCCGGGTGGTCGACCGGACACCCTCGGCGACCACGAGCAGGTCCGCCCGGAGCGTCCGACCGGAGGTCGTCGTGACGGCGACGTGTCCGGGCGCGGTGTCGTCGACGTCGGTGATCCGCTCACCGAAGACGAAGGGCACCTCGTCGGGCAGCGCGTCGCGGACCGTGCGGGCCAGGTCGCCCCGGAGCACCTCGAGCTCGGCGGTCGCGCCGTCCGGCCCCTCGGGCAGGGTCGCGGTCACCCGTCCCTCGGTGTCGACCAGGACGGTCCCGGTCTCGGTGGTGTTCGCGGCACGGACCGCATCCGTCAGCCCCATCGGCTCGAGCACCTGCTTCGCGACGCCGCGGACGTCGACGTTCTGCCCGCCGTCACGGAAGGCCGGAGCCCGTTCGACGACGGTGACGTCCCAACCGGTGTGCCGGAGCCACCAGGCGGCGGACAGACCTGCGATGCTCGCTCCCGAGATCACTGCGTGTGGTGCGGACATGTCCTGCTCCTCGTGTGCTGCGCGGTCGGCTGGGACCGACCGCTCGTGCTTTACAGTGAAGCGACTTGACTGTGGAGGAACCTGGATGCCCGACATCGACCCGCTCACGACGGACTGGCAGGACGACGAGGTCGCCGTCATGCACCACCTCCGGGACTGGGCCGTGGCGTTCGAGGAGCTCGACCGGCACCTCGGCGTGTGGATGGGGATGTCGACGACGGATGCGAACGCCCTCGGTCAGGTGCTGTGGGCCGAGCAGGCGGGCGAGCCGCTCTCCCCCGCGCAGCTCGCCCGGCAGATCGGCATGACGTCGGGTGCGACCTCGGTGCTCGTCGACCGGCTCGAGACGGCAGGTCACGTGACCCGCCACCGCGAGAGCACGGACCGCCGGCGGGTGACCCTGCGCGCGACCGCCGCGGCGCGGGCTGCGAACGAGGCGTTCCTCGCGCTCGCCGGGCGCGAGATCGCGGGCGCCCTCCGCGAGAGCGACCCCACCGAGCTCCGGGCCGCACTGCGGTTCCTCGCGCGGATGACGACGGCGGCGACCGCGGCGAACACGCGCCTCGCGGCGCGTCGGAGCGGTGGTTCGACCACCGCGACCGCCCACTGATCGACGGGCGGCGCCTCGCCGGGAGCAACGGGCTCCGCATCCCCGAGAGCACCGCCTCGCCGCGAACGACGAGAACCCCTCCGGGCCGGAGCTCGGAGGGGTTCTCGGGTGTGGTGACCCCAGCGGGATTCGAACCCGCGTTACCGCCGTGAGAGGGCGACGTACTAGGCCGCTATACGATGGGGCCGCACGCCCCGCTCGAGAGCGGGACACACTCGTTGTCGGACTCGGAGGCTAGCCACCTGTGGTGACCCCAGCGGGATTCGAACCCGCGTTACCGCCGTGAGAGGGCGACGTACTAGGCCGCTATACGATGGGGCCGTTCCGACAACCCGATAAGTATGGCACAACGCGCGCACGCTGCCAAAACGGGGCGTGTCGCCCGGGTGTGCCGCGCCTCCGGGCGGATCCGCAGTGTCTCAGATCGTGAGCGACTCGCCGGGCCGGAGCACGACGAGTTCCCCGTCCCCGAGCGCCTCGCGCTGCCGGTCGGTGTGCATGGCGAAGCCGATCTCGGACAGCGTCGCCTCGTGCACCGGGTAGGCGCGCCGCGGACCGACCGCGGCGATCCAGTCCATCATCTCCTCGACCTTGAGCCACGGTGCGCCGACCGGAGCAGCGAGGACCTCGACGGGGACGCCGGGCACCGTGTACGCGTCCCCGGGGTGGAAGAGACGACCGTCCACCAGCACCCCGGTGTTGTCGACGAGGGGCACCGAGGAGTGGATGCGCTGGTGCCGGGCGCCGTGCAGGTCGAGCGTGAAGGGGCCGACCTCGCGGTGGTCACCGTCGCCGACCACCTCGACCGTGATGCCCGCGTCGGCGAGCGCCGCGGCCACGCCCGACGGCCCGAGGACCACCGCGTCCGGGTTCCGGTCGAGGATCCCGTGCAGCTGCTCGGGGGTGCCGTGGTCCGGGTGCTCGTGCGTCACGACGACGGCCACGACCCCGGTCACGTCGACCGGGCGGGTGAACCCGCCGGGGTCCAGGACGAGCCGTGCCCCGTCCTTCGTGACGACCTGGCACGCGTGCTCGAGCTTGGTGACCTCCATGCGGGCGACCCTACGCGCGTGGCTGCGGGGTTCCGCACGGGTCCCGCCACGGTCCTGGCACGCCGTTGTCGGAGGTCGATGCGTGCCCGTAGCGTCCGGGACATGGCCACCACCACCGCCGTCGCCCTGCCCGGACCCCGGCGCGTCGTGCACGTCGACCTCGATGCCGCGCTGCCGGAGCTCGTCGCCGACGGGACCGGTACGGAGGCCCTCGTCGTCGGACGCCGCGACGGGTACCCCGTCTGCACGGCCGGGCTGACGCTCACGGCCGACCCGTCCGACGCCGCGCGGGTGCTGCGGGCGCTCGCCGCATCGTCGTCCGTGACCACCCCGACCGCGCCGGCCCCCGTGCACGACGACGACCTGCCGTCGGTCTCCGTCGTCGTGTCCACTGTGGTCGACCGCGTCGAGGGCCTCGGTCGGTTGCTCGACGCCCTCGAACGCCACGACCACCCGGAGCACGAGGTCATCGTGGTCGACAACCGTGTCCGGGTCCCGGAGGACGACCCGCTGCCGGCCCTGCTCGCGGGACGCCGTGTCCGACTCGTCGAGGAACGGCGCCCCGGGCTGTCCGCCGGGCGGAACGCGGGGATCGCTGCGGCACGGGGCGAGGTCGTGGCGTTCACCGACGACGACGTGCAGGTCGACCCGCGCTGGCTCCGTGCCCTCGGCGAGCGCTTCGTCCGTGAGCCGGAGCTCGACGCCGTCGTCGGTGTGGTCCTGCCGACCGAGCTCGCGACGCCCGCGCAGGTCTGGTACGAGGCGTACTACGGCGGCTTCAGCGGCGAGCGCTCCTTCGAGCCGGTGACCATCGTCCCCGAGGACGTGCCCGGCGCGATGCGCTTCGCCCGCGTGGCCGCGGTGCGACCGGACGGCTCGGTCCGGCGACGGTTCCGGGTGTACGGCATCGGTGCGTACGGCGCCGGCGCGAACATGGCGTTCCGCCGGACACTGCTCGAGTCGGTCGGTGGGTTCGACCCGACCCTCGGCGCCGGGTCCCCCGCACGCGGCGGCGAGGACCTGGCGATGTTCGTCGAGACCCTCTGGCGCGGCGGACGCATCGGCTTCGAACCCCGCGCCGTCGTGCACCACCGGCACCGCCGGACCGTCGCGGAGCTGCACGCGCAGCTGCACGGCAACGGCGTCGGGTTCGCCGCCCTGCTCTGCGCACTCGTGGCCCGGGACCGACGACACGTCGCCGTCCTCGCTCGGCTCGTCCCCCTCGCGGCGACGGCGAAGGCCCGGGTCGCGGCCGCGGCCCTGTTCCGCGGCCGTGGCGCCGACCACCGACGGGCCGCGGACCCGACCCTCCCGGCTCCGGCGAGCACACCGGTGCCGCGGTCGCTGGCGTACCACGAGCTCCGGGGGTTCCCCGCGGGACCGTCCGCATGGCTCCGCAGTCGTCGACGCTGGCGCGCCGTCAGGGCGGGACGTCCCCTCGCCGGGTGACCCGGAGGCGCAGCGCCACGCGTGACCGTAGGATCGGTCACGTCCGACGACTGCGTCGGGCGCGAGGAGGGCGCATGCTGCTGGGTACCGACACCGAGCGCCGTGACGTCCCGGCGGACGACGCCACGGGTCCAGCGCCGGTGCTGCACCTCGTCGCGCCGAGCGCGACGGACGCCGCCACGTGCGCGTGCGGCCACCAGCGGGAGGCGCACGAGCACTACCGACGCGGCTCGGACTGCGCGCTCTGCGACTGCCCGCGCTTCCGTCGCCGGGGCTGACCGCCGCGCTCGAGCGGTACCGCGTGCGGGAAACCGCTGCATCCCCGCAGCCGCCCCGGCGGTTCCTTGTCGGGCTCCGGGGCCGGAGTTAGCGTCGCTCGCATGCCCACCCCCACCGCGGAGCTCGCCTGCGTCGTCCTCGCACACGAGGACCCGACCCAGGTCCGCCGACTCCTCGAGGCGCTGGACCCCTTCCCCGTCTTCCTGCACTGCGACGTCCGCACTCCGGACGCCGCGCACGACGCGATGACCGACGGGCTCCCGCCGCGCGTCCACCTGCTCGACCGCCGGCGCACCGGATGGGCGCGGTGGGAGAACGCAGCAGCGGAGCTCGCCGGGTACCGCGCCGCGCTCGCCGGGACGGATGCGAGCCACATCGCCGTCCTGACGGGCAGCGACTACCCGCTCGCCACCGCCGACGAGGTGCGCGCGGTGCTCGGGCGCCACCCCGGTCGTTCGTTCCTCGTCACCCACCCGCTCCCGCACCCGGACTGGCGCGGCGGGGGCTGGTCGCGGTTCCGCTACCGCCACTGGGCGTGGCGCAAGCACATGCTGCGGCTGCCGGTGCCGCGTCGGCTGCCGCGTGGGGTCGTCCTGACCGGTGGGTCCCAGGTGAAGCTGATCAGTCGCGAGCACGCGCAGGCCGTGGTCGACGTCGTGGACGCCCGCCCGGACCTCGTGCGCTTCTGGCGCCGCGTGTGGATCGCCGACGAGTCGCTCGTGGCCTCGATCCTGAACTCCCCCGCACTCGTCCCGGGGTTCGCCGACGAGCACCTCGAGCACCCGCTCTGGTACATCGGGTGGGACGGTACCCGGATGAAGAGCCCGCCGTGGCTCGGGACGCCGGACGCCGGACGCCTGCTGGAGCACTGGACCGGTCCGGACGACCAGCCGCCGTACCTGTTCGCGCGGAAGTTCTCCACGAGCCGCAGCGCCGACCTGCTCGACCTCGTCGACGCGGCCGTCGGCCTGCGGGCGCACCGTCCCGCCGGGGCCACCGCGCCGTGAGCGTCCCGTCCGACACCGGGAGTGCGACGCGGACGACGACGGTGCGGCGCGCCGGGCGGCACGTCGCCCGTGCCCGCGACACCACGAGCAGCCCCGGCAGCACCGCCGGCACGGACGCCGGCAGCACCGACACCGGCAGCACCGCCGTCCGCACGGGTGCCTCGGCGCTCTTCGGCCGGGGCATGCTCTACGTGGTCGTCTGGTCCATGCAGCTGGTCGTCAGCTCACTCGTCTCCCCCGTCCTCGCGCACCTGCTGCCGCCGTCGGAGTTCGGCGTGCTCGCGTCCGCCATCGCGCTCTTCCAGGCGCTCGGCGTCCTCGCCGTGGCCGGACTCGACCAGGCGGCGGTGCTGCAACGCGCCGAGGACGGCGACGACCGTCGGGCCCGCGGGCTCGTCCCGGTCGGTGCGGTCCTCGCGAGCCTCGTCACGCTCGCGGCGCTGGGGTCGCTGCCAGCGTGGGGTGACGCGGCCGGCTTCGTCGGCGAGCACCCGCTCCTCCTGGTCGCGGTGCTCTGGACGCTGCCCGCGGCGGTCGTGCAGACGTCGCTGGCGCTCCTCGTGGCGCAGGACCGGATCCGCGTCTTCGCGGTCACCAGCCTGCTGTCGTCGGTGGGCGGCTCGGTCATCGGCCTCGGCCTCCTCGTGCTCGTGCACGCCGACGCGACCACCTACGCCTGGGGCGGCGTGGTCGCGCAGGGCGTGGCGATGGTGATCGGCGTCGTCGCCGTCCGCCCGCGCCTGCGGGGGCTGGTCGACCACGCGACGACGGCACGCGCCTTCCGGCTCGGCGTGCCGATCGCGCTGGGCAACCTGTCCTACTTCGTCCTGAACGCCGGGGACCGCATCGTCGTGCAGCGCCTCCTCGGACCCGACGAGGTGGCCCGCTACCAGATCGCCTACGTCGTCGGTTCGGCGGTCGTCCTGCTCCTGACCTTCACGAACAGCGCGTGGGCGCCGCACTTCGCCGCGCTCCGCGACGCCGCCGCACGACGGCGCCTCGCGATGCACGCGCGTGACGAGCTGTACCTGCTCCTCGCGCCGGTGCTCCTCGCCGTGACCCTCGTGTCGCCGGTCGCGCTCCCGGTGCTGGCACCGCCCTCGTACCGGGTCGAGGAGCTGTCGGTCGTGGTGTTCGTCGTCGCCCTGACGGCCTTCCCGGTCGTCGCGAGCGGCGCCACCGGACGACTGCTCGTCGTGGAGCGCCGCGGTGTCGCCGTCGGGGTGATCGCCGCCACCGCCGCCGCCGTGAACGTCGGCGCGAACCTGCTGCTCGTCCCACCGCTCGGCATCGCCGGCGCCGCGCTGTCCACGGTGCTGTCGTACGCGCTGCTCGCCGTGCTGCAGCAGGCCGCGCTGCGGGACCGGAGGCTGTGGCGTGGACCCGCCCGCCGGGTCCCCCTCGTCGTGGTGCCGGCCGTGCTCCTGGCTGCGGCCTCCCTGCTCGCCCCGCAGGACACCGTCTGGGACGTCGTGCGCATCGTCGGCGTCGTCGCCTGCCTGCCCTGGTTCCTGCAGCGGCTCCGGGCGGCCCGCGGCGGCTCGCGCTGACCTGCACCCTCGCGCACCGACGCCCGCCCGGGCAGCACGCGCGAGGCCCCCGGTACCCACTCGGGGTACCGGGGGCCTTGCATCTGCCGGGGTCAGACCGCGACGGGCTCCGGAGCCGGCGCCGTCGCCCGCACCACGACGGCGCCGAACGTCCGCCCGACCGCGTACCCGGTCACCGTGGCGACGACGCTCGTCACGATCGCGAGCGCACGGACACCACCACCACGGCCGACCGTCCCGAGCTCGCGCAGGAGCGCCCCCGGCAGCACCCGGGTCAGGTAGGTGCCCTCGCTCGAGAGCGAGTCCCGCGCACCGACCCGTCGGCTCAGGACGGCCTTCGAGATCCCCTCGTAGTAACTGCGACGACGGACGTACCGCATCGACACCCGGTCGGCCGACACGCGGTGCGAGACGTTCGACCGCGGCTCGTAGCGGATCCGGGCCGTCGGGCGCATCTGGGCGATCCGGATGCAGAGCTCGGTCTCCTCGCAGCCCAGCGGCTGGTTGCCGACCCGACCGATGCCGGACCGGAACCCGCCCGCGGCGAGCAGGACGTCCCGCCGGAACGCCATGCTCGAACCGATCACGTTCCGGACGTCGCCGGCCTCGGTCGGCAGCCCGGTGTAGCTGCAGCCGACGATCCAGAGCAGCTCGTCCGGGAACGGTCCGGCGCCGGTGGTGTCCGGCCACGACGGGGTCGCGCGGCCGCCGGCCCCGACGACGTCGGGCAGCTCGAGGGACTCGACGAGGTGCATCAGCCAGTCCGGGTCGGCCGCGGCGTCGTCGTCGAGGAAGGCCACGACGTCGGACGCGGCGAGTGCCACGCCCGTGTTCCGGGCGCCGGACAGGCCGCGCTCCTCGGCGTTCGGGACGACCCGCAGCTCGGGCCACCTGGCCGCGGCGCGGAGCAGCAGCTCGGGCTCGTGGTCGATCACGACGACGACCTCGGTGGCCTCGGGCTGCCGCTTCGCCGACTCCACGGCTGCCTGCAGGTCGCCCCAGCGCTGCTGGGTGTAGGCGCAGATGACGACCGCGACCGTGGGCAGGCTCACGCGGCTTCCTCGTCGAGGACGGCCACCGGCTCCGCAACGGCGCGGGCGCGCACCGGCGTCGGCGCGAGACGGGCGCGGGCGGCGACCTCGCCGGCGCGACGACGCTCGTGCATGATCGAGGTGAGGACGCGGATGCCGTCGCTCACGGCGTTGAGGTTGCTCGTGCCGTGCACGCGGAGCTTCTCGTGGCTCGGGACCTCGGTGATCGCGAAGCCGGCGGCGGACCACCGGCAGGTCAGGATCGTCTCGATCTCGAAGCCGTCACCCCACCGCATCGATCCGTCGGCGGGCTGCGGGAGCGTCGAGGACAGCAGACCGACCGTCGGCAGCGTGTCCGCCCAGAACGCGTTGTAGCCGTAGCAGAGGTCCGTGTACCGCGCACCGAGCAGCAGGTTCGAGATGATGTTGAGCCCCTTGTTGCCGAGGCCCCGGATCACCGTGATGTCGTCGCTGCCGCCGCCGGGCGCGTACCGGGACCCCTTGGCGACGTCGGCACCGGCGACGAGGGCGTCGACGAAGCGCGGGATCTCGGCGGCGTCCGCGGAGCAGTCCGCGTCGAACATGACGACGACGTCGCCGGTGACCGCCTCGAAGCCGCAGGCCAGTGCGTTGCCCTTGCCCTTCCGGGTCTGCTGCACGACCGTGATCGACGGCATCAGGCGCCGCGCGGTCGCGACGGTGTCGTCGACCGAGTTCCCGTCGACGAGGATCACCTCGTGCACGGGCGGCAGCATCGGCAGGATGATCTCGAGGTTGCGCGCCTCGTTGCGTGCGGGGATGACGACCGAGACACGGGGGTCTCGGGGTCGGACGGTGGTGCTCATGGTGCTCCTGTCGGGTTCAGGCTGCGTGGGTCGTGTCCCGTCGGTCCGGCGCTGGGTGGGCGCCGGTGGGACGTGTGGGGATGGTCCGTGGGGCGGGTGGGGTGCTCTCACCGCGGAGACGGAGGTACGCCGTTCCCGCGGCGGTCCCACCTTCGTCCGCGCCGTGGTCACCGGTCAACGCGGCGCGGGGTGCGTTGCGGCAGCCGCGACCGCGCGTACGGAATCCCGCAAGCGGGCGCGGATCGTGCGGGCACGGCGGCCGGGAGGCACGTGCTGACGCTCCGACGCACCGCCCGACGCGCCACGTGGCGACCGGGAGGGGCGGGACGGGTGGACCGTTCGTCCGACGTCCCGCACGTCGTCGCGTCGCGGCGCGGGGTGCGGCCGCGCGACGGTCGCTGCGATCCGGTACCGGGCCGGGCCGCAGCCCGCGGTGCGGGCGCACGGCGCGCCTCCCGGTCGGCACGCGGTCGGACCGCGTGCCGGATCAGGAGGTCCGGCGGGCGGCAGCCGAGCGGGCGCGCACCGTGTGACGGGACCGCGCGTAGCGACCGACACCCCGCAGCACGGCGCGGAGCTCGACGCCGCGCACCGCGGCGACCTCGCGGTCGAAGGCGCTGTCACCCGCTGCGGGGACGGTGTCGGAGCGCGCCGGCCCACCGGCGACGTCCGCCGCGGGGACTGCCGCCCCGGCGAGCAGGTGCCGGACCGCGCCGGGCGCGCGGACCAGCGCCATCCCGAGCGTCCGTGGCCGGAGGGCGGTCTTCGTCAGCCACGCCCCGAGCCCGGTGCCGTACCCGACCGCCTGGGTGCGGAGTGCGGCGACGTCGGCGCGGTGCCGGTGCCAGACCAGGGCGGAGGGCTCGACCGCGAGGGCCGCGCCGGAGAGCACCACGCGGGCGAAGACGTCGATGTCCTCGCCGCCGCCCGTGGCGGTGCCGACGCCGAGCGCCTCGTCGAAGCCCCCGAGCGCGAGCACCGCGTCACGGCGCATCGCGAAGTTCGCCCCGGTGCCGTAGTCGCCCACCGAGAACGGGAAGAGCGGCCGGTCCGCCGGCGGGGCGGTGAGCCGGAACACCCGCGGGGTGAGGTTCCGCGACCAGGTCACCCGTTCGTCGAACCAGCGCTGGGCCGGCGTGCGGAGCTCGCCGCTCGCCACGAGCCCGCTGACGCACACGACGTCCTCCCCGCGGGCGAAGCCGGACGCGAGGGCACGGAGCCACCCGCGGTCGACCACCACGTCGTCGTCGGTGAACGCGACGACCTCGCCGCGGGCGGCGCGGACACCGGCGTTCCGGGCGCTGGACAGCCCGGGCGTCGGCTCGAGCACGTACCGGATGCGCGGGTCGGTGCCGGGCGCGGTGACGAGTCGACGGGTGGCGTCGTCGGACGGCGCGTTGTCGACCACGACGACCTCCAGGTCGGGGTGGTCGAGCGCGAGGACCGACCGCAGGGCGTCGGCGAGCTGGTCGGCGCGGTCGCGGGTGCAGAGCACGACGGTCGTGCTCGGGAGCCGCACCGGCACGGGCGGGTGCTCGGCCGGGGGCAGCGCGTCGACGGCCGCGCGGAGCTCGGAGGCGTCGACCGCCCCGTCGGTGACGGGCAGGTCGACGAAGCCCCGGGGCGACGTGCCCGCACGGACGAGGAGCCGCGCCGTCCGGTGGCCGGCGGCGTCCGCCAGCGGGATCGCGACGTCGCCGTCGGGGACCTCGTGCGCGTCGACGGCGCCGACCCAGACCGCACCCGGCCAGGTGGGCGGCTCGGGGCTCGCCATCGTGCGCTCGAGCACGAGGCGGGACGACGACGGTCGCGGCGGCGTGGAGGTCATGGGACCACCGTCGTCGGCCCCGGCGGTGGCGTCAACGCGGCCGCGGGGAGCCTGCGGTTCCCCCGCAGGAGCGGACGCGACCGTGCGTGATGCCGCAATGCCGCAGGGCACCCGCACAACACCGTCGGCACCCTCGTCGGTGGCGGTCGACGATGGTCGACTTGCCTCGACAGCCGGCACCCGAACCGAAGGAACGCCCGATGCCCCTCACCACCGCGGTGGTCACCCCGTGACCGCGACGGCGCCCACGCGGGTGGAACTCCGCCGGGCGCACCGGGTGCACCGGTCCCCGCTGCCGGCGGTCGCTGCCGCGGTGCTGGCGTTCGCGGCGACGGCGGTGCTGCTCACCGGGACGACCGGTCCGGTGCAGACCGCCGTGGTCCTGACGGCGCTCCTCGTCGTGCCCGGGACGGCCGTCGTCCGGCCCCTCCGCCTGACCGAGCCGGTGAGCCGGGCGGCGCTCGTCCTCGTCGCCGGTGCCGCGGTCGACACCGTCGTCGCCCTCGCCATGGTCTGGACCCAGCGCTGGGCCCCCGTCCCGGCGGCGGGCCTCGTCCTCGTCGTCAGCGGCTGGGCGGCGCTGGCGCACGGGGTCGTCACGGCCCGGTCGTCCGACCGGGCGTCGGTGCAGCACGCCGTCCGCTCCGCCTGGGCAGCACGCCGCGACGGTACGGTCGTCCGGCTCGCGGTCGGCGGCGGCGTGCTCGTCACGGGGGTCGCGCTCTGGGTCGTCGGCACGGCGCAGACCACCAGAGGGGCGCTCGGCGAGTGGGGCCTGCTCACCGCCGTCCCCCCGGTGTGGTGGGTCGGTGCCGGTGCGGTCCTCGCGGTGACCGTCGTCGCGCTGGTCGACCGTCGGTTCCCGGCCGCGCTCGGCACCGCCACCGCCGCCGTGCTCGTCGTGGTCGTGTACGGCACGGCGAACCTCGCGGCTGCCGAGCCCCGACCGCCCTGGGTCTTCAAGCACATCGCCGTCACCGCGTACATCCAGCAGCACGGCTCGGTCGACCCGGCGATCGACATCTACAACCGCTGGCCGGGCTTCTTCGCGGTGAGCGCCTTCCTCGGTTCCGTCACGGGGACCACGGACGCCGCAGCGCCGGTCCGCTTCGTGGAGGTCGCGTTCGCCCTGCTCGACGGTGCGCTCGTCCTGGGGATCGCCCGGGCGCTCGGGCTCCGGGGCCGCTGGGCGGTCACGGCCGCCGTGGTCTTCAGCGCCGCGAACTGGGTCGGTCAGGACTACTACTCACCGCAGGCGTTCGCCTTCGCGCTCTTCCTCGCCGTCGTGCTCGTCGTGCTCACCACGCTGCGCAGCACCCCGAACGCGCTCGGGCGCGGGATCGTCGGTGTCGTCTCCCGGCTGCTCCGGGCCCGCCGGGCACCGATCGTGCCGACCGGTGGGACCGCCGCGGCCGTCGACCCCGGTACCGCCGCCACCCGCACCGCGACCGTCACCGCGGTGGTCCTGGTCGTGCTCCTCCAGGCGGTGATCACGGCGTCGCACCAGCTCACGCCCTACGTGCTCGTCGCCGCGTTCGTCCCGCTCGTCGTGATCGGGGTCGTCCGACCCTGGTGGACCGCGCTGCCCGTCGTCGCCGCACCGCTGCTGTACCTCCTGCCGAACCTCGACTACGTGCAGGAGAAGTTCGGCCTGACCACCGGGTTCGACCCGGTGAGCAACGCCACGGCCGCCTCGACGTCGATCGCGATCCCGTCGCTCGCGACCACCCTGCAGAGCCGCGGGGTGCTCGCCCTCACCGCCCTGGTCGCGGTCGTCGCCCTGGTCGGCATCGTGCGGACGGTGCGTGCCGGTCACGGCCACCGGGCACTGCTCGTGCTCTGGCTCGCCGCGTGCCCGGTCGTGCTCGTCCTCGGGCAGAGCTACGGGGGTGAGGGCAGGTTCCGCGTCGTGCTCTTCTCGGCGCCCTTCCTGGCGATCGCCGCCGTCCACGCGCTGCACGGGCGTCGGCTCCGTCTCCTGCTCACCGGCGCACTGGTCGGCGTCACGACGCTGCTCTTCGTCGCGACGACGTTCCAAGCCGAGCAGGCGAACCGGACGCCGGCCGGCGAGGTCCTGGCGGCGCGGTGGCTGGACGGCCGCTTCACGGCGGACGACACCCTGACGACCGTCGGCGGCTTCCCTGCCGTCATCGGCGCCGGGTACCCCGCGTACCTGCAGCGCTGGGGCCAGGTGCAGTCGCTGGGCGACCTCACGCAGTGGTACCCGGACGGCATCACGCCGGCCGACCTCGACGAGTCGCTCGCGGACCGGGCGCACGGCGGGGACGCGTGGCTGGTGTTCTCCGACGCCGAGCGCGCGGACGTGGTCGCCCGCGGCACCGCGACGGGCGCGGAGGTCGACGCCCTCGAACGTTCGGCAGCGGATCGCGGGACGCTGCGCTACGACCGCGACGGTGTCCGGATCTACGAGGTCGCCCGTGCGGCGTGAGCCCGCGACGCCCGAACGGGGCCCCACACGGCGCGACGTGCTGCGCCGCGGTGCGGTCGTCGCGGGACTCGTCGGCGCCGCGGCGCTGACCGGCACCGTGGCCGTCGTCCTGCCGACGGCGATCCGCCGGGCCGACCGTGCCGTGCCCGCGGAGATGCCCTCGGGGACGGTCGAGTCGGGCGGGGTCCGCTGGGTCCCGTACCTCGCCGAGGACTTCGACCGCGACGCCGCCCACGGCGACCTGCTCGCGGTCTACCCGGCGATGGCCGAGTACCGCGGGTTCCGCGACACCTCGGGCAAGGGGATCTACCACCCGGACGAGGTCGTCTCGGTCCACGACTCGACGCTCGACTTCCACCTGCGGACCGAGGACGGTCAGCCACTCGTCGCGGCCGTGCTGCCCGCGGGCTACCGGTCGTACACGCACCAGCGCGTCTCGATCCGCTACCGGGCCGGTGATGCCCCCGGCTACAAGTTCGTGATGCTCCTCTGGCCGCTGTCGGGCGACTGGAACGAGGGCGAGATCGACTGGCCGGAGGGCGACCTGGGCGGCGACGTCCGTCCGGTGTCGGCGGTGCCGGGCAGCTTCGACGCCGCGGACCGCACCATGCGGTTCCTGCCGGAGGACGCTCCGACGGTGCCGGGCGGCCAGGAGGACTGGCACGTCGCCACCGTCGAGTGGACCGCCGACGTCGTGCGCTTCTGGTGGGACGGTGCACTGGTCGCCTCGACGACGGGCGCCGTGCCGAGGGTGCCGATGCGCGTCACCCTGCAGGCCGAGACCGCGATCGGCGACGCCCGCGTGCCGGCGGGGTCCGACGGGCACGTGCTCGTCGACTGGGTCGTGGCGTACCGCGCGGCCGACTGACGCCGAGCGGGCTCCTGCCCGGACGCCGACCACGACGGACCGACCGTCGACACCTCCGGGACACCGGCGCTCCTCGGTGCCGGCGTCCGGTGTCGTTCCGGGCGTTCCGCGTCCGTTCGCGCGCCCGGTGTTGATTCGGGCGTTCCGTGTCGATCCGGGCGTGTCTCCTCGTACGAGGCGCCCGGGAACGGGAAAAGCCCCCGGGATCTCCCGGGGGCTTTTCCTTCGAGCTGGGGTACCTGGACTCGAACCAAGAACGACGGTACCAGAAACCGCTGTGTTGCCAATTACACCATACCCCAAAAGGCCTGCTGGCCTTCCGTTCCCCGTTGTCCGGGGCACGATCAACTACTGTACAGCATCCCGGAGGTCCTCGAGACCACCCACCAGGTCCCGGTGCACCGCGGCTGCCGTCGACGCCCCGTGACCGGCTGCCACGACGAGCTGCTCGGGACCCGGCGGGGTGACGTCGCCGACGGCGTACAGCCCGGGCACCCGGGTCCGACCGACGCGGTCCACGCGGAGGAGCCCTTCGGCGTCCCGGTCCGCCGGCGCGTCGAGCCAGTCGAGGTCGGCGTGCCACAGGGGTCGCACGAACGCTCCGGTGTGCGGCCGCACGTCGCCGTCCGCCAGGCGGACACCGGTGAGGCCGTCCCGACCGCCCTCGAGGTCGGCCACGGGCCGTTCGTCGACCGTCACGCCCGCCGCCGACAGTCGCGCACGGCCGGCATCGTCCAGCACCGCGGCACCGTTCGTGTAGACCACCAGGTCGTCGGTCCACGAACCGACGAGCAACGCGCGGTCCACCACGTCGGACGTCTCGCACAGGAACGCGAGGGGCTGCCCTGCGTGCTCGTACCCGTCGCACTCGACGCAGCTGTGCACCGACGTGCCGTAGAGGGCTCGCAGGGACGGCAGTGCCGGGAACTCCTCCCGGAGCCCCGTCGCGACCACGACGGCCCTCGCGCGGGCCCGCAGCTCGGCCCCGCGGGAGGAACCGTGCACCGACCAGCCGTCACCGTCGCGGGCCACACGGTCGACGACCGACTGCACGACGGTCGCCTCCGGGTAGGACTCGACCTCGACCCGGCCGAGCTTCCGGAGCTCGAGCGGCGAGATCCCGTCGCGCGTGACGAAGCCGTGCGAACGGAGTGTGGCAGCGTTGCGCGGTCGGTTCGCGTCGACGAGCAGCACCGTCCGCCGGGCGCGGACCAGGTTGAGCGCAGCGCTCAGCCCGGCCGGACCGGCACCGATGACCGCGACGTCGACGGACAGGCCGTCGCCGTCCCGCGCACCCGGAGTCGTCACCACGACGGTGTCAGCGGTCCGCGAGTCGGCGGAGACGGGTGAGTGTGGACTCCTTGCCGAGGATCTCCATGGACTCGAACAGCGGCGGGCTGATCCGGCGCCCGGACACGGCGACGCGGAGCGGTCCGAACGCCACGCGCGGCTTGAGGCCCATGCCGTCGATGAGGGACGACCGCAGGGCTGCCTCGATCGACCCGGTCGTCCAGTCCTCGACGCCCTCGAGCGCGGTGACCCCGGCGTGGAGCACGTCCCCGGCGTCGTCCTTCAGCGTGGCGCGGGCGTCGTCCTCGACCACGAGCTCGTCGTCGGTCGTGAACAGGAAGCCGAGCATCGCCGGAGCCTCGCCGAGGAGCTGCATGCGCTCCTGGACCAGCGGGGCCGCCGCCGCGAGCACCCGCTCCTGCTCGGCGGTCGGCGGCACCGACACGAAGTCCGTCAGGTACGGCAGCAGGCGTCCGCGGAAGTCGTCGGCGTCGAGCAGACGGATGTGGTCACCGTTGATCGCCTCGGCCTTCTTGTGGTCGAAGCGGGCGGGGTTCGGGTTCACGTCGACGACGTCGAACGCGGCGACCATCTCGTCCGACGAGAAGACGTCGCGGTCCGGGCCGATCGACCAGCCGAGCAGCGCGAGGTAGTTGAGGAGCCCCTCCGGCACCATGCCGGCGGCACGGTGGTGGAACAGGTTCGACTCGGGGTCGCGCTTCGAGAGCTTCTTGTTGCCCTCCCCCATGACGTACGGGAGGTGTCCGAAGCGGGGGACGACGTCGGTGATGCCGACCTCGACGAGCGCCTCGTACAGCGCGATCTGCCGCGGGGTCGACGACAGCAGGTCCTCACCGCGCAGCACGTGGGTGATCCCCATCAGGGCGTCGTCGACCGGGTTCGTGAACGTGTACAGCGGCTTGCCGTTGGGGCGGACCACCACGAAGTCCGGGAAGGTGCCCTGCTTGAAGGTGATCTCGCCGCGCACCAGGTCGTCGAAGCTGAGGTCGCGGTCGGGCACACGCAGCCGCAGCGCCGGCTGCCGCCCCTCGTCGCGGAACGCCTGGCGCTCGGCCTCGGTCAGGTCGCGCTCGTGGTTGTCGTACCCCTGCTTCGGGTCGCGACCGGCGGCCGTGTTCCGGGCCTCCATCTCCTCCGGTGTCACGTACGACTCGTAGACGTGGCCGGACGCACGCAGCTTCGCGATGACGTCCTCGTACACGTCCGAGCGTTCGGACTGGCGGTACGGACCGTGCGGACCGCCCACCTCGACGCCCTCGTCCCAGTCGAGCCGGAGCCACCGGAGCGCGTCGAGGATCTGCTCGTAGGACTCCTCGCTGTCCCGAGCGGCGTCGGTGTCCTCGATGCGGAACACGAGCTTGCCGCCGGTGTGGCGCGCGTAGGCCCAGTTGAACAGGGCCGTCCGGATGAGCCCCACGTGCGGGGTCCCGGTCGGGCTCGGGCAGAAACGGACTCGGACGTCGGAGCCGGTGGCAGTGGTGAACGGTGCAGTCATGACCACACGATCCTACCGGCGCGCCAGGCTACCCGACCTGCGGTGGCGGTGTGCGGGTCGGCCCGGT